>JALOOX010000010.1 GCA_025454175.1 Syntrophobacteraceae bacterium | reverse complement strand
GCCCCGACTATGACACATATCAGCCACGGGGTCAAGTGTGTCTAACTGTCAGCCGAAGGGTGGAGAGGGAGTCACCCTCACGCT
Organism: Syntrophobacteraceae bacterium; assembly: GCA_025454175.1. GTDB lineage: Bacteria > Desulfobacterota > Syntrophobacteria > Syntrophobacterales > Syntrophobacteraceae > JALOOX01. Next base: position 59,624 of record JALOOX010000010.1, on the reverse strand, counting down.
AATCAACGATGATCCCGAAAAATTACCGGTTCCTGGTTGAAGGGGTTGGCCGGGACGCAACTACCGTATGAGTTGGCCGGGACGCAACCCGGCCCTACCGAGTGCTGCCTGATTCCTGTTTGGAGCCGCTTTTCACGGGCCCGGGTGCCTCAAGGGGGCATGGGGGTCTGCTCAGCCTTTGGCGAAGACGGCGATTCTCAACGAATGAGCTGTCCTCCCTGAGGATCGGGAGCTTCGTCTCTGCCGAATGAGCGAGCGACGAAAATCCGTACCTCAACGGCACGGTGGTGCGGCCTATGGTGGCGCCTCTCTCATGCCGTCTCTCTCTATCGATGTCCCCACTGGGGCGGGCGCTTCTCGACGAACGCCGTCATTCCTTCCCTGGCATCGTCCGCCATGCAGTTGAGGGCGATGACCTCCTTGGCGTAGCCGTAGGCGGCCTCCTCGGAGAGATCGACCTGCTCATAGAAGGCCCGTTTGCCGAGGGCCAGCGTGTAACCGCTGTACTGGGCGATTTCGAGAGCCCACTCCCGCGCCGCCTGGGCCAGCTGGTCGGCCGGGACGATGCGGTTGACGAGGCCGAACCGCTCGGCCTCCTCGGCCGAGATGAAACGGCCGGTGAGCAGCATCTCCATGGCTCGGCGACGGCCGATGACGCGGACCAGGGGAACCATGGGAGTCGTGCAGAAGAGGCCGATCTTCACGCCCGGCGTGGCGAACCGTGCGGCTGGCTCGGCGATGGCGAGATCGCAGGCCGCGACGAGCTGACAGCCCGCCGCCGTGGCAATGCCCTGGACCTGGGCGATGACGGGTTGCGGCAGCCGATGGAGCCCCAGCATCATCCGGTTGCAGGTGGAGAAGACCTCGCGAAGGTAGGCCGCTTCATTGTTGTGAGACACCATCTCCTTGATGTCGTGTCCCGCACTGAACACAGGACCATTGGCCCGAACGACGAGGACCCGGATTTCGGCATCGGCCGCAACTTCATCCAGCTTGGCGATGATCTCCTTCATGACATCCAGTCCAAGAGCGTTGCGCTTTTCGGGCCGATTCAAGGTGAGCCAGGCCATGGGATGGGATTTCTCGATGAGCACGGCATCCATTTCGTTCTCCATTCGATATTCAGTGGGCATCAGCGCCTCGAGGGGACCATTCCTCTCAATTTCGGCGATTCTCATTGACTCATATCGTATTATTAGCATTCCCGCGCGGGTCCATCCAGCCAGAAGCACAGAGCGTGCTTGATCTCCTCGACCTGCTCGGGCTCCGTGACTTTCCTGCCGTCATGAGCCCGAATGTAGAACACGTCGGCCACCTGATCGACCTTGGTGGTGATCTTGGCGATGGCGATTCGAATCTGCAGATCGAGGAGTGTTCGGCTTATGCTGTAGAGGAGTCCGATACGGTCCGTGGTGTAGACTTCCAGGATGGTGTACTTGGAAGACGATTCGTTGTCGATGAAGATCCTGCTGGGAGTGATTCGCATGGGAGACTGGCTCAGTGGGCGACTCGCCGCATGGGCGGCGATGCGATAATCCAGGGCCATCTTTCCCTGGCTCAGCCGCTGCATGTCCTCCTGGACCGCGACCCATTCCCGCTCCACCGAGAGACCCTCGGGCACGCGGCACTGAAACAGTAAAAGAGCCACGCCGTTGTCCATGGTGAACACCTGAGCCCCCAGGATGTTCATGTCGTGAAGGCTAAGAATTCCAGCCGTGCGCGCCAGGAGTCCCGGAGTGTCCCAGCTGACCACCGTGATCTCCACGTTGCCGTCGCCGGACTGGAGCTCGGCCGCGAGGCTCTCCTCGGAGTGCTGCAACCGCCATTGCAGACGCAGATGCCGCGCGATGGAACCGGGAGACATGGCCAGAAGATAGCGGGGATCCAGTTCGGAGAAATGCTCCTCGAGCTGGGACAGGCCCATCAGGTCCGCGACACCCTGCTGCACCTGGGCGCGAATCTGGGCGATCTTCTCGGCGATGACCTGCGGGCTGGGCTCCCCCTTTTCCAGCAAATGGTAAATCTTGTCGTGCAGGGCAAGCACGGGCGTATCGCGATACTTCTGGAGCGCCTTGGGTCCCGTGGCCGCCATGTCGGCGAAGCTGAGCAGGAGAAGCTGATCGAGGTTATCGGGGGTCCTGACCACCAGAGCGCAGTGGGACAGCATTTCCTCGTCGGAGAGATCCCGCAGCGAAGCACTGTCCACCAGGAGGAGGTGCTGCGCCACCAGGAACTGGAGCTTATCCGACTCGTCCGGCGCCAGCCCGAGCCGCTGGGCGATGGCCGGGATCATGGCTCCTCCCCGCAGCGCGTGGTCCTTTCCCTCCCCTTTTCCGATGTCGTGGAGGAGTGCCGACAGATACAGGCAGGTGGGGTCCTCGATGCGACGGGCCACGGCGGTCATTTCCGGCCCCTCCTGCTCATGCCCGCCGGCGAAGACTTCCTTCAGCACCCGCAGGGTTCTGAGATGATGCTCGTGGACGGGATAGAGATGAAAGGCATCGTGCTGGACCTGGCCGTGGACGGCGGCCACTTCCGGCACAATGGCGGCGAAAAGACCCAGGTCGTAAAATCGTCGCAGGGATGAGAGATCGGGACTTTCCGTGCGAATCAGCCGCAGGATCTCCGATTTCAGGCCGGGATCCGAGGCTTCGGTGTGCAGCACATGGCGGTGGTGGATGATCCATTGACGGGTCATGTTGGCGAAGGTTGCCCCATGCTCGGCGGCGAGCACGAACAGGCGCACCAGGTTGGCGGCCGTTGCCGGATATCGGTCCGGCTGCACGAAAAGCCTTCGCCCCCGCAGGACGACGCCTTCCTCGATCAGACGGGATTCCTCCTGGGAGGGATACATGGATTCCTGCCGGATCTCCTCCAGGCGATCCCAGAAATCCTGTGCGACGATGGAGACCCCGTGAAAAAGCTGGAAAGTGCCCTGCATGAAAGCTTCAACGGGCAGGCCGCCGGGGCGGCCCGAATAACCGAGCCTTTCCGCAAGGATTTCCTGGGTGTCGAAGCGCAGGGTTGTCGCCGAATCGCCCTCGATGGACTGGAGGATATTGAGGAGCAGCGTGTAGGTGTGTTCGGCCTGCTGAAGGAGCTCGACATCCTGGCGGCTCAGATAGCCCCTGAAGATGGCGTCCTCGAAAGTGCGAATGTTCGATGCGATGCGGCACGCAGCCCGGATGGCCTCGATCTCGGAAACTCCTCCCGGGTTTCCCTCCAGGTCGGGCTCGAGCCAGCTTTCCGTTCGATCCAGCCTGGACCGACGTTCACTCATCTCGGAACGAAGACGTGCAAGAAGATCGTTCTGGAGCCTTTCGGTATGATCCTCGATGAGCTCGTCCATCTCGTCCACCAGCTGGCGATTGCCGGAGATGTAGCGCATCTCGATGAGCTTCACCAGGAAGCTGAAATCCGAGGACGCTTTCTCCATCAGCTCACCGGGGGTACCCGCCACCGCCCGCACCGTCCAGCCCGCATCTCTCAGAGGGGACAGGATCTCGTCGAGGTGGCCCTCGCTCCACAGGCCTCTCTCACGGGCCAGAAACAGGATGGGAACCGGTTGATGGACGCCGATGAGTCCGAGACCGAAATTGCCGATGGCGACCACGGCCCCGCTCGATCGAAACTGGTCCGTATCCAGCCGGTTCGCCAGCCGGTTGTACAGAGAGATGATCGCGATCTCAAGGAGGCTGGTGTGGCGACTCAGATGATCGTCGCCCTGAACTTCCAGCAGCTGCTCCCTTTGCTTTTTAAGTGACTCAAACATACTCACCATCTTGTCTCCTCCCGATGGACCCCCTGCCGGTGAAGGTCGGATTCGTGGGCAGGCCGTCAGGGATGAGCCATTGGCGACAGTGACTCCCAACCGATATCCTTCGGTTTCATTCTGGGATGTCACTTTCGCCCGGCGCAAACCTGTTCCTTGACCTGCCCCATAAAAATGAGTATTCCTCAGCTGGTTTCAACCGGATTCTTCCAAATTTTACAAGGAGTTTTTCACTTGATCGCGATCCTCGACTACCGTGCCGGCAACCTCACCAGCGTGGAACGTGCGTTGAAATATCTGGGATTTCCATGTGAGATCACGGATTCACGCCAGAAGATCGAGCGTGCCGAAAGAATCATTTTCCCCGGAGTCGGGGCGGCCGGCAAGTCCATGGAGAACCTCAAACGTCTCGGCCTCGACGCTCTCCTCCGGGAGCGCCTCCGTGCGGGCATACCCGTCCTGGGAATCTGCGTCGGTCTTCAGGTGCTCTTCGAAACCAGCGAGGAGAACAACAACACCCGGTGTCTCGAGATCCTGCCCGGCGCCGTGCGCCGCTTTCCCGGGGATCTGCGATCCCGGGACGGAGACTTTCTCAAGATCCCTCACATGGGCTGGAACGAAGTGCGGTTCGTCATGAGCCATCCCGTCTTCGACGGGATTCCCGAAGGCAGCGCCTTTTATTTCGTGCACAGCTATTATCCCCGGCCCACCGACGAAAAGCTCGTTGCCGGAATCGCGGACTACGGGATTTCGTTCTGTGCGGCGGTCGCCCGTGAAAACCTGGTCGCCATGCAATTTCACCCCGAGAAGAGCGGTCCGCCGGGGCTGAGGATATTGAGCAATTTCTGCCGCTGGGACGGTTCTCCGGTTCTGGCTCGTTGAGAGGAAGCCATGCTGAGCAAGCGCATCATCCCCTGCCTCGATGTTCGGGACGGCCGGACAACCAAGGGCATCCAGTTCAAGGAGAACGTGGACATCGGCGATCCCGTCGAAATGGGCCGATTCTATTACGAAGAGGGGGCCGACGAGATCGTGTTCTACGACATCACGGCTTCCAGCGATCGGAGGCCCATCATGCTCGACGTCGTGCGTCGCGTGGCCGAGACCATCTTCATCCCGTTTTCCGTGGGCGGCGGCATTCGCAGCGTCGAAGACATGCGTGACGTGCTCCTGGCCGGAGCCGAAAAGGTCAGCGTCAACTCGGCCGCGGTCCTGGATCCCCGGATCATCAGCCAGGGCGCCGAAGCCTTCGGCAGCCAGTGTGTCGTTCTGGGCATGGATGTCAAGCGAGTCCAGCCCTCGGAAAAGACACCGTCGGGCTACGAAATGGTGATCAATGGAGGCCGGACCGCCATGGGCATCGATGCGCTGTGGTGGGCCCAGGAGGCCGAGCGGCTCGGCGCCGGCGAAATCTGCCTCAATTCCATCGATGCCGACGGGACCCGGGAGGGCTACGAGATCAACCTCACACGGCTCATCTCCACCCATGTGCGCATTCCCGTCATCGCATCGGGGGGAGCGGGGACCGCCGATCACCTCCTGGATGTGCTCAAGGATGGCCGGGCCGATGCGGCCCTCATTGCCTCCATGGTCCACTACGGCTCGACCACCATTCGACAGATCAAGGAATTCCTGCGGGAGCGGGGAGTCGAAGTCCGAAAAACCTGGTAGGCTCCACACCCTCCCTCAGTCCGAAGCCAACCCCGAGATTATTGACGAGCTCATTCGACACCTGTCGGCTCATCACACCGATGGAGGAAAGGTATTTCCAGTCTCTCCCCACTGCTCCGGCAGGCGGCAGATCCGCTCCCCACCCTCGAATGGCCCGGGCTCCTCCAGGATGGCGCACCGACACTGGCGGGCAATGGTCAAAAGCATTCCCTTGAAGAGATAATCATGAAAGGGGGCCATGGAATACCAGTACGCCAGGCCGGACAATCCCCTGGGCAGAAATCTCGCGATCTGTAAGAGCTCGCAGCCGGACCCGCTGGGATTCAGGCTGAACTGCAGGACCGCTTCCCCGGGGACCTTCATCTCGGCCAGCATGATGAGCCGGCTGTTCTCCTCGGCGAGCAGGACCCGCCAGAAGTCGACGGCATCGCCGGTGCGCAGATCCCGCGTGCTCCGGCGTCCACGGCTCAGGCCCACACCCCCCGGGAGCCGGTCGAGCCCTCCCCTCGGTTTCCAGAGAATGACCGCCGATATCGGAGATCGGACCGGAGGTTTCCGGGCTCCGGATGCAGGCGGTCAAGTAGTGGATGACGTCGCTGACCGCGATGGGCCGAATGGGATTTTGGACCCAGCGGGGCGCCACCATCAACGGCAGTCTTTCGGCGAGGTATCTCAGAATCTCGAAGGATGCACTGCCCGAGCCGATGATCATGACCGCCCAAAGGTCCCGTCGTTCGATTCCCCGTGTGGAATTCCCGTTGCACCGAAGTCTGTTTCTCTGCATTATGCAACCGATTTCCTCAAGGAATATCAGCAAGTCGCCGACTCGCATCTTCAGGCTTCGTATGTGAACAACGCCAATTCAAACAGAGGTTTCATCATGGAAATGCTCATCGACAAGATACACCATCGTACCGCCACCGTCGGGATCATCGGCCTTGGCTACGTCGGACTGCCTCTCCTCATCCGCTTTGGCGAAGCCGGTTTCCCGGTCCTGGGGTTTGATGTCGACAGCCGCAAGATCGACGCCCTGCTGCACGGCAAGAGCTATATCAAGCACATTCCCATCGAGCCGGTCAGCCGGTTCCTGGAAGAGAAGAGACTCGATGTCACCCTGAGCTTCGATCGACTCAGCGAGGCCGACTGCATCCTCATCTGCGTTCCGACTCCCCTCACGGAAAAAATGGAGCCCGATCTGCAGTATGTTCTGACCACCACGGAAACCGTGGCGCGACACCTTCGTCCCCAGCAGCTGGTCGTTCTCGAGTCCACGACCTACCCGGGAACCACCGACGAGGTGATGCTGCCCCGGTTGCAGCAGGGTGGCCTGAAAGTCGGCGAAGACTTCTACCTCGCCTTTTCGCCCGAGCGCGAAGACCCCGGCAACAAGAGCTTCCACACGGGGAACATTCCCAAGGTGGTCGGGGGCGTCACCCGCCAGTGTCTGGAAAGAGCCGCGGCCCTGTACGAATATGCCGTCACACGGATTGTGCCCGTTTCATCCACCCGAGTGGCCGAGCTGACCAAGCTCCTCGAGAACATTTACCGGAGCGTCAACATCGCCCTGGTGAACGAGCTGAAGGTGCTGACCCAGCGCATGGGCATCGACCTGTGGGAGGTGATCGAGGCCGCATCCACCAAGCCTTTCGGGTTCACCCCGTTTTACCCGGGGCCGGGTCTCGGAGGTCACTGTATTCCCATCGACCCATTCTACCTTTCATGGAAAGCCCGCGAATACGATTTCACCACTCGCTTCATTCATCTTGCGGGTGAGATCAACGTATCGATGCCTTATCATGTCCTGGAACAGACCATTGAAGCATTGAACCAATATCGCAAGTGTCTCAACGGCGCCAAGATCCTCGTCCTGGGTGTGGCCTATAAAAAGGACATCGACGACGACCGCGAGTCCCCTTCTTACGCGATCATGGAACTGCTCCTCGAGCGGGGTGCGGTAGTGTTTTACAATGATCCCCATATTCCAAGGCTCAAGCCGGGTCGAAAGCACCAGTTTCGCCTGGAATCCGTTGAATTGTCCGAGGACGTGCTGAGGGAGATGGACGCCGTCATGATCCTGACCGACCATTCCTCATACGACTACGCCTGGATCGTGGAGCATGCTCCCCTCGTCATCGATACACGTAATGCGACCAAAATTGTGAAAGAAGGGCGGGAAAAGATCATCAAGGCCTGAGTCATGGGGATGGAAATTCAAACAAATATTGCACGAGTCAGCGGCAGGTCATGAACAACAAGTGGTTCGAGTCATGGCTGGTTACTGAAAAAATTTACAGATACAGACATCAGCCACAAAATAATGTTGCGTTCAGAGGCTTCTGCGCCGATATTGGCCTCCAACGGGGGTGATTCCAAAACGCAACGCCTGCAAAGGGAGGAGAAACCATGACGAAGGCTGATCTTGTTGCATTTGTCGCCGACAAGGCAAAAATCACCAAAAAGGACGCCGATGCCGCCGTTGCAGCTTTCATGGAGGCGGTTTCCGGGGCCCTGGCCAAGGGAGAGAGCGTCTCGCTGGTCGGCTTTGGAACATTCAAGGTCGGTGAGCGTGCTGCAAGAGAGGGCCGCAACCCGAGAACCGGCGAATCCATCAAGATCGCCGCCGCCAAGAGCGCCAAGTTCTCCCAGGGCAAGAAGCTCAAGGATCTCATGAACCCGGCACCCGCCCCGACGCCCCAGAAGGCAGCAGGCAAAGCCAAGAAGAAGAAATGACATCGGTTTTCGAAGACCCTGGAGGCTCCACATCAGGCGAGCCCCCAGGGCAATTCTGTCAACCGAAATGTTCCCGCTTGATGCGCTCCACCTGGGATTCGATCAGGTCCCTGATCTCCTCGAGCCTCCCTTCGGTTTCAGCCTCGTAGCGCAGCACGAGCACCGGCTGCGTGTTGGAAGCTCTCACCAATCCCCAGCCGTCCTCGAACACGATCCGCACGCCATCCACGTCGATCACCCGATAGCCCGAATCGACGAAATGGAGTCTTGCGTGCTCCACCACCTCGAACTTGATCTCATCCGGGCAATCCACCCGAATTTCCGGCGTGGCGCAGGTCTCGGGAACACCCTCCAGCAGCTCCGAAATCGGCTTTCGAGTCTGGGACAGGATTTCCAGGAGTCGGCAGGAAGCATAGATGCCGTCGTCAAACCCGAAGAACCGGTCCTTGAAGAACATGTGGCCGCTCATCTCCCCCGCCAGCACGGCATCCACTTCCTTCATCCTGGCCTTCATGAGGGAGTGCCCCGTGCGACCCATGATGGCCCGCCCGCCCCGTTTCTCGATGTCGTCGTAAAGCGTCTTCGAGCACTTGACCTCGGAGAGGAAGGTGGTTCCGGGCCGCCGGGAAAGGATCTCACGGGCGAAGATGATCATGAGCTTGTCGCCGTACACGACCTCACCGCGATGGTCCACGACGCCCAGCCGGTCGCAGTCCCCATCGTAAGCGATGCCCACATCCAGCCCCTCCCGTTTCACCAGATCGATCAGGTCCCTGAGATTCGGAAGCACCGTCGGGTCGGGCTCGTGATTGGGGAAGGTGCCGTCCGGCTCGCAGTACAGCGGGAAGACCTCGCAGCCCAGCCTCTCGAGGATTGGCGGGGCGATGAACCCGCCGGTGGCGTTGCCGGCATCCACTCCGACGCGGAGCTTCCCGTCGATCCGAATGTTGTCGACCACGAAATCCTGGTAGGGCTTGACGATATCCACCTCTCTCAGGGCCCCCGCTCCTTCGGTGAATGAGCCGCTCTCCATGATCCGGCGGAGCTTCTGGATCTCGGTGCCCGAAATGGTGTCGTAGCCGATGCAGACTTTAAAGCCGTTGTATTCCGGGGGATTGTGACTGGCGGTGATCATGATGCCACCCTGCCGATCGAGGTGGCGAAGCCCGAAATAGAGAAGGGGCGTGGGGCACATGCCGAGGTCGACCACATCCATTCCCGCCCCCAGCAATCCCTGAACCAGCAGGCCTCGATAACGCTCCGAGCTCAAGCGACAATCCCGGGCCACCGCAATCGAGCGTTTGTCCTGCCGCGCCATAGTGGTTCCAAAGGCCCTGCCCAGCCGGATCACATCCTCGTCGTCAATGTCCACATCCACGATGCCGCGAATGTCGTATTCGCGAAAAACCTTCGGATTCATGAGCATCCCCGAGCTGTCCTTTCACAAGAGCCCCGGCGGAACCCCAAACGAAAGGATGAAGCCGTCAACAGGAACAATGGGCGGTGCTTGGTCGGTGAAGGGGGTCAAGATCCGGACTGGCAGCCCGGTCCATGCAAGCGAGCCGGGCAATCCCGGGCGGGTAGGGTTCCTGAGGATGGATCGCGCACCGCTGCCGCAAACCCATGTCAAACCAGCGATCTGCCGGCACCGCACTGCACCTCGAGATCGGGCCGGGGCTTCAGAGGCAATCCGTCTCACGGTAATGAGCCGTTAAAGGCCTCAGTGATGGGACCCACCAGCATCGCGGGACAGACGCCTCATGGTGATGACGAAGGCTGCGAGTAGTCCGATCCCGATGACGCTCAGCGCACCATAAAGGGCCGCGAAGAACACCACATGACTGGGATCGTACCAGGGCACATCCCAGGGCAACATGCTGTTAACACTGCGCTTCAATCCCGCACAGAGCAGTTCTCCGAATCCCCACATGAGTCAACCCTTTCGTTTCAAAGCCAATCCCGAGCTCATCCATGCGTAAACCATTGTGAAGCAACAGATTATCAAGGTTCTCACGGGGGGTCAAACGCAAAACACCGGCGGGAGGGTGATGGGAGCGCCAGGGGCTGGTCTCACTTCAAAAGGCGGTTGAGAAGCCGCACCATGGAAAAGGGCCGAGAAAATCTCCTCAGCCCCATCATCTTGGACCATTCCAGGAAGAACTGTCCGATTCCATGGCTCACTCCTTGAGCCTGATCACCCGCCCCGAAGGATCCGTCGAGCACTTCTTGAGGAAATCCTTCATGCTGCAGTCATACTGATCTCGATGGGCAAACCAGTAATCCAGAGCCTTCTTGCGCGCTTCGTGCCTGTTGCGGCCGCGAATGAGGACAATTTTCATGGGCCACCTCCCCGTTCCAGTGCTGAAAAACAAAAAACCCGAGCCACGGGACCCGGGTCAAAGCACAAAACGGCGCATCACGGCTCGAGGATGCTTATACGCTGTCCTCCTTGAGCCCTGAACCCGGGCATATCATCTGGCTCATCAAAGAACTGAAAATGCATCTACCGCAACTGTCCGAGTCTTCCATCTATCTCTTCTCGTTAGGGTTCATCCATCCCTCCCCGGAAAACCCTGTTGGGAGTGACTTCTAATAAGCAAAAGATCGTCATCTCGTCAAGGGAATTTAGAAGAATTTCCGCCTGGCCGAGGCTGCCAAAAGAAAACCACATCATCGACAGGCGACGCAGCTGTCGTCGGCGATGATGTGGCCGTTCAAGGGAGCTCCACCACCGTTCAGAGGAGAGGAGAGGGAATCGTCTCAGCGGTGATGGTCGGAGCGTCAGGAATAAGGAGTTTCCAGTTTCTCGGGTGGCGGAGCTCCCATGAGTGAAGATCATCAAATGTCGAAATAGAGTTTGAACTCGTGGGGATGCGGCCGCATTCGGATGGCATCCACCTCGTTTTCCCGCTTGTAGTCGATCCACTTGAGGATCACGTCCTCCGTGAAGACATCGCCCTTGAGCAGGAAGTCATGATCCTTGTCCAGGGCCTCGAGTGCCTGCTCGAGGGAGCCCGGGGTCGACGGAACGTTGGCCAGCTCCTCGGGCGTCATGGAATAAATGTCTCGGTCCAGGGGCTGACCCGGGTCGATGCGGTTTTCTATGCCGTCCAGGGCGGCCATCAGGAGAGCGCTGAAGGCCAGGTAGCCGTTGCAGGACGGGTCGGGGAAGCGCACCTCGATCCTCTTGAGCTTCGGCGAAGCCGAGTACATGGGGATTCGCACCGAGGCGCTCCGGTTGCGGCTCGAATAGGCCAGGTTGACCGGGGCTTCGTAGCCCGGCACCAGACGCTTGTAAGAGTTCGTGATGGGGTTCGTGATGGCGCAGATTGCCGCCGCATGCTTCAGGACGCCCCCAATGGCATGCATGGCCATCTCGCTCAGCCCGGCGTACTTGTCGCCCGCAAAAAGGGGTTGTCCACCTTTCCAGATGCTTATGTGGATGTGCATCCCCGAGCCATTGTCCCCAAAAAGGGGCTTGGGCATGAAGGTCACCGTTTTCCCCGCCTTGCGGGCCACGTTCTTGACCACGTATTTGTACCACTGGAGACTGTCCGCCATCTTGACCAGGGTGGAGGCCTTCATGTCGATTTCGGCCTGCCCCGCCGTGGCCACCTCGTGGTGCTGACACTCGATGGTGAGCCCCACCTTCTGCATCATGAGCACCATGTCGGTGCGGAGATCCTGCAGCGAATCGACGGGAGGCACGGGGAAATACCCCTCCTTGTGACGCGGCTTGTATCCCAGGTTGGGATTCTCCATGCGGCCGGTGTTCCACGTCCCTTCGCTCGAATCGATGTAGTAGTAGCCATACTGGCAGGCCGTATCGTACCGGATGTCGTCGAAAATGAAGAACTCCGCCTCGGGACCAAACCACGCCGCATCCCCAATGCCCGTGAACTTCAAATAATTCTCGGCCTTCTGAGCGATGTAGCGGGGATCCCGCGTGTACCTCTCCTTGGTCACCGGATCCACGATGTTGCAGATGAGGGTCAGGGTCGGGACCGCCATGAAGGGATCCATGATGGCAGTGTCGGCGTCCGGGATCACCAGCATGTCGCTCGCATTGATGGGCTGCCATCCCCTGATGCTCGAGCCGTCAAACCCATAGCCGTTCTCGAAGTCCGACTCCCCCAGCTCCTCTATGGGGTTGGTGAAATGCTGCCAGGTGCCCAGAAAATCAAGGAACTTGAAATCCACCATCTTGGCGCCCTGCTCGCGTGCAAAAGCAAGTACTTCTTTTGGGGTCATGTGTATCCTCCTCATTAGTCTTGAATGCATTTCCGCATCATCGGCACCTGTCTAGGGCAAAAGCCTTGCCAACTCGGGAGTCGTCCCCGTGAAAGCCGGCTGCCGCGCCGTACCCCTGAGCTCCACCGGCCACGACCAAGCCTGCCGCCCCGCGCCGGCGCCAACCCATCCCGGTCCTGGAACGAGACAATTTTGTTCCACCTTCATGGAGCCACCCGGGAGATTGAAGCCCCTCTCTCACCTGGGGAGCCCAAAAAACATTAGAATTCCAATGCTTAACCATTGCGGATCATCCAGCCCGTGAATGTACAAAAATGTAACCTCTTCACCGCCGAAGCAGACAAAAGGGTTGTACGAAATCGTCTCCCGCTCCCGGGTCCCTCACGGAGCCAGGGGCTCGAGGATGATTTCCAGGCGCAGGCACCGCGCGGGTCCACTTCAGGGGGTCTGCAGGAGGCAGGCGAGGAGTCGAGCACGGAGCCGCTCGTGGGTCTCCTGTTTCATGAGCTTGTTGCCTTCGAGGTCCGTCACGTAGAAGATGTCCGCCACCTGAGCCCCCGGCGTCGAGATCTTGGCCAGCTGTATGCTCAAATCCATTTCGTAGAGGGTGCGCGTGATGGCGTGCAGCACTCCCGGTCGATCCCAGGTGTAGACCTCGACGATGGTGTGGAAGTCCGACCCGTCCTCGTCAATGACAACGCGATCCTCGGCCACCGGAACGTTCTTCTGCTGCAGCAGCGAAGGTTTTTCCTTGGCAGCCATCAGTTTCACAAAATTGGACCGATCCGCCAGGGAATTCTCCAGGTCGTTTCCGATTCGATCGAAGAGCTCGCGGGAGCGCAGTGGGTCGGGGACCCGCTCCACCCTCAGGATATCCAGTGCCACCCCCGAGGGGCGAGTGAAGATATCCGCGGCCAGGATGTTGAGTCCCGCAACCCAGAGGACCCCCGTGATCATGGCGAAGAGCCCGGTCCGGTCCCGAGTGGCCAGCGTGATCTGCCACATGCCGCCCTCGACCTCCCGGGTCTCCATCACCAGCGTCCGCCGCTCCAGGCTCTTCTCCATCTCGAAATGGCGCAGAATATCCTCGGGCGACTGGGAGAGGATGTAGCGGAACGACACCCGGTCCAGCCACCGGGAAACCGCCTCCCTCTCCGCCGGCGACTCCACGCGGGAGAGAATATCGCTCTGGATGGCGTCGCACTGCTCCCGCAGATCATCCCTGCTCCACTCACCCCTCACCAGGGCTCGGTCCACCTTGAGATAAAGCTCCTGAAGAAGCGAAGCCCTCCAGACGTTCCAGGCGCCGGGTCCCGTGGCCCTCGAATCGGCAATGGTGAGCAGGTAGAGCAGCCTGAGCCTCTCGCGGTCTCCGATTTCGAAGGCACACTTGAGAATGGGCTTCTCGTCCATGAGGTCGCGCTTGAGGGCTGTCTCCGGCAGAAGCAGGTGCTTTTCGATGAGGAAGCCCAGGAGCTCCGCCTCATCGTCCGACAGCCTGAACTGCCGCGCCAGGGAAGGAGCCATCCTGGCCCCATGGACGGCATGGCCCTTTCCGACCCCTTTGCCGATGTCGTGAAGAAGGGCCGCCAGAAAAAGCACCCTGCGATTCGCGACCTGCTTGAACACCCCCGGGAGTCGCAGGGCAGCCAGGTCTTCCTCGCCTCCTCCCTCCATCCGGTGCAGTTCGAGGATGGTTCTCAGCAGGTGCTCATCGACGGTATACAGGTGGTAGAAGTCGTACTGGACCTTGTATCGGACTCCGCTGAATCCCGGTATGAAGCTTTCGAGGAATCCGGTTTCGAGCATGACCTTCAGCACCCGAAAAGCCTGGGCCGGGTCCATGAGGATATCCAGAAACTGCTGCACAACCACGGGGTCGGTCCGAACTTCATCCGTCATGCACGACAGGTTGTCCCGGATCACGCTTCCCGTCTGGTGGTGAAAGTGAGCGTCCGATCGGGCAGCCTGCCAGAAGATCCGCATGAGCAGTCCGGGGTTCCCGCAGACCCAGGACGGATCCATGAAATGGAGCCCTCGGCCTTCCAGAAGAAACGGCCCCGGAAGCACCCGCTTCCTCGACATCCTCTGCCGCAGCGATTTTCCCTGAGCCTCCTCCACGCGTTCGAGAAAGAAGGAGGTGGTGCGGCGTATGCGGGCCACATGCCGATAGTAGAGCCGCATGAAGGCCTCGGCAGCGGAGCCCTGCCGCGCATCCTTGAAGCCCAGCCTGAGCGCCACCTGCTCCTGTTCGGGAAAAAGCAGGTGATCCTGCCTCCTCCCCGTGATCCGATGCAGCTGCAGACGCACGCGCCAGAGGAAGTCGCCGGCCTGGTCCAGCCAAACCGCTTCCTGGGGAATGAGCCAGCCGCGCTGGACCAGGTCATCCACATCAAACCGCCCGGCGCATCCAATGGCGGCCCATCGGATGGTGTGAAGGTCCCGCATGCCGCCCACACCCTCCTTGATGTGCGGCTCGAGCAGATAGGAGCTCTCCCCGTAGTGCTGCATCCTGGACTGACGGTACTCGATGAGGCCGCGGATGAAGCGGCGCCGGCTCAGGGTCCCGAAGCTCTTCAGAAAGGCTGATCTCCAGTTCTCGAAGAGGGCCGCGTCACCCGCCGTGAATCGGGCTTCCAGGTGGTTGGTGAGAATGGTGAAGTCCTCCTGGACGAGCTTCCTGGCTCCCGTCACCGAGGTGGTGGCGTGGCCCACTTCGAAGCCCGCGTCCCAGAGGCCGGTGATCAGCTCCCTCAAAAAGTCTTCGAGGGCCTGCGGCATCCGGTTCTGGTGCAGGAAGAGCAGGTCCAGGTCGGATTTGAAGCTCAGCTCCCCCCGCCCGAAGCCCCCCACGGCCGCAAGGCACCAGCCCTCCTGCACGATATCCGGCCGGACCAGCCCCTTCTGAAGCGCATCATGAATGTGGATGGCGTAGGTTCCGGACGACAGGAGCCCCGGAATGTCCTGAGCGCACTCGTTTTCGAAGGTCTGCCGCAGGTCCTTGATTCTTCTGAAGAGATTCGAAAAACGCTGGATCGCCATTCATTCCGCCCGATCGTGGCTTAGAGAGCCTGTTCTCCGGACTCACCCGTGCGTATGCGGACACATTCGTCCACGGGGATCACAAAAATCTTCCCGTCGCCAATCTTGCCCGTGTTGGCGGCCGACCGAATGGCCTCCACGACCTCGGAGACCAGGCGATCCGGCACCACCACCTCGATCTTGATCTTGGGGAGGAAGTCCACCACGTACTCAGCTCCGCGATAAATTTCGGTATGTCCCTTCTGGCGCCCGAAACCTCGAACCTCGGAGACGGTCATCCCCTGGATCCCGATGGTGGACAGCTTGTCCTTGATGTCGTCCAGCTTGAAAGGCTTCACAATGGCTTCGATTTTCTTCATGTTCGCTTCACCCTTTCCATCCAGCAAACCGGGCCAAAAGGATCAGACATGCCGGCCTGATCATCGAGAGGCAATTTCCGTTCCAGTGAAGGGGTACGAACCGCCATCAGCTGCTCTGGCGGTAGCCCTGAGCGATGGGAAAACGGCGACCGATGCCGAATGCCTTGGACGTGACTCTCAGGATGGGCGGCGCCTGCCACCGTTTGTATTCATTCTGATCGACCCGGCGAATGACCCATCGAACGAGCTCCGGATCCCACCCCCGCGCCACCATCTCGGATGCGGGCAGCCGGCCTTCCACGTAGGCGGCCAGAATCCCGTCGAGAACGTCGTAAGGGGGCAGGGTGTCCTGGTCTTTCTGATCGGGCCTGAGCTCCGCCGAGGGCGCCCTCTCGAGGATGCGCTCGGGGATCCAGGCGTGCCGCCGATTCAGTTCCCGGGCGATATCATAAACCATGGTCTTGGGGACATCGCCGAGAACGGCCAGTCCCCCGTTCATATCGCCATAGAGCGTGCAGTATCCGACGGCCATCTCGGATTTGTTGCCGGTGCTGAGCAGGAGCCGGTTGAACTTGTTGGACAGCGCCATCAGAACCATCCCCCGGATGCGGGCCTGGAGATTCTCCTCCGTCACGTCCCGGGGCAATCCCTCGAAGGCGGGCTGCAGAGCTCGGAGCGAGCTCTCGAAGAGATCATGAATGGGGAGAACCTGGAACTGAATGCCCAGCCGTCCGGCGAGGTCTTCGGCGTCGGAAAGGCTTTCGGGGGCGTTGTACGGGCCGGGCATGGCCACGCCGAGCACGTTCCCGGGCCCCAGGGCCATGGCGGCCAGGCAGGCGACCACGGCGGAATCCACTCCTCCGCTCAGCCCCACAAGGGACCTGGAGAAGCCGCACTTTCTCGCATAGTCCCGGAGCCCCAGCAGCAGACCCTCGATGACCTCGGCGCCGTTCTCCAGGACCGAGGCATGGCGATCACCCTGCCGGGACCGGGTATCATAGACGACGAAGTCTTCCCTGAAGTCGGCTCCGCTCGCCGCAAGCTCGCCCGACGGAGTCCACACCATGCTGCGGCCCTGAAACACCAGCTCGTCATTGCCCCCCACCTGGTTCACGTAAACCAGCTGAGCGCCCGAGCGCACGGCGTGACTTGCGAGGAGCCCCTCCACCCAGGAAGCCTTCCCCAGGTGGTAGGGAGACGCCGAGATATTGATGATGAGGCTCGCTCGCTCCGCCATGAGCTCGCACACCGGGTCGCACCGATACAGGGGCCGGGGCAGGTATTCGGCCACGTTCCAGATGTCCTCGCAGATGGTCAGCCCCACCCGCTCCCCACCCCATTCCAGAAGCACCGCACTCTGCCCGGGCTCGAAATACCGCTCCTCGTCGAACACATCGTAGGAAGGCAGCAACCGCTTGTGGTAGGCGGCCAGGACTTTTCCGTCGGCGAAAAAGAGGGCCGTGTTCCGATACGGCTTGCCGGCTCCCTCATTTACGTCCACCACGCCGCAGATCACCCCGATGCCTTTTCCCGCGTCCATGATCCTTGGCCACAGCCGGCGGCTCGCGGAAACGAAGTCCCGCAGCTCCAGAAGATCCCGCGGCGGATACCCCACCAGCGCCAGCTCGGGAAAAACCACCAGATCGCAATGCGCGCCCCTGGCCCGGTCGATTTCGAGACAAATCCTGTGGGCATTGCCCTCGAAATCGCCGATCAGCGGGTCTATCTGAGCCAATCCAACTCGCATCGCCATGGCCTCGGCCGCCTGGAGCCCTCATCGAAGCGCAGGCGGCGCAGGCGGAAGCTCTCGTCCAGCAAGCCCGCAAGACGGGTCCCTCGGGAGCTGGAGAGCTCCACACCGAAAGAAGAACGTGAAAAGGGCGTCAGGAAGCCGATCGAGCCCGAAAGCGCTTGGGATCGATGCCGTATTTTTCCACCTTGTACTGAATGATGCGTTTGGTCGTTCCCAGAAGCCTTGCCGCCTGAGACTGGTTGCCGCGAACATCCTTCAGGGCATCGGTGATGAGATCCCGCTCGAAGGCACCCACCAGGGCCTCCATCTTCCCGCGGCTGACACTACGGGCTCCCTCCGGCTTCATCTGGAGGGTCGGAGGCAGATGCCACGATTCGATGGCGTCCCCCGTCGCCAGCAGGATCGCGCGCTCGACGGAGTTCTCGAGCTCGCGGACGTTGCCCGGCCAGTGGTAGCTCATCAGCATGTCGATGGCGCTGGTCGAGATCCGCTTCACTTCCTTGCCGAACTCTCGAGCATACTTGATGACGAAATAATCGGCCAGAAGCAGAATGTCGGGCCCCCGCTCGCGAAGGGGAGGGAGGTGGATGGGGAAGACATTCAGCCTGTAGAAGAGATCCGAGCGGAAAGTCCCCTGGCCGACCTCCTTTTCCAGGTCCTTGTTGGTGGCCGTGACCACGCGCACATCCACCTTCACGGTCCTGGACGACCCCAGGGGCTGAAACTCCCTCTCCTGCAGGACCCTGAGAAGCTTGGCCTGGGCCACGGGCGAAAGCTCCCCCACCTCGTCCAGGAAGATGGTGCCTCCGTTGGCCTCTTCGAAACGACCCCGGCGGCGGGTCACCGCACCACTGAACGCACCCTTCTCATGGCCGAAAAGCTCGCTCTCGAGGAGCGTGTCGGGCATGGCCGCGCAGTTGACCTGCACCAGCAGGTTCTTGCGCCGCCGGCTGTTCTCGTGGATGGCCCTGGCCACCAGCTCCTTGCCGGTTCCCGTCTCGCCGGTGACCAGGACGGTGGTGTTGGTGTCCGCCACCTGGTCGATGAGCCGAAGCACTTCCCGGACGACCTTGGAACGCCCGATGATGCTCGTGCGCGGCCTCCTGGGCTCGGCGAGCATTCCGCGCAGCCTGGTATTCTCCTCCTCGATGGCACGAAAATGAACAACCTTTCCCAGAAGCTCCGCCACGGCGCTCAGGATCTCCAGCTCCCTGTCGAGCTCCTGGACCTGCTGCGCCAGCTTGTCCGCCGAAAGCACCCCGACCACGCGATTCTGGTGAAAAATGGGCACGCAAAGAAAAGCCAGCTCGGAACGGTTGAGGGATTTGCGCGCTCCCGTCCGGTCCAGGAAATGGGTTTCATTCCCGAGATTCGCAATGGCCATGGGGCGGCCGGTCTGGGCCACTTTCCCGGTGATCCCCTCTCCCGGCCGGTAGCTGATCTTGCCCGTCTCCACGTCGACGCCTCGAGCCACATCCAGCCAGGCATCCCCCGTCTGGAGATCGAGGACCGAGATCATCCCCCGCTCCATCCCCAGCCAGGTGCTCAATATTTCGAGGGTCTGCCCAAGCTGATCCTTCAGATCATCGCTCTGGGAAAGAACCCTCGCGACCTCGTGCAAGGCACGCAGTTCCAGGTAACTGAAATCTGAACCCATTTCCCTATCATCCGTCTTTTTCGTGAGCATCCATGAATCGAGCGGACCATATGTCATTTGTACAAAATTGTCACGAAATTCTTTGATGCCGGAGCCGGGTCTTCAAAAAGGTCCTCCGGGTGGCCTCGCGCCGGCCGCCACGGACCCGAGCCGAACGGGCTCCCGGCGGCCCCCGGGAGGCACCGTCGGCGCCGCGGGAAGGAGCCCCCGCTCCCATTGACAACCCGGGAGCCATCCTTTTAGTATCATTCGACGCACATGGCGCGGGAGATACCGTGTCGGGCGAAGGACTTTTCCAACTGACGAGGAGCGTGAGCCACAATGAACATGGATCGGGATATATTCAACTTGAAGGCGAGCACCGAGGCGACATCTCTGTACATTCTGATCTGCGCCCTGATGGATCTCGGGCAGCCCCCCACGCTGCCCCAGGTAAGAGCCAAATGGACCGGTGACGAGGAGAGTCTTCAGAGGGCGGTGAGGGAGCTCATGCGCCGCGGAGTTCTGGAAACGGCGCACCCCCTTGGCGAGGATGAGCCCTTTTCGGTGCGGTCCCGGGAGGACTGGACCTAAACCCTTTCGAGGAAGCCGCAGGTCCGCCGGGATTCATAGGGTACATCGGATTGGAGGTACTCACGGGCCAGATCGAGGTAATGCCGGCAGCTCTCCTCGATGAGTCGTCTTTCGGCATCGCCGACCTTTTTCACCACCTGGGCGGGGAACCCCAGCACCACCGATTCCGGAGGAATCACGGTCCCCGGCGTGATCACGGCTCCAGCCCCCACGAGGGACCCCCGGCCGATGCGGGCTCCATCCATGACGATGGCTCCCATGCCGATGAGACACTCGGCTTCGATGGTGCAGCCATGAACGATGGCCCGGTGTCCCACCGTGACGCGGTCGCCCATGTGAAGCGGGTACTTGCCTTCCGTCACGTGCAGGGTCGAGTTGTCCTGGATGTTGGTCTCCGACCCGATCCTGATGAAATGAACATCCCCGCGGACCAGGGTGTTGAACCAGATGCTGCTTCTCGATCCGATCACCACGTCGCCGATCACCCAGGCTCCGGGAGCGACAAACACGTCCTCGCCGAGGCTGGGCACAATCCCCTTGTAAGCCAGCAGACCTTTCATTCGTTCCCCTGATTCATGGAATCCACGCTGGAGGCGAGGACGCCCGCAAGACGCCGCCACACCTCGTCCCGTCACCACCGCACCCTCAGCGGGGCTTCAAACCCAGGAGCCCGGCGATCGCTTCTCCCGAGAACCGGAGAAACCGCTCAAACTCAGTTGGGTCGAGCCGCACGTCCTGGGACGGCCTGGGAACCCCCTCGGGGGGGGAGATGAGATGCGGCTCGTTCTGAAGCTCCTCTTTGGGGCTCACTTCGTACTCGGGCTCGAAGCCATCCGAAAAGTACTTCTCCTGAAAAACGGCAAACTTCAGGGCATGGGCCGTGGCGTCGAGCACCGCCACCGATCCCGCATCGACCCGGCGCTCCCGCACGGCGCGGCGGATGCCGGCGAGGCATTCACCCCCCTGGGTGCAGCTGATGTGACCGTTGCGGTTGGCCAGAAGCATGGCATCCATGATCTCCTGCTCGGACACCTCCAGGACCTGGAAGCTCCCGGTTCCGGCAATGCCGCGGTACTGCTCGACCAGGTGGATCACCCGCGGCATGGACACCGGGTTGCCGATCATGGCCGCCTGCGCCACGCTGGGCCTGACGTCCACCGGGCGAAACAGCCGCTTCGATCGATCGGGCTCCAGGTAATAGAGGAATACGGGGTTGGCGTGGCGGGACTGAACCCCGATGACCGTGGGCAGGCCTTCGATGATCCCGAGGTCCAGCAGCTTCAGGAACCCCTGGAGCACCGCCGTGATGTTGCCGGCATTGCCGATGGGGACCACGACGACCAGCTTCCCGACGTCATACTCGAACCACTGGGCGATCTCGAAGCTGTAGGACTCCTGCCCCAGGATGCGCCACGCGTTCTTCGAGTTCATGAGGGCGACGGCGTAGTTCTCGGAAAGATATTCCACCACCTTCATGCAGTCATCGAAGACCCCCGGGATCTCGATGACCCGGGCGCCGCTTCCAAGCGGCTGCCCCAGCTGCTGAGGCGTCACCTTCCCGTGGGGGAGGAGCACCGCCGACTTGACTCCCCGCACCAGGTAGGACGCGTAGAGGGCCGCCGAAGCCGAAGTGTCCCCCGTGGAGGCGCAGATGGCCAGCACGTCCTTGAGATCTCGGCGCTTGATGAGATAGTTGAGATAACTGAAGGCGCTGGCCATGCCCCGGTCCTTGAAGGACGCACTGGGGTTCTGCCCGTCGTTCTTGAAATGCATCGAAATCCCGGCCCACCCGGCCAGCCGCTCGTTGGCCTCGATCACCGGGGTCTGCCCCTCGCCCAGGTAGACGATGTCCTCCATGGGAAGAATCGAGCCGAGCAGCTCGTGAAATCGGTAGATGCCCCGCAGCGCCGGAACCGGGACCATGCTCCGGAAGTCGAAGATCCTGCGCCACAGTGCCCCCGGGATGGACTTCAGACGATTCCAGTCCTGGTCCTTGATGAGCAGCACGCTCCCGCACTCCGGGCAGGTGTAGAGGAGATGGTCGATGCCGAAGTGCTCCCGGCACGCAAGGCACTCGTACCGGTAAGCGCCGCCGGGACTCGGGATCAGGTGTGGCTGAACGTCGGGTGGGAAATCGCCGATTCGCATGCGGGATGCCTCCTTTCGAGATTTTCTCATGCCTCCGGTGAGATCGAGCCGGAACCCGACGGATCCCCCCCCCGGGTATCCTATCAACTACTCCATTCGCCTCGATTAAGCAATTCCCTTGGAAATGGACCCGCGCGCGGGAGCCTGCGAGGTGCCTTGCTCTTCTCGGCCGATCCCAGCGTTTGATGGACCCCTGAGCGGGAGGCTTCGAGGGTGCGGGCAGTGTTGCATAAAAGACACAATCCTCGCCCTGGACTGTGTCCTTTGTGCCACGATGCACGATGCCGCCGGGCGGGCTCCCCGGCCTTGACTCCTCCCGAGGGGTGTGGCCGGAGAAGGGCTCGTTCGAGCCATGGAAGGCCTTCAGCCGCCGGGCTCGGCGCGCTGGAGCCGGCCCGGCCGGTCAATGGCACGATCGATGCTATTTGCCCCTGCCGAGGAGGAATGTGGCTTGAATATTTGTCTTGAAAACCAGAACACGCTTGCCGAGGAAACCCTGTTCCAGGGGGTGGGCCTCCATTCCGGCGCAAGGATTTCCGTGCGCCTGAAGCCGGCCCGCCCCGACTCCGGCATTTTGTTCCGGAGAACGGATATCCCCGGACAGCCCATGATCGCCGCGCGCTATCACCACGTGGTGGACACGCGGCTTGCCACGACCATTGGAAGCCAGGGCGCCCAGGTCTCAACCATCGAGCATCTCATGGCGGCCTTCCTCGGGGCCGGCATCGACAACGCGCTGGTGGAGCTGGATGGCTCCGAGGTCCCCATACTCGACGGCAGTGCGGCGCCGTACCTGGATGTTCTGAAGCGGGCCGGCATCGCGGCCCAGGCGGCTCCGCGCCAGTACCTTCGGATCCAGCGCGCGGTCATGGTTCGGGACGGGGACGCCTACATCAAGGCAACTCCCGCCAGCCGGTTCTCGGTAAGCTACCGCATCGATTTCCCGCACCCCCTGGTGGGCAGGCAGGAGTTTTCCTACGAATACAACCGGGCTTCCTTCCAGAGGGAAATCGCCCGCGCGCGCACCTTCGGCTTCCTGAAGGACGTCGAGAAGCTCCAGAGCATGGGGCTTGCCCGGGGCGGCTCCCTGGACAATGCGCTGGTCTTCGACGACTACACCGTCCTCAACCGGGAGGGCTTCCGATACGCCGACGAGTGCGTTCGCCACAAGATCCTGGACCTGCTGGGCGATCTCAGCCTCGCCGGGATGCCCTTGACGGGACACTTCGAGGTCCACAAGGCAGGGCACTCGCTGCACAACGGGTTTCTGAGGGAGCTCTTCAACCGTCCGGGCGCCTGCGGGGTTTTCCAGGCGGCTGTCCTCCCGGCCTCCATCTTTCCCCATGGATCCATGCCGGCTCCTGCCTTCCCGGAGCGATTTCAGCCGGTGGGACATTCCCTCGTGGGTTGATGACACCCCATCATGTTGAGATTTCTTCAAAAGGCCGCCCGAGCCGGGCGGCCTTTTTCCGTTTCCGCACCCCACGGACCGCTATCACTCGGGCTGACAGGGATTCGACAGGTCCGAGAAATGGCTCCCGGCGGCGCTGGTTTCAACTCGAAACTTGAAACCTTAAACTCGAAGCTTCTCAGAGCGGTTCCTCATGCCCGCCCGATCTCTCGGCTCAATTCAACAGCATTGCCCCCTGGGGCACCCGAACCCATGAAACGAGGCTTCAACCAGGGGATCGCAACCAGGAGCCATGGCAGTCAAACAGCAGGGCGGGGTATCAGCACCAGACTGGCTGAGATCGTAAGCCTCGATCTGCTGGGGCCCAGCCCGTCGGACCACCTGTTCGAGGCATGCCGAGGGAAAGCCACGGAGCATCTGCCCTTCGAACGAATAAGGATGAAAGCCTGAAGTGGGAAAGGGGGTTTTAAGAGACAGCGGATGACATTCACCCTACAACGCAAGATCGCGATCTCAACTCTGTCATCCCGAGCGCATGCGAGGGTTCTCGAGATTTCTCCCTCCGGTCGAAATGACTGAATAGGCTGAAGTGGCGTTGTAGGGTTCATTATCGAGGCGAGACCGCCGGGATGCAATGTGCCGAAGTTGATCCTGATGCTTCCCCCGAGCTTCCAAACCTCCTCAAAAAGCTGGAAGCCTTTGGAATCGTTGGATTTGGCATTTGCATATCTTCCCCAGTTTTTGCTCAGTTTGGCAGACTTGGGATCTGTTTTCTCACACGGAGTCTCACACGGCAGTAGCTGGCTTGATCGGTTTCCAGAGGCCGATGACAGCACAATGAAATCCTCTGGCTCATCATTCAAACCCAATCCTTCCCCATCTTTTCTGTGGTCTCAATGACCATCCGATGAGTTCCTGGAAGGACAAGAACACCCGTCGACATGCTCCCTCCCTTACCTCGATGACAACCAGTACTCACCCTTCAGCCCCCTCCCTTGCGTCTTTTGTTGGACGAGCGTGTGCTTTCGGCAACGATGCGTGACCGGCTGGGGTGGGGGAGGCTAGGACTGCCCTTTACCCATGAGTTGCGCCGGGGCGGTGTCAGCCGCCTCGCAGCGAGAATCCTTCACACAGGAGCTGAAGGTACGCATAACCATCCCAGATCAGCTGGTGCCCAGGGGGCGGATCGTTCTTGCGGCCGAGATAGCCCCCCATTTGCACTACCAGGCGCACCGCATCTCCAAGGAGAAGCGGCGGCTTGAGGGTTTTTTTTAGCGTAGGCATTCAGTACCTCGATTTCGAGATCCGGGAAGAGAAGTTCCACGGGAAGCTCCGGGGTCTCTCTGCCGAGGAGGGTCATCAGCATGATGCGCCAGGCAATGACCAGGTGGATGGCGATGGATCTCTTGAGACGCTCCGCACTATTGTGGGCTGCCTTCTCGATACGGCATCCGGACTTCAACACTCGATGCCAGTCCTCGATTCGCCAGCGCAGGCAGTACCAGCGCAGGCACCTTTGGGCATCCTCCGCGGACTCGATCTTCATCGTCGTCAGCAAGTACCATTCGATGCCTTCCTCACCCTCGGGAGGATTGTCTTCGAGCACGTGCACCACCCACAGAACAATCGGGGGTTTGTCTTTATGGTAATAGGGAGGGCGCAACTCCACCTGCTTGAAGCGAAGCGATGTCTCCGCCGTGCGTGCATGACGGCCGGGACGTGCTTTCTGCTTGCTCCGCTTCGGCTTGGCGCTCTGCCTGTCGACTGAGTCCGATCACCCGGTGCAGATGGCAACGCCGTGTTTCACCATCCCAGCCAATCCATCGATCCCGGTCCTGGAGCTGCAGTGCCGATGCTCCAAAGCCCACGGCTCCAAGCCAGCCGTGCTCCGAGCCGACCAAGTATCGAAGCTGGCGTCCCACGAGGGGGCCAGCTCCCCTCGGATGTTCACGGATCATCATCTCATTCCAGATCCGCATCTGATCCTCTGCCCTTACCAGGCTCAGGTGCAGCCCGCACAAGTCTCCGAGTTGCGCGGGAACACCCTGTGGTGCCGCCACCGGCCCCGAAAGACGTCTCGGGCTCCCGGGGCCAGGTTGCACGAGGGGTTTGGGCAATGCGACGAGGCCCCTGGACTCCAGCTCGCGAAGAGCCTTGAGACAGCTGCTTGTCTGAGCAGCACCCCGGGCATCGAAAAATGCATAGTGCTCGCAGACGCATTCCGCGACCATTGTTCGGTTCATGTGGCCCTTCTCATCGAGCATCGAACGAATGTGCTCGATTACTTCAGGCCGCGACAACGTTCGTTTGATCTGGTTTTGCGTTTCCATGCCGACATGCTACACGGCACGGCAAACCTTGTCCAGCCTCACTTTACGGGTAAAGGGCAGCCCTAGCCATTCTCAGCCAGTTCAAAGGGCCAGGCCACGAGGCCTCCTTCCACGAACCAGACCCGTTGGAACCCCATTGCGTTGAGGATCAGCTGGGCCTCGTAACCGCGCATGCTGATCTTGCAGAAGGCGAGGATGTCCCTGTCCTTCGGCAGCGCCCCGGCTTTATCGCGGAGGGCCCCGAGGGGGATGTGGATGACATTGTCGTAGGGAAGGCGGAGGGCCCTGAATTCATCCGGAGTCCGGACGTCCAGGAAGATGAAATCGTCCCCACGGTCGATACGCCTCTTCGCCTCCAGTGGCGAAACCGATTTGGCGATGCCCTCGAGCTTGTTTGCCAGCACGTGAGCGGCGGTGGCGATGGGATCGATGGGCGGACCGAAGGGCGGCGCATACCCGAGATCGAGGTTCGCGACATCGTCCACCGTCGCTCCAAAGTAAAGGGAGGCGGCCCCCACATCCAGCCGCTTGTCGGCAACCCCGGGCCCCACCACTTGAGCTCCAAGCAGTTTTCGCGAGCGTCGCGAGGCCACCATCTTGATGACGACGGGCTTGCTCTGGGGCATATAGTGAGGCAGGTCCGGACCGGCCCAGATCACCGATTCTATTTCCGGATCCAGCTCCCTGGCCTGTTTTTCCGTAAGGCCCGTGCGCCCCAGGGTGTAGTCGAACGCCTTGCACACACCCGTACCGGTGATGCCGACAAATGGGTGCGGACGCCCCGCGATGTCATCGGCGATGGCGCGGCCATGCTTGTTCGAGGTGGAGCCCAGGGGTACGAAGAGGGGAGCCCTCGTGATCGGATCCACGTAATGGTTGACCACGCAGTCGCCACCGGCATAGATGTCCGGGTCGCTGGTCTGGCAGTAGTGGTTGATGAGGATGCCTCCCTTCGGGGCACATGCGATCCCGGCATTCCGGGCGAGCTCGTCGTTGGGACGCACGCCCGCTCCCACCAGCACCAGGTCGGCGGCGATGGTGCCCTTGTCGGTTCGAACCGAGGCGACTCTGCCGTTGCCCTCGATGGAGAGGACTTTTTCTCCGAGGGCCAGCTCGACGCCCTTCTGACGCAGGTGCTTGGCTGCCAGCATGGCCATTTCCGGGTCCAGAAACTGGGGCATGATCTGATCGAACATCTCCACCATGGTGACGCTCAAGCCCCGCCTGCGCAAAGCCTCCGCCATCTCCACCCCGATGTAGCCCGCGCCGATGAGCACGGCCTTTCGGAGCCCATTGGCGTCTATTTCGTTCACCAGGGTTTCGGCATCCTCGGGCTGCCTCATGTACCAGACGTTCTTCAGATCCAGGCCGGGGATGGGCGGCTGAATGGGCCGGCTTCCCGTTGCCAGGACGAGTCTGTCGTAGGGAAGGTGCTCCTCGGCTCCACTATCCAGCTGTCTCACGCGGACCGTCTTCTCTTGCCGATCGATTTCAATGGCCTCCGTGCGCGTCAACGTGTGGAATCCCTTGACCTTGCGGAAAAAATTGGCGTTGCGCGTGACGCCGACGGGAGTCTGCATGAGCATGTCCACATCGGGGAACACGCCCTCGACGTAATAGGGCAGTCCGCAGGCCCCGTAGGAAACCTGCCTCCCCTTGTCGATCATCGTGACTTCACAGGAAGGCAGCAGTCGTTTGAGTCGAGAGGCCGTCTTGGGGCCACAGGCCACCCCGCCCACAATCACTACGCGCAACGCTTCTTGCATGTTTTCTCCTTTCACCGATTTCGGTTGATGAAACGCAAATTCCAACGCTATCTGATGCTTGAATAATTAGGGATTGGGTCTTTCTTTAGTCTGAATTCACCGCAAAGGCGCTAAGAGCGCAAAGAAAGACAGAAATGGACCCATTCCGACCTTTGTGCCCTTTGCGACCTTCGCGGTGAGAAAATGAAGGTTTTCAACCTCAACGAGTATATTCCCTGCCAGCTTCCCCAAGCCCTCCCAGGGGCAGCCGCTTGAACCGCCCACCGGTCAAAATGGGGTCGCCGCGGTAGCCCAGGGCCTTGAAGTCGATGTAGTCGGTCTTTCCGATGAGGGCGGAAACATCCCGCCCCCTGGCTTTCATCCAGGAGAAGTCGGTCCCGCTGGACGAGAGCTTCTGGAAATCCACGTCGCGGCTGTCCTGGTGGCAGCGGCTGCAGGTCTTCTCGCCCTTGAGGGATTCGTGGCACTGGGAGCATCCCAGGGCGTTTCGGGCCGGCATGGTCTCGTGGTTCAGGCCCCAATACATGACCGTATCCACCCATGTGTATTTTCCGCTGTAGGGCAGGTTCACGGACTGCATGCCGATCCGGAACGACTGGTCCCAGTCGAAGGTCTTCCAGTAGCCTTCGGGCCCGAAGAGGTGCGGCACAATGAGGGTGTTGTGCACGGCATCGGCCATCTGGCGCCCCTCCATGAGCTTGAAGGGGGTGATCCGGGCCCTGGGATCCTTGAGCGCCCCCAGAGGCTCGGTGAGCTTTTCCCCGGTGTCGGAGCCCAGCTTGTCCCCGATGATGTGCCGGCGCACCTTCCCGTTGAACCAGGCATAGACGGGCACCGCGCTCTCCTTCCAGCGGAATTCGCCCTTGTTGGTGTCGTAGTCGGGCATTCCGAATTCATCCTTCTTCGGCTTCCGTTCCTTGTCGCCCGCCTTGGACCAGTCCCACCAGGTCTTGGTGGCCTTGCACTTGGCATAGACGGGACTGTGGCAGGTCACGCAGGCGATGTGCTGGACATGGCGGTTGAGGTGGTGGTTCAGGAGATCGTGACCCTCGTGGCCCTCGCCGGCGTGGTGTTTGTGAGGCTGGCTGGTGTGACAGTCCTCGCAGGAGCGGCTCCCCTCTGCGACGGGCACCGACAGTGACCGCCCGGCGATCTTGTGATTCCGGGTCTTGTGGCAGTCCTGGCACTGAAAATCCATGCCCCCCATGTGCACGTCGCAATCCCGGGTCGGGTAGTACAGAATGCCGTTCATGTCGCCGTGCTTGACCGCATCGCCGCCTCCCCCCTGGAAGTGGCAGTCCCCGCAGGTCCGGCGGCTGGGCTTGCCGACGCTTTCGGCAACCTCCTTCAGGTTGATCTCCGGATAGGGCATCCCGGCCCCCGTGGGCACCTTGGCGTACTTCTCGCTCGTGTCGTGGCAGACGAGACAGTCGATTTTGGTCTTGTCCGAAAAGTCGAACGTACCGTCCTTCCAGCCGTAGCCCGCATGGCAGCTCGTGCAGCGGGGCCAGTTGGACGGCAGGGCGATGCAGAAGTTGTTGATGGTATTGGTGGCTTTTCCCAGGTGGACTTGCTTCTCATAGCCCTCCGTGTGGGGTGAGGGGCCTTTCCAGAGCCAGTGGGCGGACTTCAGGATGTCCTCCGCCTGGGCGTCGTGGCACCGGAGGCACTCCCGGGTCACCGCCGAAGGCTCCGGGTTTTCGGGGAGCTTCACCAGTTCCTTGTGGTTGGGGACATTCCTGGCGTGGCATCCCGTGCAGTCCGTCGGCCCCTGGCTTCGCTCCTGGTGGCAGCCCATGCACTGCTGATGGTAGGCCGCCTTGAGCCCCAGACGTTCCGGTGTCGCGGGATTGAATGGCTCCTGGTGGCATGCCGAGCATCGGGCGGTTTCGCTGCCCCGGGGGTCGGCCGGTCGGCGGTGGTGGCACTCGGTGCAGTTCCCCACCACGGCGGCATGCTTCATGTGCATGAAGCGCACCGGGGCGTACAGGTCGCCGCTGGGGTCGCCTTCTTCCTTGAGCAGCGGGCTGTCCAGCACCAGGTACCGATGCTTCTGGTCTTTCAGGGATGGGGCGCTGTCGCCGAGTCTGGCCCGGCGCTGCGATGCCGTTTCCTCCAGAACGGCCGTCATGAGAGGAACGGCCTCATGGGCTCGGCGGAGGGCCGCTTCCTGGTCCACGGCCTTCCAGGGGGTGCCGTCCTCGAAGACTTTCGGAGGAGGAGGGGGCGGTCCCTTGGCCGCGGGCGCCTTGGGAGCTTCGGCGGACCACCCGGGAAGCAGCGTGGCGGCGCCGATGAGCAGTGACAGCCCGACCAGGATCATCAGATGCATCCGTTTCATGAGGAAGCCACCTCCCGGGACTTGGGGCTGAGGATGGGCAGAAAGGTGACCAATATCCGGTAGACCAGCATCAGGGCGGCGATGAATCCGGCCGTGATGACGATCTCGCCGACCGATGGGAAATAGGAGGTTTCGGCATACGGCGGCTGGAAGCTCACCAGGAAGACATTCACCCGGTTCAGCGCGACGCCGCCCACGATGAGGGCCGAGGCGATGAAGAGTCCGCGCCTGGAGCTCCGAACCCTCGACGAGAGCAGCAGGCACCAGGGAATGACGACGCCGAAGACCATCTCCACCAGGAAGGCATTGCTCTGGGTGGTGCCTTCCCACAGGTGGACGTGGGCGCCCCGGGCGAACAGGTCGCCGAGCTTCACCGCCAGGTAGGCTCCCAGCAGAAAAATGGTGAAACGGCTGAGCCCCGCCAGGACCCCGATTTCGTCCTGAAGCTCGAAAGAAGCCGATGCCAGGCCGTTTTCCAGGATGATCATGGGAAACCCGACGGCCATGGCCGACATGAGGAAGAGCAGCGGGAGGATCGGGGTGTACCACAGGGGGTGCACCTTGGTGGGCGCGATGAGGAGGAGCGAGCCGAGCCCGGACTGGTGCATGAAGGAGAGCACCACGCCCGCGATGATGAAGACCCACATGACCTTGTCGAGGATCCGGTCGGCGAAGCCGAGGAGCGCATCGACTGGACGGTTCAAAACGGCCAGGGGGCCGGGAAGGTTGACTCGGCCCTTGTACTGCTCGGCCACGATGGGAATGAATTCGATGTAAAGCACGTGGAGGTAAATCACCACGCACATGGCCACCTCGAAAAGGACCGAATTCCCCTGGTGGTACACGATGGGGTGCCAGATGGTCCAGGACCTCCCGATATCGACCACGAGGGCCAGGGAGACGAAAGTGTAGCCCAGGACGGCCGTGAGGAGGGCCGGCCGCGTCACCGACTCGTAGGCGTGTCGCCCGAAGATGTGGGCCAGGGCCGCGCTGGTGAACCCGCCCGCCGCCAGGGCCACCCCGGTCGCCACGTCGATGCCGATCCAGAGCCCCCAGGGATAGGCGTCGCTGAGGTTTGTGACCGCCCCGAGTCCCCCCGTGTAGCGGGCAACGATGAAGAAAAAGGCGGCGGCGATGAAGGCGAGCATCACCAGGACTCCCGGCGTCCAGAAAGGAGCCCGCAAGGCTGCCGGCTGCGCGTGAGCATTCATGATTCCGCTCCCTCCTCCCGTTCACCCGCCGCACCGCCCCGAGCTTTGCGCTCCGTGAGCTTCATGATGCCCCCCAGGGCCCCGAAAAGCACAATGGGCGCCCAGAGGAAGCTGTAGAGGCCGTGCTGGATGGTCTCGGGCAACTTGGGCATGGGACGCTCGGGAAGCTTCTGGAGCCCGAGCCGGTCGAAGGAGACCCCCGAAAGATAGAGCCAGCCGGTGCCGCCGACCTCCTTTTCGCCGTAGATGTGCTGGATATAGCGGCCCGGATCCTCCTGGATTCTCCTCCGCGCGGCCTCCAGGAGCTGACTGCGCGGGCCGAAGGTCAGGGCTTCCACGGGACAGACACCGATGCAGCCCGGGACCTTTCCCTCGACCAACCGCTGCTCGAAGCAGAAAGTGCATTTCCGGACCCTGGGCGTGAGGGGGTCCTCGTATTCGTAGCAGGGGACCTGAAAAGGGCAGGAAACCATGCAGTATCGGCAGCCGATGCACCTGGAAGCGTTGTAGTGCACGGCGCCGTTCTCCTTCCGGGTGAGAGCCCCCACGGGGCACGCCGAAACGCAGGCCGGATCCAGGCAGTGCATGCATTGGAGCTTGATGAAGGTGGGGACCGGCCTGCCGTGCTCATCCACGACCCCCGTGTGGACCCGGTTCACCACGGTGTAGGTCCTCGAGCTCATGCGGCGCGGCCTCTCCAGCACCAGCAGGTCGTCGAAGGACCGCTCGGGAGCCGGAAGCCGCTGGACCGCGCTGCAGGCCTGCTCACATTTGCGGCAGCCGATGCAGCGGGTGAGATCCACCAGGCACCCCAAGGACTCGCCGGGCGACTCTTCGCCGGCTGCATCCACGGACCGATCCAGAAGCGGGGTTGCCGCGGCGATGCCGGCCACCCGGAAGAAGTCTCTGCGATTCAAATTCATGGATGGCGCCCCTTGCCCTTTGTTTGCGTTTCGAGGCCGCCGCTTCGGATTTCCAGCGTCAATCCCGGCTTCATGGATGCCGGGACCGACATGCGCTGTGATGCGCAGGCCTCAATGACCCCGCACCCCTCGAGCTGTTCAGCCGACCTCATGACGGGCTCCCGGTCCAAACCAGCGAATCCGGCTCCCCAACCCTCCTCATGGGCAATAAGAATGCCAGCGGGACCACGCCAACCGGCACTCGGAAATATCCATTGATTTCCTACGGTTGAGATTATTCACCCCTGAATGTGTTGTGGGGAAGGCGAGTTTGCGATATTTAAACGTTTAAATATCCAATTAAACAGCACGCCATCATGCGCCCGGGAGCTTCGCGGATGAACGAAGAGGACCTGAACCGATACCTGATGGAAATCATCAACACCATGAACGATGGGGTCCTGCTGGTCTCGCCCGATGGCACCGTCCTCATGGTCAACCAGGCCCTGGAGAAGATTTCAGGCTACACGAGGGAAGAGCTCATCGGGCGGTCCTGCGCGACTTTTCACTGCGACGTTTGCGAGCGGGTTCGAAGCGGAGGCGGCGACAGTCACTGGTGCCAGCTTTTCAGCGGTGAGGAGAGTCACCGGAAATCCTGTTTTTTCGTGCGCAAGGACGGCTCCTGCGTCCACGTCCTCAAGAACGCCTCCCTCCTCAGGGATTCCGGGGGGAAAGTGCTGGGAGCCGTGGAGACCGTGACGGACATTTCGGAGATAGACTGGCGGGATCAAAAGATTGTCGAGCTCTCCCGGCTGCTGGAGGGGCAATCCAGCTTTTTGGGAATGGTAGGCTCCTCCCCCGTCATGAGGCAGTCCTATGAAATCATCGAGAAGGCCGCCCAGAGTGACGCTCCGCTCATCATCACCGGGGAGACCGGAACGGGAAAGGAGCTCGCGGCCCATGCGATCCACCGCCTTGGGAAGCGACGCGACGGACCTTTCATCCAGCTCAACTGCGCCGCCCTCAACGAGGCTCTTCTCGAAAGCGAGCTCTTCGGCCATGTCAAGGGAGCTTTCACGGGAGCAACCAGCCACCGGCGGGGACGGTTCGAGGCAGCCGACGGCGGAGACATCTTCCTGGATGAAATCGGGGACCTGCCCCTGTCGATCCAGGTGAAGCTGCTGCGGACCCTCGAGACCAAGCAGGTGGAGAGGGTGGGAGACCATCGCCCCATCCGCGTGGATGTGCGGATCATCACGGCCACCAACCGGGACCTGGAGCAACTGGTGAGGGAGGGCCGGTTTCGCGAGGATTTCTACTTCCGCATCAACGTGATCCCCATCCATCTGCCGCCCCTGCGGGAACGAATGGACGACATTCCGGCCCTGGCCGGTCACTTCATCAGCCGGCTTCGGGCGAGGAGCGGCAAGGCGATCACCGGCCTCAGCGCCGAGGCCATGGATATCTTCATGCGGCACGGCTGGCCCGGCAATGTGCGGGAGCTGAATGGTGCCCTGGAGTATGCCTTTGTCGTCGCCGAGGCGGGTCTCATCCGTCCCGAGCACCTGCCGGTCAAGTTGACCACCACACGGCGGGTCATGGAGAGGGCTGCCGCGCCCTCCCCTCCGTCAGAGCCCTCCGCGGAGAGGGATGCCCTCGTGAAGGCGTTGATCCAGTGCGGGGGCAATCAGACCCGGGCCGCCAGGATCCTGGGAGTCAACCGGGTCACGGTGTGGCATCGCATCAAGAAATACGGGATCGACCCGAGGAGCCTTGGCGCAAGACCCTGAGATTTCATTCTCATTTGGAGTATTATGGGTGAAGGGTAGAGGTGGAAGACTTGAGCTTCAGAGCTCGCATCCATGGGCGGATTTCAGAGCGCAAAGAGGAGCCGCGGCCATGAACAAGATCAGATTGGGGGGAGTCAAGATCCTGGATGGGAGATCCCGCATGGAAGTGTCCTTCGAGCCCGGAGTGGACGCGCTTTCCGGCATTTGCCGACGGGTGGGCGCCGAGAAGATCAACATTTCCCTGCTGACTCACATTGCGGACAATGGAAACGGCAGGTCCGCAACAGCCCTGTGCACAACGAAATCGAACGGTTTCAGCGGCTATTTCCTGATCAAAACCGATGCCCGATGTGTTGTGGAGCTGCAGCAGGACGTCAGCCTCCCTTCCATCTTTCCCCATGACCGGCGCCCCCTGGTGATCGGGGGGCTCATCGGGCTGCTTGGCCGCGAGGGTATCCATCCCCTGGGATTGGCCAGCTCACCTTCAGCGATATCCGCAATCATCCCGTCCATGGAAACCAAACGGATGATCGACGGCCTTTTCGATGTCTTCGTTTTTCCCGAGTATAACTCCCCCCTCGAATGGCATGCGGCGTACACGGGCAAGGAAGAGATCTTCAAGGATGTCCTGGGGTCCTACGAGGAGCAGGCCATAAAGGTGTATGCCGTTCAGGAAGAAACCGGCCTGGTGCTCTGGAGCCTTCGGATGCATCCGAAGCGGATGGAGCCGTTGGGGAAAGCCCTGCGGAGCATGGAAGACCTGCACGTGAAATTGCCCTTTTTCATCGCGCATTGCGAGCAGGACGGAGAGATGATCCTGAGTGCTTGCATCGCGGACCCTCACGAGGAGGATTTTCGCAGGATCCTCGCCGATCATTTGCCTTGGGAAGACAAATGGTCGCAGCCGGCGGCATGCGTTTTTCTCCACGGCCCTCACTTCGGAGACCGCTACCGTATCGCGGATGCCCTGGCGGGCAGTCTGCAGGAGGCGGGCATACAGCCCCTGGCCCTGAGCTGCGCCGTTCACTCCATCTCAGTGGTTTTCAAGCCCGGGGATCTTCGCCCCGGAGTGACGGCCATCTCGACGAAGTTTCACGTCCCCTGAGGTCGCGGGACAATGCCGTTGGCACCTTTCTGGTTTCAGGTCAAAGGCCGTAAGCCGACAGCATCGCCGGCTCCCAAGCTCGAGCTTGGGAGCCGGCTGAACAGCTGAAAGGCGCGAAGAGCAGACGACGGAGGGTCATGATGAGAGCGCTCGCCATCAACGGAAGTCATCGCAGGGGCAAGAACACGGCTACCATGCTGAGGCTGGTCCTGGAGGAGCTGGAACAGGGAGGGGCGCGGACGGAGCTGCTGGAGATTTCCGATCTTCGCATCGAGTATTGCACGGCCTGCAACCACTGCCTGAGAAAGACCGAATGCCGCATCCAGGATGACGACGTCGCCATGGTGGCCGAAAGGATGTCGGCGTCCGACGCCATCATCCTGGGCTCTCCGGTTTACTTCGGGAATGTGACCAGCCGCCTCAAGGCCTTGATGGATCGAACCCGCTGGATGCACATGCGGGAGAACGTGCTGGATGGCAAGCTGGGAGCCGCCGTCACCCATGCGGGGCTGAGGAACGGGGGCCAGGAGATGACGCAGCTCATTTTGGAGCGCTTCCTCCAACACCATGGGCTTCGGGTGATTGAAGCCAGGGATCCGCGGTCGGGAGTCTACAACCTGGGCCCCATGGGAACGCTTTACGACTCACTGGAAGGAGAGGAAATCCGGTGGAGGAAGGGAGTCATGGAGGATGGACTGACGGTTCGGACGTGCCGGATCCTCGGAAGAAACCTTCTGAGGCTTCTGGGGTGACGGCGGGCGCTGCCACGCAGAGTTTCAAGTTTAAGGTTTCAAGTTTAGAGTTAAAGACAGTTGTTCGAGGCCTTTTCATGGTTTCGGGTGACCCGAGGGAGCATGGGGGGCTAATATTCCCTTGACTTCCCAATTTTGGCTGTGATACGAAAAGCCCAATCAGAAAATACTTATTGTCCGCCAGTTCACGAAACAACTACGAGATCAAGCACTTTCAATCCACATATCAGTTGAATTCCGATTTCTCCAGTTTAGCTCCATGCTTCATCAGCTGACCACAGGGCATCATGCCCTTCTTGAGTATGGATTTCGACAAAAACCAGTGAGGCCCCAAAGAGGTGGGATGGCCTGCCCGCTCCAGGCTCGTGATCGTATTCCCCGTTCCAGAGCGTTCTCTGTCATCCTGAGGATTGCATGAACGGGCTCCGGAGGAGCTCACCGAGGAGTCTTGATTCCAACGTGTATTCATACGCCCTGATTGGCTGGGCTCCTTTCACGGAGGCGGATTCCGCAAGCCATGGGCAGCTTCATCTCCAGTTTTGATCAGCGTGAGGGATTCAGGTGTTGGCGAAAGGTTGAATGGTGAGCGCTTCAGCCCCAGGGAGAGCATGGCGAGGGCACACCTGAACGCGTTGGGTGGACGTCATCGTCGAGGCGCACCGGACAAACGTGTTGCTTGGAGGAGTGACCAATGGCCAGTTACTTACACCCGGGAGTTTACATCGAGGAAATCCCCAGTGGCGCCAAACCCATCGAGGGCGTCTCGACTTCGGTGACGGCCTTTGTTGGAGCGGCCAATCGAGGTCCCGCGGGCGCGGCAACATTGATCGGCAAATGGGACGACTATGCCTCCCGATTCGGGAGCATCACCAGTGAGCGCGATCACATGGGACTGGCGGTCCAGGCGTTTTATCTCAACGGTGGCGGGGCCGCCTACATTTGCCGCCTGGTGGGCGCGGGCTCTGCCGCGGCAACGGCATCCGTGAACGGTCAGGGAGCGGCCGGCGGAGGACCGACGGCAGCACCGGTGCTCCTTGTCAATGCAACCAGCGAAGGGGAGTGGGGCAACGGGGTGTACGTCCAGGTCGTGAAACCGGACCCGGATGCGCTCTCTTTCACGCTTCTGGTGGGACATCGCAAGGATGGGAAGCTCGTCGTTGATGAAACCTTCGCCAACCTGACCATGGTGGCTGAAGACGACGATTACGCCCTGACCCGGGTGAACGGCAACTCCTCCATCGTCGAGCTTTCCCTGGGGGCGGCGGCGGACCCGGAGGACGCCGGGGAGCAGTACCAGGCCGCGACCCTGACGGGTGCCCAGCTGCCCACGGCCGCCAACCATTTCACCACCGGCGTCACGGCCCCCATGACCCTTACGCTGAATATCAACAACATGGGCGCCGACCAGATCACCGTCACTCCGGCGGGCCTCACGGCCGACCACGCCGCCGACGGCGCCGTGGTGGCTCAGGCCATACAGGCGGCGGTGCGGGCCCTGGGGACGGCGAGTGGCTACCAGACATTCACCTGCGCGTATTCGGCCGGTACCCGGCGCTTCGTGCTGACCAGCGCCGAAGACGACAGCAACGCTTCCCTCGAGGTGTACGGCGGGGATCTGGCCGAGATCCTCGGATTGGATCCTTCGCAGACGGCGGTCCTCACGGGAGCGGCCGTGGCCAGCGCGGCAACGCTCTTCAGCAGCTCGGCCACGGGCATTCCGAGCCTGGCCGGCACCAGCCTGACCCTGGACATCGACCGTCGCGGCAGCATCACCATCACGCTTCAGACCGCGGATCTGGGGCTCGCCGGGGACAACGCCGCCGACGGCGGAGCCGTCGCCCTGGCCATTCAGAACGCGGTACGCGCCGTGGACCTCAACATTCCCTCCTACAAGGATTTCGAATGTGAATACACGGCAGACCGAAGGTTCGTGCTCACTTCGGGCAGCAGCAGCGTGCGGCGCTCGGGCCTCACGGTGAGCGACGGGCCCCTGGCGGACTTTTTGGGGCTCAATGCGGCGGATTCGCCCGTCGAGGTCCCCGGCCGTCAGATGGAGCAGGGGACGGCCAGGGTGATCCCGGTCCAGAGCCTCGGGACGCTGTCCCAGGGGGTGCAGCTGCTGGGCGGCGTCGCCACGGGCCCCACCGCCAATGACTATGCGAATTTTTACGCCAATGTCCTGCGCAAGGTGCGGGATGCGAGCATCCTGGTGCTTCCGGGCCAGCCCTGGCCCGCAACGGGGGCGCGTCCCATCATCGACCAGAGTCTCGCCCACTGCGAGGCCATGAAGAACCGAATCCTCATCGTGGACCCGCCCCAGGGGTTCGAGCTGGACCAGGCGGCCAAGGTGAACCAGCTGGGGCTGCCCACTTCAACCTACTCCGCCCTCTACTATCCCTGGGTCAGGGTGGCCAACCCTCTCTACAATGTGGACACCAACCCCAATGCCGCCAAGACCGTGACCATCGCGCCCTCGGCCTTCGCCGCCGGGATGTGGGCCAAGATCGATTCGAGGCGCGGCGTGTGGAAAGCCCCCGCCGGCGTGGAGGCACAGCTCATCGGCGCCGCCGACCTGGAGTACACGGTGGAGGATCTCGAGCAAGGCCAGCTGAACCCCCTGGGAGTGAACTGCTACCGAAAGCTGCCGAGCTACGGTGCCGTCATCTGGGGGAGCCGGACCCTCGCCACCAAGGCCAATCCCGAATGGCGATACGTTCCCGTGAGGCGGACGGCCATCTTCATCGAGGAGAGCATCTACCAGGGAATCCAGTGGGCCGTCTTCGAGCCCAACGACCACCCCCTTTGGGGAGCCCTGCGCGGCAACATCGGCTCGTTCATGAACGGCCTTTTCCGGGCCGGGGCCTTCCAGGGCAAGACCGCCAACGACGCCTATTTCGTGCGCTGCGGTCTGGGTGACACCATGACCCAGGGGGATATCGACCGGGGGCAGGTGATCGTCATCGTCGGCTTCGCACCCCTCAAGCCCGCCGAATTCGTCATCGTGCGCATTCAGCAGAAGGTGGGCGAGCAATAAATCGGCAGAGGCATACACCCTTACGGAGGAGGACAACACATGGCTGCTCCCATGTTTCCCGTCAATGCCCACCGGTACGACCCCTACCGCACCTTCATGTTCCAGGTGGTGATCGATGGACGGCCCGTGGCCGGGCTCAAGAAGATGAGCGTCCTGAAAAAGAGCACCGAGGCCGTGAAATGGCGCTCGGCCGGAGACCCCGCCCACGAGCGGGTCATGCCCGGCGGCACCAGCTACGAGCCCGTCACTCTCGAGCAGGGGCTCACCCATGACCCGGTTTTCGAGAACTGGGCCAACCTGGTCAACAACATCCAGGGCAATGCCGCCATGTCCCTGGTCAATTACCGCAAGGACATCGTGATCAACATCCTCAACCTCCAGGGCACCATCGCCATCTCGTACAAGCTTTTCCGGGCGTGGGTCTCGGAGTTCCAGGCGCTGCCCGAATTCGATGCCGGCACCATGAACGCCGTGGGCATCCAGACCATCACGCTGCAGCACGAGGGCTGGGAGCGCGACACCAGCGTCACCGAGCCCACCGAGAGCTGAGGTTGAGGGGATCGGACCGAACGACCAAAGGCATTTCACCGCAACGGCGCAAAGGGCGCGAAGAGGGGAATGAGGCACTTTCACCCCGATGAAGCGCGGCCCATGGGTCTGGGTGTTTTGAAACCCGGTGGGGTGTCCGGAATGGTTTGAGCTCAAACTCGAGGTGAGCCCATGGAGCTTCCCGGAGGTCTCCCGTGGGGAGGCGTGCTCCATCGATCCTTCCGATTCAAGCCGGTGACGGGCAGGCTGGAGCTGACTCTCGGCGAGAGCGGCTGGTCGGCGCGCAGTCATCCGGAAAGGGTGACCGCCGTGCTGTGCGCGGCCCTCGATCTCCTCGGCGACGAAAACGGCGTGAGCATGGACCGGGTCCGGAGCTTGAGCGTCGGGGACCGCCAGTTTCTCATGCGGAGACTGGCGGCTCACATCGATGACCGGATGTTCTGGCTGACGGCGGAGTGCCCCGAATGCCGCGAGAAGCTCGACGTGCCCGTGCGCCATTCGGAGCTGCCGGTGAAGCCCGCCGGCGAAGGGTACCCCGAAGCCGCCCTGGAAACGAGCCTTGGACTGATCCGGGTTCGGGTGCCCACGGGCGCCGACCAGGAAATCCTTGCCGGCATTGAAGACGACGACCTGGCACTTCGGGCTCTGCTCGAGCGCATCACGTCGGCGGCGGATGCGGAAAATGGAACCACCGGCGTGGACGTGTCCGCGCTGAGCGAGAACGAGGTGACCTCCATCGAGGCCAGGGTCGAGGCCATGGCCCCCGAGGTGGCGTCGAGCCTGCTCGTCACGTGCCCCCACTGCCAAAGAGAGAACAAGGTTCCCATCGCTCCCTATGCGTGCCTCGAAAGGCCCGTCGGCGAGCTCTTCTCCGAGATCCACCAGCTCGCCTTCTGGTACCACTGGAGTGAGGGGGATATCCTCGACCTGCCGCGCTCCCGTCGCCGGCTTTACCTCAATCTCATCGACCGGACCCGTGGGATGCACGGTGCCAGACCGTTTCTGGAGGTGGGCTGATCATGGCTTTCTTCATGGACATCATCCGGGACAGCCGCCGAAGGGTTGCGGAGCGGCACGATGTCGGGATCGCACAGTGGCCGGGGGTGCCGGACGGGGACGTTCTACCCGGGCAGGAAGGGGCGGTGGCCCGGCCGACCGCGGAGCCAAAACCGAACAAGTCCCGCGTCCGGTTTCCCCGGCGGCAGCAAGCCCCAACCGACGAGGAAAAGAAGACCGAGAGGGTTGAAGACCATGCTCGTGGGAGCTCGGTTGAAAACCTTGGACCCGAGCCCGGGAGGCTTAGCTTCGAAGCAGCACCGCGCCCACCGGGCAGGCGTGAAGTGCAGGCAGCCCCAGCGGCTTCGGTGACGGATCGGATTGCTCCTCGACATGAACCGCCCGCTGTCCAGCGAAAGCATAGGGACTCAAGCCCTGCCGTGGCGCAAGTACAGGCCGCTCCTTCGGGACCCGACGCCGTCCGGGGCTTCTCCGACCCGGCAGGCCACCAGCTTCCCTCGCAGGGTCCGGATCGTGTGTCCGTCGCACCCGGGGCCCCGGAAGGAGCGCCAGTCGCGGGCACTCCGCCGCACCTGGAGCCTTCACGGTCGCCCGACATGCCCGTCAGCCGTCCCGGGATGCAGGTCGGGGGAATGGAGCACTCCCTCGAGCCAGGGCCCCCCTCTGGGCGAATGGTGGTGCGGGAAGCCACACCCGGCGAACGGGTCTCCATCTCTCAGGGGTCCGTGGAAGCGCAGTCGGCGGCGCCCGTCCACAGACGGCTCGCGGCAGTGGCCGAGGCTCACCGGCGCGGGGAGTCAAGCCCGGGGGGAGGGCTGCCGGTGGTGCGCATCGGCCAGGTCAACGTCATCGTGGAATCGCCCCGCGAAGCCCGAAATCCCAAGGCCTCGACGGGCCAGGGGGAAGATCTTGCCAGCCGAAACTTTTTGAGGAGTCTCTAGCATGGCGCTGCCGGAGTCTTCACTGTCCATCATCTGTGCTTCCATCGCCCAGTTCGTTCGCAACGGCGTCAATGCGGCCGCGAACAACATCAGCGTGAGCATCGGCGCTCCGGGCGAGATCCCCGAAGGCGACGAGCAGCACAAGCTGAACCTTTTCTTCTATCGTTTCGAGCCCGGAGGCTTCGACAGCGACGTGCATCCAAACGACCCTTGGCGCATCCGGCTCTTTTGCATGATCAGCGCCTTCGGCGTGGATGACGACGGCGTGCCCGCCGGCGAAAACGATTTGAGAATCCTGGGCGAAGTGCTGCGCATCTTCCGGGAGACGCCGGTTCTCGGCACCGTGGGGGTCAACGGCGAGCAGGTGAGGCTCCAGGTGGTCTTCAGCCCCGCCACCGACGAGCAGATCAACCAGATCTGGTCCACCCAGGGGGATACCACCTACCGGCCGTCGGTGATCTATGAAATGGCGCTGGCTCCCGTCATGCCGTCGCAGCTGCGCGTCGAGCCCCCGCTGGTGGGAGCCTTTGGCCACCAGGCCCGTGAGTTTTCGGCGGGGCGCTTCGCGACGTTCTCGGGGGTCATTCGGCCGCCGAAGGTTCCTTCCAGCATCGTGGACATCGAGAATCCCCAATGGGCCCCGGCACTCTGCTGGGTCCACCAGGAGGAGTGTGCGCACACCCTGAGCTTCGATGTGGACAGTCCGGGGTTTGCCGGGTTCACGCCGAGCGTGTGGCTGGCGGGGGACCCCTCGGCCGAAGTCGAGCTGGTCTGGGAGATCTGGGACCGGGACGGATGGCGGCAGGCCGGGGCGCCGGTGGCTGCAACGCCCTTCGGCACCGGTATCGACCCCGAGCACATTCCGGCCGGAGAGGCTGGGGTGTTCCCCCTCGAGGTGGATTCGCCGGTGAGCATCCCCGCGGGCGGGAACGCGGCCCAGGGGCTGCTCTACGCCCGGCGGACCGTCACCACGGTGCCCGGCGGCCCTTCGGTCATCGTGCGCAGTAACCCATTGCTTCTCAGCCTGTACAGGACGGTTTAGATCATGCCGGCTGCCGTTGAATCCATATCTCCTGCGGCGATCCAGTCCGAATGGGCGCGAGTCGAGGTCCTGGCCAGGTGCCTGCTGGCCTCGAGGGGCGGAAGGGAGCCCGACCCGGAGCTCATCGCCCGGCTCAAGCGACTCCAGCACCAGGTGGAGCAGGTGCGCCGCTCGGAGACCAGCCCGTGGCTCAAGCTCCCCACCCGGGGACTTTCGCCCCTGGCCCTGGATGTGCTGGCCTGCATCATGGTGAGCGAGGCCATGCCCCGCATCGGGTGGCTCTACCAGGAGCTCCAGCCCGGCAACCCCCTGCCCTTTGTGACGCCGGCCCTGCTGCACATGCTGCTGGCCCTCGAGGACGATGAGATTCACGAGCTGCAGACCCTCATCGGCGCCGGAGGGGAGCTCCGACGGCGCAACCTCGTCGATGCCGAAACCGACGGGGCCTTCGCCGCCCTGCGCCCGGTCAGGAGCGCGGTGGCCCTGCTCATGGACTGGCCCGAGGCGGAAGTCGCGCCGCCGGGAGCCATTCGGGTGCGGCTGCGAGCGTCATGGGAGGAGCTGGTCCTGCCGCCGGACCGCGAGATCATGCTGCGGGAGTTTCTGCTCTGGCTCAGGCACCGGGACACGGTGGTGCATCAGTGGGGCGGAAAAACCGTGGGTGGGCCCGTGGCGCTCTTCAGCGGTCCTTCGGGCACGGGCAAGACTTTCGCCGCCACGGTCCTGGCCACCGAGCTCGACTGGCCCCTGTACCGCGTGGACCTGGCCCGCCTGGTCAGCAAGTACATCGGTGAGACCGAGAAGAACATCGGCCGCCTGTTCGATGCCGCTCACGGGCGGCATATGGTGCTCCAGTTCGACGAGGTGGACGCCCTCATGAGCAAGCGGGGCGAAATCAAGGAAGCGCGGGACCGGTACGCCAACATGGAGGTGAGTTATCTCCTGGCCAGGATCGAGGACCACGACGGGCCGTGCATCCTGACGACCAATCTTCGGGCCCAGATCGATAAAGCGTTTTCCCGCCGTTTTCAGATGGTGGTCGAGTTTCCGCGTCCCGACGAGCCCGCCCGGGCCAGGCTCTGGTCCCTCATGATCCCTCCGCGGGCGCCGCGCCACCAAGCGGTGGATTTCGAGCTCCTGGCCCGGGCGGTGAACCTCACCGGGGGCAACATCAAGAACGCCGCTCTCCACGCCGCCTACCTGGCCGCCGATGACGGCGGGAGCATCACCATGGCCCACATCGCCACCGCCGTGTTCCGGGAGCTGGCCAAGGACCGGCCCCAGCTTTCCCGCAACGACCTGGGCCCCCTGGCCGATCACCTGCCCGCCGCGGTAGCGGGCATTGGAGAGGGATCATGAGAGAGCGATCGCAGCTGCACATCGATGCGTTGAAGATCAAGCTGCCGGCGGGATTCGATCAGCGGGCCGAGGCCATAGCCAGAGCCGCGGCCAGGGAGCTCGCCCGGCTGCCCGTCACCCAGTCGGCGACGTTAAGGGAGATTTCAGTCCCGACCATTGTCCTCGCAGGGGGAGAGACCAACGCCGCCATCGCCCGGCGCATCGCCGGCGCCATCCACGGGCAGATGACCTCAAGGGCGCGACAAGGGGGAAGCGATGCTGATTAACCTCACCCGGGGGCTGCTCATCGAGTACGG
Source organism: Syntrophobacteraceae bacterium (assembly GCA_025454175.1). Taxonomy (GTDB): domain Bacteria; phylum Desulfobacterota; class Syntrophobacteria; order Syntrophobacterales; family Syntrophobacteraceae; genus JALOOX01. The sequence goes on along the minus strand of JALOOX010000010.1, from coordinate 15,822 downwards.
GCTGTCGCTGCCGCCGCTGGTGCTGCAGTTCGAGTTCAACCCCGAGACGGTGTCCCGCACCAGGACCATCAACATTGTCACCGGCAATGCTCCGGGGACCCGCGGGGGATACGACTTCACCCTCCCCAATGAAACGCCCCGGGTGGCCCAGGGCGTGACCGTCGAGCCCGAGCAGTTCAGCCTGGAGATCCTGCTCGACGCCACGGACCGCATGTCCGACCCCAACCTGCCCGGACATGCCATCGCCGGCGAATTCGGCATCGAGCCAGAGCTGGACACGCTGCGCAGCATGGTGGAGCCCAAATCCCAGGGGCCCGGGGGGGTGCAGATGCTGGCAAGCCTGGGCCTGGGGGGCAAGAAGGCATTCCAGAGGGATGAGCACCCGTCGGTGCTGCTCCTGGTGTGGGGCACGCACATTCTGCCGGTCTTCCTGAAGAGCGTCCAGGTGGACGAGACGGCCCACCTCCCCACCCTCCGGCCTTACCGGGCCAGGGTGACGTTGAGCTTTCAGGTCATCGAGGGCAACAACCCGTTCTACCAGGTGGAGAAGGTGCGGCAGATGGTGGGGGCCGCCATGAACCTGGCCGTGGGGCTCTCGGGGTCCTTTTCGGCCTCTTTCGGGGTTTCCCTGTAGACCCTGAAGGCGGACAGCCAACGATCGTGCCCCGCCAAGGCTTGGCAGGGCCGTGAATCGTGGGAGGGATCAGCCCATGCTGGTGAAAAAGTCCCGGTACAAGGATGCGGGCTCCTTCGAGCCCGCGGCGGACGGTTCCGAGGTCTTCGCCGGTGTCAGGCCTCGGGCCATCGGAGAGGCCACGGGTGTCGTCGAGCACGAGGTGCTGGCCACGGATCGCCTCGACCGCCTCGCCCGCCATTACTACAACAACGATCGGCTATGGTGGCGGATCGTGGACGCCAATCCCCAGTTCGTTTTCGGGCCCCATCTGCTGGGTCCGGACATGGCCGGGCGCGTGATCCTGATTCCCAAGATCAAGGAATGAGAGGTTTGATGGCCCATGGGGCTCCTGGATCTCTTCAGCGAGAGCAGGCGTGAGCCTGCCGAGTGCGTGGTGGAATTCGCCGGCTCGGAAATCGACGACGTTTACCCGGCCCTGGTGGAAGTGGTCGTGGAAATGGACCGGAGCCGATGGACCACCGGCACCCTGGTTTTCGAAACGCGGCGCATCGAGGACGGCCTCTGGACCATCCAGGACGACGATCGTTTCAAGCCCTGGGTGGAGGTCAGGATTTCGGCGGTGTTCGGAGACGAATCCGAGGAGGTGATGCGGGGCTACGTCCGGGAGGTGAAGGCGGAGTATCCGTCGGAGAAGGGTTCGGCGCGGGTTACCGTCATTTGCCAGGACCATTCCCTTCTGCTGGACCGCCTCCACGTGGACCAGCGGTGGGGTGAGGACAGCCCCACCACCGACGGCCAGATCGCCTCGGCCATCGCCCAGCGCAACAACCTCCAGGTGCTCGACTCCCCCGGAGAGGGCCAGACGGTCCAGGACCTGAGCCAGAGCACGACGGACATCCGGTTTCTTGAGCGGCGCGCCCAGGCCAACGGCTACGAGATCATCTTCCGGGAAGGCGGGATGTATTTCGGAGATATGCGGCTCGATGCGGAAACCCAGCCGACCATCCTGGTCTACGCCGGCCCCGACACCAACTGCATCTCGTTCAACATCCAGGACGACGGCCACAAGCCCGACCGGGTCGCGTACCAGGTGGCGGCCGAAACCGGCACGGAGTCGCCCGTTGAGGAGGTGGAGCCGAACCTGAGGGTGCTGGGCCGGGAGCCGGCGGTCAGCTCGGGCGCGGGCCTGGGCGACTTCGTCTGGAGGCCCCATCGGCAGGGCGTGAGCGACGATACCCAGATGCGGGCCATCGCCCAGCAGATGGCCAACGAGCAGTCCATGAAGATCAAGGTCGACGGGGAGCTCGACGGCAGCCTTTACGGGCATGTGCTCCTCACCGGGCAGCCCGTGGGAGTGGACGGGGTGGGTGAGCGCTACAGCGGCACCTACTACGTGGACGCCGTCACCCACCGCTTCGATGTGAACGGCTACCGGGCCGGCTTTCGGCTCCTGAGAAACGCCTACGGCGACGACCTCGGCGCATCCGACAACCCACTGGCGGGGATCCTATAAATGGAGCAACTGGTCAGACAGATCGCCCAGCAGCTGCAGAGCCGCTACTACGGCAAGTACCGCGGCTTCGTGGTGGACAACCGTGACCCCGAGCAGCGGGGCCGCCTGAAGGTGCGGGTCCCCTCGGTGCTGGGTGAGCAGGACACGGGCTGGGCCCTGCCGTGCCTGCCCTTCGGCGGCCTGGCGAACCAGGGGCTTTTCCTGGTCCCGGAAGTGGACTCCCAGGTCTGGGTGGAATTCGAGGAGGGCAACGTGGACCACCCCATCTGGGTGGGAGTCTTCTGGCAGCAGAGCGGGGACATCCCGGAGGAGGCCGCCCTCGCGGAGCCCACCACGCGCGTCCTTCGGACGCCCTCGGGACACGTTCTCCAGTTCGACGACCAGTCGGGCTCGGAACAGTTCCGGCTGGCCCACCCGGCCGGCACCGAGCTCACCATCGACGCCCAGGGCACCGTGGTGCTCACCGACGCGGCGGGGGCCACCCTCACCCTGGACGCCTCGGGGCGATCGGTGACCCTCGAGGACAGCAGCGGCAACAGTCTGACCATGAGCTCCTCCGGGACCGTCATCGAGGACTCCAACGGCAACAAGATCGAGATGGCCGCCGCGGGCATCACCATCAAGGGCACGAGCATCACCATCGAGGGCCAGCAGGTCAACCTGGGCGGCCAGGGCGGCGAGCCGCTCCTCAAGGCCCAGACCTTCATGGGCCTTTACGCCAGCCACACACACATCTGCACGGCACCCGGAGCTCCATCGGGGCCGCCGCTGCCGCCCCTCACGCCGGCGGCCATGACCATGAAGAGCAAGGCCCTCTGATACGGGAGATTTCCCATGGCAACTCGGCTCAACAACCCCGACTTCATGAAATTCCCGCTGGAGATGGGTGAAAACGGCGCGGTGACGAGCAAGAGGCGCGAGCATGTGCGCGAGCAGATCGAGCAGGTGCTGTTCACCGCTCCCGGCGAGCGCTGGTTTCGGCCCGAGTTTGGGGTCGGTGTCCGTGCCCTGGTTTTCGAGCCCAACAACGCCGCCCTGTGGGAGGTGACCAAAAAGCGGCTCCTGGCTTCCCTCGGTGAAGCGCTCGCGGGGGAAGTCGACCCCAGCAGCCTCGAGGTCACCGTGGTCGGGGACGGCGCCACCCTGAACATCACCATAGGGTACAGGCTGGCCACCATCAACCACACGGAGAAGATACGCTTCGCGGTGGAAAGCTGAAAGCGGAGATGGCAGGAACCGTCACCAACAGCCCAGCCAACCAGAAACCAGGAACCAGAAACTTCTTCACAGCCTGAACCGAGGAATCCGACGATGGCAAATAATCCCGTTCCCCGGCTGACCTTCCGGGAAGGTTGTCCCGACTGCGGCTCGCGGGAAGTGGAGCTGCCGGAGCCGCTGCCACCGGTGGGCGACGATTTCGACTGGCTGCTTCGCGATTACGACGGGTTTCGGCTCTTCATGCTGGAGGAACTGGCGGCCCGGTTTCCCGAGCGGCGCCGCTGGACGCCCGCCGACATGGAAGTGGTTCTGGTGGAGGCCCTTTCGGTGGTGCTGGACCAGCTTTCGGACATGCTGGACCGGGTCCACGCCGAAGCCTATCTCCAGGATGCGCGCCGGCCCGAGTCCGTGCGCCGTCTGCTCGCCATGATCGGCTACGATGCGGTGGCCCTGGCGGACGACGCGGCCCGCATTCCCGACGCCACGCCCCCTCCCGTCGAGGCCACCGACGCCATGCGGCGCCGCCTGAAGGGGTTTCATCCGGCGTTTCAGCTTTTCCCCGCGGAGGTCCAGTCCGTTGTGGAGCTCGAGTTGACGCCCCTGCAGCAGACTCACCTCGAAGCATTCATCCGGGACCCCGATGGAGCCGGCGCCCCTGCCCTCCAGGCCGCTCAGCATTTCCTCGACAATGCGCCCCAGTTCGTGGAGCGCGCCCGGCAGCACGCCCTGCACCGCTACTGGACCCTCAATCCCACGGCCATGGAAACGGCCCGCTCCGCCGGTCCCCGATCCATTCACAGCCAGAAGCGGATGGTCACCCGGGAGGATTACGCCCGGCGCATGGACGACCATCCCCTGGTCCTGCGCGCCCACGCGACGAGCCAGTGGAGCGGGTCCTGGACCACTCTTCACGTGGCCGTGATCCTCTCGAGCAACGTGCTCCTGGATGAGCCCCTGACGGCATCCGCGCTGGGCGGGGCCGGGAGTCTCACCGTGATGCGGGAAGCGGTGGAGGATTTCAACCGGCGGCGCGATCTCGAATCGCCCGACTGGTCCTCCGATCCCTCCGCCCGCACCGTCCTGCGCCCCTACCTCGACGCCTACCGCATGGCCGGCCAGGAAGTGTTCCTGCAGGATGCCGAGCCCGTCGGCATCCAGATTTCCCTCTCCTTGAGGGTGGCGGCCAATTATTTCCAGTCTGAGGTGCGCCGCGCGGTGCTCGATGCATTGGGAAGCGGGCTGGGCGGGTTTTTCGAGCCCGGTCGCCTCCGGTTTGGGGAAGACCTCCACGCCAGCGACATCATCGAGCGTGTGATGGCCCTCGACGGCGTGGAGGCCGTCTGCCTGAACCGCTTCAAGCGCATGGACAGGCGCTACGCGGATCAATCGGACGGCGGGCGCATCGCCCTGGACGGCATCGAGATCGCCGTTTGCGACAATGACCCGGCAAGGCCCGATCGGGGCACCCTCAGGATCGTGACCCAGGGAGGACAGCGCGGATGAGCGATCTCACCAGGCGAAAGGACCTGACCCGCTGGAACCGATCGGGGCTCTCGCGGTTCCGCTACGTGGACGGCAATGCGGCGACCTACCTGGAAGCCCTGCGCCTCGCCATGGTCGAGGCGTTCACCGAGGGCGATGGAGCGAACCGCTGGCGGACGCTGGAGACGGCCCTGCCCGTGCCCCCTTCTGAAAGCCCCGCCCAGAGGCAGCGTCGCTGGCTCGAACAGGTCCGGGCGGACCAGAGGGATTACGGCTGGGAGATCCTGCGCACCATGGCTCGGTCGGTCCACGTCCTGACCGAGCACCTGGACGCCTATGCCAATGAAGGCTTTCTCAAGACCGCCACCCAGTGGGACCATCTGCGGCGGCTGGTCGAGATGATCGACTACCACCCCGCTCCCCCGGCCTCGGCCGAGACACCCATCGTGCTCATGGCCAAGAAGGACAGGTCGGGGACGGTGAAGGCGGGCTTCGCCTTCAAGAACAAGCCCGAGGACGGCGGCAAGCCGGTGATTTTCGAAACCCTGGAAGACCTGGAAGTCGACTCCGGCATGAACGAGCTGCGGCCGGCGGACTGGAACCGGTCCCAGGAGCTTTTCGACTACAAGGGGAGCGGTTCGGCGACGACGTTTCCCCTGGAGAAACCGCTGGAAGGAGTCTCCGCCGGCACCCTCGGCGTGCTGGTGGTCGAGCAGGCTGCCGGCACCTCACTGGGGGTCACCGTGAAGGTCGCGGCCGTGAGCGCGGATGAGCTGGAAATCCAGGGAGAGGCCAAGCCCGCCGGATGGCCGGCCGAGGTGCGGTTCCACCAGGTGCGGCTGCTCCTCGGCCCCAGGTTCAAGCAGGCCCCGAGGCTTGCGGGTGACAATGCCGTGGCCCTGGCTGCCGGTCATGGTCTGAGCGCCGGGTCCGTGGTGGCGTGGAAGGACGGGAGCACGTGGAAGGCCGCCCGGGTCGAAGTGCTCGAGGGTAACCGGGCCATGCTTTCCCGCACGGCGCCGGCGGCGGGAACGAAGCTCTACCTCACCGCCTTGTCCGAGGTCCAGACCATGACCATCTCCGGTTCGACGGTCAAGCGGGTCATTCTCCCCTCCCATGAAAGCGGTGCCCGAGAGGAGTCGGCCGTTTTCAACGCAAGTCTTCAGAAGATTGCCGACAGTGCCGTCGACACCATCAAGGAAGGCACGGTGCCGGTTTACGACCACCTGTCGGGGACCACCTACGCCAGGGCCTACTATGTCCCGGCTACCGGCGGAGACATCCAGGAATCGGCCGTGGTGTCGGAGTCCAGCCCCCAGGGCCTGACCCTGGACGGAGCCCCAGGCGGACTGGCCTCGGGCGGGTGGCTCATCGCCGAAACGTCGAGCGGGTCCCGGAGCGCCGCCATGATCGAGACCATCGACGAGTCCGAAAAGAGCTTCACCCTCGGGCTTTCCAAAACCCTGAGCAACATCCGAGCACTCTTCGGGAATTTCTCGGTGGACGTTCGTCCCCTGGACCATGACGTCAATGCCGAGCCCGTCTTCATGACTTCCGCATCTCTGAGGTCGGATCTCCACAGCATCGTGCCCCTGGAGCCGGACGACTTTCCGGAGCTGCTGGATGTCGGGCGCATCCTCATCGTGGCGTGTGAAGACGAGGCCATGAAGGTGACGGTCCAGGAGATCGATGCCGATGCGGGCTGGATAAAGGTGGCTCCCGCCATCCCCGGCAGCGGGCTCTCGGAAATCGCGGCCTCCACCTCCTACACGCGCCATGGCACGATAATACATGGGAATGTCGTCACCTCCGGTCACGGGGAGAGCCGCCCCGAAAAGATCCTTGGCTCCGGCGATGCCACCCGGAGCGGTCAGCGCTTCGACCTGGACGCGGAAGAAGTCAGCTTCGTGGTGGACAGCCGGTTCTCCAGCGGGGTTCGCGCGGCCGTGGAGGTGAGCGTTGACGGGCGAACGTGGCAGCAGATGTCGACGCTGAACGATTCCGAGCCCGAAGCTCACCATTACCTGGTACGAATGAAGGAGGACGGAAAGCTCACCATCCTGTTTGGAGACGGCCGCCGGGGCCGCCGTCTCCCCACCGGCAACAACAACGTCCGCATCCGCTTCCGGCAGGGAACGGGCCTTTCGGGCAATCTCGAGGCCTACAGCCTGGAAAAGGAAGTGAAGCCCCACCCCTTTGTCGAGAGCGTGCTCCAGCCCGTCACGGCCGCGGGGGGCAACGACATGGAATCCATCGATTCCATGCGGGAAAACGGGCCGGCCAGCGTTCTGACTCTGGAGCGCGCCGTGTCCATCGAGGATTTCACCCACCTTGCGGCGTCCAACAGCGGCGTCTGGCAGGCCCGCGCCTTTCGCCGCCACCCGGGTCTGTCCAGGGCCGAGCGCATCGAAGTGGCTGTGGTGCCCGCGGGAGGCGGAAGCCTGGGCACCCTGGCCGAGACCCTCGAAGCATTCCTCGCGGCCCATGCCCTGCCCAACGTGGAGGTCACGGTGGTCCCCTACCAGTCCCTGATCCTGGACCTCTCCATCACCATCCGGGTCAGGAGCGAGGAGGTCGACCCGGTGTTGGTCACGGCCGCCGTTCAGAAGGCCGTGCTCGATGCCTTTTCGCTCCGGAAGGCGAAGCTCGGCCGCACCTTTTACAGCAGCGAGGCGTTCGCCGTGGTGGAGGCCGTTCAAGGGGTCGAAAACTGCCGGTGCGTCATCAATCCCGACGGGTTCCGCGACCAGGGCGGCGCCCCGGCCGCACCCCGCGGGATCGGCACGGGCAGCGAGGGAATCATACGAAGGGTCACTCCCGAGGACGGCCAGGTGATCCACATGGACGAGACCGCTTCCGTCCTCGAGATCATCACCCAGGAATTCGACTTGTGAGCGACACAGCCCAGAGGACCATTCCATGAAACAGGCCGACGCCCTTTACCAGATTGTTCCCGCCCTCTACCGGACCCGGGATCCGGCGGATCTCAAGAGATTTTTCGACGGGTGCGGCCTGCTGCTGGATCAGGTCCATGCCACCCTGGTCCAGCGGTTGGCCGACGCGTTCCCCGACAACCCGGTCGACGGGACCCCGGCATGCCAGGACTGGCTGCTGCCCTACTTCGCGGAGCTTCTCGACGTCCGGCTCGTTTCACCCCTGGTCCGGGGGCGCCGGGATGAAGTGGCCCACGCCGTCCGGTGGAGGCAGGGAAAAGGCACCCTGCGGGTCATCGAGGAGATCGCCGAGGCCGTCGGACAGCTCGAAGTGGTGCTCCAGGAGGGCTGGAAACGGGTGGCCACCACGCCGCGCCTGAACATTCCCCTCATTCCGGCGACGAGCTTCGGCTACGGGCAGGAGTGCCCGGCAGCGCCTCCGTCCATGGCCTCGCGCCATCCCGGACTTCCGGCGGTGACCGTCGATTTTCGCTGCCCCTCGGGAGCCGTGGCCTCGACCACGGCCAACCCCGCCCACCGGCAGTCCACCGTGGACGGCGATACCCATGTCTGGCGCCAGGCCAGCTTCCATGGATCGCCCTGCCTCCCCGGAAGCTACGACGATGTCTCGCGGCGGACGGTTGATTTCAGAAACGGCGACTGGCGGGTCGGACACCATCACCCCGGCCGAATCCTCCTCCACACGGTCCCCCCGGCGGGGTTCTTCCCCAGGAGCATTCCCGTCGTCGACTGGTCGGACCCTCCCTCGCCGGAATTCGACCGTCTGATTGCAAAGTGTACCGATCCCGGGGACAACCTCACCGTTTTCAGCAACAGGACCTTCGGGACCGAGGATTTCGTTCCCGTCAGAGTGCGCAAGCCCATCAAGCTCGGCCAGGAGCCTGGCGGGGTGGGCCACCCCGACTTCCACACCTGGCGGTTCGAGGGCCTCGTTCTGGAGAACCGCCTGGAGCTCGATTCAGGCCGCGTGGAGATGTTCCAGTGTGCCGCGCGCCGGGTGCAGGTGCACAGCATCGATCTCGTCAAGCCGGTGATCACGGCCCGAGACTGTCTCATTCGAAACGTGCAGGCCGCCCGGGGCGTGAGCCTCCTCGAGTATTGCACGGTGCTCGAAGGCACGCTGACGGAAATCCTCCGGGCCAGTGACTGTATTTTCCTCGGGCCCATTCGCAAGGACCATCCCACGGACACGCCACCGGGCTCCGGGTGCGTGCGTTACTCCGCGGTCACCGGGACGCAGGCCATGGGGGGGATGCGCTTTCACGAAGTCACCCGGGAGCCCCCCGTCATGTTCAGCACCCAGTTCGGGAGTCGGAGCTGCGGCGTGCCGCACCCCGCGACTCCGGCCGTCATCCGGCACGGCGCCGAGGACGGAGGGGAGATGGGCGCGTTTCACGGGGATCACCTGAGCCTGCTTGCCGAGGCCGTGGCAAGGAAGCTCGAGGATTACCTGCCGGTGGGTCTCGAGGCCGTCGTGATTCCCGACGCGGGGCTCCTCGGGATGCCGGGATAGGTTTCTGGTTTCTGGTTTCCAGGAACCAGAAACTACTCTCAGGACCCACAGTCATCAGTCGCATCACCTACAGGGGACCGATCCATGAAGACACAAATATCGAGGGATATCTTCGATGCCCTGAAGCGCTATTCAGGGGTCTACCAGCAAATGGGGCGCATGCTGACCGACAGCGACTGGAACGAGCTGTCGGAAATCTTCAGGCATCGCCTCAACGACGCCCTCCTGGATGTCGTCGGGAGCGGCACCCCGCGGGGCCGTGGGCTCATGACCATCGTCGACAATCCCGACGGCACCCGAACCTGCAGCCTGAAATGGGGAACGGCCACCGTGGACGGGATCCCCGCCCAGGTGCGCCCCCATCCCGAAGCGGTCCTGAGCGATCCAGCGGGGCTTGACCTGGAGCCCGAGCACCAGGCCGATTTCCCCGCATTTCCAGCACTCCCGGGGGGCGACCACACCCTCTACCTGGACGTGTGGGAGCGCGCCGTGACGGCCCTGGAGGACCCGGATCTCCTGGACCCCGGCCTGCAAGGGGCCGACACCTGCACCCGCACTCAGACCATGGCCCAGGTCAAGTGGTGCCCCACCACCATCGATCCCGAGGACCCCGCCCAGAACCCTCCCGTGGGAGAGGCGAGGCTCACCCTGCAGTTGCGCGTTGCATCGAGTGCGCCGGACCCCTGCGACCCCTGCGCCCATGAGATCGCTCTCCACGACAAGGTTGGAAACATCCTCTTCCGGGTGGAGATCCACGAAGTGGAGTACGATGCGGCCGGAATGCCGAGCCGGGTGGTCCTCAAGTGGTCGTCCGAAAACGGCGCCGAGCAGGCCGGAATCGGGTCCGAGCCTGTGGGCTTCATCTCGAGCAGCTTCGCCTACGAATTTTTCAGCGGGGAGGCGGAGGACTTCGCCAGCGAGCAGCACCTGGGACGGCACCATGCGACGGGATTTGCTCCGACCACCGGCACCTTGACCAAAACTTACCCCGACACCGTGCCGGGCGGCTTTTCACTGGTGCGGCGCTGGGACGGGTTCTGCGAGCTGGAAAAGGACGGCACCGACTGGACCCTCGCCCCCGGCGGAGTCGACCGGGGCCGGGACCTCACCACGGGGTCCGCCGCCGACGCCCACGGCCACGTGGAGGAAGGTCCCGCGGTGACCATCAACCTCGACAGCCTGACCCTCGAGATCGAGCTTGACAGCCTTCAGGCGCTGGCGGGCGACTTCTGGCAGGTCCCGGTGCGCCAGGCGGTCCATGTGCAGGGCGATGTGCTCATGGACCAGCAGCTTCCGGCGGGCATCGTGCACCATTACATGACCCTGGGAACCGTGGCGGGAGGGGTGCTTTCGGCTTATGACGGCCCCCGGTGCAAGCGATTCGAATTCCCGCCCCTCACGGACATCCAGGCCCGCGATGTCTGCTACGACAGCCAGGATTGTGACCTCACCGACGCGCGCACGGTCCAGGACGCCCTGGACGCCCTCTGCCGGGAGCGGGACCTGCGCTGGCACAACAAGCACCTCCACGGCTGGGGAATCGTCTGCGGGCTTGTGGCCGAATGCGGGCCGGACACCGATGTGGACGAGAAGGACGAGGACGAGAATCCCCCGCGCCGCCAGGTCCGGATCACGCCAGGTTATGCGTTGAAATGCGACGGGGTCGACATCGTCGTGGGCGACGACACCCTGGGCGAAGACAACGTCATCGACCTCATATCCCTCATCAAGCAGCTGGAGGAAGGGAGCACAACGATCCTGAAGGACGGGAACGGCACCGTCGTCCTGAGACTGGACCTGGACGCCGAAGGGAGCCCCATCGTGCTGGTGGAGCCCTACGATGCCGCCAGGCACAGGAAGGCCATGTTCGAGGGCACCCTCCTCATGGACTTCGTCCAGGACTGCATTTTTGGGCTCATCCAGGCCGTCCTCGGGGAGTTTCAGTTCATGAGCGCTTCGGAGCTGGAGGCCGTCGAGGGGGGCCGCACCGGCCTCGTCTCCAACCAGCGCCGGAAGTTCACGAGCTTCCTCAACCTCATCATCCAGCTGATCAATTCCAACAATGGCGCTTACGTCTTTCTTTCCCACAAAGAGCACCTCATCCTGAGGGACATTTACCTGAGTCTGCGGGAGCTCCTGCAGAGCAGGACCTTCTGCGCCCTGTTCGAGGGAGAGGATTTCCCCGAGTATCCGTTCCCGGACACCGGGATGACGACCTGGTTCGGCAAGAACAACCACACCCGGGCCAGGCTGAATCCCAAGGGAGACCGGCTGTACACGTACGGCGGCACGGACAACACCATCAACATCCATGACGTGAAGGAGGGGGAGCTCATCCAGGTCCTCGAGATGCCCTCGGCCGAGGGGGCCGAGGTCTCGGCCCTCACGTTCTCGCCCGACGGCGAGGTGCTTTATGCGGCGGCCACCGTCCGGGCGGTGGACACGGTCTTCGGCATGGCCCGCATCGCCGACAATCACCACTGGCAGAAAATGACCATCCTTTGCGACATGGAGATCACGGAGCTTCAATCGTCTCTGGACGACAAGGGCCTGATCTACGCCGTGGCATCGAGGAAGGGGCTCTATTTCCTCAGGCCCGAGCTGCTCATGGATGAGACCAAGCCTTCTCCCAAGCCGAAATACGCCTTCCGTGCGTCGGGCCATATGACCATCGACGAGAAGACCATGAAGGGCTACTGCACGTGCCAGGAGAAGATCACGGGGGAGGCCGGGGTCTACGACGCCGTGGCGGTCTGCGAGCTCCGTCCCGACACCGGCGCCGAGAGCCTTGCGCCGAGCCAGGTGCTGGTCCTCGTGGGTCCCCAGGGCAGCCAGCTCAGTGGAGATGACGGCCTGGCCGTGACTCCCGCCGGCGCCGTGGACGGGCCGGGATTCCTGTACACTGTTGTCCAGGGCCCGTCCAGCGACAAGCTGCTCCTGACGTATCGACTGAACGAAGCGGGTTTTGTGGGCCAGTTGGCCAACAGTGTGTCCATCGAGAGAACCCAGGTGTCCCTGGCTTTCCATGCCAGGATCCGGAGCCTCCTTTTGGCCTTCGAAGACGGCTATCGGCTGCAGATGTTTCTTCCCCACGGCATTCCAGACAAGTCCTTTCGGATTCCGGTGCAGATCCAGCCCATGGATCTCGTCATCGATCAGGAAATCGGCCAGGTGTATGCCTTGAACTTCCTGAGCAATACCGTCAGCGTCATTCCCGAAAAAGAGCTGGCTGTGACCGACTCGTTTCTCCAGGACCTCTCGTACTATCGCCACGAAGTCCTGGCCGCCTTCTACGGGCTCGCCGGCGGACTGCTCCAGTATGTCAAGGACTGCTTCTGTCATCACCTGCTGGTGCAATGCCCCACCTGCGGCGAGGACGACAGGATCTATCTCGCCAGGGTCGAGATCGTGGACTCCAAGGTGCACCAGATCTGCAATTTCGACCTGCGCAAATACGTCAAGACATTTCCGACCATGGGCTACTGGTTCTCCCTGATCCCCATATGGCCCGTGCTCAAGTGGCTGGTCAGCAAGTTCTGCTGCGCCATCCTCCCGGATTTCTTCAGCAGGAATGAGGCCGCGCTGGTCAAGCCAACCCCCGTTGGCGTCGGTCATTCGTCCATGACCCACAAGAACACCTTCGAGGCGAAATCGATGCGCAGCGGCATGCAGACTTACCAGCGCACCGATTTCAAGGGGCTCTGGCGCGAGCAGCGGAAGAGCTTCAGCTTCACGGGCAAGGTGATGGGCCAAAGTGCCCTCAACGTCGCGGAAACCGCCCGGGGCGGAGACGCGGGCATCCGCAAGCAGGCCCTCATGGAGACCCCCGTCAGCGAAGCCATGATCGAGCTTCAGAAGAACCGCATCGAGGTGGCCGCCGTCGAGGAGTATGACGCCAGGAAGGCCGGGACCTATCTCACGGATTTCGTCTCCACGCCTCAACGTATCGAGCCCGGGAGCAAGGTGACCCTGGTCCAGAAGGACGGCAAGGTGATGTTTTATGCCGTGGAGAAGCCGGCTGCCGGGGCCGTGGTCACCGAGATCCCCGAGTCTTTGAGGACCGAGCTGGCTGAGATGGAAAGGCGGAAGACTCAGCTCGCGGATCTAACCGCCCTGGATGCCGAGCTGGCAAGGGTTGAGAAGCAGCGAGAGAACCTGGTGGCCCTGGACGAGGTGAAGGCCGAGCTGACCCTCCTGCAGACGCAGAAGAGCGGTGTGGAGGTGGAGCTGGCGGCCCTCAGGTCCCAGGTGGGCTCCCTCCGGACCGAGCGGGAGGCGGAAGCGCAGCGACTCGCCGAAGTGAGCGCCAGCCAGGCCGCCATCGCCGCCGATCTTTCCAGGCTCACTCAGGAGCTCAAGGCCGTGGATGCCATGCGCGCCGAGATCGGCCGCGAAATCGCCCGGATCCGCCCCGTGAGGGAAGTGCCCGGAGTGAATGCGGACGTCGACGTCATCCTGCGGGATATGGGCATTCGAACGGTGGAAGAGCTGTCCAGGACCAGCGTCGAGACCTTGACCGCCGGCAGGCGCATCAACGCGGCGACGGCAGAGACCCTCATCAGGGCGGCGCAACGGCAGCTGGCGGTGAATCGCTGATCGGCCGCCGGCAGTCGAAACCAGAAGGCTTCAAATCGAGACTTTTCAGAGCAGTCACCCATGCCCCCGCTGGGACACCCGAACCCATGAAAAGGGGCTCCCGGAGGCTGATTTTCAACTTGAAACCTGGAGCCTTAAACTTGAAACTGTTCGCAGCAGCGCCGACCGAAAAGGAACCGGATCATGGACCTCGTGACCTACCTGCGACGATGGGCCCGCCGGCCGCACACCCCCGTGCGGCATGGGGACATGACACAGCTCCAGCCGGAGGAGGTGCGCGATGTGCTGCGCGGAGCCAGGACCCCCGGCCGGGACCGTTACGAGGGGGAGGCGGACCGTCTGGCCGCCGCGGCCATGTCCGATGGAGCCGAATTGCAGCCGGTTTCCGGCTCTGCCTCGAACAGTCGGGGAGAGCCCCTGGCCGAGTCGCAGCGGGAGCACTTCGAAAACCGCTTTGGGGTCGACCTCCCATCGGTGCACATCCACTCGGGGCCCAGTGCCCGAGAGGCTGCCGATGCGCTGGGGGCTCGAGCGTTCACCGTCGGGAGGCACATCGTCCTGGGCGACCCGGCGCCGGCCTCGTCCAGGCGGGAGCAAAAGCGGCTTCTGACCCACGAAATGGCTCACGTGGCGCAGCAGAGCCGGGGAGCCCGCCTGCGCACCGGGCGGGGGGAGCGTCCCCGGATCAGCCCCGCGCCTTTATCCATCCAGTGCGACGACGGCTTCGGTTTTTCGACCTCGCCCGGCTTCACTTTCGGGTCCCGACCCTGGTGGGAGGAACCGCGGGGATTCGGATTCGGCCTGCAGCTCCAGCTGGACCCCGAGCTGGAAGCCGAGCTCATGCTGATGCGGATTCGCATGGTCCAGCGACTCCTCGAGCCCGACACCGTACGGGAATCCCTCTTCAACATCGATCCGGCCGTGCTGGGAATGGGAGGCACGGACTGGCTGAGCCTGCCTCCCTTGACGGAGCCGGCTCCCCTCGTGACCCCGGGTCCCGGCCCCGAGGTCCCGCGCCCGGCCACCGGAGGCGACCTCTTCCGGGCCATCATGGCCGTGCCCGCCGTCGATACGGCCCTCACCGACCTGCGGACCTCGGCCGTGGAGCATGTCCGCAGCGACTGGGAGAGGCTTTCCACCGGCGAGCGCGTGCTGCTGGTGAGCCAGGGAGTGCTCATGGGCGGGGCCGCGCTCACGGCCGTCATGAGCAACGAGGAAACCCGGAGCCTGGTCCTCGATCAGCTTCAGGGACGGGACCTGCCCGTGCCTTTCGTTCCCGGACTGAGCTTCCAGTTCAACCTCACGGGTCCCGACCAGCGGATCTTCTTCACCCTGGATGTGGGTCGGCTGGTGTCGCCATGACCGGCGCGGCGGCCCGGTCAGCGGCGCACCCCCGAAAAGCCTCCTGACGGCCAAGGCAGTTCCTCATGCCCCACTGGGGCACCCTGAACAATGATAAGGGACCTCAACCAGTGACTAATACTACCTGGCGCAAGTCCTTAACCGCTTGCTTGCTCCCAAGCTCGAGCTTGGGAGCAAGCCGATCTGGATGATCATTTCCGCCCGGGCGTACTGGGCCAGGTTCCCGCGATCCGAGCTCCACTGTAACTGAAGAACCCTCTCCCCCGGCAGGGAGAGAGATGCCAGTAAAGAGGGAGGCCGTCCGGACCGGGAAGACCCTCTCCCCTCGAGGGGAGAGGGCAGGGTGAGGGGTGTCGATGAAGCAAACGGCCAGAGAGCTGCGAAGAAGCCAGATCGAAGCTGAAAGGGTTTTCTGGAACCATGTGCGCGGCAGGCGTCTTTCCGGATTAAGTTTCGCCGGCAGCACCCCATTGGACCGTTTATCGTCGATTTTGTTTGTCTCGATTGTCGCCTCATCGTGGAGCTGGATGGCGGGCAGCACGCTGAA
>JALOOX010000113.1 GCA_025454175.1 Syntrophobacteraceae bacterium | reverse complement strand
TTCCCTGGATTTGCCCGGCATGTCCACGCTGAAGGCGCCCCTCGAATCGGGAATCAAGCGAAAGCCGGATGCGTCCCACATGCGGGACGCATCCCCGCATTTGGCTTTTATATTAAATGAAACGGGTTGCGCAATAGAGTGGATCGAGGAGTCCTCGATCATCCTTCCGGGACAGTCTGCACAGCGGCAGGCGGCCGCAGTCGGAATGCGTCATGGTGCGCGAAGTTGCGGGAGGAGTCATGAGACGTTTCTCTTGTAGCGTTCACTACAGAAATTCCCCGCCGGTTGAGTTAATAAGACAATCGTTGTGCGCTGTTCGTCCCTTCTCATGGACAGGGTGAACATGGCTGCGCGTGAGGCAACATCTTTCGCACTCGACCTGGAGCATTGAAATGAAGATACTCGCCATTTCCGGAAGCCCTCGAAAAGAAAGTCAATCAGGGACCCACAAGCTTGTCGAGGCGGTGGCCCAGGCCACTGGATTCGACTATGAAATCATCTCCCTCAGGGGAAAAACGATCTCCGGATGCATTGCCTGCCTGGGGTGTGTGAAGGACAACGTCTGCAAGGTGGAGGACGACATGGTCCCGCTCCGGGACAAGCTGGTCGATGCCGATGCCTTCATCATCGGCGCCCCCAATTATTACTCGGGGCTCAACGCCATCACCCATGCTTTTCTGGAGCGGTGGTTCCAGTTCCGGCACCAGGAGGGCAACCTCTTGTGGGGCAAGCTGGGGGTTGCCGTTGGAGTTGGCGGCACCCTGGGTCAGTTCCCGGCGGACGAGATTGAAAAACTCCTTCTCTACAACTTCATCGAGACCGTTGCCAAGGTGTCGGGGCAGGGGGCCGCATCCTGCTATTCCTGTGGATACGGCGAAACCTGCAAAGTGGGGATTCCCTATTTCCTGCAGGGGGAGGGCGTCAAGATCACGCCAGAGTCGACTCCTGATGTGAGGAAGCAGCCGGCGCTGATGGCCTCGGCGGGGGATGCCGGAGCGCTCCTGGGCCGCCGCCTGCGGGAAGGGCACGACAGGGCCGCGGTCACCCTGAAGATGCAAAAGGTGATGATGGATAAATTTCAGGGCGCCGTCTGAGATCCGCCACGCCCAGGGCGGGCGAGCACTGGCCGACGAGCCCCAGTGCGGTTGACCTAAGCCGCCCGAAGGCTTGGCAGAAACCGTTAAGTCAACAGCATTGTCGGCGAGCCCTGCCCGGGGTCCTCCGGAAGCTTTTCAACTCGAACCGCGGAGACCTTGAATTCGGGAATCTTTGCCGTCGGGTCCAGTGCATCGTTGGTCAGCACGTTGACCGGCGACTCCCTGAAGTGAAACGTGGCGAAAACCATTCCATGGGGCGACCGTTCGGTGAGTCGCACGCGGGACGTGATCTCGCCTCTGCGTGAGACCAGCCGAGCCCGTTCGCCGTCACGGATGTCGAGTGCGGCCGCGTCCCGCGGATTCATCTCGACGAATCCTTCCGGTGCGATGAAACTCAGCCCCTGAGAGCGACGGGTCATGGTGCCCGTGTGGTAGTGAAAGCGGGTGCGGCCGGTGCTGAGGAGAAAGGGATAGGTCTCATCGGGCTCCTCCGCCGAAGGCGTGTGCTCCACAGCATGAAACTTGCCCATTCCCCGGACGAAGCGGTCCTTGTGCAGGACCGGTGTGCCCGGATGATATTTGTTGGGGCATGGCCACTGGATCCCTCCACGCTCCAGGCGGCTGTAGCTCATTCCCGCATATGCGGGAGTCAATTCGGCCAGCTCATCGAATATCTCCGCCGGTGATTTGTACTCCCAGTAACCGTGAGAAAACAGCCTTGGATGCGAAGCATGGCTGCCGGCCTCATTCATGGCTGCCTGCCGGGCCTGCATCTTCCGGCTTACCCGCTGCGCCACGGCGCAGAGGATCTCCCAGTCCGCCAAGGCCCTGCCCGGCGGGTCGAGGGCCTTGCGCACGCGCTGCACGCGGCGCTCCGTGTTGGTGAAGGTGCCGTCCTTCTCGGCGAAGGAGGCGGCGGGCAGGACCACGTCCGCCATCTGGGCCGTTTCGGTGAGAAAAATGTCCTGGACGATCAACATATCCAGGGAGCCCAGCGCCTTCCTCACGTGGGAGGAATTGGCCTCACTGAGCACCGGGTTCTCGCCCATGACGAGCATGGCTCGCAGCCTTCCTTCCCTGGCCGCGCCGAACATCTCCGTCGCGGTCAGGCCCACTCGGTTCGAGAGGCGCGTTCCCGTGCTCCACCGCTGCTGGAAGCGGGCGAGAACCGTTTCGTCGGTCACCGGCTGATATCCCGGGAGCACATTGGGCAGAGCACCCATATCGCATGCGCCCTGCACGTTGTTCTGCCCGCGAAGCGGGCTCAAGCCCCCGCCCTCGACCCCTATGTTTCCGCACAGCATGGCCAGATTGGCCAGCGCTTTGACGTTGTCCGTCCCCTTGGTGTGCTGGGTGATCCCCATGGCATACAGGATCATGGCCTTGGGGCCCTGAGCATACCTTCGAGCGGCCCGCCGCAGGTCCTGGGCGGCAATTCCCGTGATCCGCTCCGCACGCTCGGGCGAATACTCCGCAACGCAGGTCCGGAGCGCTTCAAAGCCCTCCGTTCGATTCTTGACGTATTCCTCGTCCCACAGCCCCTCTTGGATGATCACGTGCGCCATGGCATTGATCCACGCGATGTCGGTGCCGGGGCGCGGTCGGAGCCAGATGTGGGCAAACTTGACCAGCTCGACCTTGCGCGGATCGATGACGATAAGCTTCGCGCGCCTGCGGTCCACGGCCCGTTTGACCATCCGGCCGATGATGGGATGACATTCGGCGGTGTTGCTCCCGGTGATGAGGATGCAGTCCGTGTCCTCGACCTCTTCCATCGAGTTGGTCATGGCGCCGCTTCCAAACGCCGCGGCCAGACCGGCCACGGTGGGCGAGTGTCAGAGACGGGCGCAGTGGTCGATGTTGTTGGTGCCGAGGACCGATCGCATGAGCTTCTGAAAGAGGTAGTTCTCTTCGTTGGTGCAGCGGGCTGAGCTCAGGCCGGCGACGGCCTCGGGCCCGTGCGAGCCGAGGATTTCGGCGAGCCTCTCGGCGCAGAAATCCAGGGCCTGGTCCCAGTGAGCCTCCTCCAGCTTCCCATTGCGCCGAATCATCGGCCTTCGCAGGCGGTCCGGATGGTTGACGAAATCATAGCCGAAACGACCCTTGGCACAAAGTGCCCCATGGTTCACTCCGCCCTCACAGGGGGTGACGCCCGTCACCCGATTGCCGGTGACGTTCAGCTCCAGCTGGCAGCCGCACCCGCAATAGGTGCAGATGGTCTTCACACGGTTGGTTTCCCATGCCTTTCCCCGGGGCCGTCCCCTGGCTTCGGTGAGGGCGTTGACCGGGCACACGGACATGCACTCGCCGCAGCTGATGCACTCGGGTTTGAACTCTGGCGTCGGTATCACGGGGGCGATGCGCGTGCTCGCCCCCCGTCCCTTATAGCTGATCGCTCCCACCTCACTGATTTCCACGCAGGCCTGAACACACCGCCCGCAGAGGATGCAGCGCTGCGGGTGGTACTTGATCAGCGGAGTCGAATAGGGCTCGGGCTCGAATTCGATGGGGCGTATGTTGTAGGCATGCAGATCGTTGTGTCCAATGTCGTAGACATGGACGAGATCCTGGAGCTGGCAGCTGCCATTGATCTCGCAGGCATGGCAGTTGAGCGGATGCCTCTGGAGGATGAGCCTCAGGATCTCCCGACGCAATCGCTCCAGCTGGGGAGAATCGGTCGTGACAACCATTCCGTCCACAACCGGCGTGGTGCAGGCCGTTACGGGTGTCGGCGTGCCCTCGACTTCCACCACGCACAGGCGGCAGGAGCCCAGCGGCCTCAGCTTCTCGATGTGGCACAAGGTGGGGATGTGGATGCCGTGGCTGCGGGCGACTTCAAGGATCGTCCGTCCCTCGATTACGCTTACGGGCCTGCCGTTCAGCGTGATCCGCGATTCCTGACCGTCAGCCTTGACGATGGACCTCATCGGGCTCATACCCTTTCCACCTTTTCCGCTGCAACGAGCAGAATGCGATAGCAGCGAAGGCAGCGATCCGCCTCGAGGAGGGCATCCTCGGGGGAGAGTCCCATCTCGACCTCTTCGAAATCGTCCAGGCGATCCTCCACGGAGCGCATCGGCATCTTGATCCGCCCCAAACCCGAGCCCAGCCGGTCCACCCGGTCCTCATCGACGGCGGAGACCGCCCGGAAGACCCGGCTCATCTTCTCATCCTCGGTGAGGGTAACCTCTCCCTCCCGCAGGTACTGATCGATGGAATTGCTGACCCTGAATCCCGCCGCCATGGCCTGGATGAGGGTTGCCGGGCCCGTAACGCAATCGCCCCCCGCGAAGATGCCGTCCTGGGTGGTTTGAAGGGTGTCGGCGTCCACCTTCACGGTGCCCCATCGGGTGAGCTCGGGGCAGCACTTCGCCTGCAGACATGAAATATCCACCTTCTGGCCGATGGCAGGGATGACGGTGTCGCAGGGAATGACGAATTCCGAGCCCTCCACCGGGACCGGACGCCGTCTCCCGTCCGCATCCGGCTCGCCGAGCCCCATGCGGATGCACTCCACTCCCGCGATCCTTCCCTCCTGGGTCAGAAGCCGGATGGGACTGCTCAAGTAGTGAAATTCCACGCCCTCTTCGATGGCATCGTGGATCTCTTCTCCGTCCGCGGGCATTTCATCCCTGGTGCGCCGATAGACCAGGTGGACTTTCTTCACCCCAAGCCGAAGCGCCGACCGGGAGCAGTCCATGGCGACATTGCCGCCGCCGACGACCACGGCGGTCCTGCCCACCTCGACGGGCTCGTTGAGATTCACGCGGCGGAGAAAGTCGATACCCGGATAATAGCCCTTCGGGTTTTGGTCCTCTCCCTCGATGCCCAGGAGGGTCCCCTTCTGGGCGCCGATGGCCACGAAAACGGCCCGGAATCCCCCCTGCAGGAGGCCGTCGAGGCGGAAGTCACGGCCGAGGGCTTTTCCGTAATGGACCACCACGCCCATTTTTTGAATGATTTCAAACTCCGTGCGAATCACCTCGCGAGGCAGTCGATAGTCGGGGATGCCCATGGCCGCCATGCCTCCGGGCTCGCTCTCGGCCTCGAAAATTTCCACGGCGTAGCCCTTGAGCAGGAGGTGGTAGGCGGCGGTCATTCCGGCGGGTCCCGCGCCGATGATGGCGATTCTTGGAGCATCGGGCCTGAGGGTGGCGACCGGGTCGTGCTTCTTGACCGCCGCATCCATCTCCACGTCCGAAACAAAACGCTTGAGATGCTTGATGCTGACCGGATCGTCGAGCTTGGCCCGACGGCAGGCGAACTCGCAGAAACGCACGCACACCCTCCCGCACACCGACGAAAGCGGGTTCTTTTCGTGAATCACGGACAGCGACTCGGTGTAGCGCGCCGATTTGATGTAATCGATATACCTTGGAATATCGAGGCGTTCGGGACAGGCCTCAATGCACGGCGCGGTCACCTTGGTGTGATAGCTCCCTCGTCGACGATGCTTCCCGACCAGCACGGCTTGCCGGAATTCACTTTCAAAATGATCGAGGAGCGCAAGAACGGCGTTCATGGATGTGTGGCCCAGCTCACACATGGACCCGGCCTTGACGACCTTCCCCACCCGTCTCAGGGCTTCGATATCCTCCTCGACTCCCTTGCCTTCACCGATGCGGGTCAGGATATCGGCAGCGACGCGGGTCCCCATGCAGCATGGAACGCACTTGCCGCAAGACTCCCCCTGCACCATATCCAGATAGGCGCGGGCCATGTCGATGAGGTCCACGTCCTCATCGAGCACGAAAAACCCGTTCCAACCGATGACGGCCTTGATGCGATTGCCGGGTTCATAGTCGCCGATCTTCTCCAGGCCGCCGAATCCCTCGGGGGCCTTGCCGGTTTGGCGGTTGTCGACGATCCGGTCGCCCCACGCTCCAACCAGAATTCCACTCAATTCCTGTACTCCATGCGTGGCGAGCTCCTTGACGTTTCGGTCGTTCAATCAAGCCATCGGATCAGGAGACGTCAGGATACACGCCACCCGAACGGCAGGGGCCGCGGGCTCATGCCTCGCGGCCTGAATTCCAGCGGTCCAGGGCTTCCCGGGCCGTCTCCCGGAGGTCCTCGGGCAGATCCGATCTCACAATCTCCTCGAAACGCTCCGCCCATTCCCGCGGCGGGCCCGCCAGCCCGATGACATAGAGGATGTCACCCTTGACGGTCTCATCGGCCCCGGAAAACCTCTCCCAAAGGCGCGGAAGGAGGGCGAGGGCCAGCTCCGGGCTCTTCTCGATGATCTCTTCGGCCACGACCACGGCTCCGAGTCTTACGGACCATTCAGGATGCGTCACGAGATCCGCGAAAGCGGGGAAGACTTCTCCACGTTCGAGCATCATCCGCGCCAGTCGATCCGCCTGGCCGTCCTTCAGCAGGGTCTTGAGGGACGAAGCGGGGAGCTGGGCACCGTCACGATGGATGAGGGTATCCAGGAGCTCACTCGGTTCAACGGAGCCCGTCCACCGGAACTGGCCATCCAGAAGGATCGTCGGCACGGCCCGTATGGCCAGGGGCTCCGAAATCTCGGGAAAGAGAGCCGCATCCACGATGGTGATCCGAATCCAGGGCTGGTGAAAGGCCAGGGGCCCGATTTGCTTCACCGCCCCGGGACAGTGAGGGCATCCGGGGGCGATGAAGATCCTGATGTCCGCCGGCCAGTCGATTCGCCCCAGCATTTCCTTTACCTCGGCCGCTGGCGGCTCGATCCCGCCGAGGCCATGGGTGAGGAACTGGAGAAACGGGGCCAGCTCACGATCGTAGGGCAGGGCCTGGTAGATCAGGGAGTCGGAGACGAGAATGGCGGGAAGCTCCCCCGCCTCACCTTCATCCACGACGATACGGACATTGCCTGCGCACCTCGCAAACTCCTGAACGAAGCGCTCAAAATCCCCGGTCCTGTGATCGGCAGCCTTCCTGAGCCGGATGGGGAGAG
>JALOOX010000064.1 GCA_025454175.1 Syntrophobacteraceae bacterium | reverse complement strand
TGGAGGCGGCGGGCGTCATCAAGCTGCCGGAAAGGTTCGGGCCCCTCAAGAAGCCGAGGCCCAGGATTGCCAAGGCAAAGCCGGGCGAGGCCCTGGAGCATCCACTTCTCGAGGGAGCCGTCAAGGATGTGGCCCCCGTGAGCCTCGAGCTGCTCAAGACCGCGGAGGACCGCGGGCAGTGGCGTGAATGGATTGGACGCTATCACTACCTCGGGTGCAAGGTGCCCTTCGGGGCTCATCTGCGCTACTTCGTCACCGTGGCCCGTCCCGAGAAGCTCAAGGTCGGGTGCGTGCAGGTGTCCAGTCCATCCTGGAAGATGGCGGCCAGGGACCAGTGGATCGGGTGGAATGATGAGCAGCGGGTCCAGGGTCTTCAGCAGATCGTCCAGAACAGCCGGTTTCTCCTGCTTCCCTGGGTCCGCGTTCCTCACCTGGCCAGTGCGGCCCTTGCCCGGCTTGCCAAGGTCATTGCGGACGACTGGGAAGCCCAGTACGCCATCCGGCCCGTCCTCCTGGAGACCCTGGTGGACCGGGCCCATTTCAAGGGCACGTGCTACCGGGCGGCCAACTGGATTCCCCTGGGCGAGACCACGGGCCGGGGGAGGATGGACGAGGGGAAGGTGCACGGGCTCGTGCCCAAGGAAGTGCTGGTCTACCCGCTTCACCGCAAGTTCCGTGAGCTGCTGATGCAACCGCCGACCCCCGCAAGACCCCCGGAAGATTACTGATCTCACATGCTGATTCTCGGAATTGAAACCTCCTGCGATGAAACGGCTGCCGCGGTCGTCGAGGACGGCCGGACCGTACGGTCCGACGTGGTGGCGAGCCAGATAGCCATCCACAGTCCGTACGGCGGTGTCGTCCCCGAGCTGGCCTCGAGGAAGCACGTGGAATCCATTCTGGCAGTCATCGAGCAGGCTCTGGAGCGGGCTCGCCTGCGGACGGATCAGCTGGACGCCATCGCCGTGACCCGGGGTCCCGGACTGGTTGGCGCCCTCCTGGTGGGACTCAGTGCCGCCAAGGCCATGTCCTACGCCCTGGGGATTCCCCTCATCGCCGTGAATCATCTCGAAGGGCACATGCAGGCGGCGTTCATGGGAAGGGATCCCCTGGACCGCCCGTTTGTCTGTCTTGTCGTTTCCGGCGGCCATTCGGCGCTCTACCTGGTCGATCGGGACGGGCGAGGCGATCTGCTTGGGTGCACCCGGGACGACGCCGCGGGAGAGGCTTTCGATAAGGTGGCCAAGCTCCTGGGACTGGGGTACCCGGGCGGGGTGGTCATCGATCGACTGGCCCGGGAAGGCAATGCCCGGGCCTTTCAGTTTCCGAAGGCGTTCCTGGAGAAGGATTCCCTCGAATTCAGCTTCAGCGGCATCAAGACGTCCGTGGCAAACTTCGTGCGGAAGCATGGCCCGCCGCCGGCCCGGGGACAAATGGGGGTGTACCGCCTGGAGGACCTCGTCGCCAGCTTCCAGGAGGCCGTCGTCGAGGTGCTGGTGAAAAAGACCATTGGCGCGGCCCAGGCCCGACAGGTGGTGGATGTGGCCGTTGTGGGCGGAGTCGCCGCCAATCGGCGCCTGCGGGAGATGCTGGCCGAGGAGGCCGCTTACCATCGACTCCACCTGCATCTTCCGGAACCGCGGTACTGCACGGACAACGCCGTCATGATCGCCGCCGCCGGCTATTACGTCTGGAGGCGGCAGGGATTCTGCCAGGATCCTCTTGAGGTTGACGCCGTCTCCAGATGGCTCTGACGGGAAAAGGGACGGTCATGTTTCTGACTCCCCAGCAGTATTTCGCTGCCCGCCGGCTCAGTCCCCGCAAGCGTTTCGGCCAGCACTTCCTGGCGCAGGCCGCGACGGCCGAGCGCATCGTCGAATCGGCCCGCCTCTCGCCCGATGACGTGGTGGTCGAGGTGGGGCCCGGCCTCGGGGCACTCACCCGGTTCCTGGTTCCCAAGGTCCATCGGCTTCACCTGGTGGAAATCGATCGGGACCTTTGCGATTACCTGACCGAGGCCATGGGACCCGGCCGGCCTCACGTGACCATTCGTCAGCGGGATGTTCTCGATTTCGATTTCCGCGACCTGGCTGAGCAAGAGGATCGTCGGCTGGTGGTCATCGGCAACCTTCCCTACAACATCAGCTCCCCGTTGCTCTTTCACCTGCTGGAATCCCGTTCGGCCATACGCAGCCTGGTGGCCATGGTGCAGAAGGAAGTCGGAATGCGTTGGACGGCGGCGCCGGGCTCCAGGGACTACGGCGTGCTTTCCGTGCTACTGGGTGTATTCGCTCAAGCCCGCCGCCTGTTCGATGTGGGGCCAGGGCAGTTCTACCCGCACCCGAAGGTGGATTCGGTCGTGGTATCGATCCAGTTCGAGAGCCCGTGGGCGGAGGAGCCCCTTCCGTCCTTCGACTGGCTGCGGAGCCTGCTCAACGCTGCCTTTCAGAAGCGCCGCAAAACCTTGAACAACGGTCTCAAAGGCTTTGCCGGGGCCGACGGGAATCTGCTGCAGTCCTGCTTTTCGCGGGCGAATATCGATGGATCCCGCCGACCCGAGACCCTTTCCCCCGAGGAATTCATCCGTCTGAGCCGCGCCCTCGAGTCACGGCTCCGGTTGGGCTGAGGGGGCGTTCAGAAGTTCTTAACCTCAAAGAGTATTGTTTTCGTCCAGCGGCCCTCCCGGATCCTCGTCCGGTGCAATCCAATTTTGTCGAACAGGTTCTACGGAGTTTCCTTTTGCTGGCGGGCTTTGTGCCTATCGGGCACGGCCACCAGTGGTGGTCGTCGAAATGAAGTGAGGATGGAGCACGCGACGCAAGGAGGAAATGCCAGTGGATAAAGGGAAGAAGGCCCCGGAGGAATCGATGTTGTCTGTGGATGTGAAGATTTCCAGCCTCAAGGACCGATTGAAAATTCCCAGGCTCCAGTGGGCCGGAAAGAAGCGGTTCATCCTGCTTCCCGTCTCCGAGGGGGGCATGAACCTCAAGACCACCGACATGAAACGGCTCATCGAGATCATGGGGATCAGGTCCCTCGCCCAGTGACATAAGGACCAGAGTGATTTTCGATTGGCCTGATCATGGTTCTCGAGAGCCGATTTGTCTGCCTCATGAAAGGTCAGCTCAGGAGTGTTGAGCCGTCTTCTCCTTTTCGATTCTTTCGTGAAGCCACATGGCCATGAGCTGAGTGTAGGGGATGCCCTTGCGCCGGGCCAGGCGCTTTATCATGGCGATATCGAGAGGCTCCATGCGGAGCGACACTAACTGGCGGACTGGGCGCCGCGCTTCGAAGAAATCGGCGTCTTCAATGAGCGATTGAACCAATTCCGGGCTCTCCCCGGCGACAGCGGTATCCCACTCCTGAGCTTCCTGGCGCAAACGATTTCGAGTGCTCGATGGGATTTTACTCATTTGCCTTTTACTCTCTTCATATACGCTTTTCTGGTCGTTGACGACATTGGAAACGCGGTCACGCAACGCCATAAACCGTGCTCTGGATATGGAGCCACAATAGCTTCGATGCATTGACCGGATGCATCGGTGCCCCACAGCCGATAACGGTATTCCACGGCCCGACCGTGCTTCTTCTTATTCACGAGTGCCAGAGTCGGAGTCGGCCCCTCGCCGTAATACACTTCCTCAACCTGCTCAGGGCTTAAGCCATGGGCGGCAATGTGGCTGATGTTGTCCTCATCCCAATCAGGTTCAAGGTTCGGATCTGCCTTAATCATTTTGCAAAAGTATAGTAATCATTTGATGACGTCAATGAACTGAACGGAGCTCTATCGATTTCAACGGGTCCGGCCAATCCCTGGGCGACGGGCCAGGGCATTTTGCGGGAGAGACCATGAGCGGAATTCGGATCATCCGGGACTTCTTTTCGCAGCCCGAGAATACGGTGCGGACGGTGCGCATTTGCACGCCGGACGCTTATGAGCGCGAGCCCGGGCGGAGGTTCCCTGTTTTGTACATGCTGGATGGGCAGAATGTGCTCAACCATCCCGAGTCGGCTATCTATCACACCTGGTGTGCCAACACGACCATGGACCGGTTGACCGGGGAAGGGGCCATGGCACCGTGGATCATCGTGGGCATTGACCACGGCCTGGACCGCTTCTCCGAGTACTCACCCTGGTGGGAGCCAGCCGTCGGGGCGGGCGGAGGCGGCTGGATGTTCATCGACTTCCTGGCCAATCATCTGAAACCGTATATCGATGAAAACTACAGGACGCTTTCGGAGCCTCACTGGACGGCGGTCATGGGTGCCAGTCTCGGCGGCCTGATGAGTCTCGCCATGGGAAAATCCCACCCCCGGGTTTTCGGCCGAATCGGCGCCGTTTCCCCCACGGTGATGTGGGCCAACGGGGAGATCTTTCGCCTCTGGGACAGGCCGACGGGGCGCTGGTGCAGGCTCTACATGGACGTGGGGTCCCTCGAGCGCTACTGGTTCCACGACATTTTCCTGGACTACGTCGAAGCTACCCGGCATTTCCTCGAGCATCTGAAGCGCATCGGGGTGGCAGACCATGAGCTGCGCTACGTGGTGGCCCCGGACCATTTCCACAACGAAGAGGCATGGCAGGCCCGCCTCCCCGACATCTTTCGATGGCTTCTCGAGGACCCGAAGGGCATCTAAACCGTCTCTTCCACGGCTCCGATGGCTTCGCGGAGCTCGTCGAGGTGGGGAGCTCTCAGGAAATAGGCGGTGTTGCCCATGGCATCGCTCAACGCATCGGGAACGTCGCGGACCTCGATGACCAGGGGGCCCAGTCGAGCCAGGAGGTCGTCGTGACTCAGCCGATAATGGATCCCATGGCGCCGAGCCGCGTGGGCCACGTGATATTTGCGCTCGAACGAGAAATCCCTCCGGTCGCGGACCACCAGGTCCGCCCACCACTGGAAGAGGTCGATGTCGCAGGCGTAGTTCATCATGTCCACCGTGAAGCCTCCGGGCGGCCGCACATTCACCTCCAGGGCGAAATACGAAGCCTCGTCCCGCCGGAAGAATTCGATGTGAAAGAACCGCTCGCGGATGTCGAAGGCGGCGACGGCTCTGCGCCCGAGCTCCTCCAGGGCTTCGGGGATCTCCCGCAGCGAATGGTAGTGCATGGGGCGCCTCTCGGAGACGATCTCCATGATCCCGTCGCTGAATTGATGGGCTGTCCAGAACACGATGTCGCCGTGCCGGCTGGTGAGCCCGTCGAAGCTCAGGAGGTCGCCGGTGAGGACGGTCTCCACCAGGTAACCCTCGGGAAGGCGTGAAAGGACGGCCTCGAGCTGGTCCGGTTCCGTGACCTTGAACGTGCCGGCGGCTCCGACGCCCTGGTCCGGCTTGAAGATGACCGGCAGGCCGTGCCGGGCGATGAATTGCCTGACCGCTTCCGGCTCGTCCGCCGCCATGCCCACCGCGCAGGGCACGCCGGCCGCCCGGAATTGTGCCTTCATGCCCAGTTTGCGTCGGTTGATCTCCAGGTCCGCGGGCTTCTGCCCGAAAACATTGAAATCCTCCCGCAGCCGCGCGTCGACACCCAGCCAGAATTCCGTGTGGGACTCGATGCGATCGATCTTTCCATGCTCGTGGGTGAAGAACCCGCAGGCCCTGAGCATGGCATCGTAGTCCGCCATGCTGTGAACCCGGTAGTACCCGTTGAGTGCCGTCTGGAGACCGGGCCGTAGCGAGTCGAAAGGCGCGTCTCCAATGCCGAGGACCGTCGCGCCCGCCGAGCGAAGGCAGGTGCAGAAGTGGTAGAAAGTCGGCGGAAAATTCGGCGACACGAAGACCACGTTCATGACGTTTCTCCAAGGTAAGGCTGGTGTGGGAAGGGTCTCAGGCTTCGATCATCAAGCGTCCGGTTTCTGGTTCCGCTCCGCGGCGACCGTCTGGAGAAAACCGAGGAAGGCAGTGCCCAGTGGTGAGATCTGGCGGTTTTTTCGCTGCACGAGATAAAAGGGGCGCAGGAACCGCACTCCCTCCGTCTCCACGGTGACCAGGGTGCCGCGCTGGACGTCTTCGGCCACGGCCTGGGCCGAGAGGATGGATATGCCGATGCGGGCCTTGATTCCCTGGCGCACGGCCTCGGTGCTGCCCATCTCGGCCACACCGTTCAGCCGGGCGGGATCGAATCCGCTGGCTTCCAGAATCTGGTGCATCACCATGCGGGTGCCCGAGCCTTTCTCCCGCATGATGAACGGCTCGTCCTGGAGCTCGTCCAGGC
Organism: Syntrophobacteraceae bacterium; assembly: GCA_025454175.1. Taxonomy (GTDB): domain Bacteria; phylum Desulfobacterota; class Syntrophobacteria; order Syntrophobacterales; family Syntrophobacteraceae; genus JALOOX01. Next base: position 25,263 of record JALOOX010000064.1, on the reverse strand, counting down.
GGATCGACTCCCTTCCGGCCCAGGGGTGGTCCGAGTAGACGGTGAGCACCAGCTCGTCCGAGAATGCCTCCTCGAGAACGACCCGACGGTCGCTCCACCGGGCGCCGACCATGCCGATTTCAAGGGACCCCTCGCGGATCTTGTCGATGATCCCGCCGCTGTCCGAAATCTTCAGGGTGATCTGGATGGAGGGGTACTGCGTCTTGAAGGCGCCGATGATTTCAGGGAGAATATAGGTTCCCGGAATGGTGCTGGCGCCGATGAGGAGATGGCCCGATAGCTTCCCCTTGTAGCGATCCAGCGCCTGGATGGCTTCATCCCGCAGGGCGATGATGTTCCGGGCGTATCGATAAAGGATCTTGCCGGCGGGCGTCGGCAGCACCTCCCGGCCAAGCCGGTCCACCAGTTTCTCGTTCAGGGTCTCCTCCAGGGCGCGAATGTGCTCGCTCACGGTGGGCTGAGTCAGAAAGGAGGCCTCGGCGGCCCTGGTGAAGCTCTGAAGATCGACAACCCTGCAGAACACTTCCAGGCGATGTATGTCCATATCTCCTCGCTGTTGGTCGGTTTTCACCGCAATGGCGCATGGAACGCCAGGGGGAAGCTCGCTGCCCCGAAAAGTTTATTGACAGACTTCCATCTTAACGGCTGTGAAAACCATCAACCAGAAACCAGGAACCAGGAACCTATCTCCTTATCACCCCGCCTGCCCGTTCCAGAACCCGGTTTCGAGCTCCTCGATCTCCAGGGCCACCAGCTCCCATTCCGCCGTGATCCGCATCACCCGGGCATGACTCTCGTCGAAATCCTGCTTCAGTTGGCGGATGTCGACCCCATTCTGGTAGGTCATGGGATCCGCCAGTTGCGCCTTGAATCCATCCAGCCGGGCCTGCTCGATCTCGATGTCGGTCTCGATCTGGTCCAGCCTCTTTTGGAGAGGCGCCTTCAGCCGATAGAGCTCATTGCGCCGCTGGGCCTCCAGCCGCTTCTGCTCCTGGGCTTTGCGAGCCCCCGAAGCTCCCGGGGCCGGTTTGTCCGCGGTCCTCTCCGCCGACGGGTCGGAAGCCGGGCCCGAGTCGGCCTCCATCCGATGCCGCCAGATGCTCACGTAGTCGTCGTAATTGCCGGGGAAGAGGTGGATGCGGCCCTCCTCGACCAGGAGCACCTTGTTGGCGATGGCGTTGATGAAGTGGCGATCATGGCTGATGAAACAGACGGTTCCGGAAAAATCCCTCAGGGCCTCCTCCAGCACGTTGCGCGACGCGATGTCCAGGTGGTTGGTGGGCTCGTCCAGAAACAGGGCGTTGGGACGCTGCAGGAGCAGCTTGCAGAGCGTCAGGCGCGCCTTCTCCCCACCGCTCAGGACCGAAACCCGTTTCTGGACGTCCTCGTCCTGGAAAAGGAAAGCCCCGAGCATCCCGCGCAGCTGGGTCTGGCTCAGGTCGCCCGAGACGCCGGTGGCCTCCTGCAGCACCGTCCACTCGGGCCGCAGCTGCTCCCACTGGACCTGGGCATAGTAGCCCAGGGACACCAGGTGCCCGACCCTGCGCTCTCCCGCGCCGGGCTCGGTCACGCCGGCCAGGATCTTGAGCAGCGTACTCTTGCCTGCGCCATTGTGTCCCAGGAATGCGATCCGGTCCCCGCGCTCCACCACCAGGTCCACCCCTGTGTATACGACGTGGTCGCCGTAGGATTTGTGGATGTTCTGGAGCTCCATGACGCGCTTCCCGCAGCGGGGAGCCTCGGGAAAACCGAACCGGATGGTGCTCTCCTCGGCGGGGATTTCGATGCGCTCGATCTTTTCCATGGCCTTGATGCGGCTTTGGACCTGCCTCGCCCGGTCCTTGCGGCAGCGGTTGCGATCGATGAAGCGCTCGATCTGGCGCAACCGCTCCTGCTGGTTCTTGTGGGAAGCCAGCAGGATCTCCTGTCTTCGGGCCTTCTCCAGGAGGTAGAAGTCGTAGTTTCCCGCGTATTCCTGGAATCGCCCGATCTCCAGCTCGAAGACCCTCCGGACGATGCGGTTTAGAAACGCCCGGTCGTGGGCGACGATGAGGAGCGCCGAGCGGGTGTTCAGCAGGTACTCCTCCAGCCACGTGAGGGCGTCCAGGGGCGTCCAGGTCCAGGTGGTTGGTGGGCTCGTCCAGGAGCATGAGATCAGGCTCGGAAAGGAGGAGCCGCCCCAGCTCGAGCCGCATGACCCATCCGCCGCTCAGGCTCGAGACGGGCTGATGAAGCCTCTCCGTCCCAAAGCCGAGCCCCGTGAGAACCTTGCTCGCCCGAGCTTCGAGATCGTAGCCGCCGAGCAGTTCCAGTTGCTCGAGGAGATGGGCCTGCAGGAGCACGTCATCCTGGAAGCTCGAACCCCCGGCGGTGGACTGGAGCCTCTCTTCCACGGCCCGGAGCTCCCGGCGCAGGGACTGCACGGTCTCGTCGATGTCGGTGGCGTAGGCCAGGACCGTCTTGCCCAGGATGGGAGTCCACTGCTGGGGGAGGTAGCCCATGCGCAGGTGCCTGGATCGAGCGACCATGCCCGAGTCCGGCTCCACCTCTCCCATAAGGATGTGCATCAGGGTGGACTTCCCCGCCCCGTTGGACCCGATGAGCCCGATGCGGTCCCCCGGGTTGATGTGGAATGAAACGTCCCGGAACAGCTCCTTCTTGGCGAGAAACTTGCTGATACCCTGTGCAGCGATCACGATTGTCCCGACTCCAGCCTGAACCCTGCCTGCCGAATCCCTTGCTCCGGGCGCCATTCCGATGACGCAGCGCCCCGCCCGGCGATTCTAACGCGATTCGCCGTTCTTTTCCAGGTTGCTTCTGCTCGACATCCATCCCGCGGAAGCGATATGCTCAACGTCCGCTGATGTTAAATGGAGCCTGCCTTCCCCTCTCAATCCTCAATTTTGGATGCTTGCAGGGTAATAATGCCCGGTTTCCCGCACTCCCTCCCTTGACAAGGCTAATTAGAATGATTCTAATCAGCCCGTGGCCGCAAAGGAGATCTCTTGGAGCCCGTAAAAAAAAGGCAAGAAATGGAGCAGGCTCTTCGGATGGCCGGGTATCGCATTACCGGCCAAAGGAAAGCCATTGTGGACTACCTGGTCTCCACCCCTGAACACCCTGCCGCTTATAAGATTTTTGAAGAAGTGAGGAAGGTTCAGCCCCGATTGAGTTTGGCGACGGTATACAATACATTGCATGTGCTTACCACGAACGGTCTCATCAAGATGTTGACACTCAGGGAAGACAATCGATACGAAGCCAACCTCTCCTTCCACATTAATCTTATCTGCTTATCCTGCGGGGGAATAGAGGATCTCGAGGCTGGGACGCACATGTCTCCGGAGGAGGTCCGTGAAAAGATTGGCTTCGAAGTCAAGACCTATCGGATGGAATACCACGGGCTTTGCTCGGAGTGCAAAGCCAGGGCCGATCAGAAGGAAGAGGACAAGACGCCCTCCGGTGGACGGATTGAGTCCATGAAAAGAACGTCAGGGAGGGCAGATCGTGGCTGATTTTAGAGGTTTCTTCGCAGCCAGTGTTGAGCATTCGTCCTGGGGCATGAATTCAGCGTCTTGCGGTTGGGTTGGTTGAGAGTCCTCGATGATCGGAACTGAAAGTGATTTGCATCTTCAACCGTCTTTTCCAGAAATCTCCATAGCTTTGCATTTCTGTCCTTCGTACGGCCCTGGCGGGAATCTTTTCTCGAAAAGTGGGTGAGATATGACTGCACACGTTACTGGTGCAACGTCTCGGAAGCAGGTCGAAATGACGCGGAACGTAAGCCGGATGGGCAGAGAGACAGGATTATTCCTGGTAACGCTGCTCAACAATTCACACAACGAAAGGAGCAAGAATCATGAGTGAAGAAAGCAAGTGCCCCGTAACGGGCAGGACAAGCAAATCCATTGCCGGCGGTGGCACGTCGAACCGGGATTGGTGGCCGAACCAGTTGAATCTCAGGATTCTTCATCAGCACTCGCACAAGAGCAATCCAATGGGCGAGGATTTCAACTACGCCGAGGAATTCAAGAAGCTCGACCTGGAGGCCGTGAAGAAGGACCTCTATGCGCTGATGACCGACTCGCAGGACTGGTGGCCGGCCGACTACGGTCACTACGGGGGGCTCTTCATCCGGATGGCGTGGCACAGCGCCGGCACCTACCGCCAGGGTGACGGCCGCGGCGGCGCGGGGACCGGCAATCAGCGCCTGGCGCCCATCAACAGCTGGCCGGACAACGTGAATCTCGACAAGGCGCGCCGTCTGCTGTGGCCCATCAAGCAGAAATACGGCAGGAAGATCTCCTGGGCCGACCTCATGATCCTCGCCGGCAACTGCGCGCTGGAGTCGATGGGATTCAAGTCCTTCGGCTTCGGAGGTGGGCGCGAGGACATTTGGGAGCCGGAAGAGGACATCTATTGGGGCTCCGAGGCCGAGTGGCTTGGCGACAAGCGCTATTCGGGGGACCGGGACCTCGAAAACCCGCTGGCCGCCGTGCAGATGGGTCTGATCTACGTGAACCCGGAAGGGCCGAACGGCAACCCGGACCCCGTCGCCTCCGGCCGTGACGTGCGCGAGACCTTCGCGCGCATGGCCATGAACGACGAAGAGACCGTCGCACTGGTAGCCGGTGGCCACACTTTCGGAAAATGCCATGGCGCCGGCCCTGCATCCCATGTGGGACCTGAGCCCGAGGCCGCCCCCATCGAGGAGCAGGGACTCGGCTGGAAGAGCAGCTTCGGCAGCGGCAAGGGCGACGATACGATCAGCAGCGGCATCGAGGGCGCCTGGAAGCCGAACCCCACCACGTGGGACATGGGTTACCTGAAGGTGCTGTTCAAGTACGAGTGGGAGCTGGTCAAGAGCCCGGCCGGTGCGCATCAGTGGCTGGCCAAGGACGTGGCGGAAGAGGACATGGTGGTTGGGGCGCACGATCCCTCGAAGAGGTACCGGCCGATGATGACCACGGCGGATCTCTCCCTTCGCTTCGACCCGATCTATGAGCCCATCGCGCGGCGCTACCTGCAGAACCCCGAGGAATTCGCGGACGCATTCGCCCGGGCCTGGTTCAAGCTGACCCACCGCGACATGGGCCCCCGCTCGCGTTATCTCGGCCCGGAGGTCCCGGCCGAAGATCTCATCTGGCAGGACCCCGTCCCTGCCGTCGATCACAAACTGATCGATGCACAGGACATCGCCTCCCTCAAGGGAAAGATCCTGGCTTCGGGCCTGTCCGTGTCGGAGCTGGTTTCGACGGCCTGGGCGTCGGCGTCCACCTTCCGCGGCTCCGACAATCGCGGCGGCGCCAACGGGGCGCGCATTCGCCTGACGCCGCAGAAGGATTGGGAAGTCAACGAGCCTGCCCGGCTGGCGAAGGTGCTCAAGACCCTGGAAGGCATTCAGGGCGCCTTCAACAGCGCCCAGTCGGGCGGCAAGAAGGTGTCGCTTGCCGACCTGATCGTTCTGGCCGGTTGCGCGGGCGTCGAGCAGGCCGCCAAGAATGCCGGCCACGACGTGAGCGTTCCCTTCTCGCCTGGACGCACGGATGCGTCTCAGGAGCAAACCGACGTGGTGTCGTTCCACGTACTTGAACCGAAGGCGGACGGGTTCCGCAACTACCAGAAAGCCAAATACGCCGTATCGGCGGAGGAGCTGCTGGTCGATCGCGCGCAGCTGCTGACGCTGACCGCTCCCGAGATGACGGTCCTCGTCGGTGGCATGCGAGTCTTGAATGCCAACTTCGGACAGTCCCAGCACGGCGTCTTCACCAAGCGGCCCGAGGCCCTCACCAACGACTTCTTCGTGAATCTGCTCGATATGAGCACGGTGTGGAAGGCAACCTCGGAAGACCAGGACGTGTTCGAAGGCCGTGATTGCGCAACGGGCGACCTCAAGTGGACCGGCGCCCGTACCGACCTCGTCTTCGGCTCGAATTCCCAGCTCCGGGCCCTGGCGGAAGTCTACGCATGTGAGGACTCCCTGAAGAAGTTCGTGGACGACTTTGTGGCGGCGTGGAACAAAGTGATGAACCTTGACCGTTTTGATCTCACCTAAGTCGTAGCCCAAACGTTTTCAAGGGCTTCCGACAGGACGGAAAGAAAACGGTCGGTCAACCACTGGAGCGGACGGCGGTAGCGAGCCCCTGGCGTACTTTCGAGCTCGCGTCCCGCCGCCGCTCAACCACGCCAGCCATTCGTTTCAACGACGGTCTTCCTTCCCGACGAGCTGGGTCCTGGTGCTCCTCCTGTTGGGCGAATGGGCTGCCGGCGAGCCAGAAACGCCCTTCCGGCCGTTCGGTGCCTCATTCGCCGCCGCGGGGGCGGGTATTGATCGTGGCGCCGTTGGAGAGGGTGCCTTCCAGGCCGATTCGGAAGCCATGCGAGTCCTCGACGAGGATTCTGCCTTCCACCGCCGCCGCATAGGTCTTCTGATCGAAGGCGATGAGGGCGTGCTTGACCTTCATTCCCCGGAAGATCTCGACGGGGCTTCCGTTGACGGTCACCGTGATACGCTCCCCCATCCTCAGTTCCTGATCACGATGCGTTTTTCAATGGCCGGGTTGACGGGCGAGTGCTTCTTGAGATAGTCGCCGACGACATCCCGCAGGGGATCTCCATACACGAGGTCGGCTCCCTCCTTGAACGCGGTGAATCGATCTCCGCCGGCGACCAGGAAGTCGTTGGTGGCCACTCGATACAGGGCGTCGGGCTTAACCGGCTCACCGTTGACGCCGGCCCGGACCACGCGGGAGCCCGCCGGCCGGTTCAGGTCGTATTCGACCGAAAGCCCCGAAATCTGCAGGATCCTGGTGTGCTGCTCGCCGCTGGTCTCGAGGAGTCGCAGAACGTGCTCGCCCTTGAGGGTCATGGTGACCAGGATGTTGTCGAAGGGAAGCAGCGTGTACAGATGCTCGAGGGTAACGTCCCCCGCCGGGAGATCGGCCCGGATGCCGCCGCCGTTCTGAAGGCCGATGTCCGCGCCGCCCGCCTCCCGTATGGCGTCGGCGATGAGATTGCCCACGTTGGATTCGGCCATGGCCTGGCGTACAAGATCGACGTCCGACCTGCCCACCACCCTGGCGAATTCAGCCTTGATCTTCTGGGCATACCGGTCCACCAGGGCTGCGATGGCTGGGTCGGCGGGCGCCTGCTCGTCGGCCACCACCGGGCGGAGGACATCCCTCGTTGAGGCGCTCACGATTTTGCTCGTTTCGGGATCGACTTCCACGCCGAGGGCCCCGACGTAGATCCCGTAATACCCCGCCTGAACGATGATGGTGTCGTTGACGCGCAGGGGCTCCGTCACCGCGGTGTGGCTGTGCCCCCCGACGATGACGTCGATTCCCGGGACTTTCCGGGCCAGCTCCTGGTCAGCGTCAAGGCCCAGGTGAGACAGCACGATGACCAGCCCGGCCCCTTCCCCGCGCACCTTCCCGATCATCTCCGGCACGACCGAGGCCGGGTCCAGGAAAGTCAGATCAGCCACGTGGGCCGGCTTCGTCGAATACCGGGTCTCCGGCGTGATGACGCCGATGACGGCCAGGTCGATGCCGCCGCGCTTCAGCAGCACGTAAGGTTTCGTGCCTTGGAGGCCCGAACCGCCGGGGCCCAGGATGTTGGCGGCCAGGAACGGGAATGCTGCGGCCGTCCTCAGCTTGTCCAGGGCCTCCCGCCCCCAGTCGAATTCATGATTTCCGAGGGCCATGGCATCGAACCGCAGGGCGTTCATGATCTCCATGACGGGCTCTCCCTTGAAGACATTGGAAATGGGAGTCCCCTGAAACATGTCCCCGGCGGAGAGGAGAATCGTTCCGTCGGGGTTCGCGGCCCGCTCCCGCTGAATGACGGCGGCGAAGGTGGCGGCGCCGCTGACCATCTTGTCCTCCCGGACGGTTTTGTCCAGGTAGGGGAGGATGTGGCCGTGCAGGTCGTTCATGTGCAGAATGGTGAGGGGCACGGTCCGGGCGGCGGCGACTCCGGCCCGGGTGCAGAAAAGGACGCAGAGGCAGACGATCAACAAGAGACGTGAGGATCGAGTCATGCTGGGCACTCCATGCTGGAAAGTCTTGAGTCTCGCGCTCCCGGTTTTGGACTGGGCTCGCTTCGGATGACAGTCTCCCCGCCTGTCATTCCCGGAGCCTGCTCCGGCAATTGGGGCAGTGCTCGGGGTCGGTCAGGACCCCGAAATAGAACTTGTCATGCCCCTTGACGATTTCGCCGCAGACTGGGCAGCGGTATTGCCAGTAACCCCTGATGGCCAGGAGGATTCCGAGGATCAGCTGCACAGCGGAAAGAGCTTTCCATGCCGCCTGGCTGATTCCGAGGAAACTGGGTCGATTGTCGATCACCTGCAGGATCAGCAGCGCGAAGATGATGAGCAGGATGCAAAACCCGAAGGAGTGCATCATGCGCTTTCTTCTCTGCTGAAACTCGTCGATGACTCCCTGCTCGCGTTGGGTTGGCATGATCACCTCCGTGCCGGCACCGTGCTCGAAGCCAGTCCATCTTAAATGTTGTCTATCCGAAATGTTTGACAATAGCTTCAAATATCATAAGAATCTGTCAAGCTGCCAGGGTAAAGCGATCCTGACACTCGCGACTCCTCTCCACGCATTGGGACCAATGCCATGGGAAAGCACCTGGTTCTTGTTGGTGGTGGACATGCACACATGACCGTCCTCCTCCGTGCCGGTGACTTCATTGAGAAGGGACACCGGATGACCCTCATCAGCCCCTCTCCCTACCAATACTACTCCGGAATGGGCCCCGGCATGCTCTCGGGGATGTTTCGCCCCCAGGAGGCGAGGTTCCATATACGCAAGATGGTCGAGGACCGGGGCGGCGTTTTCGTGGCTGCGCGGGTCGTCCACATCGATGGGCCCAAACGGCTGCTGTGGCTCTCCAACGATGCCCACATCCCTTTCGACGTGGCTTCTTTCAATACCGGGAGCCATGTGCCCGTTGCCTGGACGGGGGGCTCGGTGGAGCGGCTGGTGCCCGTGAAGCCGGTTTTCAATCTCTACCTGGCCCGCCTCGAGCTCCAGAACCTCCTCAGACGGGGGCCGCTCCATCTCGTCGTCGTGGGGGGTGGGGCCGCGGGAGTCGAGGTCGCCGGAAACCTCTGGAAGCTCGTTCGGGACGCGGGTGCCGAAGCCAGGATCACTCTCGTGGCCGGGCGCGGGCTCCTTCGCGACGCCCCACCCAAAGTCCGCGGGCTGGCTCTCAGCTCGCTGCTGCGGAGGAGCTTGAACGTGATCGAGAGGGTCCACCTCGATTCCTTCGCGGGCCGGAAGGTGCTTCTTTCCGACGGTAGTGCTCTCGACTGTGATCTCGCGTTCGTTGCCGTGGGGGTCACACCCTCGCGGCTGTTCGTCAATTCGAAGCTCCCCACGGGACACCGCGGAGAGCTTTGGGTGGATCGCACCCTGCGCTCACCCGATTACCCGCACCTGCTGGGCGGTGGCGACTGCATCGCCGTGGAGGGCATGCGACTCGCCAAGGTGGGGGTTTATGCGGTGAGGCAGAACCCCATCCTTCACCACAACCTCATGGCTTCCCTCGAAGGGAAGTCCTTCAGGCATTTCGGAGCGGGACCGTCGCCCATGCTCATTCTCAACATGGGGGACGGCACGGGCATTCTCTGGAAGAAGGGCTTCACCGTGGCGGGGAAGATGGCTCTGAAGCTCAAGAACTTCATTGACTTTCGTTTCATGCGCAAATTCCAGGTTTCGGGCGAACTGGAGGAGAGCGAAGCCTTGCCGGACCATTCCGCCATCGAGCGGGAGCCCGGCGCCGGCACATGAAGCCGCGACGCACGGCGGGGGCCCGGGGAGCAAGGAGAAGCCCGCGGCTCGAGACTTGAAATCCTTCACTTGAAACGTTGCGGAGGGCATGCATGAAGTACGTCATTCTCGGAAACGGGGTTGCAGCCGTCCATGCGGCCGAGGCCATACGCAGCCTGGATTCCCGGGGCTCCATCACCATGATTTCCGATGAGCCGTGCGATCCTTACTGCCGTCCCATGATCAGCATGGTGCTGGAGGGCTCGGTAACGGCCGACCGCCTGCCGATCCGGGGCCCGGGCTTTTACGAAAGCCTCGGGATCCAGGCGGTCCTGGGGAATCGCGTCACCTCGCTCGACGTGGTGGGAAGCCAGGTTTTCCTCGGCGACGGCCGCGCCTTCGGCTACGATCGCCTCCTCATCGCCACGGGCGCCGACCCGCGACCCGTGAAAGCCGCCGGTGCCGATCTCGGCTCCATTTTCACCATGCGCACCGAGGCCCATGTGCGGCGGATGCTCGAGGTGCTGCCGCGGGCACGAAAGGCGCTGGTCCTCGGAGGCGGGCTGGTGGGGTTCAAGGCCGCTTACGGGCTGCTCAGGCGCGGCCTTGACGTGACCATGCTCATCCGATCCGACTACCCGCTTTCGCTGCAGGTGGACGAAACCGCCGGAATCCTCATTCGGGACGAGCTCACCCGGTGCGGACTGCAAGTCCGGGTGGGGCTGGCGGTCAAGGCTTTCGAGGGAAACGGTGTCGTGCAGGGCGCGCGCCTCTCGGATGGAAGCGCGGTGGACTGCGACATGGTGGTCATCGGGAAGGGCGTGCTTCCATCCCTGGATTTCGTTCCGCGGGATCGCATCCCCGTGGACCTCGGGATCCTGGTGGACGAGCACCTGCAAACCTGGATTCCCGGCATCTTTGCGGCGGGAGACGTGGCCGAGTCCGTGGACATCGCCCGGAAGAACCGCTGGGTGAACGCCATCTGGCCCGAGGCCGTTCAGCAGGGTCGCATCGCGGGGATGAACATGGCCGGGCGCAGGGTCACCTATAAAGGAAGCCTGAGCCGCAACGTGATCCGGATCTTCGGCCTCGATGTCATGACCGCCGGCTGGGTGAGCCCGCCTGAAAACGATGGGTTCGACGTGCTGCAGCATACGGACCGCCGCACCGGCACTCACCGCAGGCTGGTTTTCAGGGAGGATCGGTTGGTCGGCATGACCCTGGTGAACGACATCGAGCAGGGAGGGGTGCTCACGTCCCTGATCCATCGGGAGCTGCCGGTGAGGAAGCCCAGGGAGAGCCTGATGGGTCGTTCTTTCAACGCGGGACAGCTGCTGTGAAAAGTTTCAAGTTTAAGGTTTCAAGTTTCAAGTTGAAAACCCGCCCTTTGCGGGCCTCTTGATTGTTGCCGTGAAACATTCGGGGGCCAGAGACAACAAAACCCCTTGCTGCTCTTTGGGCGGTTGGAGTCGAAGACCAGTCCTGGAGTCACACTGGACAATGAAAAAGGGTTTCAACCAGGAACCTGGAACTATGAACCAGGGACTATTCAAATCGGTTTCGAGTTGAAGACCGGCCGTGAGGGCCGGAATGCCCCGAAGGGGCGTCATGAGAAGCTCTCAATGGAGGAGGCTCTATGAAACAAGTCGTCGTTCACCCGGAAAGGTGCGTGGGCTGCATGCAATGCCGCCTGGCCTGCGCCACCGCACACTCACAAACCCAAAGCCTGTTGACGGCGGTGCTGGAAACTCCCGTGCCCAGGCCCCGCATCCACGTGGGGGTGGGGCTCCATGCCGAGGGCTTCCCCAACCGCTGCCGGCACTGTGATCCCGCGCCCTGCATGCTGGCATGCCTGCCGGGGGCCATTGGCAGGGACAAGGAGCGGGAGACGGTGCTCATCGAGCCGGACATCTGCATCAACTGCGCTTCCTGCGCCATGGCCTGTCCCTTCGGGGTTATCCGCTATCACGAGGATAGCTCGGCCATGCCCGGAAGGCGGATCGCCATCAAGTGCGACAACTGCATCGACCGGCAGCGGCAGGGGCTGATTCCCGCGTGCGTGGAGATGTGCAAAAGCGGCGCTCTCACCTTCGAGGACATGTCCGACGCCATGAAGCGCAAAACCGACGAGGTGGCCCGCACCGTGTCGCAGGGGTCCCCCCAGGCGGAGCTGTCCCCCGGCTTCGCACTGCTGCAGGCGATCAAGCGAAAGCAGATCGAGCTGGGGAAGGCGGGTTTGTAGCTTGTTGATTGAGCTCTAATTATCCCGGCGGGTGTGAAGAGCTCCCTGCCGGGGCGGGCACTTCAAGAAGGAGGCATTCAATGGGTCGTGAGTTTTCCATGAATACCATCACTGAAGATGGTCAGCTGCTCCTCAAGAAGGCGGAGCGGGACCAGGTGGAGACGGTTTGGGACCGATACGCGGCGCAGCAGCCCAACTGCGGCTACTGCGAGATGGGATTGAGCTGTCGCATCTGCATCATGGGGCCGTGCAGGATCGACCCCTTCGGGGACGGTCCCCGGCGTGGCGTCTGCGGGGCCGACGCCGACATCATCGTGGCCCGGAACCTCGGGCGGATGATTGCCGCCGGTGCGGCGTCCCACTCGGACCACGGCCGCGACCTGGTGGAGGTCCTGGGGGAAGTGGCCCATGGCCGCGCGCCGGGCTACCAGATTCGGGACGTGGAAAAGCTCAAGAGGCTCGCGGCGGAATTCGGCGTGGCCGTCGACGGCAAGTCGCCGGAGCAGATTGCGGGCGAGCTCTCGAACGTCATGAGCGAGGAGTACGGAACGCGCAGGAAGGAGCTGACTCTGCTCAAGCGCGCGCCGGTAAAACGCCAGGAGCTCTGGAGGAAGATCGGGGTCGCGCCGCGGGGCATCGACCGGGAAACCTCGGAAATGATGCACCGGACGCACATGGGCGTGGACAACGACTGGGTGAGCCTGCTGCTGCACGGGGTGCGCAATGCCCTTTCCGACGGCTGGGGGGGCTCCATGATCGCCACCGAGGTCTCGGACATCCTTTTCGGGACCCCCAAACCGGGTGCCAACGCCGTCAATGTGGGCGTGCTGAAGAAGGACGAGGTGAACATCGTCGTCCATGGGCACAACCCGGTGGTCTCGGAGATGATCCTTCGGGCGGTCCAGGATCCAGAGCTGGTGACCATGGCCCGGGCCAAGGGGGCCAAGGGGATCAACCTGGCCGGAGTGTGCTGTACGGGAAACGAGCTGCTCATGCGGGCCGGGGTGCCCATGGCCGGAAACCATCTCACCACCGAGCTGGTCCTGACGACCGGGGCGGTGGACCTGATGCTGGTGGATTACCAGTGCATCATGCCGTCCCTCGGAACGGTGGCGGCGTGCTACCACACCAAGATGGTGAGCACCAGTGACAAGGCCAGGTTTCCCGGCATGGAGCATCGGGAGTTTCACCCCGACAACGCGGCGGCCAAGGCCGTGGAGCTGGTGAAGGAGGCCATCGAGAACTTCGGAAGGCGAGGGGAGGTCTACATTCCCGTGGAGCCCGTGGCATCGGTGGGGGGCTTCTCGGTGGAGTCCATCGTGGGGGCCCTGGGCGGAACGCCGGAGCCACTCCTGGACGCCATCAAGGCCGGCAAAATCCGAGGGGCCGCCGGCATCGTGGGCTGCAACAACCCCCGCATCAAGCAGGACTACGGGCATGTGACCCTGACCCGGCGCCTCATCGAAAACGACATCCTGGTGGTGGACACCGGATGCGCCGCCGTGGCCAACGCCAAGGCGGGATTCAAGCAGGCCGAGGCGGCCAGGCTCGCCGGGCCGGGCCTCAAGGAAATCTGCGGCGCCCTGGGAATCCCCCCGGTGCTGCACATGGGGAGCTGCGTGGACAACGTCCGCATCCTGGTGCTGGCCTCCGCACTGGCCAATGCCCTGGGGGTGGACATCAGCGACCTTCCCATCGCGGGGGCGGCCCCCGAATGGTATTCCGAGAAGGCCGCCACCATCGGGGTCTACTTCGTGGCTTCGGGAGTGTACACGGTGCTCGGTCCCATGCCCCCCATCACCGGCAGCATGAACATCGTGAAGCTCCTCACCGAGGGCCTGAACGACGTGGTGGGAGCCACCTTCGCCGTGGAGCCCGACCCGGAGAAGGCAGCCCTCCTCATGCGGAGGCACATCGAGCAGAAGCGGGCCAGGCTTGGGCTGACGCATCTTGAAATCTAGTTTCTAGTTTCTAGTCTCTAGTTTCGGGTTTCATGTTTCAGGTTGGGGTAGGGTGCGCGGGAAGCAGAATCGTTCTGGGTGCGTCGCCGCGCGCCGGCCTCCTTAAGCTCCGTGTGCATCTCGGGGCGGAGAAGTGGTGAAAAGCCATGCGTGGTCGTTCGGCAGTGCTGGCAGTATGCTTGCTTGGCATCCTGGGTGCCGCACCGTTGGGAGCCGAGGTTCCCGACACATCCGTCATCCCGGCGGAGCTCGAGCCATGGAAGCCGTGGGTCCTGTTCGGCCACGAGGAACGGTTTTGTCCATCACGTTTCGACCGGGGGGACATCGTGCACTGCCGGTGGCCCTCCCGGCTCAAGCTGGAGCTGAGCCCCTCGGGAGGCAGGTTCACCCAGGAATGGACGGTCACCGTGCAATCCTGGGTTGAGCTTCCCGGCGGGCCGGCCCAGTGGCCCCACGACGTGAAGGTCGGCGGTCAGACCCTGCCGGTCGTTCGGCGCAAGGATGTCCCGGCCGTATTCCTGAAACCGGGAAAGCATGTGATCACGGGGGCGTTCACCTGGCCTGAGCTGCCCGAGACGCTGCCGGTTCCTCCCTCGAGCGGGCTCCTGTCCCTTTCCGTGGACGGCAAGGTCCTGGATACTCCCCGCATGACCCAGGATGGGAGGCTCTGGCTCCAGAAGCGCGATGCCGGACCCGCTGAAGCGGACCGGGTCGAGGCGCGCGCGTTCCGGCTCCTCGATGACAGCGTTCCCATGCAGGTCACGACTCTCCTGAAGGTGACCATTTCGGGGAGGCCCCGGGAGCTGCGGATCAACGGTGCTCTCCTGGACGGCGCCATCCCCATGCACATCGAAAGCCCCATCCCGGCTCGACTGGAGCCTGACGGAGCCCTGCTGCTCCAGGGGCGGCCGGGTCGATTCGACGTGAAAGTACTCTCGCGTTTCCCGGGGCCTGTGGAGCGTATCGGCCCCGCGGCGGCTCCATTCGGACCTGAGATCTGGGCCTTCCAGGCCCGGACTCCCCTCAGGCTCGTCCAGGTCGAGGGAGTCTCCGCCATCGATCCCCGGCAGACGGAGTCTCCGGCGGAATGGGCATCCTTTTCCACTTACATCGTCCAGCCGGGATCCGTGGTGACTTTCAAGGAGATGCGGCGCGGCGATCCCGACCCGGCGCCGGACCGCCTCAATCTCCAGCGCACCTGGTGGCTGGACTTCGACGGCAAGGGCTTCACCATACGGGATCAGATCCAGGGGACCCTCAGCCGGCAGTGGACTCTGGCCATGAACCCGCCTGTCCAGCTCGGGCGCGTTTCGGTGGACGGCGCCGACCAGCTCATCACGGAGCAGGGGCCCGAAAGGAAAGCGGGTGTCGAGCTGCGCCGCGGGGAGCTCCACCTGGTGGCTGAATCCCGATACGAAGCGGGGCCCGGAACGTTGCCCGCCGTAAGCTGGGACCACGATTTCCAGAGCCTGGGCGGGGTCCTGAACCTGCCTCCGGGGTGGAGGCTCTTTTCGGCCAGCGGCGTGGACGTGGTGCCGGGGACCTGGTTCGAGCGCTGGACCCTCCTGGATCTCTTCCTGGCTCTCATCGCTTCCCTGGCCGTGGCCAGGCTCTGGGGCTGGCGGTACGGTCTGCTGGCCCTGGCGACCCTCGGCCTCGTTTACCATGAGCAGGACGCGCCGCGGCAGGTGTGGCTGCATCTCCTGGGGGCCGTGGCCCTCCTGCGGGTGCTGCCCGAGGGGAGACTCCACCGCTGGGTGAATCTCTATCGGTGGGGCGCCGTGGTGGTCCTCCTGGTCCTGACCGTTCCGTTCATGGTGCAGCAGGTACGCTGGGGCATCTATCCCCAGCTGGAGCCGGTTTACGAAATGCCTTCCCCCAGGGTGGGCGCCATGCTGGGGATGCTGCCTTCCGCTCCGCCGCCCGAGGACGGAGCCTCCATGGAGGTCTATGAGCAGAAGGCGATGCCCGGGGCGCTCCTTTCCCGGCAACATGACGCGAGAACGCGCCCGAAAGCCGACAGCGAGGCCGTGTCTCAACAGTCCTGGCTGCTTCAGGACCCCAAGGCCGTCATCCAGACGGGACCGGGTCTCCCCCGGTGGAGCTGGCGCCAGGTTCCGCTCCGCTGGAACGGCCCGGTGTCCAAGGAGCAGGAGGTGAAGCTCCGGCTCCTCTCCCCTGCCATGAACCTGGTGCTGGCCTTCGTGCGGGTCCTTCTCCTCGCCGCTCTCGTCGCCCTTCTGATCGACTGGAAGACGGCCGGCCGGCGATGGCTCAAGTCCGGCGGCACCGCGGCGGCCTCCCTGGCACTGCTTGCATGGGCCCTGGGAGGCGCAGCCTCCACGGCCATGGCCGACTATCCCCCGCCGCAGCTCCTGGACGAGCTGCGGCAGCGACTCCTCAAGCCCCCCGAGTGTCTCCCCCACTGCGCGGAGATCCCGCTCATGGAGCTCCACACGGAAGGGGAGACGTTTCGAATCACCCTGACGGTGGATGCGGCCGAGGACACGGCGGTCCCGCTGCCCGCCACCGCGGGCTCGTGGATGCCGTCGTCGGTGTCGTGGAATGATCGCCCCGCCGAGGGACTGCTGCGGGACAGCCAGGGGCAGCTCTGGATCCGGGCGCTGCGGGGGTCTCACCGGGTGATCCTCTCGGGCGGCGCGCCGGCGGAGCCCACCGTGCAGATCCCTTTGCCCCTGCGCCCCCATCGCGTCATCGTTTCGGGCTCCGACTGGGAAGTCCGGGGCGTTCAGCCCGACGGGCGCCCCGACGCCAGCCTGCAGCTGTCGCGCAAGCTGAAGGAGGGCGCACCGGAGACGGAGGTCAGCGAGAAGCGGCTTCCGCCGTTCCTGAACGTGGAGCGGGTGATTTCCCTGGGACTGAGCTGGCAGGTGACCACCCGGGTGACCCGGGTCACCCCTCCGGGAAGCCCGGTGACCGCCATGGTTCCGCTATTGGACGGCGAATCCGTCACCACTCCCGGCATCCGGGTGGAGAACCGTCGGGCGGTGGTCAGCCTGGAGCCCCAGGCCACGGAAGTTCAATGGACGTCGGCCCTTGCGGAGGCTTCGGAGATTCGCCTGGCGGCTCCGCAATCCCTGGAGGGACCCTCCTGGGTGGAGACCTGGATCCTGGACGCCAGCCCCATATGGCACTGTGATCTATCGGGCATTCCCGTGATTCACCACCAGGACGGTTCGGGAATCTGGAAGCCCCAGTGGCGGCCGTGGCCCGGGGAGAGCGTCACCATATCGGTGTCGCGGCCCGCCGCCATGGACGGGCAGCGGATCACCGTGGACCAGGTTGGTATCGAGGTCACTCCGGGAGAGCGGTTCCGCAACGTCAAGCTGACGCTCAACATCCGAGCCAGCGAGGGAGCCCGGTTCCCGGTGATGCTGCCTCCGGAGTCCACGCTGGAGCAGGTGCGGATCGACGGAAAGCTGCAGCCCATCCGTCAGCAGGATCGCGGCGTGACGATTCCGCTGGAGCCGGGGTCGCGCTCGGTGCTCCTGGAGTGGAGGGAGGCCGGCGCCATGTCGTCCCTCCTCGAGGTGGGTGAAGTCCGCATCGGGTCTGACACCCAGGCGGCCGTGAATGGCGACGTCACCGTCAACATGCCCCATAACCGCTGGATTCTCTGGGCGGGAGGGCCAAGGCTCGGCCCCGCCGTGCTCTTCTGGAGCAGCCTGGTGGTGGTCATCCTGGCGGCCCTGGGGCTGGGCCGGATATCCTGGACGCCCCTCGGGACCCACCACTGGCTGCTTCTCGGGCTGGGGCTGACGCAGGTGCACCCGCTGGTCGCCCTCGTGGTGGTGGGCTGGATCCTCGCCATGGGCGTCCGGGCCCGAAAGACCGTGACCGACGGCTGGCTCACCTTCGATGCGGTGCAACTGCTCCTCGTCCTCTGGACCGTTGCCGGCCTTGTCTGCCTGTACGCGGCCGTCCACAACGGACTGCTGGGCATCCCCCACATGCAGATCGCCGGAAACCACTCCACGGACTTCCACCTGCGCTGGACCCAGGACCGGTTCGCCGGCCTCCTGCCCCGGCCCTGGGTCCTCTCGGTCCCGCTCCTGGTCTACCGGGTCCTCATGCTGCTCTGGGCCCTGTGGCTGGCCCTGTCGGTCCTGGGCTGGCTCAAATGGGCTTACCAGTCCTGGAGCCACGGCGAGACGTGGCGCAAAATCCCCTGGCCTCGTCTGCAGCGTCGTGGGAGTGCGGGGTGATTTGGTACAGGCCCGGACAACAGGGCCTTCATATCCTGCGTCTTCATTGCACGTCATCCCCGCATGCCTTTGGCGGGGATCCAGTCGCTCATAGACATTTGGAGTCCCGCCTTCGCGGGAACGACATTGCTATTGTGGAATTGAACGGTGTGTAGCGGTGCTTCGAACCGGGGGGGCTTTCGATGTGGAGGTACGTTCTGGCCTGGGTGCCCATGGTGGCCATCGCCATAGCCAACGGCGCGCTTCGGGAGGCGACGTACGGGAAGCGCATGACCGAGCTCCGGGCGCACCAGCTGTCGACGCTTTCGGGGATTGTGCTGTTCACGGTTTACATCTGGGGCGTCACGACGGTCTGGCCGCTCCAGACCTCGGGCCAGGCCGTCGCCGTCGGTATCACGTGGCTCGTGCTGACCCTGGCCTTCGAGTTTCTTTTCGGGCGTTACGTCGCCGGCCATTCCTGGAGCCGTCTGCTTCAGGACTACAACGTCCTGGCCGGTCGGGTCTGGGTCTTCATCCCCACCTGGGTTGCCGTCGCTCCGTATGTGTTTTACCTGGCAGGAAGATGAATCGGTTGGTTCGAGAAGGAGGCTCGAGAGCATGAAGGGGAGAACATGGGTCAAATTGCCGGCGAAAGCCTCCAAGCCCAAGGCATCCGCAGAGGTTAAGGCGCAGGTTCAAAAGCGGGCCGATGAGCTCATCGAGTCCGTGCTCAAGCCGGAGCATGTGAAGCCGCCTCCGTCTGAAGGGCGATTCAACTACATCGTGGACATTCATTCCCGGTGGCATGGGAGCTCGTTTTACTTCTGCGCCAAGTACCGCTGCCCGGCCCCTGAATGCATCATGGAGTTTTTAGAGCTCAAGTTCGCGAGGATGGAGTGCGCCGGTCCGGATCGCTACAACCCGTCCTACATGCGGCACACCGAGAAATGGTTCGAGCTCTACCGGGACATGTCCCTCGACGATTGCCTGGCGGCCATCAGAGATGAGCCGCATTTCCTGCCGTGATGCTGTTCGACCTGCGGGTCGGGTCTTGAGGATGTGACTCCGAATTCAGCTGGGATCACTCTGGGACACTGTGCGCAAGGTGGGCTGCCGCATTGAATCAGCCCGTTGATTGACCATGGCCTCAGCAGAAAAATCGTTGCCTTCAATGCATGTCAGGGCTCATCGGACTCTGAATTCATCGAAGAACTTTTGGTCAACATCGAATGTGATCCGAGGGATCAGGCCGAGCTCGAGCTTTTCAAACATCTCCACGAGTTTGTCCCCATCCACGAGCTCAACGGGGGGCGCACCGTCTCGACGGGCTTCCCGCCTTGCGTCCTGGGTGAAGTTGCCCGTGGTGAGGATGATTCCCTTGTCGGCCCGCCCCAGCATGGCTCCGCGGAAGTCCCTGATCACCGGTGCTCCTACACTTCCCCTGTATCGCTTGCACTGGAAGAGCACCTTGAATGTGACGAAGGGATTGACTTCGAGAATCCCCTCGCCATCAATCCCGTTGTCTCCGGAGCGTCCCGTAACCAACACCTGCTGGAATCCAGCCTCCCGGAGGAGTCGCTGAGAAAGGCGTTCGAATCCCTCAAAGGGAAGGGCTAAGATTGCGTCCAGCAGTTGGGTTCTATAGTTCGCCGAGGCTGAGATATCGAGCTCTTCAGGTGTCCCGGCATCGTCGGTGTCCGTAGCCTTGTGCTTCTGTTTTCGCCTTGCGGTATCGATCTGGACTTGCTTCTTGAAGATCTCGTGTGCATCCGCGTAAGTGAGGTGCGTTTTGGCGCCTTTTTCCGTAAGGCTCCAGACGCCTCGCTTCGAGGAATCGAGCAGGCCTTCTCGTTTAAGGTAGAAACGTGCCCAGGCCACCTGGTTCTTGAAACGTGGTCCACCGGACGGAAGTGCTTCGTTGAGCTGCCGCTCCGAGATGTTCGACAATTCCGCAATCTTGTCGGTGGCTTCGTCGGGGGTTGCCGAGCCACCCAAAGCCCGGAGTGCATCCAGTAGCGGACCAAAGTGGTGGAGGAATTGCGTTCCTGCTTTCTTGCTGGTCAATGGCACCTCCTCAAGTTCATCGCGGCCCATCAGGCTTCCAGGGCCG
This sequence comes from Syntrophobacteraceae bacterium, assembly GCA_025454175.1. Lineage (GTDB taxonomy): Bacteria > Desulfobacterota > Syntrophobacteria > Syntrophobacterales > Syntrophobacteraceae > JALOOX01. The sequence continues at coordinate 4,963 of JALOOX010000064.1, read as the reverse complement.
GGTAGTCCGCATATCCCTGGGGGCCCGGGGTGTAGAGGGTGGCGTAATCGGGGGCGTTGAGGGGGGCGCCCTCGCGGAAGCGTCGCACCAGGTCCGGGTTGGCCAGAAACAGCATGCCGAAGGCCACCAGGTCGGCCTCGCCTCTCGCCAGGGCTGCCGTGGCCAGTTGGGCGTCGAATCCCCCGTTGATGATGAGAGCTCCCTGGTAGATGGTCCGAAGCATGGGTGAAATACGCTCGTGGGTCCCGGCCAGCGGGTGTCCCGGAAGGGCCTCCATGAGGTGGAGGTAGGCGAGCCCAAAGCTGTTCAGGGCTTCCGCGGCATAGCCGAAGGTGGCGGGCGGGTCGCCGTCCCGCATGTCGTTGTAGCCGCCGGTGGGGGAGAGCCGCACGCCCACGCGGTCCGGCGACCAGGCACCGCACACGGCCTCCGTCACCTCGAGCAGGAACCGGGCTCGGTTGGCGACGCTCCCGCCGTAGGCATCGGTGCGCCGGTTGGACCCATCCCGGAGAAACTGGTCGATGAGATACCCGTTGGCTCCGTGGATTTCCACGCCGTCGAAGCCGGCGTCCCGAGCCCGCTCGGCCGCGGCGGCATACTCGTTCACGATGCCCGGGATCTCGTCCAGCTCCAGTGCCCTCGGGACGACGTAGCGCTTCTTGCCGAGGGGTGTACGGGACCATTCGTCGGCTGCGACGGCCGAAGGGGCGACGGGGAGCTCACCGTCCAGGAAATCGGGGTGCGAGGCCCGGCCCATGTGCCAGAGCTGCAGGAAGATGCGTCCCCCAGCCTCATGAACCGCCTCGGTCACCTTGCGCCAGCCGGCCACGTGCGCATCGGTGTAGATGCCCGGAGCCCCCAGCCAGCCGACACCGCCCCGGGATATGGCCGTGGCCTCGGAAACGATCAGGCCGGCTTCCGTCCGCTGCCGATAGTAGCGGGCCATGAGATCATTTGGGGTCCCGTCGGCCTCGGCGCGACCCCGGGTCAGCGGAGCCATGACCATCCGGTTGCGGAGCGTCATCGTTTTCAGTGGATAGGGTTCAAACAGGATATTCTCTTTCATGCGATCTCCTGAAAATTCCGGGTGCCTCGGTCAATGGGTAAAGGCTTCATGGGAGGCACCCTGCAGGACCTGCTGTAAACCCTTGGATGCCGATTCCTGATTGCCGACTTGTGTTCCATTGGGACTGGAATATAATACGTCATAAAATACGTCATAAACACGCATTGGAGACAAATCATGCAGAAGAAGCTCACGATTACAGTGAATGAGCAAGTCTATGAAGGGCTGCACCGGGTCATTGGACGCAGAAATATCAGCCAGTTCATAGAATCCCTCGTGCGACCACACGTCCTGGAAGAAGACATGGAATCAGACTATCGGCTCATGGCTCAAGAAGAATCCCGTGAGTCCGAAGCCCTGGAATGGGCTGAAGCAACCGTTGGAGATGTCAGTGATGAACCGAGGTGAGGTTTGGTGGGTGAATTTCGACCCATCCGCAGGCGGAGAGATTCGGAAGAAACGGCCCGCAGTCATCGTCAGCAACAACGCCTCGAACAGATTCCTCAATCGCGTACAGGTCGTGCCTCTCACAACAAACATCCACCGCCTCTACCCCAGTGAAGCTTATGTAATGGTCGATGGAAAACAGAGCAAAGCCATGGCGGATCAACTCACCACCGTCAGCAAAGCCCGCCTGCTGGACTTTGTGGGACGTCTCTCCGCCACGGAGATGCGAAAGGTGGAGCAGGCCATCCGTGTCCAACTGGCTCTGAATGCATAGATTCCATGCCCCACCCCGCTGTTCAAGTCCGCTCCGCACCACGGGTCCGTTCAAAGAATATCCTCATCCGAGCATCTGTCGGAGCACCGTCTGGAGGATGCCTCCGTTGCGGTAGTATTGGACCTCAACGGGCGTGTCGATGCGGCAGACCACCCGAAAGCTTTTCGGTTCGCCCGCGGGGTCGACGGCGCGCACGTTGAGGGTCTGACCGGGCTGCAGGAGATCGGCGGGGCCGCACAAAATGTCGAAGGTCTCGAATCCCGTGAGACCGAGGCTTTGGACGTTTTCACCCTCCAGGAACTGGAGCGGCAGGATGCCCATGCCCACCAGGTTGCTCCGGTGGATGCGCTCGAAGCTCTCGGCAACGACCGCCCTCACCCCCAGGAGAAAAGGCCCCTTGGCGGCCCAGTCCCGGCTGGAGCCCGTCCCGTATTCCCTGCCGGCCAGCACGACGGTCGGAGTGCCGTCGGCCGCGTATTTCATGGCCGCCTCGAAGATGGGCAGGGTCTCACCCGTCGTCTGGTACACGGTGAATCCGCCCTCCACCCCGGGCACCAGCCGGTTGCGGATGCGGATGTTGGCGAAGGTCCCGCGCACCATGACCTCGTGATTGCCGCGTCGCGTCCCGTATTGATTGAAGTCGGCCTCGGCGACGCCTTTCCCGAGCAGGTATAGCCCGGCCGGGCTCGCCGCCGGGATGGAGCCAGCCGGCGAGATGTGGTCCGTCGTCACGCTGTCGCCGAAAACGGCCAGTACCTTGGCGCATAGAATGTCGCCCCGGGGCGGCGGTTCCTCGGAAAGATGGGTGAAGTAGGGCGGCTCCCGGATGTAGGTGCTCGCCGGGTCGAACCCGTGGCAGTCGCCCTGGGGCGCCGGGATGGCGTTCCACAGGTCGTTGCCGGTGAAGAGGTCGCGGTACTGCTCCCTGAAAAGCTCTGGAGTGAGGCAGCGGCCGACGGCATCCCGAATCTCGTCTTCACCGGGCCAGATATCCTCCAGAGTTACGGGACGGCCCTCCCGGTCGGTGCCGATGACGTCCCGGGTCAGGTCGATGTCGATGGTTCCGGCCAGGGCGTAGGCGACCACCAGGGCTGGGCTCGCCAGGTAGTTGGCCCGCACCAGGGGATGGATGCGGCCCTCGAAGTTGCGGTTTCCGGAGAGCACCGAGGCCACGGCAAGGTTCTTTTCCCGGATTGCCTCCGCAATGTCCGCGGGAAGTGGTCCGCTGTTACCGATGCAGGTGGTGCAGCCGTAGCCCACCACGTGAAAGCCCAGGGATTCCAGGTGAGGCGTCAGGCCGGCTTCGTCCAGGTACCGGGTGACCACGGTGGATCCCGGCGCCATGCTGGTCTTGACCCAGGGCTTGACCCGGAGCCCCCGCTCAACGGCCTTCTTGGCGAGGATCCCGGCGCCGATCATCACGCTGGGGTTGCTGGTGTTGGTGCACGAGGTGATGGCGGCGATGACCACGGAGCCGTGGCCAAGCTCCGTGCCCGGTGCGGGAGCCGCCTGGGGAAAAGCCTCGGCGAAGCTCCGGGCCACGCCGCCCAGGGCCACGCGGTCCTGGGGGCGTTTCGGCCCCGCCAGGCTGGGCTCCACGTCTCCCATGTCGAGGGTCAGGGTGTCGCTGTAGACGGGGACCGGTGAATCGTCCGAACGGAAGAGGCCCTGCGCCCTGGTGTAGCGCTCCACCAGGTCCACCTGCTCCCGGCTTCGCCCGGACAGGGTGAGGTAGCGCAGCGTCTCCTCATCGACGGGGAAGAAGCCGACCGTCGCTCCGTACTCGGGAGCCATGTTGGCCAGGGTGGCCCGGTCGGGCAGGCTGAGGCTCGACACTCCCGGTCCGAGGAATTCCACGAACTTGTCCACCACGCCCCGGGAGCGCAGTATCTGGGTCACGGTGAGCACCAGGTCGGTGGCGGTCGCTCCCCCGGGGAGCCGCCCCGTGAGCTCGAAGCCCACCACCTGCGGGGTCAGGAGGTAGAGGGGCTGGCCCAGCATCACCGCTTCGGCCTCGATGCCGCCGACACCCCAGCCCAGAACACCGAGACCGTTGATCATGGTGGTGTGGCTGTCAGTGCCCACCAGGGTGTCGGAAAAGGCAAACCTCTGCCCCTTTTTCTCGCGCGTGAGCACGACCCCCGCCAGGGCTTCCAGGTTCACCTGGTGCACGATGCCCGTGGACGGAGGGACGACGCGGAAGTTGGCGAAGGCCTTCCGCCCCCACTTCAGGAGCCCGTAGCGCTCGCGGTTGCGCTCGAATTCACGCTCGGCGTTGACGCGGAGGGCTTCCCTCGATCCGAACCGATCCACCTGGACCGAGTGGTCGATGACGAGATCCACCGGAATGAGCGGATTGACGCGCTTCGGGTCGCCGCCGGCACGAGCCATGGCCGAGCGCATGGCCGCGAGATCCACCACGGCCGGCACACCGGTGAAGTCCTGAAGGATGACGCGGGCCGGTTTGAAGGGAATATCGAAACGCGCGGCGCCGGAAGGGTCCCAGGCGGCCAGCCGCTCGACATCTTCCCGTGTGACCACGACGCCGTCCACCTGCCTCAGCAGGGTCTCCAGCAGCACTCGAATCGAATAGGGGAGCCGGGAAAGCTCTCCCAGCCCGGCCTCCTCGATGGCCTTCAGCCGATGGTAAAAAAGGGGCTCACCGACTCCCGGCAACAAGGCCCTGGCGTCAAAAGCATACTCATGGGGCATGATCGATCCACCTCGAAAACATCTGCTGGACAGTCGTGAGCGCTTCCCCGGGAGCCAGCAGCAACCCGGTTGGCACTGGGTGAGCTCATTCACCCTGAAATCCTCGCCATTGCCGCCGGCGCCGCACACGCTGGTCAGCTTCCGGTGACAGGGTTAATCCTTCACTAATTTTGCCAAAACCCTGACTCATGAGCCCGAGGGCGCATCCGCTGCCTTCATGGCTTCTTGTGGGTTCCGGACTGGTACTGCCGGGCGCAAGTCCTTAACCGCTTGCTGGTTCCCAAGCTCGAGCTTGGGAACCAGCCGATCTGGATGACCATTTCCGCCCGGGCGTACTAGGAGGCTCTCCGACAATGTCTCCGGAACGTCATTCCGGCGAAAGCCGGAATCCGTGCGCCTGGGAGCAGGCGCGAACAGGGAGGTGCAAGTCCTCCTCCGGGAGATGCCCGCTCCCGGTAGTCAAA
>JALOOX010000002.1 GCA_025454175.1 Syntrophobacteraceae bacterium | reverse complement strand
GTCTCGCGTATCAGCCCCAGCTCCTCGTCCGTGAACGCACGCCCGCAGAAGCGCACTTCCTTCTCTTGCCCCACATCGCACTCCCTTGCGGAAAGCCAATCCCCCCATAGAGCCAACCCATCCACGACCCCACACTGTTCTAATAGCGCACAGCCGGGAGCCTCGTCAATCGACTACCCTCTTGGGCCGCCGGAAGGCAGTCGGAGAGCGGATGCATCCCCTGGCTCCCAAAAGTCTTATTGAAAGGCCTGCACTCTTGTGCTAGTAGAAAAATGTCCGCTCTTTCGGCTCGAAGTCGGCAAATCCGGGATTTCGCCCTTACCGATGTGGAGCCGTTCCGCTTGAGGCGAACCGAGAATCAGCGCCGTCGCTCTTCAATGGAAGGAGATGAAATGAACTGGGCCTGGATCATGGGCATGATGATCCTCACCGCCGTTCCAGCCATCATCGGGGGAGGGCTTTTCTGGCATTTTTTTGAGAAATGGACCGCCGTCATCATCTGGGAAGTGGTGCTGCTCTGCATCATGAGCTTCCTCATCGCCAAGGGTGCCGGTGCCAAGTCCGAAGCTCACTGAGGAATGGTGCCATGGAATGCAAGAAGGACCAGAACCTTCAGCGGTGCAATTGCAGCTATGAGCCCTGCTCCAAAAAGGGAATCTGCTGCGAATGCCTGCAGTACCACCTCAGAAGCAGGCAGCTCCCCGCCTGCTGTTTTCCCAAGGACGCCGAGAGGACCTATGACCGCTCGTTCGAGCATTTTGCACGGCTGGTGTCATCAAAAAAGGTCTGAATCGAGCCCCTTCACTCCCTCGCGCGCTACTCCTCCAAAGCCTTTCGAATGGCTTTCCCATAAGGTTTTGCAAGAATTCCCACTTCGGTGATGATCCCCGTGATGTACTTGTTGGGGGTCACATCGAAGGCGGGGTTCAGCGCATTCACGCCTGTCGGAGCCACGGGCCTGCCCTGGAAATGCGTCACCTCCTTGGGGTCCCGCTGTTCGATGGGAATTTCCGAGCCGTCCGGCAGGCTGGGATCAATGGTCGAGCGCGGCGCCGCCACGTAGAACGGAATGTCGTGGGTCTTGGCGAGAATGGCCATGGTGTAGGTGCCGATCTTGTTGGCCGCGTCTCCGTTGGCCGCAATGCGGTCGGCGCCGACCACCACCACGTCGATTCGCTTCTGCTGCATGAGGCTTCCAGCCGCATTGTCCGTGATGAGGGTCACGGGAATTCCCGCCCGCATCAGCTCGTACGAGGTGAGGCGGGCTCCCTGGAGGAACGGGCGGGTTTCACAGCTGAAGACCTGGATGGTCGGGTCGACGGCGAAAGCGGATCGGATGACGCCGATGGCCGTCCCGTAATCCGCCGTCGCCAATGCCCCGGCATTACAGTATGTCAGGACCCTCGCACCATGAGGAATGACCTTGCACCCCCAGGAGCCGATCCGCAGGTTGGTGGCGACATCCTCGCGGAGCAGTTCGTCCGCCTTTTCCTGAATGAGAGTCTGAAGCTCCGCCACCGTTGCCCCCGGGTTCTCCACCACCACCGAGTAGACCCTTTCCACGGCCCAGGCCAGGTTATTGGCCGTGGGGCGGGCCGTTCGCACCTGCTCGCACATCCGGATGAATTTCTGGCGGAAGGTCTGAGTTTCGGCGGCCAGGATCGTCCTGGCTCCCAGGGCGAGGGCCATGGCGCCCGCCACGCCGATGGCCGGCGCCCCGCGAATGGCCATGCTCCTTATGGCGTTGACCACCTGTTTGGCCATGGTGCATCGCAAAAACACCTCGCGGTGAGGCAGCAGTCTCTGGTCCAATATGAAGACGACGTCTCCATCCCTGTAAATTGGTGGCAACCACTGTTCCGTCATTGGATGGGGCTCCTTGGAAACGAAGATGATTCAGGAGGAGAGCTTGCTCCGCAGAAGGTCGTTGACGACCTTCGGGTTGGCTTTCCCTTTGCTCTTTTTCATGACCTGCCCGACCAGAAACCCGAAAAGCTTCTCTTTTCCAGCCCTGTAGTCGGCCACTTCCGCCGGGTTCTCGGCGAGCACCTCATCGATGATGACCTCGATGGCCGATGCATCGGTAACCTGCACAAGCCCCTTCTCGCGGACGATCTCGCCGGGCTTTCCGCCCGTTGAGTACATTTCGTCGAAGACGGTCTTGGCGATCTTGCCGCTGACCGTTCCATTTTCGATGAGATGGAGGAGCTCCGCTAGGCTGTCGGGGGGGACCGGGCACTCCTCGATATCCCTCTCATCGCGCTTGAGCTCGCGCATGAGCTCGGACATGATCCAGTTGCTCACGATCTTGGGCTGCGGGAAGCGCTCGGCGGCCTGCTCGAAGTAGCCCGCCAGCGCCTTGGAAGACGTCAGGACTTCCGCATCGTAGGTCGGAAGCCCGTAGTCCCGGACAAACCGCTCGCGCTTAGCCTCGGGAAGCTCGGGAAGTCCCTGCCGAATCCTTTCGATCCACTCCTCGTCGACCTCGATGGGGACGAGGTCCGGATCGGGGAAATAGCGGTAGTCATGGGCCTCTTCCTTGCCTCGCATGCTGACGGTGACCCCGCGGCCGGCATCCCAAAGCAGGGTCTCCTGAACCACGGGCTCTCCCCGTTCCAGCAGGGCGCGCTGACGGCGGATTTCGAACTCGAGGGCCCTCTGGACGTTGCGGAAGGAATTCATATTCTTGAGCTCGGTCTTGACCCCCAGCTTCTCTTCCCCGACGGGACGCAGCGACACGTTGGCATCGCAGCGCATGCTCCCCTCTTCCATGTTGCCGTCGCAGATTTCGAGGTAACGAAGGATCTCCCTCAGCGTTCTGAGATAGGCGGCAGCCTCCTCGGGAGATCTTATCTCCGGCTCGCTGACGATCTCGATGAGGGGCACGCCGGTCCGATTGAAATCCACGTAGCTCACCGGCTGAAAATCATCGTGAACCAGCTTGCCCGCATCTTCCTCCATGTGAATCCTGTGAATCCGGACCGTTCTCGAAGCACCCTCGCTGAGGACCCGCACCCACCCACCCCGGGCCAGGGGGAGCTCGTACTGGGAGATCTGATACCCCTTGGGAAGATCCGGGTAGAAGTAGTTCTTCCGGGCAAACTGGCTGTACGGGGCAATGCGGCAGTGGGTAGCCAGAGCCATCTTGATGGTGAATTCAACGACATCGCGGTTCAGGACAGGAAGCACTCCCGGCATTCCCAGACACACGGGACAGGTGTGTGTGTTCGGGCCGGCGCCGAAGGTCGTCGAGCAGCCGCAGAAGATCTTGCTTCTGGTGAGCAGCTGAGCATGTATTTCCAATCCGATCACGGGTTCGTACTGCATGCTGGGGTCTCCATGCCATGACTGGACGCAGGTTGCGCGGCGCGGGAACGAAAATCCTCGAGGAAGCTTTCCAGGGGCAAGGCATTCATGAACAAGGGATTAACGGCTCGCCTCCCAGAGCCGTCGGGGGCCGCCACTCGACAACAGGCCGGTTTATAGCACCATCGGCCCGACGCTGCAAGGCGCACCCCCGGGGATACCGTTCCGCTGGCGGCATATGGAGTCCTGTCCTTTCGGACCGAGTACTCTGAATTTGACATCCTTCGGCCTTTCCTCTAGTAGGGGAGCTCTGACACCGGGAAAGCCCGGGTTCTGCACCGGGCGGGTATCGTCGTGGCAGGCATTTTGGGGGAATTTCGAGGAAATCGCCAGGAGCACATTCAAGGGAGCCACTGCATGACTGAATCGACATGTCCCAGTTTCTGAAAGTGAAAACGGCGAAGGAAGTCCTGACCATCATCGGCGGACTTGCCCCGCTTTCCGTCGAGTCGGTTCCCCTCCATGCGGCCGGCGGGCGTGTTCTGGCTTCCGCCCTGCATGCGCCCGAAGCCGTTCCCCATTTCGATCGAGCCGTCATGGACGGCTACGCTGTCAGGGCCAGGGATACCTTCGGGGCCTCGGAAGCGCTGCCCGCGCTGCTGGAAACGGCAGGCGAGATACACATGGGCGAGATTCCGACCCGGCCCCTGGAACCGGGGATGGCCATGGCCATTCCCACCGGCGGCATGCTTCCTCCGGGGGCTGATGCCGTCGTGATGGTGGAGTACACCCAGTCGCTCGACGAGCGCACCATCGAGGTCACCCGTCCCGTGGCCCCCGGGGACCATGTTCTGAGAAAGGGTGAGGATATCGAAGAAGGGCAGAGCCTGTTTACCGCGGGCTCACGTCTCAGATCGCAGGACATCGGCGTCCTGGCGGCCCTGGGAGTCAATCAGGTGACGGCATTCCGAAAGCCGCGGGTGGCCGTCTTCTCCACCGGAGACGAAGTGCTGCCCGTGGAGGCTCAACCCCTTCCCCCGGGAAAAGTCCGCGACATCAACTCATATACTCTGTCGAGCCACCTGAAGCAGAACGGATTCAAGGTGAGCTCATTCCCGGTCGTTCCCGATCGCCTTGATGCCCTGGTGGCTGCGAGCCGCGACTCCCTGGAAGGGCATGATGTCGTCATCCTGTCGGGGGGAAGCTCGGTGGGCGCGCGGGACTATACCCTGAGGATCCTGAGCTCGTTCCCCGATGCGGAGCTTCTCGTCCACGGCATAGCCGTCCGTCCGGGTAAGCCCGCCATTCTCGGCCGAATTGGAGAGAAGCTCTTCTGGGGGCTGCCTGGACAGCCCATGTCCGCCCTGATGATCTGCCACACGTTCGTCATGCCCTCCCTCGAGAACCTCGAGGGCGTCGGAATGTCGTCCACATGGCAACCGAAGCGGGCGGTGGCCTTGGCGGTTCTCAGCCGTCCCCTGCCGTCAGTGCAGGGTCGAACCGACCTGTTCCCGGTGGTCCTCTCCAGCCATGAAAACTCTTCCCTGGCCACCCCCCTTTTCGGCAAATCCGCCATGATCAGCACCCTGTCCAGGGCAGATGGCTATGTGATCATCCCCGAGCACGTCGAAGGCCTCGATGCCGGGGTGGGAGTGGAAGTCCATCTTTTTGCGGGCCATTGAAAGCCTGATACGGGCGAGGGATGACCTGGCGTCAAAGGCGGTGGGACGGACCAGGAAGAGCGCTCCGCCGTTCCACTCGGGCTGACGCCCTCCCGTCATCAGGCCATGGGCCGAGGGTATATGAGGAATATGCAGCGCGGGGGGTAAAGGCTTCGGGCGGGGGAATCACCCAGGATTCCTGACGGGCTCGACATCTTCCACGTTGAGCTCCACACTCACCGACCTCTGAATGATGTCTATGCTGACCACCAGTCTCCCCCTCCTGGGATTCTGGCGAAGGAGTATTCCCATGCAGCCCTCGAGGGAGCCCCGAACCACGCGGACCCAGTCACCCTCCTTCAGATAGGAATGGGGCGTCAGCGAAACCGTTGAGTCGAGCATGGTCTTCAGGTTTTCGATCTGGAAATCCGGGATGGGGAGCGGTCCCTCCGAGCTCCTGAGGACACAGACGGAGCCGGGTGTTTTCAAAATATTGACATTGGTGTAGTTGTCGAGGACGGTGTGCACGAAAATATAACCGGGGAAGAGAGGAAGCTGCACTTTTTTGCGTCGATCCTGCCTTCTGCTCCAGCACTCCATCAAGGGGAGATAGCAGTCGAAGGACTTCTGCTGGAGACGCTTCAGGACTTCCTTCTCATGGTTCACCTGCACGTAGAGAGCAAACCATGATAGCTCTGCTCCGGTGAGCTTGGGATAAAAGATGGGACCTCGGCCCGGTATCCGACAGGGGCCATGATCCGATATCGGACTGCGGTAGCTGTGCTCCATGGCGCTTCTTTCTGGGTGTTTGTTATTCCAGCGTTTCTGTTTGATCCCTGCGTCTGCAGATTCCTCATGAATAGGCAATTTTAATGCCATGGATGGCGAGAAACGCGGCAAATCAAATATCACGAAAACCCATCGAGAATCTTGGCGGATTTCCAGATCGTACTTTGACACCTTAATGTTACAGGTTCATGGTCTTGTTGTTGCGAAGATATTTTTTCAAATCCCAGGCCGTGGGAACTCTCAGCAACCTGCCCTGTCGGTCTCCATACATGAGAAACCCTTTTTCCATGGCATGGTTGAAAAGATCTTTCGTTAAAATAACATCTTTCTTACAGTAGTCAATGAGCGGCTCCCACTGCCCCTCCCTGAACCATTTGACGGCCTGCACCCCGTCGCTTTCCTTCCGCCTGCCCAGAGTTTTCTCCGCCAGATGATCCAGGCTCAGGCGAAATCCCAGCCGCCCATGGATTTCCTTCAGAATGTCCAGCGTGGGCAGACCCGAAAAGTTGAAGGGGCTGTAGGCCCTGAGCACCTCGTAATCGAATGACACGATGTTGAAGCCCACGACCAGGTCCACCCGCTGAAGGTGCTCGATGAGGTCAGCCACTTCCTCCTCGCGATAGACGTGAAACCGCTCATCACCGTCGTCGAACAGGACGGCCACGGACATTCGCATGAGATGCTTGTTCCCCCATCCTCCGACCTCTTCGGCCAGCCGCTGCGTTTCAAGGTCGAAAAAGCCCATGCGAGGGACGGTCTCGGCAGGTCTTTCGGGCGGGGATCGATGCACCTTCACGGGCTCCGGCTCGGGCTGACTCACCTTTCCGTCCAGACCTTCATTCAAGGGACGGTCTCCGAGAAGGTATTCCAGAACGGCGAGGGCCGCCTGCTTGTCCAGGGGCTTGTTCCCCGAGCCGCATTTGGGAGAGTGAATGCAGGCGGGGCATCCCTCCTCGCACGAGCAGGCGGCGACAAGGTCCCGGGTCCGCCCGAGAATCTCCAGAATGAGCTCAAATCCCTTCTCAGCCAGGCCGATGCCGCCGGGGTAGCCGTCATAGATGAAGATGGCTCCCTTTCCCACCTGGGGATGTTGCGGACAGGAGATACCGCCTATGTCGTTCCTGTCGCAGAGGGCAAAAAGGGGGAACATGCTGATGGCGGCATGCTCCACGGCATGAATTCCCCCCATGTAATGCAGCCCGGCCGCCTGAACATGCCGGGTCACGACAGGCTCGAGCTCCATCCAGAACCCCACCGTTTCAAAAGTCTGGGGGGGCAGAGTCAGAGGGTTGGTCGCGAGGAGCTCCTGGGAGAACAGGCGCCGCTGCTCGTAGGCCATGATGTGCTCCGTCACGCGGAGACGCCCGAGCCTGGCTATGAAGTTCTCCACGGGCTTTGAGGCCAGGACCTCGAGGATTTCCGTGTCCTTCTCGCTCTTCACCCGCGTGAAATACCGGGCATGACTCGGAGTCACCTCGATGATGCGCTTCTCGAGGTCCAGCCGGTCGACATGGAAGGACTCCCCCCGGTGAAGGTACACAGCACCGGGATGGCATTCCTTGAGGGCCCGCAGGCCATCGTTGCGCCCCAGGGGGACCCTCGATTCGGAACCGGCGGCAGCCCGAAAGATCGTGTAAGAAGCCCCCACCGACCGGATATCCACGGAACGCTGCGGATGCTGGCTCGATGCGACCCACGCCCGGCCATCCGCGGTCTGAAGGAGTTGCCCGTCGTCCGTCAATCGGCGCACCATATCCATCACTTCCGCGCCACTCCCTTCGACCTCGCACCGATCGATGGGGAGCTCGGCGGCGGCGCAGGGCAGGTGCGCCCGCAAAATCTCAGGGTTCAGGGGGTTCGTGACGGCAAGCTCATAGCGGCTGCTCAGGAACTGCTCAGGATGCCGCACGATATACTGATCCAGGGCATCGGGCTGGGGAATGAGAATGATGGCCGACTCCCGGCCGCTCCGTCCCACGCGCCCCCCGCGCTGCCAGGTCGTCATGACGGTTCCCGGATAGCCGACCAGCACACAAAGATCCAGCCCGCCGATATCAATCCCCATCTCCAGGGCACTGGTGGAAATGACGGCGGCCAGGGACCCACTGGCCAGCCGCTGCTCGATACCCCGCCGCTCCTCGGGAAGATATCCCGCGCGGTAGGAGCTCACCCTGGAGCCCAGTTCGGGAGCCATGCGCAGGACGCTCATGTGAACCAGCTCCGTCAACTTGCGCGACTGGGTGAAGGCAATGGTCTTGAGACCCGCCTTCGCCGCGCGCACAATGAGCCGGGCGGCAAGCCCCGAGGCAGGTCCCGCCTGTCCCTGCTCCGAATCCAGGAAGATGAAATGCCTCTTGGCCTGGGGAGCCCCGCTCCGGTCCACGACCTGAATGCCGTCGCGGGAGACACCAATCAGCTGAGCCGCCAGGTCCCGGGGGTTGGCAATGGTCGCCGAAAGAAAGATAAACTGGGGGCTGCTGCCGTAGAAGCGGCATACCCTCAGGAGGCGCCGGAGCACCTGCGAGACATGGCTCCCGAAGATTCCCCGATAAACATGCATCTCGTCGATGACCACGAACCGAAGGCTCTTCCAGAACCCCTCCCATTTGGTGTGAAAGGGGAGGAGGGCGTAATGGAGCATGTCGGGGTTCGAGAGGAGGATCTGCGGAGGATCCTGCCGAATCTTGTTTCTGAAGTGGGGAGTGGTATCCCCATCGTAAACCTCCGCCCGAAAGGGCGACTCCCCGCCCACCACCCCCAGAAAGTGGCGAAGGGTGTCGAGCTGGTCCCGGGTCAGCGCCTTGATGGGGAAAAGATAAAGGGCGTGGATCTGGGGAGACGTCAACAGGGCCTCCACCACCGTCGTATTGTAAATGAGGGATTTGCCGCTCGAGGTCGGTGTCGCGACCACGACGGTCTCGCCCGAACGGATGTGCTCGATGGCCTCGGCCTGATGGGAATAGAGACTCCGAATGCCCATGCTCAGCAGAGCCTCCCGCAGCACCGTCGGAAACGGCCTGGACAGCCGGCCGGCGGTGGGGTGCCGGGACTCGAGCTCGGCGTGGTGGATCACTCTGAAGTCTTGCCATTTGTTTTGGAGCAGTGCATAAAGGAAACGTTGAATCACGAAGTGTCGTCCTCATTCCTGGTGAGGCCGGAAGTGATGGCGGGCCAGCCCCGAAGGGGGTTTGGATGCTCAGGGGCGCCAGAATCAAGCCGGCATCTTGATCGTTTTTTCGTCTTTACAGAATATCAGACTACATTTGCTTAGGCAAAAACCATCGGACGGATCGGGGAGCATCATCATTCCGTGCCGCCCCATGGTTGCCGGACCAAGGAGGGCTCCATGATCCAGGAAGCTGTTCAACGTATCCACTGGCTCGGACACGACTGCATTCGGCTGGACGGCAGTGTCGTCGTCTGCATCGACCCTTACCAGATCACCGCCACCCGTCCCGCGGACCTCATCCTGATCACCCACGAGCATTTCGACCACTGCTCGCCCGAAGACGTGGCGAAGGTGGTCAAGGAGGATACAGTCATCGTGACGGACGCGGCATCGGCCCGGAATCTCAAAGGAGACGTCCGCGTGGTGGCGCCCGGGGACAGGCTCAACGTGAAAGGCGTCGACATCGAGGTCTTCCCGGCCTACAACACCAACAAGGATTTCCATCCCAAGAAAGCGGGGATGCTGTCCTTCATCGTGACCCTGGACGGCGTGAGGTACTATCACTGCGGAGATACGGACGTCATTCCCGAGATGAAGGACCTGAAGGTGGATGTCGCCTTCCTGGCCGTCTCCGGCACCTATGTCATGACGGCGGAAGAAGCCGTCGAGGCGGCCCGGACCATTCGCCCGAAGGTCGCGATTCCCATGCATTACGGGGCCATCGTGGGGAGCGACGACGATGCTCAGCGGTTCAAGAAAGCCCTGGAGGGCGAGATCGACGTGGTCATCCTGAGCAAAGAGTGAATCATGCCGGCTGCTTACCTTGAAGCTCACCGTTCCGGACGCCTCGCCGAGAACGTCCGGAAGAGCAGGGAATGGATGAAGAAATGCACCCTCTGCCCGCGTCTCTGCACCGTGAACCGGCTCGAGGGCGAAACGGGCTTCTGCCGCACGGGAAGCCGGGCGGTGGTGGCCAGCCATGGGCCTCACTTCGGCGAGGAGCGTCCCCTGGTCGGGAGGAGAGGCTCCGGAACGATCTTCTTCTCCCACTGCAATCTTTACTGCATTTTTTGTCAAAACTATGACATCAGTCACGGCGGAGAGGGGCGCCCCGTCAGCGCGGAAACCCTGGCCGACATCATGGTCCTCCTCCAGGAACAGGGATGCCACAACATCAACTTCGTCACCCCCAGCCACGTCATCGCCCCCATTCTCGAAGCGCTCCCCCTGGCCATCGAAAAGGGTCTCACCGTTCCGCTGGTCTACAACACCGGTGGTTACGACCGGACTTCAGCCCTCAAGCTCCTGGACGGCATCATCGATATTTACATGCCGGATTTCAAGTTCTGGGATTCCGAGGTTTCGAAGAGGCTGAGCGATGCATCCGACTACCCGGAGCGGGCAAGAAATGCTCTCAAGGAGATGCACAGGCAGGTGGGAGACCTGGTATTGGACGCAGGCGGTGTGGCTCAACGAGGACTGCTCGTCCGTCACCTGGTCATGCCCGAGGGCCTGGCGGGCACATCATCCGTCATGCATTTTCTGGCGACGGAGATTTCCCGAAACACCTACGTCAATGTCATGAGCCAGTACCATCCCTGCGGGGGCGCCATGGGGCAGCGCGACCTGGGGCGGAGGATCACTGCCGCCGAGTTCGAGGAGGCTCTCGAGATGGCCAGACGCGAAGGCCTGCATCGCCTGGATGAGCGGCACCGCCATTGGATCACGCTGGAGCCCTAGGTCCTATCCGCCCTCTCCACCCGGTCACAGCTCACACCTCCCGTAATCCCTTTTTTCTTTCACATTGCGCAGCAAGATTGCCGAATCCCACTGAGGTCGGCGCGGGGATTGCTAGAAACTATCTCTAAATAGCCCAATCGCCAGGCACCGTCATTCCGGCGAAAGCCGCTATCCAGTGTTTTTCAAAGCCCTGGCCCCCTGCTTTCGCCGGGGTGACGACGGAGCGGAGTCTTGAGATAGTCTCTTATTCCCGGCGGGAAACTCATGCCAAGGAGGTGTCATGGCCAGAATTGATGCATTCTTCAAACTGGTGAACGAACAAAAGGCTTCGGACCTTCACCTGGTTTCGGGGCAGCAGCCGGTACTGCGGGTCCGGGGTGACCTGGAGCGGGTCAAATACAAGGTCCTGGATGATGACGAACTGAGAACCATGCTCTACGAGATCACTCCGGAAGACAAGATCAAGGTGTTCGAAGAAACGGGCGATCTCGACTTCGCCTATGAAATCCCGGGCATGGCCCGCTACCGGGCCAACTATTTCAGGCAGAAGAACGGCATCGGAGCCGTGTTCCGCGAAATCCCGAGCGAGATCCTGTCCGTCGAGCAGCTGGGGCTTCCTCCGGTCATCAGTCGGCTGGCCTTGCTTCCGAGAGGCCTCGTGCTGGTGACGGGACCCACGGGAAGCGGAAAGTCCACCACCCTTGCGGCCGTCGTCGACGAGGCCAACCGCAAGCGCAAGGACCACATCATCACCGTCGAGGACCCCATCGAATTCGTGCACACGAGCAAGAACTGCGTGGTGAACCACCGCGAGGTGGGGACTCACACCAAGTCCTTTTCATCGGCCCTGAGGGCGGCCCTTCGTGAAGACCCGGACATTATCCTGGTCGGTGAAATGCGCGACCTCGAAACCATCCGGCTGGCCATCGAAGCCGCCGCCACGGGACACCTGGTCTTCTCGACCCTGCACACCACCAGCGCGGCCAAGACCGTCGACCGTGTCATCGAAGTCTTCCCGACGGGCGAGCAGCCCCAGATCCGCTCGACCCTTGCCGACGGACTCCGCGCCGTCGTGTCCCAGGCGTTGTTCAAGCGTGTGGACATCAAGGGGCGCTGCGCCATTCAGGAGATCCTGATTGCCACCCACGCCGTTCGCGCCATGATCCGGGAAGCCAAGACACACCAGATCCCCTCGGCCATGCAGACAGGAAAGAAGTACGGCATGCAGACCCTGGACGACGGCATCGCCGTCAGGCTCCATGCCGGACAGATCAGTCCCGACGAGGCCTACATGAAATGCGTGGACAAGGAGAAGTTCAAGCCGTACCTGACCGAAGCCCCTCAGGATTTCACCGAGGTCTGACGAGCGGAAGGAAACGGCCGTCAAGTGGTGGCTCAAAGTGAATAGATATGCGATAGAAGGGACAGTGCCGTGAGACGAAGAGAGCTCGATTTCTTTCTTACCCGGATTCTCGATGAGAATCCCAGGGCCTCGGACATCAACTTCACCGTCGGGAAGGCTCCCCAGGTGGAACTGGACGGTCAGCTCAAACCGGTCTGCGAGGACCTGGGGATTCATCGGCTCATCCCCTTCCAGACGGAATCCATTGCCATGAACCTCATCGGCGGGGACCGGCGCAACATCCAGCACCTCCTCAGCCACGGGTCCTGCGACCTCTCCTATCATCTTCCCGGCCGCGCACGCTTTCGCGTCAACATCTTCTCGCAGCGCGGCACCTACTCCATCGTCATGCGTCAGCTGCCGACCAAGATCGCTACCATCGACGAGATGAAGCTGCCTGAGGTCTTCAAGCAGGTGGCCGAGGAGAAGTTCGGCATCGTCATCGTGACGGGCGCCACCGGCAGCGGCAAGTCCACCACGCTGGCAGCCATACTGAACGAGGTCAATCAGAAGCGGGCGGTTCACGTGGTGACCCTCGAGGATCCCGTGGAGTTCGTGCACTCCCAGCAGAAGGCCACCTTCAACCAGCGGGAGCTCGGACTGGATTTCGACAGCTTCTCATCCGGCCTTCGCGCCGCCCTGCGCCAGGCGCCCAAGGTGATCCTGGTCGGCGAAATGCGCGATCGCGAAACGGTGGAGATAGGCCTGAGCGCCGCCGAAACGGGACACCTGGTGCTGACGACCCTGCACACCATCGACGCCGGCCAGGCCATCAACCGCGTCATCGGCATGTTCGAGCTCGAGGAGGAGCGCCTCATCCGCATCCGTTTGGCCGACACGCTCCGCTGGGTCATCTCCCAGCGGCTGCTCCCCCGCGTCGGAGGCGGGCGCATCGCGGCCATGGAGGTGATGGGCAACAACCTTCGTGTCAAGGAGTCCATCATCAACGGGGAGACCGAGGGAAAAACCTTCTACGAGATGATGCAGCAGGCGAAGCCTTTTGGTTGGACCACGTTTGATGATAATATCGCACAGCACTACGAGGACGGCTTCATCAGCGAGGAGACGGCTTTGGCTTACGCCTCCAAGCGAGCCATCGTGAAGCGGTCCATCGACCAGCTCAAGTCGGCCAGGGGCGAGAAGACCACGGACATCGAGGGGCTGAAGATCGACAAGGAATATGCCCGAAAGATCGGGTGAGGCGAGGGCCGGCAACAAGAGCCCCGCAGCCACTGACAAAAACTCGAAGCCTTGGACGCCAAACGGCTTCCAGGCCATCGGACCCGCTCCCATGACAGACCCCGATGCCCCCTGGGGAGACTCTCCCCTCAAGGTCAAAGACATCGGCGAATTTGGGCTCATTGAGCGCATCTCACGGCTGCTGCCGTGCCATGCACCGGAAGTCGTCATCGGCATCGGTGATGACGTGGCGGTGCTCAAATCCCCCTCATCGGATTACCTTCTGGCCACCTGTGACTGCCAGGTCGAATCGGTTCATTTCACCAGGGATCTCATCACGCCTCACCAGCTGGGACGCCGGGTCGTGGCCGTCAACGTGAGCGACATCGCCGCCATGGGCGGAGAGCCCACCTGGGCGCTGGTCTCCCTCGTGCTGCCCGAGGAGACGGATGTGGGCTACGTGGATTCTCTGTACGAGGGCATGAGAACCCAGCTTGCGCAATTCGGGGGAGTCGTGGTTGGAGGAAACGTGAGCCGTTCTCCGGATCGGCTCATGATCGATTTCTTCCTGCTCGGCCGGGTCTCGCCGGGCCGGCTGCTGCTGCGCAGCGGGGCCCTCCCCGGAGATGTCGTGATGGTCACGGGGCATCCGGGGGATTCCCGCGCGGGACTCGAATGCCTGCGGCGCCAGGAGCTGAAAGTCAACCCTGAGCATCGCGAGCTGCTGCTGAGTCGGCATCTCACCCCCCAGGCGAGGCTTGCGGAAGGACGACTTCTCGCGTCGACGGGATCGGTTCACGCCATGGCCGACGTGAGCGACGGGCTGGTGGCGGATCTCCGGCACATCTGCAGGGCCAGTGGCACGGGTTTTCGCATCTTCGCCGGTCATCTTCCCATCAGCCCTGCCTGCCGCGGCGCGGCGGAAGCGGCCCGAGGGGATGCCACTGAATGGGCCCTCTCGGGAGGCGAGGATTATGAGCTGGTCTTCACCGCTTTGCCTGAGTCGGCGCCAGGGCTTCAACGACTCCTGCAAGAAGAAGCGGGCACACCTTCGACCATTGTGGGGGAAATCCTGCAGGACCCCGCATGCTCCGAGATTGTCATGCCTGACGGCAGCATCAGGCGCCTTCCCGCTTCCAGTGCCGGCTGGGACCATTTCGGCAAGAGCGGAGGCCCCTGATCCCAGGTCCCGTTCCTCCAGCCGAATCAGGCCATGAAGCAAAACCGCCCCTCCACCTGCCAGGTTCGCCCACCCAGAAATCCATTGAAAACCGGATAAATTCCGAATATGGGGCAAGTGAAGCTCGGGCTCGGTTTCGGGTTTGCTCAGCTTCCCCGCGGCGGACATCCTCTCCCAGCCCGATGATAGAGCCCCCTTGGAGGGATACGGACTTCAACCGAGGGGGGTCGGCGTGGGAGATCTTCGAGAAAGGAGCCATCATGGAGCACATACCCAGGGCATTGACCATCGCCGGCTCGGATTCGGGGGGGGGAGCCGGCATCCAGGCGGATCTCAAGACCTTTTCAGCCCTCGGGGTCTACGGCATGAGCGCCATCACGGCCCTGACGGCCCAGAACACGGTGGGCGTGCAGGCTATTCTGGAGGTGGACCCGGCATTCGTTTCCTCGCAGATCCACTCAGTGCTCACCGACATCGGCGCCGATGCGGTGAAGACCGGCATGCTCGCCAATGCCGACATCATCGCGCAGGTGGCTCAAGACCTTCGCCATTTCAAGGTCGGCAACATCGTCGTCGACCCCGTGATGGTGGCGAAAAGCGGAGACCGGCTCCTGCGCGAGGAAGCCATCCAGGCCATGGTGCGGGAGCTCTTCCCCCTGGCCGAGGTGGTGACCCCGAACCTGCACGAGGCCTCGGCCCTCGTCGGTCTCGAAATCGACGAGCCGGAAGGCATGAAGGAGGCGGCCCGGCGCCTGCACGCTTTCGGCCCCCGGTTCGTGGTGGTCAAGGGAGGCCACCTGGAGGGGAGCCCCATGGATCTGCTTTACGACGGGAGAGATTTCTTCCCCTTCGACAATGTGCGTTACGACACCCCCCACACCCACGGGACCGGCTGCACCTTCGCATCGGCCATCGCCGCGGGACTGGCCAGGGGGCTCGGCGTACTCGACGCCGTCCGCCAGGCCAAGGACTACATCACCGGCGGCATCCGGCAGGGGCTGCCCATCGGCGGTGGACACGGCCCCGTCCACCATTTCCATGAGCTCTACCGGCTGGCCGGAATCCAGTGGGGCCAGAAGCTGACCACGGGTCCATGAAGCCCTCGAGCTCGGAGGCCTTCGACACCATCGTCTCTCAGATCATTTTGAAAGGGTGGCGCCAGCAGCGGCGCCGCACGGGGTGCAGCCAGCCGTTGAGGGTCAGGCATCGGCGAACCAGCAGTTTTCCACGCAGGTAGTGAAACGACTCCACGAACGCCCGGCTCCCGGCCGTCGAGCACCGGTCCAGGCAGGTGAACTGCGACCAGTCCGTTTTACCGATCTCGGGGACCAGCGTGACGTCGGCGCTCTGTTGGCGTTGCTGCATGAGCCGGATGCGGGTGATCTCGTTGCAGCGCAAGAGGTATTCGATGGCCGCCGAGGGCAGCGGGCCGAGGCCGGGAACATCCAGCGCCGCATCCGCGGCCAGGACGAAATGTCCACCCATGGCGATGGCCGGCGCCACGGGCACATTGTCCAGCCATCCTCCATCCACCAGCAGGTGACCGCGGTACTCCACGGGCGGCAACAGCCCGGGAATGGCCGCGCTGGCAGCCACCGCCATCCTGAGAGAGCCCCCGCGGATGACCAGTTCCTCCCCGCTCAGGATATCCATGGCCACCGCGGCAAAACGTATGGGCAAATCCTCGATGCGGCAGTCCGGCATCAGGTCCTCCATGATCTCCCGGTAATCTTCCTCGGTGATCAGGGCGGGCCGCCGCATGGACTGACCGTAGGAGACTCCCTTGCGGAAGAGCAGCCAGAAACGGTTGAAAAAACCGTCGGTCCCCTCGTCCGAGCGTTCTTCACGCGCAATGGCTATGGATTTGAGGAAAAGATCGCTTTCAATGAGCACCCGGAGCCGCTCGCCGACGATGTCCACATCCCGATAGTAGGCATACAGCCCACCCACCACGGCGCCCATGCTCGTGCCCACGATGATGTCGGCCCTCAGCCCATGTCTTTCGAGCTCCCGGAGCACTCCGACATGCGTCAGCGCCCGGGCGGACCCGCCGCTCAACGCCAGAGACAATTTGAATCGACTTCGTGACATCAGGAACTGTCCCCCCACAGCCAAAGATCCTGCCCAGAACGATTCACCCATAAATTCTCATAGCTTGACTCTTTTCTTGAGTAAAGTGGTTTCGTCCTTTAATCTGGGCTCGGACTGCTTGAGAGCAATTCCATCGAGGGGTCACACCAATTCACCCCAATGAGCCCGAAACCTCTATACTCCGGACGGCGCGATCCGTTCGATCAGAAGGAGTGGACATGCCGGAGCAGCCGGTTCGAATTCCCGCGGGCCGCCATGAACTGGAAGGGGCCTGTGAATCGGGGTCTGGGTCTGAAGGGGTTGTCCTGTGCCATCCACATCCCCTGTACGGGGGAAACATGGACAACAACGTGGTCATGGCGCTCAAAAAGAGCCTCGGGGCCCAGGGGTGGGCCACCCTGCGCTTCAATTTCCGGGGAGTCGGCGCGAGCGGCGGCACGCACGGCGATGGGAAGGGCGAGGTGGAAGACCTGCTCGCGGCGGCAAATTATCTCTTGCAGCAGGGGCCGGGCCGGATTCATCTGGCGGGCTATTCCTACGGAGCCTGGATCGCGCTCCGTGCTTCCCGGCAGTCCCTCAGCCCGGCCACACTCCTTCTGATCTCTCCACCGATCGATTTCCTGGACTTCACGAACCTCACGCTTCCCCAGGTCCCCACCCTCATCACCCTCGGGGATGCGGATTCATTCTGCACCGTCCCCGCACTCCAGAAGTGGCTGGGAACATCAGGCGGTGAACCGAAGCTCGTGCGCATGGATATTCTCGAAGGCTGCGACCACTTCTATTGGGGACACGAAGCCAAACTGGCTTCGGTCACACGGGATTTTGTCCGCTCGCTCCCTGAGTAGTCTCCCTGAGGATCCTTTGAAAGAAGCGATGCACGAGCTCATTGAGCAGATCTCGGCATTCCGCATGGAGCGCATGCGCCGCCCCGGGTATCTCAACGAGCTCGGCCCCGGGCATGGCCGCTGCCAGGAGGTGGGCGTTCTCCTTCGGAACCAGGAGATCTTCCGTACCCGTGATGATCAGCGTGGGCGCAGTCAGACTCCCCAGCCGCTCCCTGGAGTCGAACCCTACGATGGCTGCCAGCTGGGCGTGGAAAGCGGATTCCGGCTGCAGCTCCGTGGAAAGCTGGGCGCGACGGTAGAGCTCGACCTCGTGAGGCTCTTCCGTCAAAAATCGCCTGCTCAGGAAGATGGGCAGGTTCTTCTCCACAATCTGATCCTGAGTGAGCCCATCGTTGTTCACCAGCACTGCCATGACCTCGCGGGAGGGCCCCACGCGATGCTCTCCCCCGTGGTGCGTGCACCCAAGCGCCAGGGCCATGATGCGCGACGGGGCCAGAAGGGCGAGTTCCTGGGCGATCATGCCCCCCATGGAAAGTCCCATGACCAGGGCACGCTCGATCCCGAGATGATCCAAGACGCAAAGAGCATCCTCTGCAAACTGCCGCATGGCGTAGGGTCCCGGAGGCATGTCCGACCGGCCCGCCCCCCGGTTGTCGAAAGTGATGGTCCGGTAGCGCTCCGCGAAAAAGGGAACCTGCCCATACCAGGAAGACACGCCACCGCTCAGCCCGCTGATGAGCATGAGGGGAGCCCCCTCTCCATGCGCTTCAAAGTAAATCCTCACCTCCCCACGACTGCAAAACGGCATCCGGCCCCTCCTCGAATCCTTCACCTCAGAGAAATCCCTGGCTCCACGGCCACATAATGCATCTGTCAACAGGCTTCTCCTCCCACGTCCAGGAGGACTCGGCCGGATCGTACCAGAGCAGTCTGAAAGCCGGAACGGAAAAACGCAGCTCCACTCCAGGCCGCAATGCTGTTGACTTAACGGTTTCCGCCAATCCTTCGGGCGGGCATGACATCCATTTGTTGCAGGGGCGGGCTTCATGCCCGCCCGTATCGCAAGGCTTAAGTCAACAGCATTGACTCCAGGCCGGCCATGGTCAAAAACCATGCATCCGACCGAAGGGTCTGCCGTCCCCGCCGTCATCCCTGAACTGGAAGAAGAGCGTACCCAGGTGGTTCCGCGTCGCATCGGCCCACTGGGAAGGCAGACCTTCGCGCGTGGCAAACCCGACCTGGGCTTCAAAGGTGGCCTTGTCGCTCAGATTCCCGGCCCTGTCTCGAATGCGCACCTCCACGCGCACAAAATCCGACGTCCGAATCCAGCTCGGCGTATCCAGGGTCAGAAATCCTGAAAACCGGGCCTGGTCGGGCCCCCTCAAGGTCACGAGCTGCGTTTCGCTGTGCAGGCCGAGCTGAGTGATGACGACCCAGAGGTGCGACATGTCCCCATCAGGATCCGAGCCTCGAAGGAAGATCCGCCAGGTTTGCCCTCCCCAGAGGGAGGATACGGCAAAACCGTCCTCAAAGCGCGGAGCGTGGCCAATGCCCATGGCCTGGGACTCCGGACCCTGGGCGGGCATCATGGTTACCGGAGCGCAGCCGCTCAACAAAAGGAAGGCCGCCCCCGTGAAGAGCACCAAAGCGGCCAATCCGCGAATCTGGAAGGCTTTCATCTCATCACTCCTTATCGATGTCGATACATGGTCCAAAACACCGCCGAACCGCCTCGGCAGGATACGCCGGCCCCGGCCGCGTCTCACCCCGAAATGGATAAAGGCCTCAAAGCAACATCTTCTCGATTAATTATAATCAATAAAAAGCGGTCCGTTGGGTACTCCAACGCTTCGGACTACAAGATCCGAGCCTCGGTGAGGTCGGCGGCCTCTTGAGCTTTCATCGATCAGCGTCGCGGAAAAACTGATACCGGCCGGTCGAGCCGGCGATCCCCCCTTGCGGCAGCATTGGAGGGAAAAGGGTGGGATAGGTTTTGGTGCCAAGGACTCGCGAGCGGCGGATTGCTCCCACCACCCGCGGGGTTGTGACATCCGGGCTTCGCTTCCGGATTGGAGGGCTACCTCAAAAGCGGCACCAGTCGTTACTGGGCGGGCTACGATGGGACTAGGCGGCCCAAACCACACCGCCAATGAGCCACAGAAGACGCCAACAGACCGGCTCGGCGTGGTCTGGGTCCGCCTTCAGCCCTTCGCCACGGCATGAAAGCCACAATAAGCCAATGGAATCTATAGGTAAAAGCATTACAGAGCATTCCCAGGGTGGATTCTATGCAGCTTTGATGTCGGTTGGCTCTTGGCATGGCTTCTGGACCTCCAATCTTAACGTGACCATTTCCAGGGCAAAATGGGCATTCCAAGCCTCAATAACACCACCTCATGCGGGTCATTCAGTATTCAGATCCAGTATTTGACTTGGTCCGACCCGCTTCAGGAAAGCTGGGACTTGCACAATGAGCCGGGTTCCATTATGTATGAGCGGCGATTAAGATGATGTTATGGCGGGCGAAAGGTGTTCATGCGCCCTGAAGACAACTCCCCCCCGGATGATCGCCAGAATGAGGAGACGCCCCATGGTAGCCAAAAAAGAGATCTGCTCGTGCACCAACTGCGGCAATGAAGCCGAGATGATCATTACGTGCGAGCTGGTCGACGTCGAAGTGGAAGGCAAGACCAAAAAGAAGCAAAAGGAAACGAGGAAATGCACTCATTGCGGCAACGAAGCCGACATGATCATTGACCTCGATCCCTGAGTCCAGGCCCACAAAAAAGCATGTCCATTTGGCCGCTCGTCATGCCGTCAGTTTCTAAGCCGGCATCCAGTTCTTTTTCGTGGATTCCGGCTGAAGGACTGCCGGAATGACGATTCAACGGGCGGACACTCTGTTGTGCTGAGTTGTATTGAGTCCAGGCCGGCAGCCCTTTTTGCGGGATTGCCCCGGGACGGGGCATTTGCCGGCAACCCCTCGAGATCGACAGCATTGAAGGGGGTGGCCGCCGATGCGGAGCCCCCTCAGCTTTTCATGGCCTTCAATGCGACCCTGTTCACTTCGGCCACGGCCCGGGCGGCGTCGACGCCCGTGAAATTCCCCCGCTCCAGCAGCAGGCGACCGTTCACCCAGGCGTACCGCACATCGGATCCCCGGGCCGCATACACAAGGTGGGAGACCGGGTCGTACATGGGGACCAGGTGCGGCTGATTGATATCCAGCGCGATCAGGTCCGCCTTTTTTCCGGTTTCGAGACTTCCGATTTCACCCTCCCATCCCAGGGTGGCGGCCCCCGCGGCAGTAGCGAGCTTCAGCACGGTCCCGGCCGGGCACACCATGGGATCGAGACGGGTCACCTTGTGCAGCTTGGCCGTCAGGTCCATCTCGCGGAAGAGATCGAGACCGTTGTTGCTCGCACAGCCGTCCGTCCCCAGCCCCACCGTCACGCCCGCCTCCAGCAGGGCCGGAAGCGGCGCCACTCCTGAAGCCAGCTTCATGTTGCTCGCCACATTGTGGGAGACGCCCACCTTTCGCTCGGCGAGCAGGCGTGCCTCCTCCCCGTTGACCCAGACCGCGTGGGCAGCCAGGGTCCCCTGGTCCAGCAGGCCCAGAGCGTCCAGGTGAAGCACGGGCCTCCTCCCGTACACCTCTTCGATGGTCCGAACCTCCCATTCCGTTTCCGAGAGGTGAACCTGGAAAAGTATCCCCAGCTCCCGGCAGAGGTCCTTGACCCAGCGCAAGGTGTCCGGGCCGCAGGTGTAGGGAGCATGGCAGAAGAGGGAAGGCCGAATCCGGCCATCGCCTTCGGGGAAGCTCGCAAGAAAGGACTCGGCCCGACTCCTGGCCGTGGCGGGCTCGGCATGATCGGGGGTCGGATAATCCAGGATTCCCTGGCCGAGGACGGCCCGCATCCCGGAATCTCGAACGGCCCGGGCGGCGCTCTCCTCAAAGAAATACCCGTCGCAGAAGGTGGTGACGCCGTTTCCGAGCATCTCCACGCACGAGAGCTGCGTTCCCCAATACACCATTTCAGGGGCCACCACCGACCGCTCGGCCGGGAAGACGACCTCGTTGAGCCATCGATCCAGGGGCAGGTCGTCGCCGATGCCGCGAAAGCAGCTCATGGCCGCGTGGGTGTGGGTATTCACCAGGCCCGGCATGATGAGGTGCCCGGCCAGGTCGAGGCTCCTCCGGCCCCGATACCGGGGCTTGAGATCCTCCGTGGCCCCCACCGCCACCAGCCGGTCCGAGCCGATGGCCACGGCGCCCTTCGCGATGGCGGTCATCTCGGAATCACACGTCACCACCCAGTCCGCGTTGTAAAGCAGCCAGTCCACCTCTTCCACTGGCCGTCCCCCGGCCTCAGGATCGCACGACACGGGCGATGGCTCGAGCATGATCCATGACCTCCTCGACATCCAGGGTGAGCAGCTTCCGGTCCTCCATGACGAGACGCCCGTGGATGATGCTGTGCCGCACATCGGCCCCCCGGGCCGCATACACCAGGTGGCTCACGGGCTCGTAAAGGGGCGTCAAATGGGGCCGACCGAAATCCACCACGATGATGTCCGCCCACATGCCGGGAGTGAGCTCGCCGACCTTTCCCCCAAACCCCAGGGCCCCGGCTCCGTTTCGCGTGGCCATCCGCAGCACGGACCGGGCGGGCAGCACCGTCGGGTCGAGCATCATCACCTTGTGCAGCTTGGCGCAGGTGTCCATTTCCCCAAAGAGATCCAGGTCGTTGTTGCTGGCGCAGCCGTCGGTGCCCAGGGCCACGTTGACGCCCCGCTCGAGCAGCTTCGGGACCGGCGCCACCCCGGAGGCCAGCTTCATGTTACTCTCGGGGTTGTGGATCACCTGGGCGGACCGCGCGGCCAGAAGCTCCATGTCGCGGTCATCCAGGGCCACGCAGTGGTCGGCGATGAGATGGGGTCCCAGCATCCCGAGCCTTTCCAGATGCTCCACCGGTCGGCAGCCGTACAACTCTTGAACCTGCCGGACCTCGGCCTCGTTCTCGGACACGTGGATGATGAGGGGCACATCGAAACGCCGGGCGATCTCGTCACATCGGCGCAACAGGTCAGGGGAGCAGGTGTAGATGGCGTGGGGTTCGACGGCGACATGGACCAGCGGGTCCCCCGCCCACTCCCGGATGAGGGATTCGGTGAAACGAAGTCCGTTCTCGATGGGACCGTAATGGGGAGAGGGGAAATCGTAGAGCACCTCCCCCACCAGGGCCCTCATGCCGGCCTCGGCCGCGGCACGGGCCACCATGTGCTCGAAGAGGTACATGTCGCAGAAGGTCGTGGTGCCCGATAGGATCATCTCGGCGCAGGCGAGCAGCGTTCCACGGTAAACCCACTCCTCGGTCAACTTCCGCTCGGCCGGGAAAATGTGCCGATGAAGCCAGTCCATGAGGGGCAGATCGTCGGCCAGCCCTCGAAAGAGCGTCATTGCCGCATGCGTATGTCCATTGACGAGTCCGGGCATGACGACGCACCCCCGCGCGACCAGGGTCTTGCGGGCATGGAAACGGGCCTCGATGGACGCGGTATCGCCGACAGCCACGATCTCCGCCCCCTGGACGGCGACGGCCCCATCCGGAAAGCGGTCGTCCCGCCCGTTGAGGGTCAGGACGTGCCCGTTGACGATCAGGAGGTCCACCTCGGTCTTCTCCGGGGTGGAGATAAATTCATTCATGGATGGCTCACCCCGATCACTTTTGCGGCTCCGTGATCCACTCCCGCAGTCGCGCCAGGAGCTCCTCGCGGCCCAGCCGGGTCGTGGACGAAAACAGCACGATCTCCGCCGGCTCCACGCTCAGACTGGCAGCGGCCCGGACTCGATGCGACGCCCTCCTGTTGGCGCTGACCTTGTCGGCCTTGGTGAGGACCGGGACAACGGGAATCCCCCGGTCGCGGCACCACTGCCACAGCTGCAGATCCTCCGGGGTGGGCGGATGCCGGATGTCCATGATGTGCACCATGCCCCGAAACGTGCTCCGCCCAGTGAGATACGACTCGACCATGACACCCCACTGGGAGCGAACGCTCACGGACACCTTGGCATACCCGTACCCCGGAAGATCCACCAGGTGGAAGCGTCCATTGATGAGGAAGAAATTGAGGGTCTGGGTCAACCCCGGCGTCTGGCTGACACGGACCAGTTTCTTCCTCTGGACGAGACAGTTGATGAGTGAAGACTTGCCGACGTTGGACCTGCCGGCGAAAGCGACCTCAGAGCCCTGCTCCGGGGGGTAATGTTCGGGGCGGACGGCCGACTTGACGAATTCCGCCGTCCTAATGACGAGAGGCTCGCTCATGACCCGCCCGTCCATGCCGGACGCGAGCGAAGGTAGTCCTCGATTCGGTCCAGGCCCTCGGTGATGCTCTCCAGCGAGTTGGCATAGCTGAAGCGAACATAGCCTTCTCCGTTGGGACCGAAATCGACCCCGGGGGTGATGCCCACACGGGCCTTTTCGAGGATTTCGAAAGCAAAGGCATAGGAATCCCGCGTGAACCGCCTTGCGTTGGCGAAAACGTAAAAGGCGCCCGTCGGCTCCACCGTGATCCCGAACCCGATCTCCCGGAGCCGCCGCAGCATGTACCGCCGCCTGGCGTCGTAGGTCCGCCGCATGCTCTCCACATCGGCCCGCACGGAGTCGTCGGTCAGGGCCACGCAGGCAGCCGCCTGGGCCAGGGAGCTTGCGGAGATGAAAAAATTCTGGAGCAGTCGCTGCATGGGCCTCACCATCTCCCGGGGGACGATCACGTAACCGAGCCGCCAGCCCGTCATGGCATAGAGCTTCGAGAAGCCGTTGAACACGAGACAACGGTCCGTAAGCTCGAGCATGGACCGGGCCCGGCCTTCATAGACCAGGCCGTGATAGATCTCGTCGCTCAGGACCCATGGTCCCAACCGGGCGATCTCGGCCATGCGGTCACCATCCAGGATGTTTCCCGTCGGGTTGGAGGGCGAGTTAACGAGAATTGCCCGCGTCCGAGGGGTCATGGCGGCGCGGATTGACTCGGGTCGATATTGGAAGCCGTCCTCCTCATGGACCGGCACGGTCACGGGATCGGCTTCGAGGAAGCGCACGAAGTTCGGGTAGCAGGCATAACCAGGATCGGAAAGGATCACCTGGTCGCCGCACTCGAGGATGGAGCCCATGGCCACGAGAAAAGCCGGCGAAGTCCCCGAAGTGACCAGCACCTGCTCGGGCTCGAGATTCCCGACACCGTAGGTTTCGGAATAATGCCGGCAGATCAGCTCCCGAAGCTCCGGGGCTCCGAGGCTGTGTGTGTAGCGGGTCTCCCCCCGCTTCAGGGCCTCGATGGCGGCTGCCTTGATGGCCTCGGGCGTATCGAAGTCGGGCTCGCCGATTTCGAGGTGAATGACGGACTCCCCCGCGCGCTCCATTTCCTGGGCCCGCTCGAGCACATCCATGACGATGAACGATTTGATGTCCTGAACCCTGCGGCAGATCACCCGTTTCCCCCCTGCCCTCCAAGCTGCTTTTCCACCGGTTCTCCGTCCCTCAGCCCAGAGTCTCCCGCTCACGGAGTCGTTCTCACCTTCAGAATGATGGGCTTGAACCGCTCCGCCCTCTCGATCTCCGCCACCAGGGCGGAGGCTATGGAAAAATCCTCGATCTGGCGGATCTGCACGCTGTACATGGAGCCCAGAGTCTGGTGCGAAAAGGTCCTGACGACGGCCTCATACCCCATTCCCACCAACCTCTCGCGCGTGCGCTCCGCATTGTCCTTGTCACGAAAGGTCCCCACCTGCACGACATACTGGTGATGGCTGTCTCCGGTCTCCCCGCGGTCGGACTCCCCGGCGGCGGGTGGCGGAGCCGTCATTGGGGGCGCTGTCTCCCTGGCAACAGAGGCCGCGGCTCCGGTGTCGAAATCCCCGGCCGGCCGCTCGGACCGGGCAATCCCGCCGCCGGTCCCAGCCCGGGTGGTCTCGCGCTCGGGCACCACCTCGAAGGTGGAAGCCCGCTCGCTCGCCGCCCCCATGAGACCCCTGGGTTTGCCGGCGCCCACCACACCCCGCATCCGGTCGAGGTAGCTCCGCGCCTCGGACGCCATGGTGGAATAGGGCGACACCTTGATGACCCGACTCAGGGAGGTCATGGCGCGCTCAATGTCGCCAACGTTGTAGGAGAGGATTCCGTAGCGGAGTTGAGCCTCCGTGATATTGGGGTTCAACCGGATGGCCGACCCCAGGGCCTCCCTCGCCTCGTCGACGCGCTGAAGGCGCTCGAGGATCAGGCCCATGCGATAAAAGGCCACTCCGTAGCTGGGCTCGAGCCTCACGGCCTGCTGGTACTGCCTGAGGGCCTCTTCATCCCTTCCCTGCTTCTCGTACACCCGCCCCAGATTGTAGAACGCATAGAAGGGCGTGACGTAGGCCGGGTTTTCAAGCGCCTTCTTGAAGTTCTCCTCCGCCTTCTGGAGATTCCCGTTTTCAGCGTAATGGGCGCCCAGACTGTTGTACGCCTCCGAGTAATCCGGCTTCAGCTCGATGGCCTTGTCGAAATGCTCGACCGCCTTGTCCGGTATACCACGCTGATCGTAGGCTATTCCCAGCAGATAGTGGACTTTCGGGTCCTTCGGCCGCTTCTTCTCGGCCTCCATCAGCACCTTGATGGACAACCCCAGCTCACCCGCCGCCAGGTACTTCTCCCCGATATCCGTCAAGGTCTCTCCGCCGTGACGCAGCATGGGATCAGGGTTGGTGTGCGCACAGGACAGCAGGGCAAGGACCAGAAACAGAGCCAAAACCATGGGACGGGATGTCTGGATCATCAGGTCACCTTATCAAATCACCTTATTCAGTGAGTATTCAATGATGCCCTCGGCCCCCCGCTTGATCAGCCGAGGGATCAGCTCACGGACGATCTTCCGGGAGACCACCGTCTCCACGGACAGCCAGTCGCTCTTGTAAAGATGCGCGATGGTGGGCGCATTCAGGCTCGGCAGGAGCTCCATGACGCCGTTGAGCCTGGGCTCCGGAACATTCATCTTGATCACCACCAGGTCCTCGGCTCGAAGGGCTCCCTGCAGCAGCAGCGAGATCTGCTCGATCTTCTCGCGCTTCCACGGATCCTCCCAGGAACGGCGGTTGGCGATGAGCTGGGTGTTGGACTGCATGAGCTCCTTGACGATCCTGAGCCCGTTGGCCCGCATGGTGGTCCCGGTTTCGGTGACCTCCACGATGGCGTCACAGAGCCCCGAGATCACCTTGGCCTCGGTGGCGCCCCAGGAGAACTCCACCTGGACATCCACCCCCTCGGCGGCGAAGTACCGCTTGGTGAAGTTGACCAGTTCCGTCGCGATCTTCTTTCCCTGCAGATCCTTCAGGTCCTGAACCGGCGAGTCGAAGGGAACGGCGAGGACCCACCGGGCCGGCCGCTGGCTCACCTTGGAGTAAACGAGGTCCGCCACCACGACCACGTCGGAGTCATTTTCCATGATCCAGTCCTTGCCGGTCAGGCCTGCATCGAAGGTTCCACTGTCCACGTATCGGGACATTTCCTGGGCGCGGCAGATGGAGCAGCTGATGTCGGGGTCGTTGATTTCGGGAAAATAGTTGCGGTCGGAGAGGGAAATGCGCCACCCGGACTGAGAGAACAGGCGCAGCGTCGATTCCTGAAGACTGCCCTTGGGAATGCCCAAAACAAGCTGTGTCACTTCCTGTAAACCTCCCTGGGATCAAAAATGGGCTTGCCGACGGTTTCGAACCGCCCGTCGGCGAACCGTCTGTGGAAACAGGTCTCAAAACCCGTGTGGCAGGCGGCTCCCCCCACCTGCTCGACCTGGAGAAGAACCGTGTCGGCATCGCAGTCGATGTAGATTTCACGGACCAGTTGCACGTTGCCGGACTCCTCACCCTTGAGCCACAGCTTCTTCCGGGAGCGGCTCCAGTAGGTCGCCTTGCCGGTCTCGATGGTCTTTTCCCACGCCAGTTCGTTCATATAGGCCAGCATCAGGACCCTGCCGTCGGTCACGCTTTGAACGATCACGGGTACTAGGCCGTTTTCTTTACTGAAATCGGGTTTCAATGTCAACTCCCCCATCCGACTTGAGCATGCACGTCCCTGCATGCTCCTGCCCAATCCGAGCGATCAGCCCTCAGCGATCAGCTTCTGGCCAAAGACTTCAGTGAGAATCAGGGTTTCTCAGGCGCACATCGAAGCGGCCACCAGCTGCCCACAGGCGGCTCCGATCTCGGCCCCGCGGCTCTCCCTGATGATGACCGTCATCTGAGCCTTGTGCAGCACTTCCTGAAAAGCCAGGACCGACTCTTCCGAAGGCCTGCCGAACGGCGATCCTTCGTAAGGGTTGAACGGCATAAGATTCACTTTGCAGCGCAGGGCTCCGAGCAGCCTCACCAGCTCACGCGCATGCCCGGGGCTGTCGTTGATTCCCTCGAGGAGAATGTACTCGAAGGTGATGCGCTTGCGCGGCGGAGTCGGATACTCCCGACAGGCCCTGATGAGCTGCTCCAGGGGATACGTGCGGTTGATGGGCATGAGCTCGCTGCGCAGCTGATCCTCGGGTGCGTGAAGACTCACGGCCAGGTTGACGGGTGTCTCGCTCCCCAGCCGGTTCATCTGCGGCACGAGTCCGGCGGTGGAGACCGTGATGCGTCGATGGGAGAAGGCCAGACCCAGCGGATCCGTCATGATATGGATGGCCCGCACCACGGCGTCGAAATTGGCGAGAGGCTCCCCCATCCCCATGAAGACCAGGTTCGTGATGCGACGGGACGCTCCGACCTCCTCCTGAACCCGACAGACCTGGTCCACGATCTCGGCGGTTGTGAGATTGCGCCTGAGTCCCAGGGTGCCCGTCAGGCAGAATCTGCAGCCGAGGGCGCATCCCACCTGGCTCGAAAGGCACAGCGTGTGACGGGGAGGATCGGGGATCAGCACCGATTCAATGCACAAGCCGTCCCTCAGCTCGAACAGGAACTTCCGGGTGCCGTCGGCCGCCTCGGTCGACTCCCGGAGCGCAATGGCATGCAGGTGCGCGCCGTACTCCAGCTGGAGACGAAACATCTTGCTGAGGTCGCTGCATTCACCCCAGCCCCTGATTTGCCTCCCATAAATATTGCGGAACACCTGCCGCGCCCGGAAGCGGCGCTCTCCAATGGATTCGACCCAGCGCTCGAGATCGGGCAGGGTATAGTTCTGAATAAAGATGGTCTCCACTCGATTCACTGATCCTCGCGGCTAAGGTACTGGCCGCTCGTCCTGTCCTGCAGAAAAACGTGGGTGAAAAGACGGGAATCGGCGGAATCAAACCACCGATACCCCAGTTCCTGGCAGGTCCCGCAAGCCTTTCTCGGGATATGCACCCCGTAGATATGGTACCCGGTGTCCGCCTTCGAATCAATTCCAAGCACACCCGCGCAGTCCATGCAGACCCGCACCTTTTCCTTTCGGGCTTCGCTGATGCGATCCGTGTCGTAATAGATATGCGTTTCCCGGTCGGCATATTCCTGACTGCCCATCCGCTGGTCCCTCCATTGAGGGATTCTTTGCCTCATTTCGAGAAGATCCCGGGAGACCTTCTCGATATAGCGTGTCGTGTCTCCGGACTGGCGGATCCGATCCGGATTGTAATCGGGCTCGCGCACCCCTCGAAAATCCAGGCCGGCCATCGCCATGATGATGCCCACGTTCACGTAGGGCAGCGCCGCCTCGATGGAGTAACCCCCTTCCAGAACGGCGATGTCGGGCTTCAATCGGCGGGTCAGCTCGGCATAACCCTGGGCCGAAAAGCACATATTGGTGATGGGATCGCTGTAATGGTTGTCCTGACCGGCGGAATTCACCACCAGATCGGGCTTGAACTCGTCGAGGATAGGCAGAATCACCTCGTCCAGGACATGGAGGAATCCTTCCTCGGAAGTCCTCGGAGGCAACGGGATGTTGACGGTGGCTCCCAGGGCCGTCGGTCCCCCGATCTCGTTTTCGAAGCCCGATCCCGGATACAGGGTTCGGCCATCCTGGTGGACGGAGATGAAGAGCGTATCGGGATCATGCCAGTAAATGTCCTGGGTGCCGTCCCCATGGTGGCAGTCCGTATCCACGATGGCCACCCGATCGATGCCGTACGCGTCCCGGAGGTACTCGATCATGACGGCTTCGATGTTGATGTTGCAGAAACCGCGGGCGCCGTGGACCACGCGCATGGCATGGTGACCCGGCGGCCTGACGAGGGCAAATCCTCGCTCAACCCTCTTGTCGAGGACCTGGATGCCAATGGTCTTGGCCCCTCCCGCGCTGATGAGGTGGGATTCCGTGAGGACGCTCCCCTCATCCGGCACGCAGAAGTGCACCCGCCGAATGTCCTGGATGGTGGCCAGATCCGGCTTGAATTCGACGATTCCCTCGACGTCCAGGAGCCCTTCCTCGAAAACCTGGTCCCGGGTGTAAAGCAGCCGCTCCTCCCGTTCGGGGTGAGTCGAGCTGATGGCCCAGTCGAAGGCCGGGAAGAAAACCAGACCCATTCTGTGTTTGGCGCGAAGCATCATCATCCTTCCGGGACGTCCGGCTCACCCTCGCTGCCCGGCTGACCCGCTCAGGCAGTGACCAAAGTAACGCCGCCGCGACGACAGCCTGTCGAGCACCCCAAAACCGAGCCCCATCCCCCGGCCCCAGTGAACAAAGACCAGAAACACAGCAGCCAGAAGCCAGGAATTAGGAACGAGAAACCTCGTCACCCCCTGGCACCGTGCATCCCTTGAACAGGGCCTCGGCGACGGCGCGATACTCGGGGATCAATCCGGGCTTCACCTGAACCTTAATTCGGATATTGCGCCCGGTCATGTAGAAGTCCCGCACCATGCTGAATTCCGAATCCTCCACCACTTCCATCTCGACGTCCTCATCCGTCCCCCCCTCGCGAAGGTGCCTTTCTCGAAGCAGCCTTCGGGCCACATCCAACGCCCGCCGCCTCTCGAAATCCCGTGGGACGGCCTGCCGGTAATCCTCTTCCGGGGCGATGCACAGGCCTCGCTCGGTATCGGCAAAAACCGCCACCTCGGAGGTGGTTCTGGCCAGAGCGGCGCCGATGGCATTGGCCACCTGCCACCTGGGGACCACATGCACGTCAAAGTCCGTGAGGGCCGCCAGCCGAAGCCCGAAATGGGGAGCGGGGCCCCCCAGAACAAGGATCTCCGAAGGCCGCACCTGGTGGCCTTCCATCAGCTCATGAACCGTGTAGACGGGCCGGCTGTTGATATCCGCGATCATCTGGGCCGCCTCGTCCAGGATGATTCGGCAGGCCGTGTCGAAGATGAGGGAAGCGGCTTCCTCGCCCCCGAGACCCATGGAGCCCGCAATGGAGAGAATACCCCTGCGGGCGGCCTCGACGTCTCCCCCCTCCATCTTCCCGAGGACAAAAAGGGCATCCGTCGGCGTCGGAGCCCCACCCCCATAGGCCATTGCCGGCCCGTCCCGGTGGGGACCAATGACGATTCTCGAATTCTCGACTCGCACCGCGCTGTCCCCCCCCAGCCCGATGGAGCGGGTCTTCAGGGCGCGAATGAGAGTCTTGGTGCCGCCCAATTCGATCCCCAGGGGATCCAGAAGTGGAGCGCGCTGAATGAGAACCGCCATGTCGGTGGTGGTCCCCCCGATATCCAGCACCAGCGTCTCCTCACGCTCGGAAGCAAATGGCAGCGCCCCCATGACACTGGCGGCGGGACCGGACAGCATGGTCTGGCCGGGATTGTCCAGGGATGCATCGAGGCTCATGGTCCCCCCATCGGCCTTCAGCAAATGAATGGGTATATCGAGCCCCTTCTGCCTCAGCGAGCTCCGGACCGCCTCGTAAAACCGGCTGTGCGTCGGATAGACCGCGGCATTCAAATAGGCCGTGGCGATGCGTCGCGGGAAATTCAAGCTCCCGGAAAGCCGATGTCCCAGGACCACGTAATCGAAATCATCTCCAAGGATCTCTCGAACCCGGAGCTCGTGGATGGGATTGCGGACCGAAAACTTCCCCACCACCGCAACCTGCCGGATCCCTTCGGACTTGAGCCGTGACGCGACGAGCTCAACCTCCGCCCCATCGATGGTCTGAACCTCGCGTCCCCTGTGATCGATGGAGCCGGAAACCACCGAGTAAAAGGGACCCGTCCTGAAATGCTCGGCGTCCATTCCCGGACCGCTGACGACAATCACCCCCGGTTCCGCGAACTTCCGCTCCACGAGGCAGTTGGTGGTGAGGGTCGTGCTCAAAACGATGCGGCGCAGCCGACCGTGCTCCACTCCACGAAGTGCTTCGTCCAGACCGGCCCAAACGCTTTCGAAAAGGTTCGACGGATCGGTGACCACCTTGACCTGCCGCCGGATGCAGCCGTCGCCGATGAGAACTACGTCGGTGTGGGTTCCCCCCACATCAAGGCCTATGATCATGACATTCCCTGTTCTCTGGCACCGCATGGATGAGAGCGAAGCATGGACAGGCAGCATTCGAATGAAGGGGAGCTGATGGAGTCCGCACCCTCCAGGCAAGGATTTCCTTTCAGGGAGATGCTATCGGAAAGGTCATGCCGTGTCAATTCGCTCGGCCTTTCCCAGCTCAAGATTGTTTCAGCGAATGAAGGATGGATCGCTAATCGGACAATTTTGTCACTCATGAGGTCGTTCGATGCACAGCCCCCCGACCCGATGAGACCCCCACGGGGCGGGACCGGAAGGGGGCGGGTGTGGCCCGGTGCCGCCTGCGATGGTCTTTCGCATCGCATCTCCCGGCTCGTCATGCTCCGGTGCGTCAGGAGCCCGTTTGGGGTGGCACAGGATGTGCTCCTCTCGGAGGGAATGGAAACCAAGATATGTGAGCTCGAATTGAAAGTACTCTACGAGATCAGCCGGGTCATCGGCCAGGCTCTGAATCTCGAGCTGACCCTGGAGAAGGTCCTGGCCATCCTCTCCGATTCCCTCTCCATGAAAAGGGCCACCGTAACACTCATGGACGAGGAGAGCGGCCACCTGTCCATTCGGGCCTCCCACGGCCTCAGCGACGAAGAGAGGAAACGGGGGGTCTACCGGGTCACGGAAGGGGTGACGGGGCTCATCTTCCGAACGGCACAGCCGTTCATTGTTCCCGACATCAGGAACGAGCCCCTCTTTCTGAACAAGACCCGCGCCCGCCGCATCGAAAAGGATCGCATCGCCTTCCTGGGAGTCCCCATCAGTCTTCACGGCAGGCCCATCGGGGTCCTGAGCGTCGACCGCCTGTTCGGGGACGAGGTCTCCTATGAGGAAGACATTCGTTTCGTGTCCATCGTGTCCATCCTCATCGCCCAGTTCGTGAGCCTCAATCTCCAGGTACGCGAGCGGGAGGCCGCTCTCCGCCGGCAGAATCTTTCCCTGCGGGCGGAAATCTCCGAGCGCTACAGCCATTTCTTCATGGTCGGCCGAAGCGCCGCCATGCAGCACGTGCAGGAGATGATCGACAAGGTCGCTCCCAGCAAGGCTTCCGTGCTCCTCCTCGGCGAGTCGGGGACCGGCAAGACCCTCATCGCCCGGATCGTGCACGAGATCAGTCCGCGCGCCAAATGCCCTTTCGTTAAGGTCAACTGCGCATCCCTGCCCGAGAACCTTCTGGAGTCCGAGCTCTTCGGGTATGAAAAGGGGGCCTTCACCGGCGCCAGCAAGGCCAAGGCGGGGCGATTCGAAGAGGCGGAAGGCGGAACCATCTTTCTGGATGAAATCGGGGAGCTGGGCCTCGCCCTGCAGGCCAAGCTGCTCCGCTTTCTGCAGGAGCGCGAGTTCGAGCGCCTCGGCAGCACCAAAACCCGGAAGGTGGATGTCCGCATCATCGCCGCCACCAACCGGAACCTGGCCGAAGCCGTGGGTGAAGGGGTTTTTCGAGAAGATCTCTACTATCGCCTGAACGTCTTTCCCATCCAGGTTCCCCCACTCTGCGAGCGCAAGGAAGACATCCCCCAACTGGTGGAGCATTTCGTCGAAAAAAACGCCAGGGAATACGCCAGGAAGCTCAGGATGGCGCCACAGGCCCTCGAGCTCATGGCGCGCTACGACTGGCCGGGCAATGTGAGGGAGATGGAAAATCTCATCGAAAGGCTGGCCATCATGGTGGAAGGCCCGGAGATCGACATTCCGGATCTGCCGTCCTTCCTGCACGCAAAACCCGAGATCGGAAGATCCGAAGCCGCCGATTCCCTGACACGGCTCGAGGAGATGGAAAAGAAGGAGATCGTGGCGGCCCTCGAAAGACACCGCTGGAACCAGTCACAGGCCGCCAGGGAGCTCGGCCTGACTCTCAGGCAGATCGGTTACCGCATTCGAAAGTTCGGGCTGGAACGGCTCCTGCGCGACGGCCGCAGCCAGGCGCGCAAGTCCGCGTGACCCTCGGCTAGCTCACGAAGACATCACGGTAATAATCGAAGTTCTCGGTGGCCATCCCCGCGCCGCGAATGACCGCCCGAAGCGGGTCCTCGGCCTTGTTGATGTCCAGACCCGTCGCCTGGTGCAGCAGGAGTCTCAGCCCCTTGAGGAGAGCCCCGCCCCCGGCCATCCAGAGCCCGTTTTCGGAAACGTCCGACGCCAGGTCGGGACTGGCTTTTTCGAGGACCCGCCGGACAGTCTCCACGATGGTCATGGTGGGCTCCTTCATGGCCTGACGAATCTCGGCGTCAGTCAAGGACACCACCTTGGGCATGTTCGTCACGATGTCCTTGCCGCGCAGCTTGATCTCGAGCGGCTTCTTCAGGGGAACCGCCGACCCGATCTTGATCTTGATCACTTCGGCCATGGACTCGCTGATGTTGATCTGGTGCTCTTTTCTGACATAAGCGCCGATGGCCTCGTTGGCCTCGTCCCCGGCCACGCGGAGCGATTCGCTGCAGGCCACCGCGAACCGGCTGATGATGGCCACTTCCGTCGTTCCCCCGCCGATGTCCACCACCATCTGCCCCTCCGGCTGATCGACGGGAAGTCCGCTGCCGATGGCCGCGGCCATGGGCTCCTCGATGAGGAAGATCTTCCCGGCGCCGGCCATGGCCGAAGCCTCCATGATGGCCCGCTTCTCGACGGCGGTGATGCCCGCGGGAACGGCCACAACCAGGCGTGGACGGGAAAGGGGAATGCGACGGAATACCTTGCCGAGAAAGGCCTTGATCATGGTGGAGGCCACCTCGAAATCATGGATCACTCCATCCCGCAGCGGCCGGACGCTCACGATATTCTGCCCGTGCCTTCCCGCGAGGCTCTTGGCCTCCTTGCCCACAGCCACCACCTTGTTGGTGTTCGTGTCCATGGCCACCATCGACGGCTCGTCCAGGACCACCCCCTTCCCCTTGATGTAGATCAGGGAATTGGCCGTACCCAGATCCATCGCCATGTCCTTGGCCAGAAAATCCAGCATCCGCCCCATCATCGCCCTTCTTTCCTTCCTCTCGTATTCCCCTCATCAGCTTGTCGTCGGGCCAGCCGGCTCACGTACGCCGGTTTCAAACCGGCATCCATCCCTATACCAAATATTCATGGACATTTGCAAAATCTTAGTGTTTTATCTGCCCACAAAGAATCGATTTCAGAGACTCCATGAATCGTTGTGAATCCTTCGTTTGTTGACATGAGAGTGAGAATAGGTATTTTAGAGCTCGCGGGTTGAGTCTGATCCATTTCTGGAAGCCTCCAGATACGAGATTCTCCATGGCCAACTATCCGGCAGGCTTGTTACTCCATTATCAGAGACCTCCAGGTTGTCGCCGCTATAAATATGTCTGCGCGTGACCGGATGATGCGAAGACAAGGAGCGCCCCTAATGTATATGAG
The DNA here is from genome assembly GCA_025454175.1 of Syntrophobacteraceae bacterium. Taxonomy (GTDB): domain Bacteria; phylum Desulfobacterota; class Syntrophobacteria; order Syntrophobacterales; family Syntrophobacteraceae; genus JALOOX01. The sequence continues at coordinate 118,285 of JALOOX010000002.1, read as the reverse complement.
ACAATTGCTTGTAATTTCAAGCTTTTTTATACTTGCCGCCCTCGCTTTCACCGGGATCGCTTCCGCTAAGGCTATAAGCATCAATGCGCGCTCGGCCATGCTGGTCGACATGAAGACCGGCCAGGTGCTTTACGAACAGAACGCCGACGTTCCCATAGCTCCCGCCTCCATCACCAAGGTCCTGACCCTTTACGTGGTTTTCGAAGCCATCAGGGACGGCCGGCTGCACCTGTGGGACAATGTCAAGGTGAGTGCCCGGGCGGCCAAGACCGGGGGATCCCGCATGGGTTTGCGCACCGGGGACGTCGTGTCCGTCGGGGAGCTCATCAAGGGCATGGCGGTGGTTTCGGGAAACGATGCCTGCGTGGCCATCGCCGAGCATATGAGCGGCAGCGTGGAGGCCTTCGTCCGTCAGATGAACGCCAAGGCCCGGCAGCTGGGAATGAATGATTCCCACTTCCTCACTCCAAACGGGCTGCCTGCCAAGGGCCAGATCACCACGGCGCGAGACATCGCCACACTGTCCGTGGCTTATCTCCGGCGATACCCGGAATCCCTGAATATCCATTCCATGCAGTCTTACACCTACCGGACCACCACCCATCGCAACGCCAACCGGCTTCTCGGAACCTGCCAGGGAGTGGACGGCCTCAAGACGGGCTTCGTGTGCGCGGCCGGATACAACCTCACCGCAACCGCCGTGCGCGGCGACAGTCGGCTGGTGGCCGTGGTCCTCGGGGCGTCCTCTCCGGGAGTGCGCGCCGCCGAAACAGCCCGGCTGCTTGAACTGGGCTACGAGTCCCTGGGCACGGGGACGGTTCTAACGTGCGCCGTCGACAGTTCAACAGGCAGGAAATCCGCCGGGAAAGGCTCGTCGCGAACGGTCGCCAAGACTTCAGGGAAGGGGAGGAAATCCACTCGCACCCTGGTCGCGGAAACACCCGCCGCCGCGCCCGCCAAGAAGAAAGCAGCCCGATCCAGGGCTTCGAAGTCCGCCAGTGCAACGGTCGGAAGCGACGCGGGCGGGCCCACCACGTCCGGCTCCAAGACCAGGACGACCGTGGCCGCTCAGAAGGGCAAGTCCCCGAAAACGGTCCAGGCCAAGGGCACGCCGGCCGTAAAGTCCCAGGATTCGGCTCAAGCCAACAGACCCGGGAAGGTCACCGGAAAAGCAAACTCCCCCAAGGGAACCCCCTCCAAGGCGAATAAATCCGCCAAGGCCGCGGATCTCAAGAAACTCTCCGCCGGCAGCGCCGTGAAGTCCGCCTCCACCCAGAACCCCAAATCATCCTCGCCCACGCCCTCCACCGGCAAGAACAGCTCCCCGCGCAAACCTTCAACGCAAACGGTGGAGCTCGCCAAACCCAAGAGCTGATCGCGGGTCCGCGTCAGGGAAGCGCTCCTCCGATGCACCGTCTGCCGCGGATTTGACCAGCTCCGAGGGCATGCGGTATAGTTCCACCGTAAAGTCATCTGCTCTCCGAGAGCCATGAATATACCAATGCGCGGAGGAAAGACCATGGCGGAGCCCGCTCCCGGAAAAGCCACCTACGAAGATCTCTTCAACATTCCCGAAAACATGACCGGGGAGATCATTGACGGAGAATTGCACGTCACGCCCCGACCGTCCAGAGACCATGTGCACTCCGCAACAAGCCTGGGAGGGGAAATTGTCCCGCTTTACCAGTTCGGTCGAGGCGGACCGGGCGGTTGGATCATTCTGGTTGAGCCGGAGATCATGTTCGGGGACGATCTGCTGGTGCCGGACCTCGCGGGGTGGAAAAGAGAGCGGTTTCCCGTCGAGGAGCCCCACAACTGGATATCGGTATCGCCGGACTGGGTCTGTGAGCTGCTGTCGCCGGGCACGATGCGGAAGGACCGTGTCCACAAGATGCGCATCTACGCCCTGCGCGGTGTCCCGCACCTGTGGCTCATCGATCCAACCGCCAAATCCCTGGAAGTCTTTCAGCTGGATGATTCAGGCCGGTGGATTGTCCTCGGGGTCTACTTCGAAGACGACAAGGTGTGCGCCGAGCCGTTTTCCAGGCTCGAATTCGACCTTTCCAACCTTTGGCTCCAGCCATGACCAACCCCTGCTCCCACCGGGCGCCAGTCCTTATACTCGTTCCGGTTGAGAACCTTCATTTTCTCACCGCCAAGGCGCAAAGGTCGCAAAGGGTCCATCTCTATCTTGCTTTGCGTTCTTCGCGCCTTCGCGGTGAATAGAGCAAAGAAAGATCCAATCCTTAATCAGTATAACCGCCTGCCGGCTCCCAAGCTCGAGCTTGGGAGCCGGCAAACCAGCCTATCGGGCAGTCGTTCCCGCCCGGGTGTGTTGGTCGACGCTTGGCGGCTTCCGTCGCCAGAAACCTAAATTCCACAAAATTGTAAACAATTCATTTGCACTTTTGTAAACTCTCCTCGCTTTCCCCCCTTCGGCCACGCCCCGGCTCATATCCACTTTTCAGTGTTATTTTATATTGTTATTGAACTCCTGCACCCACTCAACCGATCCGGCATGGACCGTGCTCAATAGGATGTCCAACGCACCACATTCGAGAACGGAGGACATCATGAGGAAGATAGCGATCTACGGTAAGGGCGGAATCGGAAAATCGACCACGACGCAGAACACGGTGGCCGGGCTGGTGGAGATGGGCCGAAAGGTCATGGTGGTGGGCTGCGATCCCAAGGCGGACTCCACGCGGCTCCTGCTGGGCGGCCTCAGTCAGAAGACGGTTCTGGACACCCTTCGCCTGGAAGGTGAGGACGTGGAGCTCGAGGACATCCGCAAGGAGGGCTTCAACGGGGTGGTCTGCGTGGAGTCGGGAGGCCCCGAGCCCGGCGTGGGCTGCGCCGGCCGCGGCATCATCACTTCCATCAACCTCCTGGAGCAGCTGGGAGCCTACGCCGATGACGAGAAGCTCGACTATGCCTTCTACGACGTACTGGGCGACGTGGTGTGCGGCGGCTTCGCCATGCCCATCCGCGAAGGCAAAGCCCAGGAGATCTACATCGTCGTCTCGGGCGAAATGATGGCCATGTACGCGGCCAACAACATCTGCAAGGGCATCGTGAAGTTCGCCGAGGCCGGAGGCGTGCGGTTGGGGGGCCTCATCTGCAACAGCCGCAAGGTGGACAACGAGCAGGCGATGATCGAAGCCCTGGCCGCGCGCCTGGGCACACAGATGATCCACTTCGTTCCCCGGGACAACATGGTGCAGCGGGCCGAGATCAACCGCAAGACCGTCATCGAGTATGATCCCGCGCACCCCCAGGCCGACGAATACCGTACCCTGGCCCGCAAGATCGAGGAGAACGACAGGTTCGTGGTCCCGAAGCCCATGCACACCGACGAGCTCGAAAAGCTCCTCATCGAGCACGGCATCGCCAACTAGCCGACGAGCCCATCCCGGCTGCACCGATCCACCCGCACCCCTGCCGAGGGTATTGTCCCTCAAGGAGAGTAAGAAACCATGATCATGATTCGATCCATCGTGAGACCCGAAAAAGTGGACAGCGTCATGGCTGCGCTGATGGATGCCGGATTTCCGGCCGTGACCAAGATGTCGGTCGTGGGACGCGGAAAACAGCGGGGCATCAAAATCGGCGAGGTCACCTACGACGAAATCCCCAAGGAGCTTCTGCTCACCGTCGTGAAGGACGGTGACAGGGACTTCGTCATCAAGACCATCATGAAGGCGGCGCGCACGGGCGACAAGGGCGCCTTCGGCGACGGCAAGATCTTCATCACCCCTGTCGAGGAAGTCTACACCATAAGCTCCGGCATCAGGGAGACGGCCGGCGGAGAAACGGGACAGGTGAAGCTATGAAAGAAGTCATGGCCATCGTACGCATGAACATGATGAACAGGACCAAGCGCGCCCTGGCCGATGCCGGCATTTCCTCCATGACGGCCCGGGACGCCCTGGGGCGCGGGAAGGGTCTGGTGGACCTCACGGTGCTCGAAGGCGCCGAGAAAGGCTACGAAGAGGCCATCGCCCACCTCGGTCAAAGCCAGCGGCTCATCCCCAAGCGAATTTTCAGCGTCGTCGTCCCCGACAAGCTGGTCTTGAAAACGGTGAAGACCATCATCCAGGTCAACCAGACGGGCAAATCGGGCGACGGAAAGATCTTCATCATGCCGGTCCAGGACGCCGTCAGGGTCCGGACGGGCGAGGCCGGCGACTCCGTTCTGGACGACCTGTAGGTAGCCGCCGTCGAGGCCTTGAAATCAGCATTCCCGGAAGATCGGGAACCTGGAACCACTCGCATCACCAGACTCCTCGTTTTCACGGGGATGACGACAGAGGGTCCTGCGCCCTCGACAGGAGAAGCCCCAAGATGACCAAAATCCCTTATTCAGCGGAATGCCGGCTGCCGGAGGAAATCCCACCGGAAGAGGTGAAGGGCGAGCTCATCGAGAAGTACCCGACGAAAGTCGCCCGCAAGCGCGCCAAGTCCATCATCATCAACACCACGGATGAAGGCGGCTGCGTGCCGGAAATTCAGGCCAACGTCAAGACCATCCCGGGCATCATCACCCAGCGCGGCTGCACCTACGCCGGCTGCAAGGGTGTCGTCCTGGGGCCGACCCGGGACATCGTGAACATCACCCACGGACCCATCGGCTGCGGGTTCTACAGCTGGCTGACCCGCCGCAACCAGACCAGGCCGCCGAGCCATGCGGACGAGAACTACATGACCTACTGCTTTTCGACGGACATGCAGGAGGAGCAGATCGTCTTCGGCGGCGAGAAGAAGCTCCGGGTCGCCATCCAGGAGGCCTACGATCTCTTTCACCCCAAGGCCATCGCCGTGTTCTCGACGTGTCCCGTGGGGCTCATCGGAGACGACGTCCACGCGGTGACCCGCGAGATGAAGGAGAAGCTGGGCGTGAACATCTTCGCCTTCAGCTGCGAGGGCTACAAGGGCGTGAGCCAGTCGGCCGGTCATCACATCGCCAACAACGGCATCTTCACCCACGTGGTGGGCCTGGACGACACGGACCGGGGCGGTGAATTCAAGATCAACCTGCTCGGCGAGTACAACATCGGGGGAGACGCCTTCGTCATCGAGGGCCTCCTCGAGGAATGCGGCATCACGCTGGTTTCGACCTTCAGCGGCAATTCGAGCATCGACGCCTTCGCCAACGCCCACACGGCGGATCTCAACTGCATCATGTGCCACCGCTCCATCAACTACGTGGCCGAGATGATGGAGACGAAATTCGGCATCCCCTGGATCAAGGTGAACTTCATCGGGGCCAAGGCCTCGGCCAAGTCCCTCCGCAAGATCGCCCAGTATTTCGGGGACCCGAAGCTCATGGAGCGGGTGGAGGAAGTCATCGCCAAAGAGATGTTCGCCGTGGAGGAGGCCCTGGCGGAGATCAGGCCCCGGACTGAGGGCAAAACGGTGATGCTCTTCGTGGGAGGCTCCCGGGCCCACCACTACCAGGAGCTGTTCAAGGAGATGGGCATGAAGGTGCTCTCGGCCGGGTACGAGTTCGCCCACCGCGACGATTACGAGGGGCGCCGGGTGCTGCCCACCATCAAGGTGGACGCCGACAGCCGCAACATCGAGGAGCTCGAGGTCCATCCCGACGAGCATCGCTACCGGCCCCGAAAGTCGGCCGAGGAGCTCGAACGGCTCGAAGCATGCGGCTTCACCCTCCATGACTACGAGGGCATGATGCCGGACATGGACGAGGGCAGACTGGTCATCGACGACATCAGCCAGTTCGAAACCGAGAAGCTCATCGAGATCTACAAGCCGGACCTCGTCTGCGCGGGCATCAAGGAGAAATTCGCCGTGCAGAAGAGCGGCACACCCATGAAACAGCTCCACAGCTACGACTCGGGGGGACCGTACGCGGGGTTCGGCGGCGCAGTCAATTTCTACAAAGAGATCGACCGCATGGTGAACAGCAGGGTCTGGAGCTACCTCAAGGCCCCCTGGCAGGAAAACCCCGAGATCACGGCCACCTACGGCGTCGACTGAAAGTCGGAAGTCGGAAGTCAATAATCCATAACCAGAAACCAGAAACTTGAAACCTGAAACTTGAAACCTGAAACCGTTCCCACAGGGACCGAGGATAAAACCATGCTGCTGAGACACACACCGGATGAAGTTGTCGAACGCCAGGCCCTGGCCATCAACCCGGCCAAGACCTGCCAGCCCATAGGAGCCATGTACGCGGCCCTCGGCATCCACCGATGCCTGCCCCACAGCCACGGCTCCCAGGGATGCTGCGCCTATCACCGCAGCACCCTGACGCGCCATTACAGGGAGCCGGTCATGGCCGGAACGAGCTCCTTCACCGAGGGCTCCTCGGTCTTCGGCGGTCAGGCGAACCTGATCCAGGCCATCCACAACATTTTCACCATCTACAACCCGGACGTCATCGCCGTCCACACCACGTGCCTTTCGGAGACCATCGGGGACGACATTCCCCAGATCGCCTCAAAGGCGGCCGACGAGGGGAGAATCCCCGCCGGGAAGTATGTGATCCATGCGAACACGCCCAGCTTTGTCGGCTCCCATGTGACGGGGTTCTCCAACATGACCAGGGCCATGGCTGACTATTTCGCCACGCCGGACACGCACCGGGAGCATCGGATCAACATCATTCCCGGCTACGTGGAACCGTCGGACATGGCTGAAATCAAGAGGATCGCCGGTGAGCTGGGCATTCCCGCCACGGTCTTCCCGGACACCTCCAACGTGCTGAATGCGCCACAGACGGGAAGGTTCGAGATGTTCCCGAAAGGCGGGGTCACGATCCAGGAGCTCCTGCGAACGGGAGCGGCCATCGGCACCATCGCCCTGGGTGAAACAGCCTCGGGGGCGGCGGCCCGCGCCCTGGACGCCCGGTGCAAGGTCCCGTGCGAGATCCTGGATCTCCCCATCGGACTCCATGCAACCGACACCTTCATCGACCACCTGCGCAAGATGGGGGGGGTGCCCGTGCCCGATTCTCTCAACATCGAGCGGGGCCAGCTCCTGGACGTGATGGCCGACATGCACCAGTACTTTTACGGCAAAAAGGTCGGCCTGGTGGGGGACCCGGATCAGCTCATCGTCCTCGCGGAATTCCTGGTTTCCATCGACATGTGGCCCATTCACATCGTCACGGGAACGCCGGGCAAGAAGTTCGAAAAGCGGATCCGGGAGATCACCCGGTCGGTGCCGCACCCCGTCAACGTGCGCGGCGCAGGGGACATGTTCCTGTTTCACCAGTGGCTGCGAAATGACCCGGTGGACCTCCTGATGGGGAACACGTATCTGAAGTACATCGCCAGGGACGAGGACATCCCGTTCGTGAGGCTCGGCTTCCCCATCCTCGACCGGGTCGGCCACAGCTACATGCCGACGGTGGGCTACCGGGGCGGCCTGCGGCTCCTGGAGAAAATCCTGGACGCCATCCTGGACCGCATCGATCGCGACGCCCCGGAGGAGAGCTTCGAGCTGGTCATGTAGCCGAAGGACAACTGAAAACCAGAAACCGCCCATATCAAAGGAACATCCCATGCACAAGCCCGACTATCACCTGTTCGTCTGCGCCAGCTTCAGGGGAACCGAAGCCAGGGGGAAATGCATCAAGAAGGACTCCATGCAGCTCGTGTCCTACCTCGAGGAGGAGCTCGCCGACCGGGGCATCGACGCCATGGTGTCGACGACCGGCTGCCTCAAGCTCTGCGAAGAGGGCCCCATCGTCATCGTCTACCCCCAGGGCCACTGGTACAAGGGCATCGCCGGCGAGGAGGCCATGGACGCCATCCTGGATTCCCTGGAAAACGGAGGCGGCCCCGCCAAGCAATACCTTCTGGCTTGACCTCACAGGCCGGGACGCAGCCCGGCCCTACCCCCTCATGCGCCGGGGGCTCCGAGGAGTATTCCCGGGACATGGAGGCTTGAGCCCACCGACCATGGATCCGCAACCAGAAACCAGGAACCAGAAACCAGGAACCAGAAACTAGAGACCAGGAACTTGAAACTTGAAACCGTCCTTACCAGGGAGCTCCCCATGGAAAACCTCATATTCGAAGAGCGGGCCGACCAGATTCACCGCAAGGGCGAAAAGCCTTACCAGATGTCGTGCGACCGGGACAGCCTGGCGGGGGCAGTGAGCCAGCGGGCCTGCGTTTTCTGCGGCTCCCGGGTGGTATTGTACCCCATCGCCGACGCCGTGCACCTCGTTCACGGCCCCATCGGTTGCGCCGCCTACACGTGGGATATCCGTGGGGCACTGTCCTCGGGGCCGGAGCTGCACCGGCTGAGCTTCTCCACGGACCTCCAGGAGAAGGACGTCATCTTCGGCGGCGAGGAGAAGCTCCATCGAGCCCTGACGGAGCTCATCGACCGGCACCAGCCCAGGGCAGCCTTCGTCTACTCGACCTGCATCGTGGGACTCATCGGAGACGACCTCAAGTCGGTCTGCCGCAAGGTGAGCGAGGAGAAGTCCATCCCGGTGATTCCCGTCGAGTCCGAGGGCTTCAAGGGCAACAAGCGGGCGGGATACAACGCGGCCTGCCGGGCCATGTTCCAGCTCATGGGGACCGGCGCGACCGACTCCATCTCCCCTCTCAGCATCAACATTCTCGGGGACTTCAACCTGGCGGGCGAGATCTGGATCATTCGAGACTATTTCCAGAAGATGGGCATCGAGGTGGTGGCCAACATCACGGGGGACGGTCGGGTGGCCGACCTCCAGCGGGCCCACGGCGCGGCCCTCAACGTGGTCCAGTGCTCCGGGGCCACCATCGACCTCGCCAGGATGATGCAGGAATCCTTCGGCACCCCTTTCATCCGCGTTTCCTACTTCGGGGTGGAGGACATGGCCGAGGCCCTCTACAGCGTGGCCCGATTCTTCGAGGACAGGGACCCGCGCATCATGGAGCGGGCCCGGGACCTCGTCCGAGAAGAGCTTTCCACGCTCTACCCGAAGCTACAGGAGTACCGAAAGGCCCTCCAGGGCAAAAAGGCGGCCATTTACGTGGGGGGAGCCTTCAAAGCCTTCTCGCTCATCAAGGCGTTTCGGCTGATCGGCATGCGGGTGGTTCTCGTGGGCTCCCAGACCGGCACCGAGGAGGACTACCAGGAGCTCCACGACATCACCGACGAGGGCACCATCATCGTGGACGACTCCAACCCCCTCGAGCTTTCATCCTTCCTCAAGGAAAAGGACGTGGACGTCTTCGTGGGCGGCGTCAAGGAGCGGCCCATCGCCTACAAGCTGGGAGTGGGCTTCTGCGACCACAACCACGAGCGCAAGGAGCCCCTCGAGGGATTCGTGGGCATGCTTCACTTCGCCCACGAGATCTACACTTCGGTCATGAGCCCCGTGTGGCGCTTCGTGCCGAGAAAGTCATCCCACTCCGGCGGCGAGCTGTCGTCGAAAGCCATGGGCGGGTGCACCCGGCTGGCCGGACTGTCGGCCTGAAGCGAGCTGCAATCAGAAACCAGAAACCAGAAACTAGAAACCGGAATCCACGCCATGGAAACGAATCCGACCACGACGATCACGACGAAGCAGCCCGTCTCTCCCTATGTCTCGACCACCAACGCATGCAAGCTCTGCAAGCCCATGGGAGCCTGCCTGGCCTTTCGAGGCATCGAGGGGGCCATCCCCTTCCTGCACGGGTCCCAGGGCTGCGCCACCTACATGCGGCGCTACATCATCAGCCACTTCCGGGAGCCCATGGACATCGCCTCGTCCTCCCTCGGAGAGAAGCACGCCGTCTACGGCGGCGAGGCCAACCTCAGGCAGGGGCTGGTGAACGTCATGAATAAGTATGGTGCGGGTCTCGTGGGCATCGCCACCACCTGTCTCACCGAAACCATCGGGGATGATGTCCCCATGATCCTCAAGGCGTTCCGGCAGGAATGGGCCTCCCGGGAGGGGAGCCCCGAGCTGCCCCTCCTGGTGAACGTCTCGACGCCGAGCTACTCCGGGACTCACATGGAAGGCTTCCACGCCGCCGTCCGGGCCATGGTGGACCAGCTGGCGGGGGGAACGGAGCAGCACGATGGTGTCAACCTGCTGCCCGGCTTCGTCTCGCCCGCGGACCTCCGATACCTGAAGGAGATCACGGCGGACTTCGGCCTGCGGACCATCCTGCTTCCCGACTATTCCGACACCCTGGATGGACCGGCCCTCGAGGACTACGAAAAGATCCCCCGCGGCGGGACCCCAGTTCGAGACCTGGTCAGCATGGGTGGCTCCAGGGCAACCATCGAGCTCGGGCGAACCCTGTCGGCAAGGCGTAGGGCCGGGACGCAACCCGGCCCTACCGTGATGGTTCGGGGGCTCGACACGGCCGGTGGGCTTCTGGAAGCCAGGTTCGGGGTACCCCTCCATGGACTCGGAATGCCCATCGGTCTCCGCGAGAGCGACCGGTTTTTCGAGGTCCTGCAGGATGTGGCCGGGATCTGCATGCCGGAAAAGCACGCCCTCGAGCGTGGCCGGCTTCTGGACGCCTTGGTGGACGGGCACAAAGTCGTGTTCGGCAAGCGCGCCGTGGTCTACGGCGAGGAGGACCTCGTGGTGGGCCTCACGGCCTTCCTCTGCGAGATCGGCGTGAAGCCCGTGCTCTGCGCGTCGGGCGGAACCGGCAACGGCTTTCGGGAGGCCATCGAGGCCGTGACCCGGGACATCCTGTTCGAACCGCCGGAAGTGCGCGAGGGAGTGGACTTCCACGAGATCGCCGAAGAAGCCCGGGGGCTCTCCCCCGACATCCTGGTGGGGCACAGCAAGGGCTATCACCTGGCGCGCCGCTGGAACATCCCGCTGATCCGGGTGGGATTTCCCATCCACGACCGGTTCGGCGGACAGCGGACGCTGCACCTGGGCTACCGGGGGGCCCTTGCGCTGCTGGACCGGCTCATCAATGAACTGCTGGAACGCAAACAGGAAGACTCTCCCGTCGGCTACACCTACCTGTAGCGCATCGATCCCCGCGGAGGTGACACCATGAGGCTCGAAATCGATCGCCATCCATGCTTCAATGTCGAGGTCAAGGGGGAATGCGGACGCGTCCACCTCCCCGTGGCGCCGGCGTGCAACATCAAGTGCAACTACTGCAACCGAAAGACCGACTGCGTGAACGAGAGCCGCCCGGGAGTCACCAGCGCCGTTCTGACCCCGGAGCAGGCCTTGAGCTACCTCGGACGGGTCATGGAGAAAGAGCCCTCCATTACGGTGGTGGGCATCGCCGGACCGGGGGACCCCATGGCCAATGCCGAGCAGACCATCGAGACCCTGCGGCTGGTGCGGTCTCGATTTCCGAGCATGCTCTTCTGCCTGGCGAGCAACGGCCTGGGACTCCCGGCCCACGTGGACGAGCTGGCCGATCTTGGCGTCACCCATGTCACGGTGACGATCAATGCCGTGGACCCCGCTGTCGGCCGGAAAATCACCAGCTGGGTGCGGGACGGAAAGGTCATCTATCGGGGAGCCCGGGCCGCCGAGGTCCTCCTCGATCGCCAGATGGAGGCCGTGAGAGCCCTCAAGGCCCGGGGAATCATGGTCAAGGTGAATACCATCGTGATCCCGGGGATCAACGACGACCACGTGGTGGAAGTGGCCCGGGCCATGGCGGACCTCGGGGTGGACATTCTCAACTGCATGCCGGTCTATCCCAACGCGGACACACCTTTCGAAAACGTCCCGGAGCCGACCCATGACCAGATGACGGCTATCCGGAGCGCCGCCGGAGAGCTCCTGCCCCAGATGCACCACTGCACCCGCTGCCGGGCCGACGCCGTGGGTCTCCTCGAGGACGACCGCACCGCCGAATTCCGCGATACCATGGTGAATTGCTCGATGGAGCGATGCTTCCCGTCGGAGCGCCCGTACGTGGCCGTGGCCACCCTCGAGGGCATGCTGGTCAACCAGCACCTGGGCGAAGCGCACCGCCTGCAGATCTGGGAGAAGAACGGCGACGGGTTCCGGATGGTCGAGGAAAGGGAAGCCCCGGAGCCGGGCGGGGGCGTGCGGCGATGGATGGACCTGGCTGAACGGCTCAAGGACTGCCGGGCCGTGCTGGTCAGCGGCATCGGGGACAACCCGCGGGCCGTGCTGGCCCGGGCCGGCATCGTCCCGGTGGAAATGAGCGGATTCATCCAGGAGGGTCTCGAAGCCGTCCACGGGGACATGAACGTGGCCGTCTTCAGGAAGCGGCGCACCAAGTGCGGCTCCGGATGCAGCGGCGGCGGCACCGGATGCGGGTGATGGCTGTATTCAACTCGAATCCACGATCAAATCATCAGTCCCGAGGATCTCGCTCCCGGAACATCAAGGGAGCGATCCTCGGAGCCTTTGGACTTCAGGGAGGGCTGCGCACCAATCAAATCACGGAGCCACCACAGAAATGCGCTTCCGCCTCGACGGCACAGCCCTGAACCGCGGGGTCAGGACGACGAAGGCGACTCGCCCACGGGGCAGCTCGAAAGACGCAGGGCATGGGTCACGGGGCAATAACCCACGAAGGCGGTCACGAGGGGGATGAGACCGATGGCCCCAAGCCAGCTCCCGTAGAACAAACCGGCCGAAATGATGGCCACGCCGATGATCATACGGATATATTTCTCCAATCCACAGACATTGTGCTTCATGGTGTAACCTCCTGGCTGCAATACCATTGAACCGTAATCCAGAAACGCCATTGAGCGTTTCATGGCCACGGCTACACCATAATCACTGCCCTGCTTCTTCGCACAAGCCCGTGCACCGGGGCTGACCAGAGGCGACCACAAAAAAAAGCCGGAGATTGTCTCCGGCTTTTCAGATCATAAACCCATCGAGCAGCATCGATGCCGATGCATCGCATCTGTCATTTCGAGATGTTGCTGGCCGTTTAGAGCTTTCTCACCTTGGCGGCCTGGGGCCCCTTGGCTCCGTTTTCCTCATCAAACATCACGCGGTCGCCTTCGGCCAGTGACTTGAAGCCGCTGCCCTCAATGGCGCTGTAGTGGACGAAAACGTCATGTCCGCTGTCACTTTCGATGAATCCATAGCCCTTGCTGTCATTGAACCATTTCACTCGACCTTCCGCCATGCTTCTGTTCCCTTTCTTGTTCTATCTGTTTTGGTTTAGCTTACTGGCGCGCTACTTTGGGGCAACTTCCGAACCGTTTCACACTGCGGCGAAAGACCGATCCTCGATGCAGCTCAAAATACCGAACCAATCTGACTTTTGCTTACTTTAGTCCTTTGCGGTCAAAAAGCAAGCCCGATTTTGCCCGACAGGCAAGAAAAACAACCCTGCCGAGCCCGTGAAGCGGCATTTCGGTCAAAACAATGGGATGCCGCCTCTGGCGGGCATGACCAGCGTGAGAGGTGCCTTCCGTCGTTGCCGCCATGGGCTTCTTATGGAACGATCCCGCCGGCGATCCGTCAAACGACAAAGATCGGCTCCAGGCCCTTTCGGATCCGAATGGCCTGGAGCAGCCCCACGGTGCCCGTCATCAGATTGTCTCCGAAGGGTGCCCCCCACACGATGGGAAGCCCCGAGGGCGAGACCAGAAATCGCCGAGGGCCGGTCGCCACGATGCACTCGACGGACTTGTAACCGATACGCCTGCGCACATAGGCGCCGTGGCCGCCTTCGGACAGGATCTGCTGGTGGGAAAGGCGCCCCTCGGCGAGATCCACCAGGAGCGCTTCGAGCCTGTCGAGGGTGATGTCGTTGGTGTGGTACTCGAAGAATCCGGCGATCTCGAGGCCAATGAGGGCAGCCCCCACCGTGTGCGACGTCGCTATGTCCAGGACCATGAACCGCTCGGAAGCCTGGGCTTCCGGGTCCATGGCCGCCCCCAGGATGGCCGCCATGCCGCTGTCCATGACATAGACCTCCGAGGCGGGAAACTCCTCGGCGCTTTCGGCGATGGAGCAGAGCCGATTGAACGTCGACGGAACCTCATGGTCCGCAAAGAGCAGGGCATGGGGCAGCGCCTCGCCGTCCAGTACGTCCTGGAAGAGCCTGTGCCGATAGTCCAGGTGTGACACTCCGCGGGGAGGCGTTCCATGATCCTGGGCGCAGACTCCCATGACGTCGAAATCGAAAGGGATGCCCAGGCTCGTAACGAGCCTCTCGAGACGATCCCGGCTCAGGTCTTCCAGGTGAAGGTGACTGTGCCTGCCGGTGGCCGTGAGCTCCTCGGCCTCTGCGTCGTCCACCACCCGGATGCCCATGGACCGAACCCGGTCGACATCATGGTGAACGGTCATGGAAGCCGAACCGGTCATCACCACCTCGGAGGTTTCGGCCCGTTTCGCCAGGATTCGCGCAAGAGCCCCGCCCCCCATCTCCTTTCCCGTGACCAGCAGGTTGCCCGGAAGCTCCGAGGCCCGCTCGGAGATCTCGAGGACGGGAGATCGAGCCACGGCCTTGACATGCAGTCCCGTCTCGTCGTCGTGGCAGAGAACGTCCATGGTCCCGGCCCCAATGTCCACCATCAGGCACCTGCTCATCCCCTCCTCCTTTCCGGCCCGCCGGCCGCGTTACGTCCTTCATCGGCTATGGTCTTCATGAAAAAAACCACCAGGGCATGCATCGCACCCCGCCATTCAAGCGCAATTCCGGAAAAAGATAAACCGGGAAAGGAGAATGCTCCAAGAACATTCGGGGCGGGAGCAGCGATGGGGATGCGAGCTTTCGGTTCGAGGGTGATCGGGGTTGAGAATCACGGCACGTTGCGGCGGGCTCACCTGACCTTGCAGGAACCGTGGATGGCGTTGCAGGTTTCGGCAAAAAGGCGGCCGATCCAGTCGTCGCGCCGGGGCGGGGTGACCTCGGACTCGATCTCGGCGACTCTCAGGATGAACCGCTGGGTGGTGGTCACGAAGGTGGCGTGGCTCCAGGTGAGGGGCGAAACCGAAAGCGGCTGCCCGCTGTGTGGGTGGATCTGCTCGGCCATGACTCCCGAAGGCAGCGTGTGACGGCAGGCCCACTCGAGGAGCTCCTCGGCCCCCCGCAGGTCCTCGAGGGTCCGGGCGGTGGCGACGAGATGGTCCGCCAGCCAGAGGGTCGAGATGAACCACGGATTCCCCGTGGCCTCGCGGCCGGCCCGATGATAATCGTCGTTTTCGTAGCGTGCCATTCCCCCCGTGGCTCCGCCCACCCAAAGCTTCTCGCGCAGGGCCGTCATGGTGGCCGTGATGCGGGGGTCGTCCGGCCTGTACACCCCGAAGCTGAAGAGCCCCCAGAGGCTCGCATCACAGGTCCCGTCCACCTCCAGGGTCCCATCCCGCCGCCGGGAGATCATGCGGCAGAAGCGACCCAGATCCTCCCGCCACAAGTGGCTGGATGCGCCGTCCCGGACCTGTGAGGCCGCCTTCCTGTAGACGCGGGCCTGGTCATCCTCGCCGAAGATCTCACAGAAGAGGGACGCCGCCGTCAGTCCCCCGAAAACCGCCGCCACGGTGAAGCTCGGGATGCCCCGCCGCTCCTCCCAGAGGTCGTAGGACGGACCGGGGAGGCCGGTCTCGACATCCCGGTAGGACACCATGAAGTCCGCCGCCCGCTTGATGAGGGAGCGATACAGGGGCTTGATGAAGTCGATGTCGCGGTAGAGCACGAAATGCTGCCACAATGCCCATAGCACCAGAGCCGTCTCGTCCTCCTGGATCGGAAGCTGGCGCTCCCCTCCCTCGACCCACGGGTGCCAGGAGGAGGCCAGGCTCCCGTCGGGGTTGTACTTGTGCAGGAAGTAGCCTTCCTCGTCCAGGACCGACGCCGCGAAATCGAAAAACCTCCGGGCGTCGGCCGGATAGCCGGCCAGGTCCAGGGCATTGGCCACCAAAGCCCCGTCCCGGGGCCACACGTACGAATAGGTGTCCCGGTTGTACTGGATGACGTCCGAGTCGTTTCCCGCCAGGATGCCTCCCCGCCAGTCGAGCTGTGTGCTCAGGATGAGAAGGCTCCGCCGGTACTGCTCCTGGATTCTCCCGGAGAGGTGGCCATCGGGCAGCGGCTCCTTGCGCACCCAGAGCGTCCAGAAGTCGGCGGTCCGCTTGATGAGCGCCCTCGGATGCTTGTGACGGACCAGGCCATCCAGGTGGCGAACGGCCTCCCAGTTCTCACCCGCGCAAATCCAGTAGAAAGCCGAGCCGGACGCATGGGCTTCCAGCTCCAGGTGCAGACCGATCACCGAATCGACGGACCCCTGGGCGATGGGGTTCCCCGACAGTTGGCCGTCCTCGGCATCCCGAAATGTCCCCTCCCTGCCCCCCACGCCCTTGACCCCCACGGCATACTGGGAAAGCGTCTCCGACTGGTCGGTCATGCCGTTCACCAGGAAGTAGCGATTTCCCTTGTAGTGAACGATTCCGTGGGTGCCGGGGTCGAATGCGGCGGTATCCCCGATGCTGTTGCCCGATATGTTGAAATCCTGAGAAAAAAACAGCCTCACCTGGCGGCGCTCGGGCCGGAGATTCTCCACCAGGATCTCCCGCACGTGGGCGTTCTCGTGAAAATCCACCACCCCAAGACAGGTGATGAGAAGGCCCATCCCCCAGTGATACAGGTCCGCCCGGGACACCAGCGTGTCCTCCTCGTAGAGGAGCTCCCTCCTCCATCCATCCCCGATCCAGGAAAAAACCGAGTCCACAAAGACTCCCATGCGGCAGGCATTGCCGCTCAGATGGTTTTCCTGGCCCACATGGGGAAAATAGAGGTCACGGACGGAAGAATCACTGTCGAAGCAAAGCAGGAGCCTGCCGTTTCCAAGGGGGACGTCGCGCGGCATGGAAAGACCTTGTCTTGGGGTTTCTGGTTTCTGGTTCCTGGTTGATGGTTGATGGGCTCCGAGCTGGAGGTCGACGCTACAGGAGGCGATACTGGAGGGTGCGGCGCACCCATCCGCTCCCCGGAAAGTCGGAACGGAGCTGCTCGTGGGCTTCCTTCAGGTGCCGAGGGTCGTGCGTGTACTTGTACCGGCATCGGCCCCGCACCACAACAGCCTCGGCCAGCGACGGGCTTTCGGGATGATTCTTGAAAAGCCCCTGAAGGAGGTCCATGGCCGACTCGAATTCGGCCCGCTCATATTTCATCTTGGCCATGCCGAGCTGAACGAAGGCCAGGAAATCCTCGGGAGACAGGAAACCCTCGCTGCGATGGAGCTCCCTGCCGGGCCTGTCGAGAAGAACGAGACAGGGTGTCCGCACCACGCCGAAATCCTCGGCCAGGGGCTCATGGTCATGACTCACGCGCACCGGAACCAGCCTCCGGTTCAGCCAATCCATGACTTCATCCGCTGGATACGTGACCGCATCCATTCGACGGCAACCCCCTCATTCGGGGTTGAAGAAGTCCAGAAGCACCAGCTTCCCTTCCGTCGAAGCCTTCCCCCACACTGAATCCAGGTCGCGTTCCCAAAGCTCTGAATGCTCCACTTTCGTGCGCCTCCCGCTCATCATCGAATACAGGAATGATCGCCCACCACCCAGGGCCAACGGCGACCCGACCCCGGCGGGACCGGAGCGCGCCGGGACCCCGGGTCCCGGTCCATGCCGATTTTGAAAGAGGGTCAAGGGTCACCAGCGGGGCTCCTGGCCCGGTACCAGGCGAGGGTCTTTTTGACCCCGATGGGGAAAAGCCCCAGGATGGCCAGCGAGATCAGGAGGCCTGGCGACAGGATGCCCGCCGGGGAGTCGATCCTCCCCAGCTCCCTTCCCGCATTCACGTACACCAGGGTAGCCGGGAACATCCCGAGCTGCGAAACCCAGTAATAAGTCGGCAGGGGCATCCGGGTGAGCCCCATGGCAAGGTTGACCACAAAGAAAGGGAAGATGGGGACCAGCCTCAGCGTAAAAAGATAGAATGCCCCCTCTCCCTCGATGCCGCGGTTGATGGACTGGAGCTTGTCGCCAAACCTGCCCTGAACCCAGTCCCTGAGAAGAAACCTGGAAATGAAGCACGCCAGGGTGGCTCCGATGGTGCTGGCGAAGGACACCACCACCGTCCCCACGAAAAGCCCCAGGAGAGCCCCTCCCGCCAGGGTCATGACGACGGCTCCCGGCACCGAGAACGCCGCGACCAGGGTGTAAATCAGAAAATAGGTCCCGATGACCAGGGCGGGACTCCGTTCATAGGTTGCCACGAAGGAATCCCTGGATTCCTTGAGGAAGCTCAGCGTGAGATATCGATCCAGGTCCAGCAGGATGAAAAGCCCGATGAGTATCCCGATTCCCAGGACAACGGCTGCTTTCTGGATGGCTCCGCGCTCCATGCCCATATCGATCCTTCCATCCTCACCCGGAACATCCCCGGCGACGGCGGGGATCAACGCCCCGCCCACCCGAGAGGACAAGACCCCGGGACGTCGCGTCGGTCATTCATTGAGGCTCCAGTCAGCACGATCGAGATTCTCCTCTTTTAACTCAGGTCAAGAGCATCCGCCGGCCCCATGCTGCCGGCTTCATAAAGGTGCAGCATCCGGCTGCGGTTTTCACACTCCTCGCAACGCTCAAGGATGGGTGAGAGGAACGACCAGCTCAGCTCGACCCCGTCCTGCCTCCAGAAGAGCATCCGATCGCCGCGGATACAGTCGATGAGCACCTTTTCGTAGGCATCCAGCACAGGCCCGCCGTAGCTCTGACTGTAGTGGAAGTCCATGGTGACGGACCGCAGTCGCAGGGCGGCGCCGGGATTCTTGGTCTGAAAGATGAGGCTGATCTTCTCCTCGGGGTAGATCCCCAGGGTGAGCCGGTTGGCTTCCACCCTTTCCCCGAGAATGTTACGGAAGATCGAATGGGGCACTTCCCGGAACTCGATGTTGATCTCCGTCACCTTCCTGTCCAGCCGCTTGCCCGACGTCAGGAGGAAAGGGACGCCCTGCCAGCGCCAGTTGTCGATGTGGAGCTTCATGGAGGCGAAGGTGGGGGTGAGGGAATCGCTCCGAACCCCCGGTTCTTCACGGTATCCGGGAACCGCCGCGCCGTCGATGGCCCCCCGTCCATACTGGCCAAGAATCAGGTTTTCATAAGGGTTTTCCACGGGAAAGGGCCTGAGCGCCCGGAAGACCTTGGTCTTCTCGTCCATGACCCAGTCGGTCTCGAAACGGGGAGGCGGCTCCATGGCAATGAGTGCCAGGAGCTGCATCATGTGGTTCTGGAACATGTCCCGAAGCACGCCCGCCGCCTCGTAGTAGCCGGCCCGGTGCTCGATCCCGAGGGTCTCAGCGGCCAGGATGCGCACCCGGCTGACGTAGCGCCGGTTCCACACGGGCTCGAAGATGGCGTTGGCAAAACGGAAGATGAGCACGTTCTGGACCGTTTCCTTGGCCAGATAGTGGTCGATCCGGAAGACCTGATGCTCCCTGAAGCTTTCGTGGAGAGAGCGATCCAGGGCCATGGCCGTCGGGAGATCGTGTCCGAAAGGCTTCTCCACGACAATGCGCGACCAACCGTTCCCGTCGGCGTTTTCTTCCGCAAGGCCGGCCTCCCCGATGCGCCGGGCCACCAGCTCATAAAGAACGGGAGGAACAGCCAGGTAGAAAATGCGGTTGCCGCCGGCTCGGGCATCGCCTTCCAGTCGGCGCAGAAAACCGGCCAGCTCATCGAAAGTCGAGGGGTCCGTGTAATCCACGGCCTGATAGTGGAGCATCGCGGCGAAGCTCTCCCAGCGCGATCCGTCTTCCCGGGCCGGGACCCCGGCCGCCGGGCGCATCCTGTCCCGGAATGCATCCTCCTCCATCGGCGTTCGGGCACACCCCACGATGCGCAGGCGATCCGGAAGACCTCCGTTCAGGAACAGGTTGAAGAGCGCGGGAATGAGCTTGCGGGCCGCGAGATCGCCGGAAGCCCCGAAGATCACGATGGTGCAGGGATCCAGCGGTTCGGGGCTGATGCACTGGCGCCTCGAAAGCCCCAGGTCCGTCGTTTCGCAAAGCGCCGTCGCCCGTTCAACGGGCTCCGAAGCAGCGCCGCCGGGCAATTTTTCCGTCGTGACCTCCATGGCCTCACTTTCTCAGGTGCCGGATGCCGTCGGGTCCCGAAACAATGACGTCCGTCGCCAGCCCGACGAAGAGTCCGTGCTCCACGACCCCGGTCCTTCGCTTGATGGCCTCGGCCAGCCCTTCGGGGTCGGACAGGGGGCCGAAGCCACAGTCCAGAATGACGTTCCCCTGCTGGGTGATGAAAAGGGAGCCGCCTTCCGCCTTGCGCACGGTCACCCGGGCGCCGAGCGCCTCGAGGTACTCCGCCTGTTGGCGCCACCCGAACGGGATGACTTCCACCGGCACCGTGCGCCTGTGGCCCAGGGTCGGTGACAGTTTGCTCCCATCGACAATGATGACCTCGCGGCGGCTGGCCTGGGCGACGATCTTCTCGCGCAGCAGGGCGCCGCCTCCCCCCTTGATGAGGTTCAGCCGCGGGTCCACCTCGTCGGCCCCGTCGATGGTGACGTCGATAACGGGATGCTGATCGAGAGAGGATACGATAATGCCGAGGCTCTCGGCCATCGTCCTCGTCTGTCGGGAGCACGGGATGCCGACGATGCCCTCGAGATCCCCCGAATTGAGGAGCGAGGCCAGACCTTCCACCGCAAAGACGGCGGTGGTCCCATGCCCGAGCCCCACCACCATGCCCGACTCCAGGAAGCGGAGGGCATGCTGCGCCGCCGCCTTCTTGAAAAGACCCACATCCTCGCTCAACGGCGCATCCTCAGGTCAGAAGCCGCCTGGCGGCATGAGCCACCGCATCGGCGGTGATGCCGAATTTCTCGAAGAGTACTTCGGCCGGAGCACTGGCTCCGAACCCGTCCATACCCACCACACTCCCCCTGAGTCCCACATAGTGCTCCCACCCCAGCCGCATTCCAGCTTCCACGGCCACGCGGGCCTCCACGGCCGAGGGCAGCACCCTCTCGCGCACCTCGGGGGGCTGAGCATCGAAGAGCTCCCAGCTGGGCATGGAAACCACCCTCACGCGCAAACCCTCGGCGGCCAGTCTCCGACCCGCATCCAACGCCACGGAGACCTCGGAGCCCGTGCCGATGAGGATCAGGTCCGGCAGCTGATCGCCGGTCGACGTTGAAGGGCTCCCGGCTCCAGCGTTCAAGCCCTTGAGCTCAGATCCCTCTTCGCCGCCTCGGGCACCACCGATGGGCGAGAAAGACTCCCACAGGACATATGCGCCGCCATGAAGGCCTTCGGCGGGGGCACACGTGCTGCGATCCAGAAGGGGCACATCCTGGCGAGTGAGGACCAGGGCCGTCGGACCCGACGCACGGACGAGAGCCGCCCGCCATGCCTCCGCCGTTTCCGCAGCATCGGCCGGACGGATGACCGTGAGCCCCGGCACGCTCCGCAGCCCCATAAGCTGTTCGACGGGCTGGTGGGTGGGGCCGTCCTCGCCCAGGCCGATGCTGTCGTGGGTGAACACGTAGATGACCCGGATCCCCATCATGGCGGCCAGTCGAATGGGGGGGCGCATGTAATCCGAAAAGGTGAGAAAGGTGGCCGTGTAGGGGATCACGCCCCCGTGAAGGGCCATGCCTCCCGCCACGGCCCCCATGGCGTGCTCGCGGACCCCGAAATGCAGGTTGCGTCCACCGCCGGCATTGGAGTCGAAATCGCCGTAGCCGGCCAGAAGCGTCTTGGTGCTCGGCGCCAGGTCCGCCGATCCGCCGAAGAGCGATTCCACACGGCGGGCCAGTGCATTCAGCACCAGGCCCGAGCTGACCCGGGTCGCCATGGGCCCGGCATCGGGCGGGAAGAGACCCGCGAGGTCCGCATCCCAGTCCCGGGGAAGCTCGCCCACAAACTCCCTTTGATAGGACTCGGCCTCCACTGGGTACGCACTCCGGTAGCGATTGAACCGCTCCTCCCATTCCCGCTCGGCCGCCCGACCGCGCTCCAGGGCCAGCCGCATATGGGCGGCCACGACCTCGGGGACAAGGAAGCGGGGCTTCCGGGGCCAGCCCAGCACCTCCTTGGCCGCGTCGAGGCCGGCCTCGCCAAGAGGCTCTCCGTGAACCTTGGCAGTGCCCTGCTGGGGGCTTCCGTACCCGATGACCGTCCTGCAAATGACAAGGGATGGTCGCCGGCTGTCCGCCCGGGCCTCGACCAGCGCAGCTTCGATTCCCACGAGGTCCAGGCCGTCCACGGGACCCAGAACCGTCCATCCGTAGGCCTCGAACCGTCGAGCCACATCTTCCCGAAAGGCCAGGTCGGTGGAGCCTTCGATCTGGATGCCGTTGTCGTCATAGAGGGCAATGAGCTTCCCCAGGCCCAGTGTGCCCGCCAGGCTTGCCGCCTCGGCGGCCACCCCCTCCTGAAGGTCCCCGTCGGAAACGAGCGCGTATGTGTGGTGGTCCACGATCTCGAGACCCGGCCTGTTGTAGCGCTGAGCGAGCCAGCGCTCCGCCAGGGCCATTCCCACGGCATGGGCGAGCCCCTGCCCCAGGGGTCCCGTGGTGACTTCCACCCCGGGGGTTGGACCGTATTCCGGATGCCCCGGCGTTCGACTCTCCCATTGCCGGAAACTCCGGAGCCCCGCCAGGGGAAGAGCGTATCCCGTAAGGTGCAGCAGGGCGTAGAGCAGCATGGAGGCATGGCCCGCCGACAAAACGAACCGATCCCGGTCAGACCATTTGGGATTGGCGGGGTTGTGCTTGAGAATCCGGTCCCAAAGCACGTGGGCCATGGGAGCCGCCCCCATGGGCGCCCCGGGATGACCGGATCGCGCCTTCTGCACCGCATCCGCGGCCAGAAATCGTATGGTGTT
Organism: Syntrophobacteraceae bacterium; assembly: GCA_025454175.1. Classification (GTDB taxonomy): domain Bacteria; phylum Desulfobacterota; class Syntrophobacteria; order Syntrophobacterales; family Syntrophobacteraceae; genus JALOOX01. The sequence goes on along the minus strand of JALOOX010000002.1, from coordinate 95,556 downwards.
GATGCAGAGCTGATCCAGATCAGCCTTCGTTGTCATCTCCCTCGCACCTCCCGCTGTCCGTCCACATGCATGCCCGAAATTCACCTTTCAGTCGTGATGGTCGAAGAAGCAGCACTCGGCTCGCATGCGCGGCCCTTCAGGTTGAAAAAGAACTTGAGCTTCCTGCGGACAGACTCGGAGAAGAGCTTGGGCGCCAGCAAGCTTCCCGCCACCCGTTTGTTGATCTCACCCAGGGTGGGATAGGGATGAACCGCGCCCGCAAGGGTCGAAAGCTTGACTTTCCCATTGAGCACCGCGACCCATTCGCTGATGAGATCCCCGGCGTGGGGCCCGAGGATTTGAATGCCCATAACGTTCTCCCGCTTATCGACCAGCATCTTGAGAAACCCCGTGTCGTGGCCTTCGGCCAGTGAGCGATCGTTGCCTCTGAATTCCTCCTTCCAGACCTTGACCTCGACTTCGGCTTTCCCGGCGGCCGTTTCGTTCATGCCGATGGACGCCAGCTCCGGGTCGCAGTATGTGGCGTGCGGAAACCAGGTGTAGTCCGTCCTGCGGGGAAGACGCAGCACGGCGTTGACCACGATGATGCCGCCCTCGTAGCCGGCGGCGTGGGTGAACTGGTACTTGCCCGTCACGTCTCCTGCCGCGAAGATGTGCTTCTGGGAGGTCCTGAGCCTCGCGTCGACCTCGATGCCCCCGGCACTGTAGTCGACCCCCGCGTTCAAAAGCCCCAGCCCTTCCACATTGACCGACCTGCCCAGGGCCACCAGGATCGCCTCGGTCTCCAGGGTGTGCTCGAACCCGTCGCCGTCCTCGACCACCACTTCCCGAGCATGACCCAGATCGCGAACCCTCATGACGGCGGCGTTGAGGTGAACCGTCACACCCTCGTCAACGAGATGGGCCATGACCGCATCGGCCATATCCCGGTCCTCGCGGACGAGAATCTGCCCCGCGCGCTGGATCACCGTGACGTTGCTCCCAAGCCGGCCAAAAGCCTGAGCCATCTCGATGCCGACGGGACCAGCTCCCAGGACAACCAGTGATTTGGGCAGGGAGTCCATGTAAAAGATGTCCCTGTTGGTCAGAAACGGCGTTTCATCGAGGCCGGGTATCTCCGGAACGGCAGGCGAGGACCCCGTCGCTATGACCCAGCGGGCCGCCGTGACACGTTGTCCATTGACGGCAACGGTATACTCATCCATGAAAGTCGCGTCACCGAGCTCCACCTTGACTCCCAGGCTGCAGAAACGCTCCACCGAGTCATGTTCCTGAATCCGGTCGATCACCCCCCGAATCCTCGAGGACACTCTGCGGAAATCAACCGGGCCCGGCTGAATATCCGGTAGCCCATAACGGTCCGCATGGCTCATCATGTGATAGACTTGGGCCGATTTGATCAAGGTCTTGCTCGGCACGCACCCATAGTGCAGGCAGTCCCCTCCCAGGCGACCCTCTCTTTCGATGAGGAGCGTCCTGGCCCCGAGCTGGCTCACGCCGGCCGCGACCGTCAGGCCCGCGGCCCCTCCTCCAATGATTCCCACGTCATAGTCAAAATTCGCCATTGGCTTCCTCCATATCAATGCGGGGGGTCAGCCAAATCCATAGCCACCCGATACGCGAGGATGGTGGCAATGATCTTGACTCCGGCCCGGACCACCCCCGAAAAAGTGCCGCTGATTTTGGATTTCCCGCCGGCACGACCTCGATACGGCAAGTCGACCTGGGCGATGCGCAGTCCGGCATCGAGCGCCTTCACCTGCATTTCGATGGTCCAGCCGAACGTGGCGTCGCGCATGCTCAGTCGCTCCAGCGCTGTGCGCCTGACGGCCCGGAAGGGCCCCAGATCCCGATATTCGAACCCCCAGAGCAGCCGCACCAGGAGGACAGCCAGCTTGTTTCCGAAAACCTGGGGGAGGGACAGGGCTCCCGGATGGAGACGCGGGGTGAAACGGTTCGATAGGCACAGATCAGCCCCGTCCAGCAGCGGGTCCAGGAGGCGGCCCATGAGCTCGGCATGGTCGCTCCCGTCGGCATCCAGAAAGACCACGAGATCCTCATCCGTCAGGGCCGACATGGCCTTGAGACATGCGCTGCCGTATCCGCGCCTCATCTCCCGGACCGCCAGGACGTTGGGGTGGTGGGCCTGAGAAGCTGCAATCTCGAAGGTTCCGTCCGTGGAGCCGTTGTCGCAGACAATGACGCGATCCACGAAAGGGGGGATGTCTTTCAGGACCAGGGGCAGGGACTCGGCTTCGTTGAGGGCGGGAATGAGGACCGCTAACTTCTTTCCCCGATACACCGACGCCTCCAGACATCCATGGCCAAACAGGCCATCACGGGGAGATACTCCACGAAACGGACCCAGGGGCTCTCCCTCCAGACCCCCGACGCCTGGAAGTCGATGAGCACCAGGTAGGAAAGGAATGGGAGCGTGGTCATGGCCAGCCCACCCAGGGTCACATCGAGAGCCAGGAAGGGAGCCAGGGTGACCAGGTACCATGGAAACACGGCCGGGCCGGTCAGAACGAGAGCCATGACAGCCCAGCCAATCCGCACGGCCGGGCCGACCCGGCTGGATAGAATGTACCCCAACAAACCCAGGAATACAATGGCTCGCGCTATGGGGGCAAGGCTCCCCGACAGGCTGACGAGGATCCAGTGGATGGGGCCATTGAAATCCCAGTGCAGGGAATAGTCCACCAGGGATTGGAACATGGCTGGGCCGGCCGAGACGTAAGGGACGAAGAGTACGGCAGCCACCCCCAGGGACCAGGCGCCCCACCTCAGGAGATCGGGGACGAGGGCGCCCGCACCGGCCCCGCGCCGGCTCCGCACGAGCAGCAGGATCAGAACGGGCGCTGCCGCCACGGCGATGTACTTGACAAGAACCGCCGCCACCAGAAGAGCCAGGGCGCGATATGGAGCACGGCTTCCGACCTGGCGATACGCTCCCACCAGGAAGGCCATGCCCGCCACGTCAACATGCATGCCGACATAAGTCTCGATCACCACGAGAGGCGAAAGCAGGTAGATGAAGAGCGCCCCGCGACAAGCACCCACCCTCTCCCAGATGCCTCCCGGGGAGATGCCGCATCGAGATCCTTCATCCGATCTCGCGGTGGGCGGCGGCCCAGGCTGGGAGCAAGCCCCCACTCCATCGACGGCAAAGGTTTTTTGGCTCGTGCTCCTCGGATCAAAACCCGAATCCCTGCCTTCACCGATGATCTGCACAATCCACCAGGCAGCGAGCAGATCCAGGATCAGGTAAATCAATCTGAGCCCCACGAGATTGCTGCCCGCGAGCAGGTAAGCGATGGCGAACAGAATCTGCGCCACGGGCGGGTAAATGGTCTGGTGCGATGGGTGGTTGATTTTCGCATGAAAGGGCTCCCTCAGCGGGATGAGCTCCTCGGCATCCGGCGCGAAGCGATAGGGGTTGATGCCCCGCAGTTGAACCTTGCCGTCCCACACGTAACGATACACATCATCCGAAAGCGTTTCGGGGGGGACGTCGAAGAGGATCAGCCGGCTGACGGCGGCCACCAGGAGAAAGCACCAGAGAAGGCGACGATCGTTCCACGGTGCGCGGGACCTGACGAAGAAGACGAAGACGAGGTATAAAAGGCAGATGGCGCCGATGGCCGCCAGGCCGAAAGCGATGGGAAAGGCCAGAAGCAGGAATCTCAAGGCGACCCACGCCGCGAGGTAAGCCAGGACAAACCCGAAGGCGAGCCGGGGTCGCTCAGCGATCCTCACGGAGCACCTGCTTCCGACACGCCACCAGCGTGCGTGGCGCCCCGTCCGTCGTTTTCACACGATCGAAAAGCCGCTCCAGGTCATCGAAAGTATCCACATCATCCCATTGGGGAAGGATTTCGCAGCTCAGTCTGTTTTCAGCCACGAGCCCGCGGGTTCTCGAAAAAACAGAAGGAGTGCTCCACTCCACCCCTTCGAAGACGGCACGGCGGAACCCGGGAGAGCGGAAGCCGATGAGGTAATAACCACCGTCTCGGCATGGGCCGATGACAACATCTTTCGACCTGAGCGCATCGAAACCCTTGCGGATGATGTCCGCCGGCAGGTCGGGAATGTCGCTTCCAATGAGGATTGCCTGTTCGAAGCCCCGCTCGAAGACTCTTTCGAAAGCCCTGCTCATGCGCTCCCCAAGATCATGTCCCTGCTGGGCCTCGCAGGCGAAAACTCCACCGAGCACCTCGACCAGCCACCCTCGAGTCTTCTCCAGATCCTCCTCCTCCGACACCATGACGGTCACCGGATTGGATGTCGAATGACATACCTTGAGAAGGTCCTCCACGAAGGCCCGGTAAATGTCAGCCGCAACCGCATCGCCCACGGTGGCGGCGAGTCGGGTTTTGACCCGGCCGGGCTCGGGATATCGAACAAAAACGAGTATGACCTTCACGGCAGACCCGACTCCTCGAACAATGGAAACGGGACCGTATCCGGGCGCGAAGGGTCATGAGCCTCACTGTTGAACGCGACCAGCAGCCCCGGTTGACTTCCCGTGCACCGGATGGCGTGGGGAACACCTGGAGGAAACGAAAACCTCACCACGCACCCCTCGGGAACCACTGTCTCCGTGACCTCCGCTTCATCCCGATGCCGGACCAGGGCGGGGCCGCGGACAACGAGAATTTCGATCCCCTTCACGTGGTAGTGGTTGCCGCGCGCCTGGCCGGGGAGAGTGACAACCACATGCACATTCCCCTGGCGCCGCAGAGCCTCGCCCGAAAGCGGTTCGAATACGCAACCGCGCGCATCGCTGCTGATGGCAATCTCCTCCACCAGGGTCTTCATCATCTCCGTCCTCCGTGAACCGTGGGCCAGCACAGGCGGATAAGCTCGAATCGCCCGCTGAACGCCACACTACCACAGTTCCCCAACGGATCGAAATCCGCGAATGGCGTACGCTCCGCGGCCCGCAGAGAACGGATTCCCCCGTCTTGGCACTCGTGGTCCGCGTGAGCCTCGTGAATCTCGAATTGGATTTGAACTGGGAGAGGCGCCCGTGAGCTGTGATCGGTGTGTTTTCGAAGGAGGACCGGCTGGAGACCGACCCCGCCCGCCCCTTGCTCGATGGGGGGCGAGCTGCGGGTCATCCCGGTGGACTGACAGAACCGATGCCACTCTGAGTCAGCATCTTTTCCGGCTGCCCTGCAATGGCTTTTTTCAGCATCAATCCAGGGAAAAACTGGAATGGTCGGAGTGCTTGCTCGACCGCTTCTTCGGGGGAGCCTTGGAGTCCGCCGATTTCTGGTAAGCCAGGTCCTTCTCGGCATTGAAAACGTCGTCCATCATGAATTCCACAGGCCGCCCGGTGCCATCACGATAAACGGCCGCCTTGGCCCCGAAGCGCAAAATCCCAAGTTTTTGCAGGAGAGCAATGATCTTCACGGTTGAATCCTCCATTCATATTCAATGCAAATGGTCGAAATCGTGCCGAGCCCCAGGTCACGTCGTGGCGCCAGGGTCAATGTTCTCGACGCGAGGATTGCCGAAGCGCCCACCAGTCAGTCGGCAAGAGAGAGACATCTCTTGAGGAGGAAGCAGGCTCCGGCGCCGTGGCTCCGACAACCTCCAGGTTGAAAAAGGGTCTCGACGGCAGGCTGACACCAGGCCGGCGTGCGCCGAAAGGCGTGTTCCGCGTGGCATGAGCGGCCGCCACATGAAACGCCTGTCCGCGTCAGCCGCTGGGAGCCCGCCTGGAGCCGGACTTGCGAAAAAGCTCTCAGATGCAACGACGTATGTGCCGTTTATACGGGGAAGTACGGACGGGGAACCGGGTGACCGTGCGTCGTCTTCCGAAAGCCTCAACATAGTGGAGTCCGCGGCGATGCCGCCATCCGGTGGCTCCAGGAGAAAAGACGACGAAAACCATGGCGCCCCGCAGGGAAGTCTTCGATGAATCATGACACAATGACCACGGACAGGGCACGAGAGGCAACGCCAGGAGACAGCCGGCCGGGAGCCATGGCGCCGAGCGAAAACCCACCGGTATATCCGTCCGTGGAGAAGCCGGCAGGGTCTACTGAGAAGGCTCTGGACACCAAGCTCCTCGGTCAGGCCATCATCGAGCTCAACATCGCCCGCAAAAACTTCTCGATCTATCCGGTCGGTCATGCACAGCTCGAACGCAGCATCGAGCGTGCCCACGGCGTCTTGAGCCGTCTCCTGGAAACCTCGCCAGAGATCACCGTGGGCGTGGCCAGGGACTGCCTCTTCGTTGGCGACAGCTATCTGGATCGCAAGAACCTCGTTTTCAAAGACTTCTCCATGGCCCTCCATGCGCGGGACATCGCCGCCGTCTCCTTTTTGCCGGGGCTTTCCAGGGAGCACATTCACCATTTCTGCGCCATCCTGACACGGGACACCTTCGAGATCCGTGAGTCGGGCGGAATCCAGGAGGTGGCGAAGGAAGCATCCCTCAGCCATATTCGGGTCCAGCCCATCGACTTTTCGGGGCTTCACCTCACCGAGGAGCAGGAGATCCCGGCAGCCAGGGGCAAGGGAAAGATCGATCTCAACAGCCATGTCTGGCGGTCATTCGTGGCGAATCTTCTCTCGGGGCAGCTGGATGCCCAAGGCCAGCTCGAGCACCTCGCTAAAAACAAGAAGCTGAGACCTTCAGAGATTGCACATCTCCTGAATGGTGGTCTTCTCAATCTGAAAAAGGCGATCGAAAGCTATGAAGCCACCATCGCCAAATACGTTCGCGACACAACCGGAAATCAGCCCCTCGAGAGCTTCATCTCCCTCCTGAAAGACCTCAATCCGCACCTGAGGGGGCAGTTTCTGTCGGTGACATTCGACCACATGGCGGAGCACGGCGACGAAACCGTGCTCAACTGCTTCCCCGATGACGTCGTGGTCGAGATGATCCAGCAGGCCAACGAAGAGGGGAAGGAGATCTCTCCGACCCTGATCGCCCTGCTCGAGCGGATTTCCCAGCTCCGGATTGCCCGGCCCGAAGAACGCCGCCAGAAGCCTCAAACCGCATCCGGAGCCGATTCCTCGGGGCGCCTTTCGAGGGAGAACGTCAAGGACCTTCTCCAGCGCGAATCCTACGAGACCTATGTCGATTCGGATTACCAGGCCCTGCTGAAGGACCTCATCACGCGAACTGCCGCAGCGGATGGTGGAGACGAGAGCGGCCCGTCCTCGGGAGCGCCGGCAGGCGGGGCAGCCCGGGGAGCGGCCCGGTCCGAGGGCTCGGCTCATCCCCGGAATCGCTATCAGAGCTCAATCGACGAGCACGAGCTGGATCTGCGCCTCACCCAGATGATGCTGGCTCTGATGGACAAGGCCATCGATTCCGACGATTACCTCGTCTTCAGCCGTAAAATCATGGAGAGCGTCCCAGACCATCTGCGCCTCGGGGAGGTCGAGCTGGCTCACGAAATCCTCGAGGTCTTCAGAAGGCACACCGGAGAAAAACCGCAGCCCCTCTCCCAACTGGCCGAATCTTCATTGCAGGCATTCAAGGACCCGGACATCATTTCCGCGGCGGTAGCGGCACTCGACAGCTGCACCGACGAGCAACGTAAAAAGGTGTTGAGCCTCCTTGCCGAGATCGGCAGTCCCTGCATTCCCGAGCTCATCCGGGCTTACGCCGGTCATGAGTACCCAAGCCCCAAGCATGCACTCCTCGAGCTTCTGACCGGTTTCGGGGAGAGGACCATCGAGGAGGTTTACAATCAATTCGACAACGCGCCGGCCAACGTCCTGAGAAATCTGCTGGCGGTCGTCCAGGCCATCGGGAAGACCGACGGCACGGCTGCAATCCGACGTCTTCTCTCCCATGAGAACCGCCTGGTGAGCATGGATGCGCTCGTCACCCTGCTTGAGCTCAAAGACCCTTACGCCGCCACCTTCCTGCGCCAGGTGATCCTGTCCCCGGACCCGGAAGAATCCTTTCGCGCCATCGGTCTTGCAGGGTATTACCGGGTCGCCGAAGTCTCCGAGGATCTCGCCCGTCGGATCAAAACTCGCTTCATCAGCCAGGCATCCCTTCGATTGAACGAGGAAATCCTCAGGACCCTCGGGAGAATCGGCGATGTGCGGGTCGTCCCCCTGCTGGAAGGGACTGCCGCAAGATCTTGGACCCTGTCCCCCAGGCGGCTCGGGATTGTGAAGCTCATGCTCTTCGAGTCCCTTGCGGGCTATCCGACGGAATCTCTGCACAGGCTCATTGAGATCGGCGGAAAATCCGGGGACATCCGGATTCAGAGAATATGCGATCGACTGGAGCTCAAAGGCATGCCGCGACCTCCCGCCTGAGCAGGCCCCGCGCCATGCCCGCCCTCCCCGTCGCTGGATTGGATGGTCATGAAAGAGTCCGTGATTCACAACAAGATGCTCAGAGTCATCTCCCAGTTCACCGCCGCCATCACCAACCTTCGGCTGTATTCCCAGTCACACGCGCTGGTCACTCAGCATGTGGGCAGGGCACACCGGGATCTCTCGGAGATCCTCGATCTCAAAGGCAGCGTCACGGTCTTCACGGTTGGAGACGAGCTCATCCTCGACAACCACTCCCTTGTGGCAGCGGGCCATACCGTCGAAAGATTCGTGCGGGTCATACGGGAAAAGGGCGTGGAGCGCATCACCTTCCTGAAGGGATTGTCCCCGGCGGAATTCGAGGAGCTCATCCAGGATCTGGCGTCCAAGGAGGTCCCGGCCGTTCGCTCGTGGCCCTCCATCAAGCTCGGCCATGTCGAGATCCGGGTCAAGTCCGACGCACCGTCCTCCGACAGCCAGGACGTGTCCACGGAAGCCAGGGAGGTCATGAGCGTCCTGAGCAGCATGGATGAAAGAGACATCACAAGGATGAGGGAGCTTTATCTTCTGGCCGAGGAGCGCAAGCAGCTAAGCATTCGGGGTGTCGACGACTCGGTGCGGAAGCTGATCTTGGAGATCCGCAGGAACATGAACCCCCTCAGCCTGCTCGCAACGGTGAAGCACAATGACGAGTACACCTTCACCCACGTCGTCAACGTGTGCATCCTGACGCTCATCCAGGCCCAGAGGCTCGGCTTCGGCGAAAAGCAGCTCTACGACATCGGCATGGCCTCGCTGCTCCACGACGTGGGAAAAACGTTCATACCCGAGGAGATCCTGAGCAAGCCCGGCAGGCTCACCAGCGACGAGCGGGCCATCATCGAGACCCATCCCGTCAAAGGGGGGCGTTATCTGATGGAAGTGGAAGGCATTCCCAAAATCGCGGTGCTGGCCGCCATGGAGCACCACCTTCGTTTCGACGGCACGGGTTACCCGGCCGTGAAGCCCGGCTGGAAGCCCAACATGGTGGCGCAGCTCATCTCCATCGCGGACGTGTTCGACGCCCTGCGAAGCCGGCGCTCCTACAGTGAGCCCAAACCGATGGACCAAATCATCAACATCCTGAACAAGGAGAAGGGAACGACCTTCAATCCCATACTTGTCGAGAATTTCCTGCGGATTGTCGCTCCGAAGGCCGGCGAACCTTGCCATGGGCCGGGAAATGACGGGATCAACCCTTCCCTGCCGTCACCTGATCCAGTAGCGAACACCAGCTCTGAATAGCTTCGGGTTTCGAGCTTCGGGCTTCGAGTTGAAAACCAGCCCCACCGGGAGCCTATTCATGGTCTCGGGTGGCCCGGAGGGGCATGAGAAACTGCTAGAACCGCCACGGAACCCAGGCGCTCCACTTGAGCCCTTCCTCCCCGAAAATCTCCCGAACGGTCCCTTCCCGTACCGGCTTTCCTTCGTACAGGACGACCACCCGTCCGGCCAGTCGCGGGATCTCGCTGAAATCGTGGGTCACGAAGAAGGTTGTCGTCCCGGTCTCCCGGAGAAACACTCCGAGCTCCTCGATGAGCTGGTTACGCGTCGGGTAGTCGAGGGCCGAAAAGGGCTCGTCGAGAAAGAGGATGTCCGGTTCAAGGGCAAAGGCGCGCGCGAGACTGGTACGCTGGGCTTCGCCTCCGGAAAGATGCCGCGCCGCCCGCCGGGCCAGGTGACCAATGCCGAACCTCTCCAGCCACTCCGCCGTCCGCCGGTCTGCCTCACGGCGACTCACGCCCCGTATCCGGAGCGCCCACGAAATGTTGTGTTGCACGGAGCAGTCTAGCAGGAGCGACTCCTGGAAAACGGTCGCCATGCGTCGCCGCAGATCCAGTCGATTGCCGTTGTGCGTCGGTTCTCCGTCGATGCGGATGGTACCCTCCGTGGGTTTCTGCAGCAAAGCCAGCATGAGAAGCAGGCTCGACTTGCCTGCGCCGTTGGGCCCGACGACGGCCAGCACCTCCCCCTTGGCAAGGACCAGCTCCCGAACCGAGACGATGTCACGGCCGCCCTCGGTCCACCTGAGATTCTCGGCCTGAAGCATCGGTCCGGTCATGTTCGTCCCCGCCCCTGCTGCAGGGCGCTCAGCACCGCGACAATGCAGAAGGTGAGAAGCAGGAGGATCAAGCTGAGGGCCGTGGCCAGCTCGAATCTCCCCTTGGAGACTTCGAGCACCGTGGCCGTTGTCAGAACCCGGGTGTACCCTCTCACATTTCCTCCCACCATCATGGAGGCTCCCACCTCGCTGATCACCCCCCCAAACCCGGCGATCACCGCGGCCAGGACGCCAAGCCGGGCCTGCCAGAGCAAAAGGGCCAGATACTGTATACGGTTTGTTCCGAGCGAGAGGATCTGCAGCCGCATCTTGGGGTTCACCGATTGAATGGCGGCGATGGTGAAGCCCGCGACAAGCGGGGAGGCGATCACCGCCTGGGCGATCACCATGGCCGTCGGCGTATAGAGCAGTCCCAGGAACCCGAGGGGGCCATACCGTGTGAGGCAGAGCCAGGTGCCCAGCCCCACAACCACGGGAGGCAGCCCCATGCCGAAGTTGACCAGACTGACGAGAAAGCCGCGTCCCGTGAAACGTATCAACGCGAGGGAGGTCCCGACGGGAATCCCGATGAGGACGCTGATGAAGGTCGCTGTGCAGGACACCTGGACGGTCCGCAGCGTGATGTCCACAACGTCCGGATCGAGCGTCACGAGCAGCCGAAAAGCTTCCTGGATTCCCTCCAGCATCACGTTCACGGGCCGGCCTCCGCGTCATCCATCAGGGAATTACATCTTCTTGCCGGCATCCGGGAAGAAGAGCGGTGACCCGTACTTGTCCTTGCCGAACTCGCCGATGATCTTCTGGGTCTCTGGAGCCACCATGAATTCCACGAAGGCCTTGCCTCCCGCCGCGTTCACCCGGCTGAACTTCTCCGGGTTCACCTGCATCACGTGATAGATGTTCAGAAGCGCCTGATCCCCCTCGGAAATGATATCGAGCCTGATGTTGGATTTCTGGGCCAGAAAGGTGCCCCGATCCGTGAGCGTGTAGCCCTGCTTTTCGGAGGCCATGAGAAGGGTCGCTCCCATGCCCTGGCCGGATTCCTGGTACCACTTGGCGCCCTGGGGAGCCACGTCGGCCTTTTTCCAGAGGGAGAGCTCCTTCTTGTGCGTGCCCGAGTCATCTCCACGGGAGATGAACAGGGCTTCCTTCCCTGCGATGGCCTTCACGGCCTCGGGGGCCGGCTTGCCCCTGGCGCCGGCGGGATCGGCGGCCGGGCCGACCAGGATGAAGTCATTGTGCATGACCAGCTGATAGTTGATCCCCACCCCGGCGTCGATGAGCTTCTTTTCGGCTTCGGGGGCATGGACCAGCAGCACGTCGGCCTCGCCCCTCTCTCCCATGGCGAGCGCCTGCCCGGTGCCGACCGAAATGGTCTTCACCCGGAAGCCGGTCTGCTTTTCGAAGATGGGAACGAGAACGTCGAGCAGACCCGTGTCCACCGTGGACGTCGTGGTGGAGAGGATCAGGTCCTTCTGATCCGCGGCCAGGGCTTTGCCCTGTGCGGACAAGACGCCGGCGAAAGCCGCGAGGGAAAACAGGCAACAGACAAAGAAACGGATGCGCGAATTGTTCATGTCGGGATCCTTTCATGAAGATTTCCGTGGGGGGTCTTCCTTCCTGCCGATGGCCGCTCAGCGCCGCAAGAGACGCTCAGCAGCGGATTCCTTCCTGCCTCACCCCCTTCCCGTTGAAAACTCGGCCCTGGCTCCCACCGCACGGATCGAGCGAACCTGCATTGAAACTCGCCGGGGTGGTTCCCATTGCGTCCCCGGACCATAAACAAAAAAAGCCGGGACCCCTGGAGAAGCGAAGCAGGCCCCGGCCGGCATACCCGGTCCGATGCGCTCCCCTTTCCGCGATGGGAGGCGTGGCCGTTTCCCGCCACACCCTGCAGTTCCGCCCGCCATAGCTCACGCCTTAGGACAGGAGAATCGGAGAGCCGATGTTCGATGTTCATTGAAGCATTAATAACGATGGACGCACCATCGTCAGGAAGTCACCTGACCACAAAAGGGATGGACTTGTCAACGGGATTCGGCACGGGGCGACGCATCAGCCATGACTCGAAACGAAGTCCGCGTGCGAGTCTTCCGGGTCACCCCCACACCCCTGTGCAGGCCCCCATGTCCCTCCGGGCCGTCCCAACCGATGAAAACGCTCCCGCCGGCACTGGTCTTCAACTCGAAACCAGAAGCTCGAAACGTCTCAGTGCCCCTCACCTGGCCACGATGCGCATCTGGATGCTGATGAGATCGAAAACCAGGTGCATGCCCAGGTGCTCGAAGAAACGGCTGGACCCGTAGATGATGTCCCAGCGGGTGCGGTCGATGTCGAAATGGGCCTCGGCCACGATGCCCCCGCCTTCCAGGTTGTTCAGGGTCGCGTCGAAGCCAATGTCCTTCTTCAGTCCGTGAAGATCGAGAACACCATTCACCGAAAAGTTTGGGGCGCTCAAGGTCGGAAGGTCGACAATCCTGGCCGATTCGATGACAAACCGGGCCGTAGGGAACCGTTCCACGAAGAAGAAATCATCCGACGCCAGATGGGCCTCGAGGACTTTCTTGAGGGGATCTCCGGCCAGGCTCCTGTTGACGATGGAGCGCATGTCCACGATGAAGGACCCCGTGAAGCTGCCGTCATGAAAACTGATGGAGCCCTCGGAGAGGCGAAGGGTTCCGAAATGCCGCGTGTTGGGGTTGCGCCCGGCCCATTCAATGAGGCTCTCGTCCAAATCCACCTGGTAAAGGCGATTCTCGAGAAAGAGACCGGGAGACTCCATTCCCGTCTCGGGAGCTTCCCCTTCCACCCGGCCTCCCATTTCACGCCATGACCGCAGTCCCCCAGCCATGGCAAACACGTGCCGGTATCCCGCCCTGACCAGCTTCTCCGCTGCAACAAGCGCATCCAGGGAACGTTCGCTGGAGCCGTACACCACCACCGTGCGACCATGGTCCGGCACGAGGGATGCCATCCGTTCCAGGAAGGTCACCTGGTACACGCAGGCGTTTACAGCTCGGGGGAGATGGATTCTTCGGAACTGCTCCTCGGTAAGGGTGTCGACGATGATCAGATCCCGCTTTTCCTCGAGCCACTCCTCCAACTCTCTCCATGTGATGACCCGGTACTCTACTTGCGTCTCCATGGTTTCTCCCTTCCATTGACGGGCCCTGCAACAAGGCACACTTAAGCCTTCTTGAGCTGCTTTCCGACGGACCAGGCCTGGGCCAGTCGTTCGCCGACCGCCCAGTAGCCGTTGTCGGGCATGGTCAGCACGAAAGGATTCATGGTCTTGATGTCGGGTCTTCCGTCCTTGAGGAAACGAGGCTCGGCGTAGGCTTCGATGATTTCGCCGATGAAAAGGTGATTGCTGGGAAGGTCGACGGTCTGGTGCAGACGGCATTCAATGTTCAAAGGGCACTGGGCGATCATGGGGGCGCTTTCAGTGGCGCCGTAGAACACCTCGAAAAGTGCCGACTTGTCGGTGCTTCGCCCGGATACCAGCCCGCAGTAGTCGGTAGCCTCGATCATGTCCATGCTGGGGATGTTCACGCTGAACGTCCCGGACTGCCGGACTCCCGCGGCCGTGTGATGGGCATGGTTCACGGCTATGGCCAGGAGCGGGGGCTTGAAGTTGACGCGGCTCACCCAGCCCACCGTCATAAAATTGGGCTTGCCATCCACCAAGGTCCCCACCAGGACCACCGGCATGGGATAAAGAAAGGCATTGCTTCCAAGGCTCTGCTTGCCGCCACTCATGACTCAACCTCCTGGAGCCAAATGGAAAACCGAGGGTCAACCGGGGTGTCAGCCCAGGGATTTACCCATGGAAAATGCTTCGCCGACGAAATCGCCAAGCCCGTAATATTTTCGCGCCTCGGGAGCGAAGACAATGGGGGCGATCCTCCGGGCATCCGGAAGGCCCTGGTCATCCAGCACGCTTTCGTCCACCTTGACGTCCACGATCTCTCCCACGAACTGCGTGTGGAGCCCCAGCTCCAAAGTGTGGACCAATCGGCACTCGATCACCATGGGGAACTCCTGGACGTAGGGGGCATCCACCAGGTCGCTCCTGGCGGGCGTGAGACCGGTGACGGCGAACTTGTCGGTATTCCGACCGCTGGCCATGCCGAAATAGTCCGCCTCACGGGCATATCTTTCGCCAGGTACGCTGATGGTGTAAGCCTTGCGCTGCATGATGCAGTCGTAAGTATAAGTGGCCTTCCGGAGGGAGATGGTCACGCAGGGCGGCTTCGAGCAGCAGATCCCGCCCCAGGCGATGGTCATGACGTTGGGCTTGCCGTTCTGGTCATAGGAGCCCACACACCAGACCGGAGTCGGAAACACCAGGGTTTTGGCGCCAAGCGACTGCTTCATTTCGAGAAGCTCCTTTGTTCTGGATGTTCTGTTGGGAGGTTCATTCCTTTCCCGATCATGGCGGGCATCATAGCAGAGCCGGGCTGCGGCATGAACCTCGAATTGCGATACATGCCGTGATCTCCTGGCTCGGCGTTCCAGGTTGACTGCCGTCCCAACAGATCGTTTATCCCGAGGGTCTCGCATCGATGGCTTCAACCCGCCTCCTATTTATTGTATACCAAATTTCACGAATAGCCCGCGGCTTCACTCGCTGTTTGAATGCTCCACCAAGAGAACGGGAAGCCAGTCCGCGCCAGGAGAGCGATATGATTCCGCCCAAGGAATTCATGAAAAAGATCAGCCCGTTTTCATTTCTCTCGGACGAGGAAATGAACGCCCTCATGTCCGGTCTTGAAGTCGACCTCTATCCCAAGGGAAAGGTGATCTTCGAAAAAGGCCGGCAGCGCACTCACGTTTATATGATCTATTCCGGGCTGGTGGGTCTTTTCGACGGGGAGACCCCGCTGGACTACTTCTCCCGGGGCGAAGTCTTCGGAGCACTGAGCTTTCAGGGCGAGCGCCATCTCCTGACGGCAAGAGCCGTCGAGGAGACCGTCTGCTACCTGATCCCCTCCACCAGCTTTCGGGAGGTCATGGAGCTGAACGAGCGTTTCTCCACCTTCTTCGCCTCCTTCATGGGACGAAAGCTGCGGTCCTTCAGGTCAATGGCCAAGGACAAGCGGCTCTTCAGGGAAGCGACGCTCCTCCTGAGCATCGATGGGATGGTGTCCAGAGACCCCGTGACCTGCCGGGAGGGGGCCACCGTCTACGAAGCCGTGGCTCGAATGGATCGGGAGCAGGTCAGCTCCATCGTGGTCACCGACGAGCAGGGTCACGCCCTGGGAATCCTGACCCAGGCCGACCTCAGAAGGGTCATTCTCCATGGAAGCCGCGACGAGAAAGTCGCCGCCTTCATGTCGAGGCCCGTGGTGACGATCCCTGCCGGCGCCACCATCTTCGACGCACTGACCCAGCTTGCCAGAACGGGGATCAAGTACCTGGTGCTGGTCCGCAACCACCAGGTGGTCGGAGTGCTGACAAGGCGGGATGTCGAGGTGCACCTGGAGCCCGCCACATCGGTTTTTGCCCTCCACCGGGGGATCCTCAAGGCCACCTCCCTTGAACAGCTGGGCATCCTTTTCTCCAGGATCCACCATGCCATAGCCATGCTGGCCCTGCTGGAGCTCAATTTTTACGACATCAGCCGGCTCGTCACGGCGGTCCATGACCGGATCGTCTCCAAGGTCATCGAGCTCGCGGGGGGCCAGGCCCGGTTGGAAGATGCCGTGTGGATTCACATGGGAAGCTCGGGCCGCAGGGAGCAGATCATCGCCGCCGACCAGGACAATGGACTCATCACCACTTCCGACCAGGCGACCCCATGGGCCAATGCCGTCACCGAGACCCTTCATCGCATGGGGATGCCGAGATGTCCGGGCGGCTACATGGCCTCGAATCCCATGTGGAGCCAACCACTTACGGGCTGGGAGGAGTCCTTCGTCTCATGGTTTGAAAACCCGGAGCCCAACCACGTGCGGTACCTCACGGTCTTCCTCGACGCGAGGCCTGTTCATGGCAATTTCAAGCTGTACCGGCAGCTCATGGACACCGTTCGGGCACGCGTCAGCTCAAAGGCCATCCGTCTCATGGCCAGTGACGCCGTCCAGATCGAGCCGCCCCTCGGCATGTTCGGGATCATCTCCCGCCACAAGGAGGTGGATCTCAAAACCTACGGGATTTATCCCATCGTGAACGGCGTCCGGGTCCTGGCCGTCGAAGAGGGGCTGGTGGAAGTCACCAACACCAAGGACCGCCTGGACGCCCTCCTCGCCAGCGGCGCCATCGAGAGCACCCTCCACAATGACCTCCTGGAGGCTTTCGGCGTCATCCAGGACCTCCGCCTCCGCCAGCAGGCCAGGGCCATACTGAACCACTCGAAGCCCGACAGCAGGATCAGGAGCAGGGAGCTCCCGCCGGTGGACCTCCTCGTCCTGAAGGAATCCCTGAAAGTGATAGCCTCCTTTCAGAAGATGCTGATGAAGAAGTACAATGTGGCCCGGGACGCTTACTACAGGTGACGCATCGTGGCATGAAGCATTCCATTCATCATGGCCGAGCGAGGAGCCCGATGCGGGAGCCTCGTTCAGAGATCGTGGCACCGAATCGCGCTGTTGTTTCTTGGGAAGACAACGTTCCATGGACCTGGAAGAAGCTGCGTTCCGCTCCGTCGACGTCGAATCCACGGGGCTCGACATCCGGCATGACGAAATCGTCGCCTTCGCTTCGGTACCGATGCAGGGCAAGAGGATTCTCGCCGGGAAGTCCACCTACACCCTCGTCCGGCCTGCCGAGTACAAAATGGCCGGCATGAAATACCACGGGATCGGCGGTCACGACCTCGATTCGGCTCCCAGCTTCGCCGAGGCTTCGGAATCCATCCTCGAGGCCATGGACGGCATTCTCGTCGGCCACTCGGTGGATTTCGACTACCGAATCCTGCAGAGGCTTTTCAGGGAGGTGAATGTCAAGATCGAGCGGGAGACCATCGACATCGTCCAGGTGGAAAAGTGGCTCTGCCACAAGGCCGGAAAGCTTTGCATGGATTTGAGCTTCGAGGCCATGATGGACCGCTATGAGCTCAGGGAAAGCTACCGCCACAACGCCCTGGCCGACGCCTTTTTTTCCGCCCAGATTTTCCAGAAACAGCTCCTGCACCTCTCGGAGCGAGGCGTCGTCACCTTGATCCAGCTCCGGAAAGCCATGAAGAGCTATCGGTACTCCCTGTGGTGAGGTTGGCGAGGGCCGGGATCACCGGGCTTCCGGCGGGATCGTCAGCAGACCAGGAGCATCTTGTCGTCCGCCATCTCGCCGACCCTGAGGGCGGCGAACTCATTCATGAGGTCCTGGATGGTGAGGCTTCGCTTCCTCTCGCCTTCCACATCCAGAACAATCCTTCCCTGGTGCATCATGATCAGGCGGTCTCCCAGCTCGATGGCATGCTTCATGTTGTGGGTGACCATGAGGGTGGAGAGATGCATCTCCTCGACGATCTGGCGGGTGAGGGCCAGCACCTGCTCCGCCGTTCGCGGGTCGAGGGCGGCGGTGTGCTCGTCGAGCAGAAGCAGCTGGGGGGGCCGGAGGGTGGCCATGAGCAGCGTGAGCGACTGGCGCTGGCCGCCTGAAAGCAGTCCCACCTTGTCTTTGAGCCTGTTTTCAAGGCCGAGCCCGAGGAGGGCCAGTTTGTCGCGGAAAAGCTCCCGCTCCCGCTGACTCACGCCCCAGCGCAATCCCGGCTTCAGGCCGCGGCTGTTGGCCAGAGCGAAGTTCTCTTCGATGGTCATGGAAGCGCAGGTTCCCGATCGCGGATTCTGAAACACCCGGCCCACATGGGCGGCCCTCCGATGCTCGGGCCACCGTGTTACATTCACCCCTCCGAAGATGATCTCACCCTCGTCCAGCGGAAACCGTCCGGAGATCAGGTTGAGGAGCGTGGACTTGCCGGCCCCGTTGCTCCCGATGATGGTGACGAACTGGCGGTCGGCGACGGTGCAGCTCAGGCCGCTGATGGCCGTTACCTCGTTGATGGTCCCGGGGTTGAACACCTTGGTCAGGTTCCTGATTTCGATCAACGGAGTCCTCGATCCTCGTTTCCAATGGTCCGGTGAAACCGCTCTTCAGCGTCTCCCGACCCTCCAGCGCTCCTTCAGCAGGGGAACCGTCAGGCAGATCACCACCAGGACGGCCGTGATGAGATTCAGATCACTGGGCGTCAGGCGCAGGAAGCCGAAATGCGCCGACAAGGCGAGGGTTATGGTCAGCCGGTAGACGAGGGAGCCACACAGAGCGCTCAACGTCTGCCATGCGACCGTTCGCCCCCCCAGAAGGCTCTCTCCCAGAATGACCGAAGCCAGGCCGGCCACGATGGTCCCGATCCCCATGCCCACGTCGGCGAACCCCTGGCTTTGAGCCACCAGGCCGCCGGCCAGGGCCACGAGACCGTTGGAAAGGCTCACACCCAGGATGATCATGCTGTCGGTATCGACCCCCTGGGCCCGAATCATCTGGGGGTTGTCCCCCGTGGCCCGGAGCGCCATGCCGACCTGGGTGTGGAGGAACCAGTCCAGGATGAGCTTCCAGGCCAGGGCTATGACCAGGAAGACCAGGGGGATCAGGAGATGCCTGGGCATCCCCGCGGGCGTGAGTGCATCGAAGATGGTCGGCTGCCCCAGGAGCGGCAGGTTGGGCCGTCCCATGATGCGGAGATTGATGGAATAGAGCGCCGTCATGGTGATGATGCTGGCCAGGAGACTCATGATGCGCAGCTTGGTCGAAAGCAGCGCCGTCGCGCATCCGGCCAAAGCTCCCGCCACCATGGCGAACAGAAGGCTGAGGAAAGGATCCATGCCGCCGATGACGAGGGTGGCCGAGACGGCGGCCCCCAGCGGCAGAGACCCATCCACCGTGAGATCGGGAAAGTCCAGAACCCGAAAGGTCAGGTAAACCCCGAGGACCATGAGGGCGAAGACCAGCCCCTGCTCCAGTGATCCAATGAAGCTGTAAAATGTCATTCCAGTACTTTGTCGGCTCGCTTCAGCACGGCGTCGGGCAGCGTGACCCCCATCTTCTCGGCGGCCTTCGGGCTCACCACCAGCTTGAGATCCTTGAGCGTCTCGACCGGCATCGTTCCGGGCTGAGCCCCCCTGAGGATCCGAACGGCCATGTCCCCGCTCTGGCGGCCAAGCCGGTAGTAGTCGATGGCCAAAGCCGCGATGGCGCCCCGGGGGACCGAATCGATGTCCGCCGCATAAAGCGGAATCCGGCTCTCCTCGCAAACCTTGACGACGGCCTCGAACGCCGAAACCACCGTGTTGTCGGTGGGGATGGTTATGGCATCGACTTTTCCGACGAGGCTCCTGGCAGCCATCAGCACCCCGCTCGAGTTGCTGACGGTCGCCTCCACCACTTCGATCCCGTGCCTGACGGTCTCATCCCGCAACTGCTTCAGGGAGGATACGGAGTTGTCTTCACCGGCGTTGTAGATGAATCCCAGCTTGACGATCCTGGGCTGAATCTCACGCATGAGCTCAAGCTGGCGATCCACGGGGCTTCGGTCCGTGGTCCCCGTCACATTCCCGCCGGGCTGCTCCAGGCTTTTGACGAGCCCTGCGCCCACGGGGTCGGTGACCGATGATATGACGATGGGAATCTTCTGGGTGGCGTTGACGCAGGCCTGGGAGGTGGGAGTGGCGATGCTGTGGATGAGGTCCACATTCCGGCCCACGAGAGCTTTGGCGATGCTGTTGGCCGTAGCCATGTTGCCCTGCGCGATCTGCACGTCGAAGACGACGTTCCGACCCTCAACGTAGCCGGCATCCTGGAGGGCATCGATGAATCCCTGGCGCGCGGCATCGAGGGCGGGATGCTCGACGATCTGAGAAATGCCTATGGTGATCTTCTTCCCCTCGGTGGCCCATCCCGCCGACGCAAAGCCGATCAAAACCCCCAGACACAAAACAGCCCTGGATGTTCTCATGACTTCCTCCCCGTCCGACTGGTCCCTGAAAAACGGGCCCGTCAGTCCTCTGATGTCCTTCTCATGGATCTGCCCGTTCCGACTTCGCACTCCAGCGCGAGAGCTCCCCGCCCGCATCGCCGCCGGATGCCGCATCCAAACCCTTTCCCGGCCTCATACCAAGGGGAGGTCCATTTCGCAATAGCAACTTCTCCCGGGTTTCCCTCGGCACCATCGACCTGTTCATAATGGAATTCCAACCTGGAGATCCGGAGTCCTGTCTTGACCCGCATAGGCAGGATTTCAGTCAAGACATGAGCCCGTTTGAACCGATCCTTTACCTGAGGGTGTCGTTTCGGGGCGGCCGGATACAAACCGACCCTCATCTCGATTTCAGACTGGCCTGAATATTGCTTTCCCAACACCAGGAGATCGAGGCAGCGAGACCCCGGCATGATCCTGCTTTCGTGAATGGTGTGCAGTGAGACTGGAATACCAGCATCGAGGAGAAGCCTCAATGAATCCAACGATGGCCCCACAAGTCACCAGTGCAGCCAATATACCCCGCAACGTCTTATGTCGGCACTATTCCCATTGCCTGGACCTCGCCATCCAAAGGGGTTGGCAGGGATTCTCCTGTGAGCAGTGCGAGCGGTACGATCTGGAGCCGCCCGGCGATCTGGAGCACTGGAAGGAACAGGCCGGACGATGCCGGCTGCTTCTCGCGCGGCTTTTTGCTCCTCAGCCCAAAGTCCGCAGGCGAAGGCCAGCCGATCCAGACCGGAATCGAGGTGATGTCCGGATTTCCGAAATGCCGGCACGGAACCCACGGACTTATGGCAGGCTGGAGGACGGCATCGACGGCGAGACCATCCGACTGCCCGAAGGTTCCCTGGCTCACCTGATGCTCCTCTGGGAAAACAGGCCCCACGAGTGATGCCCGTATGCAAAAGGGCTCTCACAAGCCCGGCGGTTCTCTTTTCAGGATCTCCCGGACCGGCTGGTCGCAAGGCCAGATCTCGAACAAAGCCTTCCTGAATTCCAGGTTTCCGATTGATCTGGAAGGCTTTCCTTATTTTTAAAAGCTCCGTCCTCTTCAGCTTCCTTTCGAATTTCCACTTCCTCCACACCTGCCGGCATCTTTTTGGGGATTGAGGCCCCGCTTTGTTACTTTTGCTTTCATAGCGGTTCCTTTCATCATATATTTTTGTGAGCAGACCCTCTCATACAACAGCGATCAAGAAGCATGGGCCGGAATTGACCGGGCTTTGAACGGAGATGGAAGCATGAGTCTCATCGAGGGGCGGACGGTTCTGATCACGGGCGGCGCTTCGGGCATCGGCCGGATCATGGCGGCCATGGTGCTCGAAAAGGGTGCCCGCAAACTCATCCTCTGGGATATCGATTCCAGCGGACTGGATGCCGCAGTCGCGGAACTGCGCGGGGTGCATCCGGAAGTCCACGGAATCACGGTGGATGTGGCCAGGACCGAGGACGTCGCCCGGGCTTCCGGGGAGGTGTGGAAGTCATTCGGCGGAGTGGACATCCTCATCAACAACGCCGGCATTGTCGTGGGGAAGTACTTCCACGAGCACACCCATGAAGATATCGATCGGACCATGACCATCAACACGCTGGCCCCGATGCACATCGTGCTGGAATTCCTGCCCCGGATGCTGCACAAAGGGACCGGGCACATCGTCAACATCGCCTCCGCGGCGGGGATGGTCGCCAACCCAAGGATGTCGGCCTACTGCGCCAGCAAGTGGGGCGTCATCGGCTGGTCCGATTCCCTTCGCCTGGAGATGGAGCGTCTGAGCCCGGGCATCAAGGTCACCACGGTGGCCCCCTACTACATCGATACTGGGATGTTCGCCGGGGTCAAGTCGCTGATCCCGATCATCAAACCGCAGGTGGCGGCCCGAAGGATCCTCAGGGGTATCGAGAGAGACAGGATTTTCGTTCGAATGCCTTTCATCGTCAACCTGCTGCCCTTCGTGAGGGGCATATTGCCGCTGAGGCTTTTTGACTTTGTCGTGGGAAGGGCGCTCCGCGTGCACTCGACCATGGATGAATTCACCGGGAAAACGGCGGAGTGAGCCATGGGCCACCGGGAAGCTCTTCGAAGGCAAAGGGATTTTTTCAAGTCCAACGGCACCCGGAGCATACCCTTCAGGGTTTCCCAGCTGAAGCGGCTCGGGGAAATCCTCAGGAGACATGAAACGGCCCTTTACGAGGCCATCCAGCTCGACTTCGGAAAATCCCGATTCGAAACCTGCATGACGGAGCTCGCCCTGATCCATGGCGAGATCAATCTGGCCATACGGAACCTGCCCTACTGGTCCAGGAAGCGGAGGGTGCCGACGAACCTCGCCAATTTCCCGGCCCGGAGCTTCATCATCCCGGAGCCTCTCGGAAACACCCTGGTGATCGGCGCCTGGAATTTTCCCTACCAGCTTTCCCTCATCCCCGCCATCTCAGCCATCGCGGCCGGCTGCACCGTCATCGTGAAGCCGAGCGAACTGTCGTCCAATGCTTCCCACGCCATGGCGGAATTGATCAACGAGGCCATGGACCCGGCCGTGATCCGCGTGGTGGAGGGGGGAGCTCCCGAGACCACGCAGCTCCTCGATGAGCGTTTCGACAAGGTCTTCTTCACGGGCAGCACATCCGTCGGCCGCATCGTCTACCAGGCCGCGGCCCGGCACCTGACGCCGGTCACGCTGGAGCTCGGCGGCCAGAACCCGGCCATCGTGCTCCAGGACTGCGCGCTGCCCATGGCCGCCCGTCGGATCACCTGGGGAAAGTTCCTGAATGCAGGCCAGTCCTGCGTGGCCCCCAATCACGTCTGGGTGCATCGCTCCCTCGAAGATGAGCTTCTGAGCCAGCTTCGGTCATGGATTCAGCGACTCTTCGGAGAGAACTGGAGCAGCCGAGAAAATTATGTGCGGATCATCTCCGACAAGCACGTGGATCGACTGGCTGCCCTCATCGATCCCGAAAAGGTGTTTGTCGGCGGCCGGGTGGAGCGCGAGGAGCGCTTCATCCAGCCGACCGTCCTCAGGGGTGTCACCCCGGAGGACCCAGTCCTGGAGGACGAGTTATTCGGCCCCATCCTGCCGGTGCTCACGTTCGAAGACATTGAGGAGCCCATGGAGCACATCAAGTCGCGCCCCAGGCCCCTGGCCCTTTACGTATTCTCCCGGTGTCGTCGGACCATCGACAAAATCTTGACGGAAGTCCCTTTCGGGGGTGGAGCGGTGAACGACACGGTCCTCCATTTCACCAATCCCCACCTGCCCTTCGGAGGAGTGGGTCAGAGCGGCATCGGCAGCTGTCACGGCGAGGCCGGATTCCGGACCTTCAGTCATTTCAAGAGCATCCTCGACAAACCCTGCTGGTTCGAGCCCTTTCTCAAATATCCGCCCTACACGCGCACCAAGCAGAAACTGCTTCAACTTCTGCTTGAATGATTCGCGTTTTGGCAGTAAGGGCAAAGCAGCAAAAGGACCGTCTACAGCTCAACAGCAAATAAGTCAGTTCCCTTTCGTCACTTCACGGCAGTCTTCGAATCGCAAGGGAGGAACGGAAATGTTCAAAGAGTTCAAAGAATTCGCCATGAAGGGCAACGTGGTGGACATGGCGGTGGGCATCATCATCGGCGGGGCCTTCGGGACCATTGTCAAGAGCCTGGTGGACAATGTTCTCATGCCGCCCATCGGCCTCCTGCTTGGAGGGGTGGATTTCTCCGACTTTTTCCTGCTCCTGAAGGAAGGGGCGAAGCCCGGCCCGTACAACACCCTGGCCGAGGCTCAGGCGGCTGGCGCGGTCTCCCTCAATCTCGGCCTCTTCATTAACGCGATCATCAGCTTTGTCATCGTGGCCTTCGCGCTGTTCATGCTCATCAAGGGGATGAACCGACTGCGGCGGGAGCAGGCGGCGCCGGCGGAGGAGCCCACCACCAGGGACTGCCCCTTCTGCCATACGGCCATCCCCATCCCGGCCACCCGCTGTCCCAACTGCACATCTCAACTTTAAACAGCCACGGGCATCAGTGGTTCTGGCCGGCGAGACCGTACAGTTTGGCGTATTTTCCCTCCAGGTAGCTCAGAAGGTATTGAGGGTCAGGATCCTGGCCGGTCACGCGGCGCAGGAGATCCCTGGGGTGAAAGCGGCTTCCCTGGCTGTGAATGTTTCGGCGCAGCCATTGAAGCAGGGGCTCGAAATCCCCCATGCGAAAGTATTCCCGCAAGCCCCCCAGCTCCCCTTCCGCCTGGCGATAGAACTGCGCGGCGTAGAGGTTCCCCAGCGTGTAGGTCGGGAAGTACCCGATGGCCCCCGATGACCAGTGGATGTCCTGCATGACTCCGCTGGAATGGTCAGGCGGAGTGAGCCCAAGGGTACTCCTCATCTTTTCGTTCCACAGTTCGGGCAGATCCTGGACCGCAACGGTATTGCGCATCAGGTCCCGTTCGATCTCGAAGCGCAGGAGCACATGCAGATTGTAGGTCACCTCGTCGGCTTCGGTGCGGATGAGGGTGGGGCGAACCTCATTGATCGCGAATTGAAACTCCCGCAGCGGCACCCCAACCAGGGCGTCGAACTGCCGGATCGCTTCGGGATAGAAGAATTCCCAAAAACCCTGGCATCGGGAAACCATGTTCTCCCACATGCGGGACTGGGACTCATGAATCCCCAGCGAAACGGTCTCTCCCATGGGCGTCCCCCAGTGCCCGGTCGGCAGGCCGGCATCGTACAGGGCATGCCCGGCCTCGTGAATCGCCCCGAAAAGCCCCTGTCCGAAAGATGACGTGCTGTACCTGGCGGTGATGCGCACATCCCCCGGCCCTATGCCCACCGTGAAAGGATGAGCCGTGGGATCCAGCCGACCGCCCTGGAAATCATAACCGATGCACTCCAGGACGTTGCGAGCAAAGGCTTCCTGCCGGTCAACGGGGAAGTGGGAGCGGAGCACCCTGGAATCGGGCTGCCGTCCGCTGCCCATGATGCGGTGAAGCAGCTCCACGAGGTGACCGCGGAGTGACGAGAAGAGCAGCTCCAGTCCCTCCGCCGTTTCCCCGGGCTCGTACCGGTCGAGCAGCGCATCGTAGGGTTCATGGATGTACTCCAGGTGCTCGGCCTCCTCCCGCTTGAGCTCGACGATGCGCTCGAGAAAGGGCCTGAACGTTTCCCAGTCGTTCCGAGGTCGCGCCCGCTGCCAGCACGTCTGCCCTTCGGAAGCGGCCCGGGCCAGTTGGACCGCAAGTCGTTCAGGAATCCGAACAGCCTTGTCGTAGGCACGCCTCCATTCCCGAACATTGACGGACTCCGGTGAGATTGGATCGCTCACCAGGTCCGCCCCTTCAACAACAGCCAGTTTTTCCCCGATGCGGGGGTCCGTCCGCCGGGAATGGAGGAGCCGCGTGAGCGCCGCCGACTGCTCCGCGCGGTGGGCATGGCCTTTGGATGGGATGACGGTCCTCTGGTCCCAGACGAGCAGGCTCCGGATGGAGTCGAAAAGCGCCGTCTCCCTGCTGTGCTCGGCCAGCCACTCATAAGCATCTCGACTGTTCACAATCGCCTCCTGGGCTTGAATCCTGTCGGGCGGGGAGCGGGCCAAACCCGCCGTTCCAGGCGTTTATACACGGTGAAGCTCGAGGGGTTCAATTCAGCCACCCGCATTGGCCGCCGGGTATACCGGCCGGCGGTGAAATTCCATGACTTCTGCTCTGCCGGCCCGAGTATTGGAACGATTTTTGTTTAAGGTCCCCAATGCCCCTTCGACAGACCCTCGACGATCAACAGGGGCTTCAGCCAGGAACCAGGAACCGGAAACCATGAACTTCTAGTAGCAGAAAGGTGAACCCCCATGGGCACCAACAACGTTGTTTTCCTGGAAGTCATCGAGTGGCTGGACCCTACGGGAAAAGCCATCGTGCACCGAATCCCCGAGGAGGGCTCCGGTGAGATCAAATACGGCGCGCAGCTCGTGGTCCGCGAAAGCCAGGCCGCCGTATTCTTTTACAACGGAAAGGCTTACGGAGCCTTCGGGAGCGGCCGCCACACCCTGAAGACCGCCAACATTCCCCTGCTCACCAAGGTCCTGAGCCTCCCCTGGGCCATGACGAGTCCGCTCCGGGCCGAGGTGTACTTCGTCAACCTCAAGGTGTTCACGAACCTCAAATGGGGTACCCGGGACCCCGTGGCCTTCAAGGATTCCCGACTCGGCCTCATCCGTCTGCGCGCCTTCGGGGTCTTCAACGTGCGGGTGGCTCAGCCCATTCTGCTCATCAACAGCCTGGTGGGGACCCAGGGATTCTACACGACGGAAGAGATCGAGGAATATCTCAACCGGGTCATCGTTTCCCGCTTCAACGACTATCTTGGCGAAAAGCTGGATTCACTCTTCGACCTTCCCGGGCGGTACGATGACCTTTCCACCGGGATGGCCGGGCGGTTGAAGGAGGACTTCAGCCACTTCGGCCTGGAGCTCTCGCAGCTCTACATCAACTCCATCACGCCGCCCCCGGAGGTGCAGCAGGCCATCGACGACAAGAGCCGGCTGGCCGTCTTCGACGACCTCAATCGGCTCATGCAGATGAAGATGGCCATGGCCGTCGAAAATGCGTCTTCAGCCCAGGGAGAGGCTGGAGCAGGGTTGGGCATGGGCATGGGTCTCCTCATGCCCTCCATGGTGAGCCAGTGGATGACCCAGGGCGCATCGGCCATGCCGTCAGGGGCGGCTTCCGCCTGCCCGGAGTGCGGACAGCCTGTTCCCGGCGAGTCTCGATTCTGCCTCCACTGTGGACACCAGCTCCTCGTGCTCGGCCGCTGCAGCCAGTGCGGCAAAAACCTGCCGCCTCACGCCCGGTTTTGTTCACGATGCGGACAGGCTGTCGAGCTGAAACCGCAGCCGAGGCAATGCTCGCAGTGCGGTACCGAAAACCTGCCGGAATCCGTTTTCTGCAACCAATGCGGTGAGCGTCTTCAACCATGACCCTGCAGATTCCCGTTGAGCTCGGCTGCCCCCAGTGCGGCGCTCCGGTCATTCTCGAGGAAACCGACCGAATCCTGAGCTGCGGCTTTTGCCGGGTTCGCCTTTGCCTGGCCTTCCAGGGCACGGCGAGCTACCGCCTCACCACGCCTGACCTTCCCGAATCAGGTCTATTGTACGTCCCCTACTGGCGTTACCGGGGCATGGAATTCTCCGTTGAGGGCCTGGAGATCCGACATCGGGTGGCCGACCATTCACATCTGGCCATAAGGGCTTCGGGCCTGCCGCCGACACTGGGCTTCCGCCCCCAGGTGCTGAGGCTCAAGCCCATGACCGCCGAAAAGGGAAACCAGTTCCTGAAGCCCGAGCTCTCCTTCGAGCAGGTGCGCGCGAGCACCAACGGATCAGTCCCGGGGCAATTCGACGGCGCCGGCGACCCGCGGAGCGGGAGAGCCTTCGAGGCGCTCGTCGGCGAGACGGTGCATCTCATTCATTCGCCGGTTCTCCATACGGACGACGGGTTCTGGGACCCCATCCTCCGCCGCCCCCTCGTGAAAGCCGACGCCGCGGCTTTGAGCCGGCTGGCCCGGGACCGGTCAGCAGGAAAATCCATTCGATTCCTCCCCATGATTTGTCCCACATGCGGATGGGACCTGGCCGGGGAAAAGGACACCCTGGCTCCCGTCTGCAGGAACTGCCACAGCATCTGGGATTCGGGAGAGGGACGGCTGAGCCGGCTGCCTTTTGGCGTGAGCTCGTCAGGAAGCAAGGGAAAGGGAGACCTCCACCTGCCGTTCTGGAAGATACGGGCCTCGGCCCCGGATCTACAGCTGGAGACCCAGGGCGACCTCATTCGACTGGCCAACGTGCCGAGGGTGGTCCACCAGGACATGAGCGCGCGGAACCTCGATTATTATGTTGCGGCCTTCAAGGTGCATCCCCAGCTGTTCCTCCGCCTGGCGCGCTCTTTCACGCTCGGGCAGCCTGCCCGCGGGCTCACCCGGGAGCTCCCCAAATCCCCCCTCCACCCCGTGACCCTGCCCCTGGCCGAGGCATTGGAAACCCTTCCCATCCTGGTGGGGTCCATGGCCGTGCCCAAAAAGACCTACCTGCCCAAGATCGCCGGGCTGAGGTTCAAGTACATCGATTCGCAGCTCGTCTTCTTTCCCTTCGAGCCCAAAGGCACCGAGCTCATCCAGAACGACATCGGGATGAGCATCAGCCGCAACGCCCTCGGCATGGGACGCCTGATCTGATCCGTGTCTCCGGCGTAAACGGTTGCCCCGACGCCGCGGGTTGAATTAGGATGGCGGCGATTGTGTCCGTTCAGCTGGCAGGCACGAAACGATCTTGTGTCCGCTTTGCCGGCTGAAGACTCCAGCTCACCGTTTCGGCCGCCCACAGGGTTTGGAGGCACCCCCATGAAGATGCTCTTCACCTCGGATACCCACGTCCTGCCCGGTCACCTGACCCGCCTCCTGAAGGCCGCGGCCGAGCTTCGTCCCGAGCTCATGGTGCTCGGAGGCGACCTCATCCCGGACTGGCGGCGAACCATCCGGGAATCCATCCCGTCCCATCGGGCCTGGGTGCGGGAGAAGCTCCTGCCGTCCCTGCAAAGATTCCACGGCTCATTTCCCGGGACCCGCATCTTCCTGGACCTCGGAAACGATGATCTCGCCGCCGCCGCCCCCCTGCTGGAAGCGAGGGACGGGAAAGATTTCGAGCTGCTCCACATGAGAGTGGCCGAAGTAGGCCCCCGGCTGGCCCTGGTGGGTTACATGACCGTGAACCCCACTCCTTTCCTCATCAAGGACCGTGAAAAACCGGATTGCAGGGACTGGACCGGGCTTGACGTGACGGGGGTGCGGAGAGAGGGCGCGGCGACGGTCTCGGGTACTGACAGGAGCGTAGCGCTGGACCCGGCGTCCGGGACCATGGAAGACGATCTCGATCTGCTTTCCGGATCGCTGCGGAGCTCCCGGTGGGAGCTCCATGATTTCCTTTTCGTCAGCCACTGCCCGCCCCGGGGCACAGCCCTGGACCTGACCTCCATGCATACCCACGTGGGCAGTACAGCCGTGCGTCGGTTCATCGAGCTTTGGTCGGCCACGGGCAGGCTTCGGGCTTCGTTCCATGGGCACATCCACGAATCCCCCTGGATGTCCGGCCGCGTGATGGAATCCTTCGGCGCCACACCCTCTTTCAACGTGGGCCAGGAAAGCCAGTTGCTCCATGCCCTGCTCCTCGACACCGACGATCCCGCCGCGTCCGCCCGGCAGGTGACCGTCGACCGCTCGGGCGTTCCCGTCATCGGAATCAGCGCGTCAGGTGTCGATACTTGATGCGGTGAGGCTGGTCGGCGTCGGCACCCAGACGGGCCTTCCGGTCGGCCTCGTACTCCGTGTAGTTGCCGTCGAAGTAAACCACCTGGCTGTCGCCCTCGAAGGCCAGGATGTGGGTGGCGATCCGGTCCAGGAACCACCGGTCGTGGCTGATGACGACGGCGCAGCCCGCGAAGTTGAGCAGGGCATCCTCCAGGGCCCGCATGGTATTGACGTCCAGGTCGTTGGTGGGCTCGTCCAGGAGGATGACATTGGCCCCGGCCTTGAGGATGCGGGCCAGATGGACCCGGTTTCGCTCCCCGCCCGAGAGCACGCCCACCTTCTTCTGCTGATCGGAGCCCGTGAAGTTGAAGCGGGCGGCATAGGCCCGCGCCTTGACGGTCCGGCTCCCGAGCTGGATGGCGTCCTCCCCGTCGGAGATGACTTCCCAGACGAGCTTTTCCGGATCCAGCACGTCGCGGCTCTGCTCGACATAGGCCAGCTTGACCGTTTTCCCGAGGACAAACTCGCCCGAGTCGGGCTTCTCCTCGCCCGTGATCATCCGAAAGAGCGTGGTCTTGCCCGCGCCGTTGGGGCCGATGACCCCGACAATGCCGCCGGGGGGCAGCATGAAGGAGAGGTTCTCCATGAGGAGCCGATCCCCGTAAGCCTTGGAGACGTCTCGCGCCTCGATGACGACATCGCCCAGGCGGGGACCCGGTGGCACGTAGATCTCGAGGTCCTTCATGCCCTTGTCGCTGTCCTGCTTGAGCAGGGTCTCGTAAGCGCTGATGCGGGCCCTGGACTTGGCGTGCCTCCCCCGGGGGGACATGCGCACCCACTCGAGCTCGCGCTCCAGTGTTTTCTGGCGCTCGGTCTCGGCCTTTTCCTCACGCCGCAGCCGCTCCTGTTTCTGTTCCAGCCAGGACGAATAGTTCCCGTGCCAGGGAATGCCCTGGCCGCGGTCCAGCTCGAGGATCCACTCGGCCACGTTGTCGAGAAAATACCGGTCGTGCGTCACGGCGATGATGGTCCCCGCATACCGCTTGAGGTGCTGCTCGAGCCAGCCCACGGTTTCGGCGTCCAGATGGTTGGTGGGCTCGTCGAGGAGCAGGATGTCCGGCGCCTGGAGCAGCAGGCGGCACAGGGCCACCCGACGCTTCTCGCCCCCCGACAGGATGCTGACGGGCGTGTCCCCCGGAGGGCACCTCAGGGCATCCATGGCCATCTCGAGCCGGGAGTCCAGATCCCAGGCATTCAGGGCATCCAGCTCTTCCTGCACTTCGCTCTGTCGGTCGAGCAGCTTCTGCATCTCATCGTCCGACATGGGCTCGGCAAACTGCTCGTTGATCCGGTTGAACTCGTTCATGAGGTCCACCGTGGCCTGGACCCCCTCCTCGACGATCTCGCGAACCGTCCGCGTTTCATCGACAAGCGGCTCCTGCTCCAGGAAGCCGATGGTGTAGCCTGGAGACACCACCGTCTTACCGTTGAAGTCCTTGTCCACCCCCGCCAGAATCCTCAGCAGCGAGCTCTTCCCCGACCCGTTCAGGCCCAGAACGCCGATCTTGGCGCCGTAAAAATAGGAGAGGTAGATATCCTTCAGGATGGGCCGCTTGTCGTGGAACTTGCTCACTCCAACCATGGAGTAGATGACCTTGTTGGCTTCCGTGCTCATTCAGAATCCTCCGCGAAAAACCTTACGCCGACCGCTTGAACGTATAATTGCCCTTGAAAAACTGATCGACATACCATTCGATGTGCCCGTCGTCCGAGAGCACCATGTCCAGCAGTCGGACCGCCCCCAGGAGACGACCGATCATATCGAGCTTCTCCTCCATGAGGTGGCTGTCGTATTTCTTGATCTCGCCCCGAACCATGTCCCCCTTGATCTCCGTTTTGAGCTCCAGCCGCTTCAGGATCTGGGCGATGAGGGTCGCCCGCCGCGAGCGCCGACCGATGTCCGCCGCACCCCCCTTGAAGGAGAAGGTGATGTAATTGTCATTGACCTGGGAGCCGCAGTAGGCATCCACCACGGCGAAATGGTAGCCCAGTCGCGAGTTGAAATTCAGGTATTCCCTCGACACCACCACGTAGTTGGGTCCGCCCATGCGGTCGTCCAACGTCGGGTCGCTCAGAATGGACTCGGTCAGGATGGAGGCGAAACCCTTCCAGTCGATGCCGACGCTTCCCAGCCACTCGACCCCCGGATGGGTCATGCCGCGCAGTACGGCCTTGAAGGGAACCGAGACCACATCATCGGCCCTGGCCACGCGGGCATCGGGGGGGATCCGCAGCCCTCCCCCCAGGTCCACGGCGTATATCTTCATGGGCAGGGGCACCTTGAGGTGCACCGCAAAACGCTCGCTCACCTCGATATCGTCGCTGATGCGGAACATCTCGCGCATGGACATCTCGTGGGCGAAACGGATGATGTCGTGCATGGTCTCGCAACCCTCGGGAGAGAAGTTCTCGCTCGTGGGGTCCAGGAGGTTGAGGACAGCGATCCGCTTGAGGACCGAGTGGGCCTTCTTGTAAGTGGGGCTCCCCTTCATGGGGTTCACGGGCTTCTTCCGCTCGAGAATCGACTCCACCCGCCCCCGGAACACCACCCCATTGGTGGCGTCCACCGTGATCTCCTCGCCATGGGGTATGATTTTCGTGGCATTGCCCGTCCCCACCAGCGCAGGGATGGAGAACTCGCGGGCCACCGAAGCCATGTGGCCGGTCACGCTGCCCACATCGGTCACGATGGCCTGAACTCTCCCCAGGATGGCCACGTAGCGCGGGGAGGTCTGAGGGGCGATGAGGATGGAGGCTTCGGGAATGTTCAGCAGATTGTGGTCCGAGGTCAGCACATAAGCCAGTCCACTGGCTTTCCCGCGGGAGGCGGTCATTCCGGCCTTGAGCAGGACCGGATGATCCGGGAATTCCGCCCTGAGGGCCTCCATGTCCTTTCCCGACTCAACTTCGTTCTTTCGGACGGTCCTGAAATCCAGGTTGAGGGGACGGGCCTGCAACAGCACCAGACGACCCCGCCTGTTCATCGCCCACTCGATGTCCAGGGGGACCCGATAGTGCTCCTCGAGAGCCAACCCGTACTCCACCAATTTTGACAGTTGATCCCGGGTCAGACAGGCCTGATCGCGCATCTCCTCGGGTACGGTGAGCTCCACCAGGGCTTTGCGCTCATCCAGCGCGATTTGTGTGGGCTTGTGGGCCGTTTGGATGACCGTGGGAATTCGCCCCTCTTTTTCCACCTCATAGAAGTCGGCGGCCGTGGAGCCGCTCACCGCCCCCACGCCCAGGCCCCAGACGGCGTTCACCATCACCACGTTCCGCCGGTTGTCGTTGGGGTCCCGCGTGTACATGACGCCGGCCGTCCGGGCATCCACCATTTCGATGCACAGCGCACTCATGATGACGTGGTCGTCCGGATAGCCCTTGCTCCGCCGATAGTATATGGCTCGAGGGTTGAAAGTGCTGGCCACCGTCCGCTTGTAAGCCTCCACCACCCGGTCCCGCGTCACCCCGAGAAACGAGGAGTGCTGGCCGGCGAAGCTCGCTTCCGAGTCCTCGCTGGTGGCGCTGCTGCGCATGGCCATCTGGACCTCGGGGCCCCGATCCTTGATGATGTCTTCCATCTGCTCCATCAGGCCGGCCTCGAGGTCCGGCGGCAGCGGCGCATGAAGGATGAGGGAATGAATCTCGCGGCTGCTGTTGACCAGCTTCTCCGTGTCGTCGATGTCCAGCCCCTTGAGGATGTTGTCGGCCTTTTCCAGCAGGTGATTGGATTCCAGGAAATGCTGGCAGGCATAAGCGGTCACGGCAAACCCGCGAGGCACCGGAAGATGCACACGGTTTGTGATCTCTCCAAGGCTGGCCGCCTTCCCTCCCACCTCAGAGGCGCGTTCGAGGCTCAAGTGCTGGAGGGGTACGGTCAGGCTGGTCCTCTCGACCCGTCTTTTGCGAACCAGCTCCTGAAGAATTCCCACGCCAATCCGCTCAACCGACTCGAACAGCGGCTCATAACGGCCGCTCGAGAGCGCATTGAGATCCTCGGCTATGTCGTAAACGCCTGAAATGAGCCGTTCGGCCTGGCGCGTGATGTAATCGAGGGTGAAGGGCTTTGGACCGTAGCAGACCTGCTCCAGCTCGGTCATGGTCACGAGGGCCTTGTTGTTGCCCGCCAGGAGGTTCTGGAAATGGCGATACTTGTTTTGAAACGCTGCCTTCTCCGGCGAATCGTTAACGAAGACCCGGCTTCGGCGAAACATGTCCAGGAATTTGAGCATGAGAATCCTCCCTGCCTCATCGGCCCATGACGAAAAAATACAGAAGCAACCCGGAAAACGTTCCCCAGACGAGGGCGGCAGCCGTTCCCACGACGCAGAGCCACCCGAGGACGACGTGAACGATGGTTTCGGGACTCCTTTCCCGGTATCCGAGAAGGAAACCCAGGATGATGCCGCCAAGAAGCCCTCCGCCGTGCCCCCAGTTGTTGATACCCGGCATCAGGAAGCCAAATGCAAAGATCCCCAGGACCCAGCCGCCGAGCTGCCGATAAACAGCTTCCCCGTAGGCCCCGCCTCGGCTCTTGCCGTAGTAAAGCGCGGCCCCGATGAGGCTGCAGACGGCCGCCGAAGCTCCCAGGGTGAAGGGAATTCCCGCCAGGACCGAAATGTAGAACCCCAGCACTCCGCCCAGGGTATAGATGGCCGACATCCGCGGGAATCCGTATTCATGGTAAATGAGCGGAGCGATCTGCCTCAATGCCATCATGTTGAAAAGAATGTGCAGGATTCCCCCGTGGAGGTAATTGGCGGTGATGAGGGTCCACCAGCGCCCCAGCTGCCCGACGGGGATGGCCCCCGTCTCCCCCAGCAGAACCAGGCTCCGGTGGTCCGGAGAGAGGAGCCCGAAGGGGTTCATCGACAGCCCGGCCCTTGAAGGGTGCAGCAGCAGCGAAAGAATGAACATCACCGCGTTGGCGATGATGATCACTCGGACGGTCCTTTCGGGATCCGAGAACAGTCCGCCAAGGGACCTGGTCCAGCTCAACGAGGCCGGACGCGCCATGCCGCAGTAGGGGCACTTTGCTTCATCCACGCTGACCAGCCGCCGGCAGTTGGGGCAAAGGATGGATCTCCTGTCATGATTCTGCATCGTGGTCTCCATAAGATTACCGCTCTCAGGCTCCCGGGCCCCGCCGGTTTTACCCTGGAACGTTCGATTCTTTTCAAGAAAAACGGCTGAGCCAGCTCCAGCCCGATGCGGACAGAGAGGCCCCTTAAGCGCAACAAAAGCCAGTCCCTGTCAAGATTCCCCGCATCAGGTAAAATGATTCAAGGCCATGGACAGTTGACCCTGAGGATTTTAGAAGTGATGAGGAGCCTTCAAGACCTGGCGGGAGATTCCCACCGGCATCCACCTGTGCTCCCGTGGAGCTCCCTGTCCACTTGAACCTTAATGCAATGACCTCCCCATCTCAAGGATGCAGACATGGAGACCCCCCCGGAGACCGGCCCGGAGCGCACGCGCGAACTGGAGCACTCGCTGCTCGAGCTCAACACCCGAATCACCTCAAGAGCCCTGCGAGGCGCTCTCGGAGGACAGGCGCCGACCCACGACGGCGACATCTACGACGGCCTCGAAAGCCTCCTCCAACCGGGATATCTCAGGACCCTGTCTTCCCTCAATTCGGTGTCCAGGGAGGGGAAACGACTCTATCACACTCTCCTCTCGCACTACCTTCAGTTCCAGGCCATGCCCTACGAAAACGAGCTTTCCCAGTGGGCCCGGGGAGCCTCGGCCGCCGTCAACGGCGAAAAGGTCTACCTGAGGGAGATTCACACCTGGTGCCAGAAGAACAGCGACGTTCCCAAGAGGCTGATCATGGAAAAGGAAACCAGCAGCCTCTCGAAATTCCTCAAGCCTTTCGCCCTGGCCCCATGGAGCGCCGTTCTGGAAATCCTGGAGGACGAGCTCCACTATCCCGACTACGTGGCTTACTGCGCCGACAAGAAGAGCCTGGACTACGGCCGATACTCGCGGTGGGTCGAGACGCTCATGGACGAGACATCGGACCTGTACTTCAGCGCCATGGATGCATGGGCCAGGGAAACCCTGGGACTGCCGCTTTCCGAATCCAATCGCTTCGACGCCATCTACCTTGTCGGACTGGGTCAGTTCGACGCGCTGTATCCGGATTCCATCGCCCTCCGGGAACTGCCGCGGTTCTTCGAAAGCTGGGGAATCGAAGCGTCTGCAATCCCCGGCCTTCATCTCCACCTGGAGTCGTCGCGCCAGAAGGGCCACCAGGGACTGACCTTCGCGCTGCACATTCCTGGAGAAGCGCACGTGGTGATGAATCCCTCGGGCGGCTGGATCGACCTCGAAACGCTGTTCCACGAGATGGGCCATGCCCTGAGCATCGTCCACACCCGCGCCGACCTGGCCCCCGCGCTGAAGGATTTCAACACATCGTCCACCCTGTCGGAAACCTACGCCTTCCTGCTTCAGAACATGTGCTTCACGCCACCCTTCCTGGAGAGATTTCTACGTCTGAAACCCAAGGAGATCGACACCCTGCTCCATTACAAGGCACTGAAGGACCTGGCCTTCTACCGCCGCTACGGAGCCAAGTTCCTGAGCGAAATCCAAATGTTTCAGTCGAAGGATCTCGCCAACGGCCAGATCTATGCGGACCGTCTCCAGCAGTACACCGGTTTCTCCTACAAACCCGAGACGCACCTTTTTGACCTGGCCCCTGAGCTCTACGCCCTCGATTATGTCATTTCCTGGACCGCCGAGGCCAACCTGCAGCGTCATCTCAGCCGCTCCCTGGGGGAGGAATGGATGTTCAGGCGAGAGACGGGCGACATATTGAAGGACTGGTGGAGACAGGGCAACCAATATGAAATCGACGAGTTCTTCACGGTCAACGGGCTGGGCTCCATTCACCCCCATGACATCGTATCGCGATGGCGAAGCCGCATCCGGTGAAGCTTCTCTTAAAAGTTTCTGGCTTCTGTGTACCCGTTCTCGGACAGCCTCCTAGCGCAGCTTCAGGGTGGCGAGGGCGATGAGGGCCAGGATGCCCGAGAGAATCCACAGCCTGATCACCACCTTGGTCTCGGCGATCCCCTTGTACTGAAGGTCGTGGTGAAGGGGGGCGCGGAAGAAGATGCGTCTTCCCAGCCACTGGACACCGATCTTATCCTGAATCTGGCTGGTCAGGGCCTCGATGATGAAGAGTCCCCCCAGGAGGGGAAAGAGCATCTCCTGCTTGAGCAGCACCGAGACCACCGCCATGGTCCCCCCGATGGCCAGGGATCCGGTGTCGCCCATGAAAATTTGCGCTGGATAGGCATTGTACCAGAGAAACCCGAGCCCCGCCCCCACGAAGGCCGCCCCGAAAATGGTCAGCTCACCGGCATTCCTCAGGAACGGATAATAGAGGTAGCTGGAGTAGATGCGGTTCCCCTCGACGTAAGCGAAGATCCCCAGCACCGCCATGACGAACAGGGATGGCGTTATGGCCAGCCCGTCCAGCCCGTCGGTGATGTTAACGGCATTGGAAACGAAGATCACAAAAAGGAAGATGAAAACCCCGTAAAAATAAGGGCCCAGGTCCAGCAGCGGGTATTTGTAAAACGGCACGTAAAGCTTGCTCGCCAGCTCCGGCCCCACGGGAGCCCAGGGTCCCACGCACACCCAGGCAAATACCAGGCCGAAGAGGCCCTGGAGGACCAGCTTCGTTCGCTCCGACAGGCCCCTGTCGCCACTGTGGCGCCTCACCTTGGAGAGGTCATCCCAGAAGCCCAGGGCTCCGAACCAGAGCATCCCCGCCATGGAAGCCGCCAGGAACGGGTTGCGCCAGTTGCCCCAGATGGCCATGGAGCTCAGAACCGCCCCGATGATCAAAACGCCCCCCATGGTGGGAGTCCCGCTCTTGTCGAATGCCGACCGAACCCCGGTGTCCCGAACCTGATCCAGGAGGCAGCGCCTGTGCATGTAGAGAATGAACGGCTTGCTGAAAAGAAAGATGAAGATCACCGCCGTCAGGGCCGCCATGATGGCCCGAAAGGTGATGTAGTTCACCAGGCGGAAAAACGAGAAGAAATCCGACGTGGCCATGAGCAGATTGCTTATTTCGTAGATCATTTCAACGCTTCCTTGCGGCCGCCTCGCCGATGAGCGGAGCCTCCTCGCACAGGCCTTTTCCGTCCGCGAGTCGGTCGCGGCATGAAGTCTGAACCACCTTGTACGATTCCTTGATGGGAAAGTGAGGGCGGAAATCCGTCGCCGTGAGGATGAAGCTCCCGATTTCGGCGGTCAGGGAATCGGTAGGGGGAACGATGCCCCGCTCGAGCAAGCGATGGATGCTTCTCAGCCCGGCATCCCTCACCTGCCAGTAGTGGTTCTCCCGCAGCCGAAGGAGGGTCTCGAGGGCCCGGTGGTCCTTTCCCACTTCGCCAACGGCCGTCGCCGCCTCGATGGCAACCTCGAAGCAATCGTCACTCAGTCCCCGGACAACGGCCTCAAACACGGGCTCCGACTCGTAGACGCGGGAGCCAAAGAACGCAAAGGCCCGGCACACCTGGGAGCGGACCTCGAAATAGGGATCTTCGGCAGCGGTGAGCAGATGCCGCTCAATCTCGGGATCGTAGCGGTTCATCACCTGGATGGCGTGGACGATGTTCCGGCGGATGAACCCCACTTCCTTGAAATCGCCCCCGAAGAGCCTCTTGACCCACGGAGCAGGCGTTCGATCCACCAGCATGTGGAGGAGGGCGGGGGTCTTCTCATGATACCGGGTGTACCCGATGAGCTTAACGCCGACGTTCCGATCCTGCCAGCTGTCGTGTGTGAGCAGGCCGGCCGCCCGGTGCCTGTAATAGACCAGGTCGTCCTCGTCATTGATGACGTTCAGGGGATCATAGGCGGAAGGAGACCCGGCGTAAGCCGCCGCCAGGACCTGCAGCAGCCCCTGGTTGCTCATGAGCGGCCTGAAAGGCAGCCCGTGGGCCCCGATGCCGTTGTTGTAGCTGTTGTCCTGAAAAAGCTCCGACAGGATCCTCTCGTTGGCCCGCCGGCGCAGAAACTGCCTGCTCCGGCTCCTCATCTCCTCCAGGCGTCTTGGATCGTTCATGAGCTTCAGAATGCGCTGGGCAAGCACTTTTCCCTTCAAGATCTCAAGCACCTGCCCCTCTTCGACCACGGTGTCCTCGAAGATCACTTCCGCCGCTCCACCATGCTTCATGGCCCGCGCGTTCATGACCTGGTGGTCGCCGGGAAGGTTTGCCTTGGGAATCAGCAGCGCCGGCTTGCCGAGGCTCGATATCTCGTTGAGACTGCCGGCCCCGCTGCGGCAGACAATGAGGTCGCTCACGGCATACACGTCGGCGATGTTGTGAAAATAGTCCTGCCGGTAGTAGAACCCATCCAGCAGAGCCCGCTCCTCGGCATCGAGCACCTTCTGAACCCGGCTTTCGGTATCGGCCGCGGGGTCGTACCTGTCCGACCGAGCCAGGCCGGTGCCGTGAATGATGAACAGCCGGTCCCTGTAAGGCAGGAGGTGGCGCAGAGCGTCCACCACGGCGCGGTTGATGGTCCGGGCCCCCTGGGAGCCGCCGAAGGCAAACACCACCCATCTCCCCTCGGGGATCGCGAAGGAAAGGTTCGCGGCAGCCTCTTCCCGCGATTTTTCAACGATGGAATGGCGGATGGGATATCCGACCACGCTCCCGTTCCCGGGAAAAAAGGAAAGGGTTTGAGGAAAAGTGAGGAGGACCCGGTCCACCCAACGACCGAGCAGGCCGTTCATCTGGCCGGGGATGCTGTTCTGTTCGTGAAGGAAAACACGGGTGTGGGCGATGCCCATGGCGCGCAGCACAAGGGCGGCGATGATCACGGGGGCACTCACATATCCCCCGGTCGCCACCACCCAGCGGGGGCAGAACCACAAGAGCAGCCCCGCGGACTGGAGAACGCCCACCGTCAGTTTGACCAGAAAACGGAGCGTTCGAAACGACGGCCGGAGTCCGGGAAAACCAGTGGAAGAGACGAAGTGAAGCGGATATCCCGCTCGCCGGACTATGACGGCCTCGGCCTTGCCCCGGACGCCCAGGTAGCAGAATCGGGCCTGGGGCTCGCGTCTGCGGATTCCCTCGGCAATGGCGAGGGCCGGGTTCACGTGGCCCCCCGTGCCCCCGCCCGAAAGCATGACGCGGCATTCCCTCATCGAGAGGGAGCGCCATCTCCTCTTCAGGAGGATCAGCGCCACAAGCAAGACCGAGACAACGATGGCCAATATGACAAACATGCTGCTCAGCAAGAGAGGCATCCCCCGTTGATTCCATATAGATGCACCCGAGGCCGGTTTTCAAGAGCCCAGGGCTCGACGAATCTCCTCCCACGGGATGGCTCCCTCCCGCACCGGCCGCGGAGGGATTACGGTCAAATCCACGATGGTCGAAGGCTGACGCCCTTCGAGCTCACCCCCGGAAACAACCACGTCCACCCCATCGAGCAGCACCCGGGAAATCTCCCCAAGGCTTCGGCCGGCCGGCTCCCCCGAAAGATTGGCGCTGGTCGAGATGATGAGGCCACCCAGAGCTTCCGCCAGATGCCGGGCCACCGGATGAGGTGAAATCCTGACGGCGAGCCGACCGGTATGCGCGTGAAGCAATGGAGACATGGACGGGGACGCCGGGAGCAGCAGGGTGAGAGGGCCAGGCCAGAAAACCTTGGCCAGAGCCTCTGCCGACCCGGGCCATTGGGATACCGCGCGGAGTATGGACCAGCGATCCGATGCGATGAGCGGCAGCGGTTTGGCGAGGTCTCTTCCCTTGAGGTCGAATATCCGGTTCACGGCGGAGTCGTTGTAAGGATCCCCCCCCAGGGCGTAGAAGGTCTCCGTCGGGTATACGGCGATCCCCCCATTGGCCAGAATGGAGACGGCTTTCCTGATTTCGGGGTCGCAAATCGAGAAGGAATCCAATATCGGCTCTTGTCAGGCAAAAGGCGAACAATCGCTCATCGAGGCCCGCAGCCGGCCCTGCCGCGGGACCCGCGCAATGCAGCCCCGTCGCCTCCCTGCCCGTCGAAGTGAATGTTCCCGGGCGAAAACTTCAGCGAGCACCCCTCGAAGCCAGGTACTCCTGAAGCTTCTGGTTCCTGCGGATGACAACGTCATCCGCCATGTCTTTCTTGCTTTTTCTCAGCTTTTCGGCCAGGGCCGGATCGCGGAGAGCCAGGATCTGAAGAGCAAAAATGGCGGCATTTCGGGCACCCCCTTTCCCGATGGCCATGGTGGCCACGGGAATGCCGGGCGGCATCTGGACGGTGGAAAGCAGGGCGTCCATACCATTCAACGGCGAAGAGTCGATGGGAACGCCAATGACCGGCAGGGTGGTCTTGGACGCCACAACACCGGCCAGGTGGGCCGCCCATCCGGCCCCGGCGATGAGGACCTGGATTCCCCTCCCGGCCGCTTCCGCGGCGTATCGGGATGTCTCCTCGGGACACCGGTGGGCCGAAAGAATCCTCACCTCACAGTCCACCCCATGGGCGTCAAAGACCCCCAGGGCTTCCTCCATCACCGGAAGGTCCGAGTCGCTCCCCATGAGAATGCCTACCAGCGGCTCCCTTGCCTCGCCCGCCATGCTCTTCCTCCCCATGATCCCATCTCCCCCATCCCGGGAGTAGTGCCGGAATCATCCAGTCGTGTCACTCTTTTCCGATGTCACTCCGATAGTAAAGCCCTTCGAAGGAAATCTTCCCCATCTCGGTGTACGCGATTTCCCGGGCCGCCGCCAATGTGTCGCCGGTACTGACGATGCAGAGCACCCTTCCTCCCGTGGTGATCCATCGGCCGTCGCCGTCCAGATCGGTGCCGGAATGGAAAACCAGGCAACCAGGGTCGATGAGCTCGAGCCCGTCAATGGGAGCGCCTATGCGATAGCGTTCCGGGTAGCCCTTGTACCAGCCTTTCTTCCCCTTGACGGGCCCGCTGGTCGCAATGAGACACAGCCGAAATCTCGGGTCCCAGACCGGCTGGATATCCTGGAGTCGCCCCGTGAGGATGGCCTCGCAAATGTCCACCAGGTCGGTCTCCAGCCGAGGCAGTATGACCTGGGCCTCGGGGTCCCCCAGCCGGATGTTGATCTCCAGCACATACGGGACGATTTCCGAGCCCTCGTCCACCAGCATGAGGCCGAGATAAAGAATCCCTCGGTAAACGAATCCATATTTCTCGCGGACTCCTCGGATGAGCGGCTCCGCCACGCGCGTCATGATGGTCCCGACCAGATGCTCATCCAGCCAGGGGTGCGGGGAGTAGGAGCCCATGCCGCCGGTGTTCTTGCCTTCGTCATTGTCCCGGGCCCGCTTGTAGTCCTGGGCTGCCACCATGGGAACGATGGAGGTGCCGTCCGTAAAGCAGAAGAAGGACAGCTCCCGCCCATAAAGCCGCTTCTCGATGTCCACCCGGTTGCCGGCATCACCGAACACGCGCTGCTCCATGATTTCATGGACAGCCTTCTCGCCTTCATCGACCGTCGAGCAAACGAGGGATCCCTTGCCCGCGGCCAATCCATCGGCTTTCACCACCACGGGATGCCCCACCTGTCTGACATACCGTCGCGCCGGCTCGGGCTCGGAAAACACGGCAAATTCAGGAACGGGAATTCCCAGCTCCCGCAGCATGACCTTGGTGTCGCACTTGCTCGACTCCAGGCGACTCGCCCGCTGACTCGGCCCGATGATGTTGAGCCCCCGGCCCTCGAACAGATCCACAATGCCCGATGACAGGGGCTTCTCAGGTCCAACGAAAGTCAGGTCGATGCGCTCCCGCTCGGCAAAGTCCGCCATTTCCTCGATGGTCTTCAAATTGACGCAGGTGGCGGTCCGGG
This sequence comes from Syntrophobacteraceae bacterium, assembly GCA_025454175.1. Taxonomy (GTDB): domain Bacteria; phylum Desulfobacterota; class Syntrophobacteria; order Syntrophobacterales; family Syntrophobacteraceae; genus JALOOX01. Next base: position 52,991 of record JALOOX010000002.1, on the reverse strand, counting down.
CGATGCCCCCGTTGCCATGGGCCACGAAAACCTTCCCGACCCGTGGACTCCGGGTGAACTTCCAGGCGATGGAATGGTCGCGCCCACCGCTTCCGATGACGAGCACCTTCATGAGCCATGAGCTCCAATTCTCGGCAACACCGCGAGTGAATTCCGGAGTCGGCGACCCGGGTCAGCTCCGGGTGACCTTCTCCAGGTATTCACAGATGTTCCCGTCATAGGTGTGGGTCAGGCAGAAAGCTTTCCTGGCCAGCAGAAGGCTCGTCTCACGGCTCACCTTGCCACCGCTCTCCCGCATTTCCTCCAGAATGACCTTGTAGTCCGCCGGATCGGTCACCACGGCCACGTGACGCCAGTTCTTCGCCGCCGCGCGTATCAGGGTGGGCCCGCCGATGTCGATGTTCTCGATGGCGTCCTCCAGGGTACAGTCCGGCCGGGCAACGGTCTTGGCAAAGGCATACAGGTTCACCACCACCATGTCGATGGGCTCGATGCCGTGCCGGCCCATGGTCTGGGCGTGGGCCTCGTTGTCGCGGATTCCCAGGATGCCCCCGTGAATCTTGGGGTGAAGCGTCTTCACCCTGCCGTCCAGCATTTCGGGAAACCCCGTATAGTCCGAAACCTCGGTGATTTCCACCCCATTCTCGCGCAGCAGCTTTGCCGTCCCACCCGTGGACAGCATGTGCACACCGAACCCTTTGAGACCGATAGCAAAATCAGCCAGCCCGGACTTATCCGTCACGCTCAGCAGAGCCCGTCGAATCGGAAACATCTCCTCTCCCTCCTCCTTCCTTCCAGTGAGACTACTCGCCAAGCCCCTTCCACCTGGATCCCAGAAGGCGGTCGAAAAGCTCGTCCGCCGCCTTGACGACGGGCGCATCATCCGGGAGCGTGGTGGTGGGCTTTCCCTCGAAATCGTATTTCGCCAGCATCGGATCGGCGGGCAGGACAAAGACACGGTCTCCGCCGAAGGCCTTCTCGACATCTTCCGGCCAGTCGGCGTGGCCGTTTTCCATCTGATTCACGATGAGAACCGTTTCCACCACACGAATGGGGAGGTTCTTCACCAGATCCACGATGCGGCACGCCGCCGTGAGGCCCCTTCGGCTGGGGTCCGAAACCAGCAGGAGCAGATCGATGTCCTTCTGCGTCAGCCGGCTGAAATGCTCCATTCCCGCCTCGTTGTCCACCACAAGATACTCGTAGTTGTTGATGAGCCGCTCGATGAGCCCGGTGAGCAGGTTGTTGGCCGCACAATAACACCCCGCGCCCTCGGGCTGGCCCATGGCGATAAGGTCGAACCCGTCGGATTCCACCAGGGCCTCCTCCATCTTCAACTCCATGAAGATGTCCTTGGTCATCCCCGTGGGCACTTCCTTTTTCATGGTTTCGCGCGCATTGGAGAGGGTTTCGATGAGCCGGACCCCCAGCACGTCGTTCAAGTTGGAATTCGAGTCGGCATCGATGGCCAGAACCGGCTTCATGCCATGTCGAATCATGTATCGAATGAGCAGACCGGCTATCGTGGTCTTGCCCGTTCCACCTTTTCCACCCAAAGCAACCGTGAAGCTCACTTTGCATTCCTCCTGGCGACCTTCTGCCGCCTCGATTCTTTTCCAAGGGGCGGTGTCGTTCCCCGACAGGGAGCCGCCCAAACTGCATTATCCCGAGACCCGGTTCACGAATCGCCCTGGGTGATGTGCAGCCAGAGCGCCGTGGAAAAACCCCAAATCATATTGTAAAGGCAGACAAAAACCGGAGTCAGTTTCCCCAGGCCCAACCCCAGCAGGCCCTTGCCGGCCATGAAAGGGAGCACATAAAAGAGCTGCAGGAAGCTCGGCATGAAGCTGAAGAGAATCCCGCGGCTGAACACCCCGACCCAGAACCCTCCCTTCATTGCCGGCATGAGGAATACCAGCCCCCAAATCCCGCCCCACACCATCCGCTGATAAAGGAAGGACGCCGTCCAGGCCGGAGCGATGGAAACGCCCACCATCTGGGGAATCCCCTCCCTGCCCAGATACCATACCAGTGCCGCATTAGCCAGCCCGCCCACGCAGCCGGCGGCGAAGCACAGACTGGCGCGGCGATAGAAATCACTCATGAGATCGGCCTTTCAGTCGGTCACCCCTGCAGCATCAACAACGATCGAGGAGCAACCGGGACGGTCGAGCCGGCCGTGGGAGCCTGGAAGCACCCGGGCGACGCCGCGACCTTTCTACTGAAAAGTGAATTGATAACACAAGCCCAAAGTTTTATAAAGCGCTCAAGGTCCTTGTTCATCAAGGTTGCTCCGGGTCTCTAAACCGGAGGCATCGCATCCCTTCCGCCACTTCCGGGAGCCGAACCGTGATCCAACCGGTACAATCGAAGTTGCTCGCCGTCATCGGACACCCGGTGGCCCACAGCCTTAGCCCCCTCATGATGAACGCCGTATTCACAAGCCTGAACGTGCCGGCGGTCTATGTCGCGCTGGATGTGGACGATCTGGAGAAGGACCTTCAAACCCTGGCCGCGGTCGGATTCCACGGGTTGAGTGTCACCATACCTCACAAGGAAGCCGCCCTCGGGCTGGTATCCGAAGTGGACGAGACCGCAAGCGCCATAGGGGCCGTCAACACGCTGCGGCTTGGCGACGGCGGCTGGCAGGGACGCAACACGGACTGGATCGGCGCCGTGGAAGCTCTGAAATGCGGAGCGCCCCTTCATTCCCGCAAGGCCCTGGTCATTGGCGCCGGAGGAGCTGCTCGCGCCGTCGTTTACGGTCTCAAGCGCGAAGGCGCGCTCGTCACGGTCACCAACCGCACCCGGGAGCGCGGGGAAGCCCTGGCTGAATCGTTCGGGTGCGACTTCGTGCTCATGGAGACACTGTCGGAGCCACTCGATCAGACTGGATATGAAATCGTTGTGCAGTGCACGTCCGTGGGGCTGGAGGGAAGGGAGCCGATTCTCCCGGTTTCCGATTCACTCCTGCGCCCGGGCATGGTCGTCATGGATATAGTTTATCGCCCCGCCTGGACTCCCCTGCTTCATCGGGCGGCCCAGAAGGGCTGCCGCGTCGTCAAAGGCCATGAAATGCTTCTCCACCAGGGGATCGCTCAGCTGGAATGGTGGCTCGAGCAAAGCCTTCCCCGCGCCGAGGGCGTGCAAATCATGCGGAATGCATTGGAAAAGGCACTGTCAAATGAAGCCGGACATTAGGACCATTCAACCGATCTCCACCGCCCGAGGGAAAGTCCACATTCCGGGCTCAAAATCCATCTCGCACCGGGCCCTCATCATGGCGGCACTGGCGACCGGCCGGAGCCAGATCTTCAATGCTCTTGCGTCCCAGGATACTCTCCTCACGGCCCAGGCCCTGCGCTCACTCGGTGTGGGAATCCAGTGGGATGGAGACACCGTCCATGTGGAGCCTCCCGACAGACGCTGGCGTTCTCCCGCCGATGCCGTGATGCTGGGAAACAGCGGAACCAGCATGAGGCTCCTCCCCGCCGTGGCCGCCCTGGGCTCCGGCAGATTCGTCTTCGACGGTGATCCAAGGCTGCGCGAGCGACCCGTGGGCCCCATCGTGGATGGCCTCCGACAATTGGGCGTGGAATGCCGCTATCTGATGGAGGAGGGCTTTCCTCCCATCGAGATCTTGAGTGACGGCATCGACGGAAGTGATGTCGTCATCGATGCCCGCCAGAGCAGCCAGTTCCTGTCGGCCATCCTTCTGGTCGCCCCACAGGCCCGGCGGGAGCTTCGAGTCGGATGGCAGAGTCCCGTCGCCTCTTATCCCTACGTGGCGCTGACCCTTCACATGATGGCCGGGGCGGGAATCCAAGTGGACCGCATCGACTCCAGCCGGGTTTCCGTCCCGGCCCCTCAACCTTATCCAGCCCTTCACTACACCGTCGAAGGAGACTGCTCGTCGGCGTCTTATTTCTGGGCTGCCGCCGCCATAACCGGTGGAGAGGTCTTGACTCACCCCATCACCCGGGAGAGCCCCCAGGGGGACCGGGGACTGCTGGATGTCCTCGAAGCCATGGGATGCCGGGTGGACTGGATGGGCGAGGGGGTGCGCGTCTCCGGCCCTGCATTCCTGAAGCCCATCGATGTCGACATGAACGAGATGCCGGACATGGTTCCGACCCTGGCCGGGGTGGCGGCCTTCGCCGAAGGAGAGAGCCGCATACGGAATGTTGCCCACCTGCGGGTGAAGGAGTCCGACCGACTCCAGGTGACGGCCCTCGAGCTTCGTAAATTCCAGGTTCCGGTCCAGGAGCTTTCCGACGGCCTGATTATCCAGGGAGGCCACGTCAAGCCTCCCCGGATGCCCATCCAGGCTCACGATGATCACCGGATCGCCATGACCTTCGCCGTCATGGGACTCCGAGCCCCCGGGGTTGTCATCGAAGGCGCCGAATGCGTCTCCAAATCGTTTCCAAACTTCTGGGAGGTGTTCGATTCCCTTGGCTAGACCAGCCCTTAACCCCAAGCTCCCCCTCACCTTCCTGATACTCGCCATCGTGATGAGGGGAATCAGCGCCGAAGCAGCCCCGTGGGATCGGCTCCAGGATCAGTTCCTGGGCAAGGCCTTACAGGCAGCCGACAGCGTCGGCGTCGAAGTGGTCGCCCTCCCGTCGGGTCAAGTCCACTGGAGTCATCGGGCGCTGGAGCCCCTGATTCCGGCCTCGCTCCTGAAGATCGCCACCAGCTATGCGGCCCTCAAGACCCTGGGGCCGAATCACCGATTTCGAACCGCTCTCCATGCAGCCGCGGCTCCCCGGGGAGGGACTCTCTCCGGGGACATTTGGCTGAAGAGCGAAGGAGACATCTTCTGGACCGTCGATCGGGCCGCAACCCTCGCCACCCAGCTGAGAGCGAAGGGAATTGAAACCGTTCGCGGGCGGGTCCTCGTGGACAACTCGTATTTTTCACCCCCTTCGGAGCGTGTGTGCCTGGATGAAGGCTGCGAGGACTCCTATAACCCTTCGATCTCCAGCTCCGCCATCGAATTCAACACCGTCCTGCTCCGCGTCAGCCCCTCCGCATCGGTGGGAAAGCCTCCCCGGGTGGAATGGCTTCCCCGGGGCCGATTCGTTCAGGTGATCAACGAGGCCAGGACAGCTCCGAACAAGGCCAAATCCACCCTCGGCGTGCAGCTCCTGGAACCCGACCCGCGGGGCAACATGCGGTTTCGGCTGTCGGGAAAACTGCCCATGTCCCCGGCCGCCGTCGTGGAGAAGCGTTACAGCGTCCCGAATCCATCGGCGTTCCTGGCGGCAGTCTTCACGTCGGTCCTCGAGAGCTCGGGAATTCGAGTGGAGCCCGGCACGACGAGGGCGGTCCCCCCGAAGGCCATGCCGGCCGAAGCGAAGGTCCTGGCCGAGGATCTCTCACCCACGCTGGCCGAAACGATCCACGGACTGAACCGGCACAGCAACAACTTCATGGCCGAGATGCTCCTGCGCAGCCTGGGGGCATCGGCTCTGGGTCCTCCCGGAACGGAAGCCAAAGGCATTGCAGCGGTGAACACGGTGCTGCAGTCGCTGGGGGCCACAACGGCCGCATGTGTGCTGAAGACGGGGTCGGGACTGAGTCGAGAATGCCGGATGAGCCCTCGCGCGCTGAGCCGAATCCTGGTGAGCGCCTGTTCGGACCCGACTTCAGGGCCGGTCTTCATGGAATCCCTGGCAGTCAACGGTGAGGAGGGAACCCTGAGGCGACGGCTCAGCCGTTCAGCCGTGACCATAAGGGGAAAGACGGGAACACTGAGAGACGTGGTGGGATTCGCTGGCTATGTTTCCAGTCCGGACCGCCCGAGCTACGGGGTCGTGATCCTCCTCAACGGAGTGCGTGACCTTCGAAAAGCCAAGGAGGCCATGGATTCCTTCCTGGAGGACCTCGCCCTCTCAGGTCCCTCGCCCACGTGACCCCCGAAGGGCACGACAGATTCATGGGTGAATCACGATGATCCGGAGAGTCTGATCGGCGGACCGTTTTCGCCGGGGGGCGCCCCATGTTGGGGGCCCCGACGAAAACGTTGGTGCGGACAGGTGGGGACACTGCCCGGTGGGGGTTGGCAGTTCCCCAAGCTGAACGGGTAGAGATGAGAGGTGAGTCTCTATGGGCAAAACTTTTACCTTGCCCGTTTTGATTCTGAAATGGGGTCTGTACCGTATTTTTGGTATGCGTTGACAGTATTCACCCATCCTTGACTCAATCGTTGACCCGACAACCCCTGTTCTTTTTTGATTTTCAGCCGCCGCTTCCCCTGACGAAACGGATGAAATCGAGAGTGCTCCTCAAATCCCGAGGGATCTCGTTGAAGTACTCGCCCACCGTCTCCAGCTCATGGGTGTCGCTGTTGCAGAACATGCGCAGTCCCCTTCGCTCGGCGACCTGCTGGGCAAGGGATCGAGTCCTTCGATCCATGTTGCTGCTGGATACCTCCAGTCCGTCCAGGTCAGCCGCATCGACCCAGTCGAGCCATTCGGCTCCGAAACGGAAGGGATGCGCCCAGATCACGATGCCATTGCGTTGATGCACCGCATCGATGAGATCGACGATGCCATTGTAGCGAGGGATCCTCTCGCTCTCCCCATCGGGCAGAAAGATGAGCAGGTGGTTGTCTCGAAAAGCGTACTCGGACCCCCGGAAGATGGTGAGCTTGGGATACTGTCCCTGCAGCGTTGCCAGGTCGGACGACGGCCACCAGACGTCGTGCTCCGTGAGCGCAATTCCCCGCAATCCCATGGCGAGAGCCCTCCTGCAAACCTCCGAGGCTTTCACCAGTGAACAGGGAGAATAATGGGATGTGTGAATGTGAAAATCGTATTTCATGTTCATTGCCATTCCACGCACAGCTTGCGTAAATTGTCATCGATGGCCCGGCTCCCCGTTGGATGATCGTCGGACCGTGTACCTGGGCTCTTCCACGTGGCCGCTTTTGCACGATGGGCAGCGCCCCGGCCTGTCGAGCCGTTTCCGCTCCCTGAACTGGTAGCCGCAAGCCATGCAGGAAAACGGCAGGGCCACAAGCTTGAGTCCCCGTGCTGCCGCCGAGCGGGTCACGAATGGGAGGTGCTCATACACGTCTCTTTCACGGATCCCCAAGACCTGGGAGAGCTGCCGGGCCGTCATCGGGATTTCCATGAGCAGATCGATCATCTTTTTTCGTACCGTTTCCATCCCGATGCCGACATCATCCGTTTCCGCTCCACGAGCCACCCCCAAACCACCTCCACGGGTACCCTCCGGAACCCTTCCCGCGAAAAACACCAAACACCGAGAGGCAGACCGTGCGCTATTGAAGATAGTCTCTCAACGGCGGAATGCAAACCACTCCGAGGCTGTCGGAAGGCACGGGAAGAATCATCACCGAGCTCGCCTGCCCCGATGATTCCTCAGGAAGACAGGGCTCGCTTCAGTTCCCGCAGCATATCGGTGAAGCGATATGGCTTGGTGATGAATCCCGAGGCCCCGGATTCAATCATCTCCCTTCGCCGCTCCCTTTCGAGATAGCCGGTCGCGACGATGATTCTCATGCTCGGGCTGTGTGAGAGGAGCCTTTCCAGGCAGGTCTGCCCATCCAGGCCGGGCATGTTGAGATCCAGAATGACGCACTGGATATCCTTTTCGAACTCCGCAAAGACATCCATGGCATTCTCACCGTCGTTGGCGGTCAGGACCCTGTAGCCAAAGCGCTCGAGCAGCTCCCTGCCCACGTCCAGAACCTCCTGCTCGTCATCCACCAGCAGGATCGTCTCCCCGTTGCCCTGGATCTCATGGTCCAGAATCCTCTCGTCGGCGCTGGTGACCGCTTCTCCCATCTCCGCAGGAAAGTAGATGTCAAAAGTCGTCCCCTGCCCCTTTTCGCTCCTGCAGCGCACAAAGCCGTTGTGGTTGGTGACGATGCTGTAGACGATGGCCAGACCGAGTCCCGTGCCTTTCCCCGGCTCCTTGGTGGTGTAGAACGGATCAAAGATCCGCTCCAGGACATCCTGATCCATCCCGTGTCCGCTGTCGGAAACCGTGAGGCAGACGTAACGGCCCGGTGATGTCCCCACATGCCCCCGGCTGTCCTCTTCTCCGATGACGACGTTTCTCGTCTTCAGCATGAACCGCCCGCCATGTGTCATGGCATCACGCGCGTTGACCGCCAGATTCATCATGATCTGCTCGAGCTGAGCCGGATCGGCCCGAACGGGCCGCAGCTCAGGATCCAGATCCTGTTGGATGGTGATCATCTTGGGAATGAGCCGCTCCAGGAGCTCACAGACCTGGGTGATCTGGAGGTTGAGGTCCACGACCTCCAGCTGACTCTCGACCTTGCGACTGTAGACGAGCAGCTTCTTGGTCAGCGTCGTGGCACGCTGAACGGCTTTGTCGATGTGGTTGAGATAGCGAGCATCGGGATGGTCCGCGGACTTGGTCTTGAAAAGCAGCTGCAGACTGCCCGAAATGACCTGGAGCAGGTTGTTGAACTCGTGGGCGATGCCTCCCGCAAGGGTTCCAATGGCTTCCATCTTTTGCGCCTGCATCAGCTCCGTTTCCATGGTCTTCCGCTCGGTGATGTCACGGAGCAGGTGAAGCGTGGCCGGCGTGCCTTTCCACTCGATGGGCACGGAGTTCATATCCACCCAGATGGTCTTACCCGTCCGGTTCACCATACGAAACGGCAGCATCAGGGCCGGTTTCCGGTTCGTGTTGATGAGACGACACTTCTCCCGGACGCTTTCACGGTCCTCATCCGCCACCAGGTCCATGAAAGTCGTGTATTGGAACTCCTCCGCCGTGTATCCCAGTAGCTCGCACGTCTTCGGATTGGGAAACTGCACCACGCCGTCCTGCACGATGAAAATCCCCTCGTTGGCATGGTCCACGAGCATGCGGTACTTCACTTCGCTTTCGGCCACACTGTCCTCCAGCATCCTGGAATAGACCTTGAGCTGGGACTGGGCTTCCTCCAGCTTCAGCCTGAGCTGGTACTGCCTGAAGCGGTGACGGTAGTCGGTGGAGGAGGCGATGAGACCGATGACCAGCGTGGTGAAGATGAACATGTTGTTGGCGATGAAAAGGTTGATGTTCTCACGGGGCGAAAAGGTCAGCACTGATGCGATATAGATCAGGTAGAGTATGACCGAATGCAGCAGAACGAATCGCATGCCCACGGTCATGATGGCGCAGAAAGCCAGGAAGATCAGGTTGAGACCGGCGTAGTAGGTGGTGGTGTATCCCCCGGTGACGATGATCATCCGGATGATGCCCAATGCGGTGACGTACACGCCGGCAACACCCAGATAACAGCTGCGCTCGCCAAAGTTCCAGCGCAGGTTCAACCCCAGGAGCCCGAGACAGAGCAGCCCCACGAGGAGGCGAATCTTCAGGAATTGCGGCAGATGCTGGGGAAAGAGCAGGTAATCGACGACGCCAAACAGGGGGACCAGGCTGGCTCCAATGAGCAAAGTGATGCTCACCCGCTCACGGACGAAAGGAATTTGATCCTTGTCGAATTCCCGAATGAGAGGTGAGTCGGCTTTGAATAGTGCCACGTGCGAACCTTCGATGTATCAGGCTGGAAAGCTGGAAAGACGGCAAGGCAATGACGTCGACCAAATTCACTGCGCAGCCGCGGAGTCACGCGACTGTGCACTGGCCGGGCGTATTATCATTCGCGCGCTGCTTTGGCAAACAGATTGACACCATTCTTTTCCGCGATGATCTCACACCTTTTTCCAAAAGGGGTCTCCGAAAACAGCTGCTTCAACTCGGTCTCATCTCGATGGATGAGCTTCCACTGCAGGATTCGATCCATGAACACCCGGTTGGGATTGTTGGGTCCGAAATTACCCACGATGAGCATCCCGCCGGGCTTAAGATGATCGTGGCACCGGGTGACCAGCGCCTTGAACAATCGGCGATCCAGGTAGTCAGTCAAACCCGCCGAGTAGATGATGTCAAACATTCCGAAATCATGCCGCACCCTTCCAAGAGACCATTTCACCACATTGTCGTTCATGAGTCGGATCAAGGCTCCGTGGTGGAACACATTGACATACTGGTTGGTGTATTGAAGGGCATCGAGATCGGCATCCACGCAGATGGCCTCAATTTTTTCAGTATACTTGCATTGGGAGAGAAAATCGAACAGCTCCCGATTCGAGCCGCAGGCAAGGTTCATGATACGGATCTGGTCACCGGATTCCGCCCGGCCGCCACAGATCTCCCTCAGGCTTTGACCGAGGAGCTCGCGACGCCCGCGCACGGCCCTGGCCGCGGACGTGTTGAGATACCAGCGGTCCAGAATCACGCCCAGTTTTCCGTCTCCCTCGGGTTGATTGCGATAGATCATCTCCATCATGAGGTGGTCACCGGCATAACCCTTGGGCTTGAAGTAGGCCCTTTCGGCAAAGCGGCTTCTCATGAAATAGGGAAAGAGCTCCTTGAAGAAATACCCCCAGACGTTGTCCTCCACTTCCGGGCGCGTCAATACGTCCTTGGATTCTTCCAGCTGCTCGTTGAGCCCATCCAGCAGTGCATGGCACTTGAGCTGGGCAGCCTCTGAGATTTCGGGGCTTGATTCCTGCTGAAGTCGATGGGAGAGATCGAAAAGCTGCGCCTTGATTTCCTCGACAATGCGGCTCACGGACCGCCATTCACGGGTCTGGAGGAAAACCTCGGGCAGCGGCCGGGAGCCCTCGTAACCGCGCTTTCCAGTCGACAGGGAGGCGGCATAGGCCGTCAGCGGCTCCCGTTCCTCCAATATCATGCGGAACTTGGCACAGATCCGGCGGGTCATGTAAGTGAGGAATTTGCCGTAAAGCCTGGGATTCTCTTCCTGCACCCTTTCGAGCATCTCCTCCTCGAAAATGCGTATGATGCAGTCCGAAGTGGCCCTGATGTTTCGAACGCGGGATACCCCGTCGAAGTAGGCAATTTCTCCGAAGAAATCGCCTTCGCCAATCATCGCGACGACGATCTTGGTCTCCTTGAACGTATGATAGACTTCGACGGCTCCCATCTGAACGTAATAGATGCGACGGGAATCCGTCTCCTTGATGGGGACCTCTTCGTCCTTCTGGTACTGCACCACGGGGGAGAGGGGAAGGATTTGCTCAATCACCTGGGAGCCCAGGCCGGAGCCCTGAGGACCAGCCGTTTGAGCTGCCGTGGAATACGCCCGAAACCCATGCTCCATGGTCTCGTCTCCTGAATAGGGATGCGTGGGTCGTCCGCTCGCATGCTAAACGAGGGAGGCCACCCGAAAGGGAGATTCGCTCGGCGGGGCGCTCGACGGAACCGCAATCACGGGGGCGGCATCGGTTATGCCCCCTCGCCAAATCCTCCAGGACCTCCCAGCCGAGCAGTTATTGAAGCTTCGCGCCATGTCCAAACGCTGCGCGATAGAGCCACTCATATCGGATTGAGGACGATAACACAAGAAGGATCTTAATACTAATCAACTGCTTTCACCCGACATGATGCATGGCCCGCATCTACTGCAATGCCGCCGAGTGTGCAACGGAATGGCGGAGACCATTGGACCTTGACCACTCCATGTGATTAAGCTAGATTTGCTATGTTTGCTAACTCTTCCGCATACACTCAGTCGAACCCGCTCCTTCTCTTATGGAAAAGGATTGCAACTCGCGCCCCGCCATTCGATCTGGCGCGAAGCTGAAATCTCAAGGTCTCGACTGCCCGTCGAGAGACCCGGTTTCCTGCGGAAATGCCGCACGAGGGCCGGTGCGCGGCTCATTCGGAACGGGAGAAACGATTCCTTCCAGGCTCGGGGCTCGGCCCCCTTGCTTCAGGCCAATGAACCCACCGGATGAGGGTTCGACGACACGTCACACTTCATAAGAAGCTCTTGTTGCCATGTTCAAGGAAATAGTAAAATCTTATCATAGTCTTATTTTCAGGCTGATCCTACTTGTAGGATTGGTTCTCTCCATAATAATTTTTACATGGTCTTACTTCAACATAAAATATCAAAAGAAGAATACCATCAACACCATAGTCGATGAGGTGGATCGTCTCGGCACCACCATAAAGCTAGGCACCCATTATGCCATGATGCTCAATGCCCGTGATGACATCAATGAGATCATCAAGAATATTGGAAGGCAGGAAGGTATTGAGTTCATCCGCATTTTCAACAAGGAAGGCCAGATCAAGTTCTCGAAGGTTCCCGAGGAAGTCGACAGGACAACCAACATCAAGGACGAGGCCTGCATCATCTGCCATGTCACCGACCCGCCGCTTCAGGAGGTCGGAATGCCGGAGCGGACGCGGTTTGTGTCTCACGGAGACCATCGGCTGCTCGGCATCATCAGCCCCATTTACAACGAACCGGGGTGCTGGACCGACGTTTGCCACGTTCACCCCCAGGACAAGAAGGTTCTTGGAGCCCTGGACGTGGTGGTGTCCCTGGAGAAGACGGATAGCGAGATCCGTGCCTACGAGCGCTGGATCATCCTTCTGGCCATATTCACCTTCATCTCCACGTCGATGCTCATCGGCACGTTTCTGCTCATTTTCGTGAAGCGCCCCATCACCCGCCTGATTCACAGGACCAAGCTGATCGGACAGGGCAGTTATGAACCCGTGAGCGAATCCTACTCCGACGACGAGATCGGAGCCCTGGAGATGGCCATCAGCCAGATGGGGCGCAAGATCATCGAAAAACAGGAGGCGCTGAAGAAACAGCGCATCGAGTATCAGCAGCTGTTCGAAGAGGTTCCCTGCTACATCACCGTTCAGGACCGAAACCTGAGAGTGCTTCGCTACAACCGGGAGTTCACCCAGGCTTTCGCTCCCAAGCCGGGCGATTACTGCTACGAGGTCTACAAGGGGCGCTCCGAGCCGTGTGAAGTCTGCCCGGTCATGAGGACCTTCGAAGACGGGGAATCCCATTACAGCGAGGAAACGGGGGTCACCAAGGACGGCCAGATCAGCCACTGGATGGTGAGAACCGCGACCATCCGGGACAGGGAGGGCGAGATCTCGGCGGTCATGGAGATCTCCATCGACATCACGCAGCTCAAGCGGCTGGAGGAGGAGATCCGCAAGTCCGAGGAGAAGTACCGGGTCATTTTCAACAATATCCCCAACCCGGTTTTTGTCCTGGACAGGAGGAAACTGAGCATCCTGGACTGCAATGACAGCGTCAAGCCCGTCTACGGCTTCAGCAAGGAGGAGCTCCTGAGGACCTCCTTCCTGAACCTGTTCGATGAGAGTGAGCACCAGCACTACGCCCTCGAAATCAGGAATTCGGACATGCTGACCCACACCCGTCAGAACACCAGCAGCGGGAGGCAGATATTCGTCAACATCCGGGTGTCCCCGTTCGAGTATCTCGGCAGGGAGGCGCTTTTGGTGACGGCGAGCGACATCACCAAGAGGCTCATGGCCGAACAGCAGTTGATTCAGGCCAGCAAGATGGCAACCCTGGGCGAGATGGCCACCGGTATCGCCCACGAGTTGAATCAGCCCCTTTCGGTGATCAAGACGGCGAGCAATTTCATCATGCGGAAGATCAGGAAGGGCGAGCCCATCAGGGAGGACATCATGGTGACCATGGCCGAGGAAATCGACAGCCATGTGGACCGGGCGTCCAAGATCATCAACCACCTGAGGGAATTCGGCCGTAAATCGGACGTCAAGAAGGAGATGGTGGATGTCAATGCCGCCCTCCAGCGGTCCCTCGAGATCTTCAGCCAGCAACTGAAGCTCAGGGAAATCGAGGTGATCGAGGACCTGGACGAATCGCTTCCGCCGGTGATGGCCGACGCCAATCGACTGGAGCAGGTCCTCATCAACCTGCTCTTGAACGCCAGGGATGCCATCGAGGAGAAAGGGGAAAAACTCGGCAGAAGGGATTTCGAGAAGAAGATTCATCTCAGGAGCCGCGTGCAAAACGGCAGGGTCGTGATCGAGGTTCGGGACACGGGAATGGGAATCCCGGCGAGCGTGCTGGAAAAGATCTTCGAGCCCTTCTTCACCACAAAGAAGGTGGGAAAGGGGACGGGGCTCGGGCTCTCCATCAGCTACGGCATCGTTCAGGACTATGACGGGAGGATCCGGGTGGAAACCCGGGAAAATGAGGGGACGGCCTTCGTTGTCGAGCTCCCGATACCCGCGGAGAACTGATGAAAGAGAAGATACTGCTGGTGGATGACGAAGAGGGCATCCGCAGAGTCCTGGCCATCACCCTCGAAGATGAAGGCTATGAGGTCCTGACGGCGGAGAACGGGGAAACAGCGCTGAAATTGTTTGAGAATGCCTTGCCGCGCCTGGTCCTCACCGACATCAAGATGCCCGGCATGGACGGCGTGGAGCTGCTGCAGCTCATCAAGGAGCGCAGCCCCGACACAGAGGTGATCATGATGACCGGGCACGGGGATTTGGAGCTGGCCATCAGGAGCCTCCAGTTCGATGCCGCGGATTTCGTCACCAAACCCATTCACGACGAAGCCCTCGAGGTGGCCCTCAAGCGGGCAAGAGAGCGGATCGCGCTGAAGGAGCAGGTTCGCATCCATACGCAGAATCTCGAGCAGCTCGTTTCCGAGAAGACACGGCAGCTTCTGGATGCCGAGCGACTGGCCGCCATAGGCCAGACGGTGGCTACCCTGGCTCACGCCATCAAGAACATCATCGGGGGGCTCAAGGGAGGGATGTACGTGCTGGAAAAGGGCATGGAGCTCGACAACAAGACCTACCTCTCCCAGGGGTGGGACATGCTCAAGGGAAATGTGGGAAAGATCACCAATCTTGCCCTGGACCTGCTCAACTATGCCAAGGAGAGAACACCGGACTATCAGCGATGCGATCCGAACCAGCCCCTTCGCGAGGTGCACCAGCTCATGCTGAGCCGCGCCGAGGAATGCGGAGTCCGTCTGCGGACGGAAATGGATGAGAGCCTGGGTGAAATCCTGATGGACCCCGAAGCCATTCACTGCTGCCTGCTCAATCTCGTCAGCAACGCCATGGATGCATGCGTGTGCGGAGGCAGTTGCGGTCAGCCGTCAGAAGTCGTATTAAGGTCCTGCCGAGTGAATTCCTGGGGAGTGGAGTACCAGGTCGCCGACAATGGGTGCGGCCTGGATGAGGAAACCGAGGCCAAGGTTTTCAAGGCGTTCTTCAGCACCAAGGGGACCAAGGGGACCGGGCTGGGTCTCATGATCACGAAAAAAATCGTCAACGAGCACGGCGGGGAGATCGAGCTCGACTCGAGGAAAGGGAGGGGAACTGTTTTCACGGTCCGCCTTCCGGATTTGCCCGTTTCTTGAGCATATCCTCACCTCGCGCTGGACTTCCCGGAAAGAGGGACGTATTCGTTAGCTTGTTCCATCTCATGGTCGAGATCGGCCCAAGGGTTTCGCCTGTGGACGGGTTCAGCTCGAAATCTTCGACATGCACGAAAAGGAGAGGCCATGGTCGAGTACAAGAACATTCTCTTCTGCACCGACTTTTCCGAAGACGCCAACATTGCCTTTTTGCACGCGTTGAACTTCGCAAGGAAGCACGGGGCCAGGCTTCACATTCTGAATGTTCCCCACTCCCCTTTCACCTACTCTCGCAACATCGTCGACGAGCACGTCCCTCCGGAGAAATCCCAGCACGGGCAGGCTTTTTTCGACAAGGATATCGAGGCTCAGGCCGAAAAGGCACTTCGCGACGCCTATCACCAGAGACTGGGCGAGTTCAAGGATTATACCTTCGTCATTCGCTGTGGCGCCCCCGATATCGAAATCATCCGCTACGCCAAACAGAACGAGATCGATCTCATCGTGATGGGAGCGCTCGGCAAATCGGATCTCGACCGGATGGTCCATGGCAGCACCGTCGCCAACGTCTCCAAGTATGCCCACTGCCACGTGATGGCTATTCGGAATCCGGCGAAGCAGTTCACGCTACCCGGTAAAATGCACTGAGCTCCGCGGTTCGGCATGCTTCAAACAGGATGCGCTTGAGAAACTGGAGGGTGGATCAATGGCCAAGAAAGTCCTGGTAGTAGACGATGAACTGGACATGAGGGTCTTCATCTCGACACTGCTGGAAACCAACGGATTCAAGCCAGTGGGGGCGGAGGACGGCCAGGAGGGTCTGGTTCTCGCCAAGAAGCACAGACCCGTTCTCGTCATCATGGACGTCATGATGCCCAAGGAGAGCGGTATACATATGTACCGGGGGCTCAGGACCGACCCGGATCTGCGGAACATCCCCGTCATTGTGTGCTCCGCCCTGTCCAAGAAGACTTTCTTCCACTCGCAGAAGGTCCTGGACGAATACGAGGGCACCCCCCTGGGCGAGCCGGACGATTACATTGAGAAACCGCCCGAGCCCGATGAGCTCCTGCAGGCAGTTCAACGCGTCCTGGGATGACAGGAACGGCAAGGGCGTGAGCGTGAGGCGCTGGTAACCATGATGAACGATTCGTCCAGGACCAAGGCACTCGAACTGCTCAAGGGGCTGGGAGAGGCCCACGGGGCAGCCGGCAGCGAGGATTCCGTCCGCCGGATCTTCAGGGAGGAGCTCGGCGGACTGACCATCCAGCCGGACGGAATGGGCAACCTGTTCTGTGAAAAGCCCGGGCTTCATGACCGGCCTCGCATCATGGTGGCTGCTCACATGGACGAAGTGGGCTTCGTGGTTCAGAGCATCACCAAGACCGGCTTGATCAAGCTCAGCCCGCTGGGAGGGTGGTGGCCACATACCCTCCTGGCTCAGCGAGTCAGGATCCTGACGGGAGCCGGCTCGGAGATCCTCGGAATCATCGGCGCCAAGCCGCCCCATTTCCTCCAGGACGCCGAGCGCGACAAGCTGATGAAATTGGATGACATGTTCATCGATGTGGGGGCGGGCAGTCGTGAAGAAGTGCTGACAGAAATGGGTATCCGGCTTGGAGACCCGATCGTGCCTTTCAGCCCGTTCACTCCACTTTCGCGCCCCGACTTATTTGTGTGCAAGGCCCTGGACGACCGAATCGGGGTAGCCCTCACCATCCAGCTGACTCAGGAGCTGGCGTCGCGGGACCACCCCAACACGGTGGTGGCCGTGGCAACGGTCCAGGAGGAGGTGGGTGTGCGGGGCGCACAGACGGCCGCTTTCACGGCCAAACCCGATGCAGCCATCGTGCTTGAAGGCACTCCGGCCGATGACTTCCCGGGCACCTCCGAGGAAGAGCAGCAGGGGGTGCTTGGCCGAGGTGCTCAGGTTCGACTGCTGGATCCTTCGGCCATCATGAACCGCAGGATGGTCGATCTGACCCTCGATCTGGCCCGAAAGCATCAAATCCCCCATCAGGTGGCCGTCCGCAAGAGCGGAAGCACGGATGCACGGGCCATACATCTCCATGGAGCCGGCATCCCGACCATAGTCCTGGGAGTGCCCGCCCGCTATATCCACACGCACAACAGTATCCTCAACGTTCAGGATTACGCGAGCGCCCTGGACCTCACCTTGAGGCTCCTCATGGCCATGGACTCAAAAACCGTGGAGAGCTTCACTGCTTTCTGACGGGCTGAGACACAGGTGCGGCGTCTTTCCAGGAGCTCGTCGACTGGAGATGAAAAGCACACCCGATCGAGTGCTTCGGGGCCTGGGACAGGTTCGACGGAACGCCTGCTCCAGATGGAGAATTTCAGTTCTCATGGTGCGCCCTTAGCTTCATGTAGCTGTTGAATTCCTCGATCACCTTATCTTCGCTGTCGCTGTTGTAGACGATCACGTTCTTCATGAGGATGAATGAATCCAGGTCCATGCCGGTGAACTCAACGGCAAGCTCCGCCCCCTGCCGGCGGACCACCTTCCCGACGAGCCGGATGAAGACCTCGGACGTGGACCCCGTCAGCTGAATCTGGACCCCGACAGGTGTTCCAGGGGAGCAGGGTTCGGGGCTCGCGACCAGCATGCCCCTGAGGCTCAGGTTATTCAGTTCTCCCCGCACCACTTTATCCTCCCAGCGGATCTCCGCCTCGCCACGAAACAAAACCCGCGTGAAATTCCGTCTTTCATCCATATGACTCAACTCCCGTTGCGTTCGGCTCGCCATGCAGGCGATGCCATTCCAGAAAATGATCGACCCGTTCGCCGCATAAGTCCGTGCAGGTTTGAGGAAATACCGAATCCATGCATCCCCTGCCCCCGGGGCATGGAGACGATGCGGTGCCTCGAATAAAGCATAATTCGGTCATTCTCGGCCAAAGATGAAGGGTGGAAGCTCGACCGATGTCATTCAGGAAGCGAAATGCATGGGAGAGGTGGCAGGTGGAGCGTTCTCGACGCCCCACCTGGATCGGCACCGCATTCGGGGCAGGGCTGCAACGGCAGAAAAGCACTTTTTTGTACAAAACTTTACCCTATCCTTGAATGAAATGAATTGTCATCTCCCATGGAATCATGTGAAAAACGCTAAAAAGCGATAAGAAAATTTAAAACAACGTGATCGCCATCTGCCATCACCCCTAGATGGACTTAGAAATCTGCAAAGAAAAAAAACCTTCAGAATTCGGCCATCTATGCCCTGCATCAGCCCTTTTTGTCTAAATATTCACATATGAGCTCACATGGATTTCTGAGGTTCCGAAGATTCCGCAATACGCCAGATAATTCCATCTAACCGGGGATAAACCCCGATTACCGCATTTGTCAATCCAGTGATCAAGCTGTTAGAAGAGCGACCAATTGACCAACTCTTACGGTTACACCGCGAGGGCGATGTTGAATTTCTTTGACAAGATAAGGAGAACCAGTATGGCGCCTGTTTCCAGACTCTGGAGGCACCAGCTGGGGGAAGCAACCACCAACCCATGGCGCACCTGCCATCGCGCCACACTTTTGTTCTTTTTCCTCTCCGTTTTACTCACCAGTCAGGCAGAGTCAAAAACCGATCCCATCGGTAGCATCTGGAGCGATCTCTCCATCGGGTTCCTGCATTCCCGGGAGGCGCACCGGAGCATGCCTCTGCAGATGGCAAGCTTTACCCCAACCCCTGCGCTTTCTCATGCTTCCCCTGCTGGAGTATCGAGCAACAGGATGACAATTCCTATTCCGAATCATCCAGCAATCAACCGCTACATCAAACACTACAAGGATGGAGACCGAAGAACATTCCTGGAAGCTCTGGACCGCTCGTGGTTGTACGTTCCCGTCATGGAGGAGATCTTCCGATCGGAGGGAGTTCCCGAGGAGCTGGTCTATGTGGCTCTGGTGGAGAGCCGCTTCAAGGGAAGAGCCTCTTACCGTGGCGCTGGCGGGTATTGGCAGCTGCTCTCCTCCACGGCACGATCCCTGGGACTCAGAGTGGACGCATGGGTTGATGAACGGGTCGACCCCATAAAGTCCACGCGCGCGGCGGCTCGATACCTCAACAAGCTTTACAGAAAGTTTGATTCATGGCCTCTGGCCCTGGCAGCCTACAACGCCGGCGATGGAACGGTGGCCAGATCCATTCAACGCCATGGATCGCAAGACTTCTGGACCCTTTACAGCCGCAAGGCCTTCTCACGGACAACACGCCAGTACGTCCCGAAGGTGCTGGCAGCCATTCAGATCGCCCGCGATCTGGAAAACCACGGCTTCAACCGACCCGGGATCTTCGATGTGCTCGATTTCGAGCCCATCCAGGTCAGCAAGCCGCTGAAGCTGGACGAAGTGGCAAGATGGATTCAGGTCCCGGCCTCCGACTTGAGGGATTTGAATCCCTCCTTGCGCAAAGGATCCATTCCTCCAGGCTCGGAATACACCCTGCGCATTCCCCGAGGCGCCCATGACCGTTTCAGCCTGGCATACAGGGATTACGTCCGGAAGTAAGAGCAAGGCCGGTTAAAAACGCATCGCCCCGCGGGATAACCAAAGCCCACAACGCTCAAGGGATCACTTCCGGACATGAGCATTCGACTCATTGCTCTCGAGCTTTACAACATCATGAGGGAGGTGGAAGCACTGGAAAGAAAGATCCAGGAGCTTCCACCCCATGACCAGGCCGGTCGAGCAGTGCTCGACCGCGAGCTTCGGCAGGCAAAATCTGAACAGGAAAGGATTCGAAAAATCCTCGAGGGCGCCAAGTCGGGATGATGGGAGCCGCATGAACCCACGAGAGCCGTCCCGCCGGCAGGCCGAATCCCTCCCCCCGTGACATAGCCTCCCCGGGCCACCCTAAGCGACGAAAAGCGGCTCGCGACGGCTGGTTTTCATCTTGAAACCTTAAACCTTAAACTCCAAACCTTTCGGAGCACTTCCTACTCGATCACCCACACCGCGCAGTGCTTTGCGTCCCTCACGACCCTGCTCGACACGCTGCCGAAAAGGAACTCCTCCTTTTTGCTGACGCCCCTCCGGCCCACCACCAGAGTTCCATATCCCCCCTCCTGCTGCTCATGCAGGATGAGATCAGAAATGCTCATGGGCTTCCGACAGACCTGGATCTTGATTCGAATGTGCTTCTCGGCGATCCCAAGCGCGGTTAGCCTGGAGCCAGCCTGTTCCATGAGCGCCAGGGTCTCGCTCCGAGCTTCATCGACCATCCTGGCTCTCTCGGCCTCCTCGGGCACGATGTCGGCGGACGGCTCCTTGATCA
This sequence comes from Syntrophobacteraceae bacterium, assembly GCA_025454175.1. Taxonomy (GTDB): domain Bacteria; phylum Desulfobacterota; class Syntrophobacteria; order Syntrophobacterales; family Syntrophobacteraceae; genus JALOOX01. The sequence continues at coordinate 32,422 of JALOOX010000002.1, read as the reverse complement.
CCGTGAGCAGGGTGATCTCCGCCAGCTCGTGGCAACGCAGCATCCCCCCTACATAATCCACGGCCTTGAGCGAATTCTCGGACAGATCCACGGCGATCAGGACCTTGTTCCCGGGACTTCCAGTCATCTCTTTCATCGTCACCTCCCCTGCCCCGGTTCAGTAGCTCCCCGACGGCCCGGAGATCAGCGCCTCAGTCTGACGTGATGTCCGGCCGGCACGCCCTGAGATCCTGGAGCAGCTCGTCCGTGTGCTCGTAAAAGACCCTGGCCCCCTGGCTGAAATGGAGCAGAACATAGTTCAAGGAATCCGGAATGTAGGGAAAGAGCTTCCGCAGGTTCGCGATGCGATACTTGAAAAACAATGACATATCAGCAGGCTCCAGGCAGGATCGCATCTTCATGCCCTCGGGCCCGCAGGCCGTCAGGTCAGGCAGGTTGTGAAAGCCCTTGCCCGTGGTGAACAACAGGATGTTGCCCAGACCATAAAGATCAACACCATATGGATTTTCGGCCCAGTCATACGTGTAGTCGAAATCGATCCACCGGTACTTCCCGCTCTCTCGCTCGATCAGGATATGATCGTTCCGGATGTCGCCATGCAGCTCTCCCATCTCGTGTAAACGGTTGATGGCCGCGATACACCCGACGACATTGTCGAAAATCGCGGGGAACCGTTCGTGGAAGTAGGTCTCATGGTCCATCTGAAGATTATGGATCTGATCGTAATAGCGATCCCCCTGGATGCGATCGATGATCCTGACCTGGTTTCCCGACGAGTCGAGTATATTGATTCCTTGCATGAATCGCAGGTCGCCGCGCACCTTGTCGAGGATCCGGGCCTCCTTCACCGGGCTTCGAAAACACTCGATCTGCAGACTGCCCAGCTGCATCAGAAATTTCTCATGAAAAACGAGCTTGATGATCTTGGAACAGCCGTCTTCCAGATCAATGACCCGCTTGACCCAGTACTTGGGCTCACCGTCCAGCCCGAAGCGACCTTCAACCTCCTCGCCCCTCACCAGGTAGTAGACCCCTCCCAGTTCAAGGATGTCGCCGGATTGTATGGACATGAACTCCGTCGTGTCTGAATAGATATTGAGCTTCCCACGAGGAGGGAATCTCGTGTACCCCGCTACTTTTTCCCTGAGCTCCGTCTCGGTCATGGTCCGGCATCCCTTGCGCCACGTGGAGGGCTTTCGTGGGAGCGTCAACGCTCCAAAAAATCCCTGATCCGCGAGAAAGCCGAATGCAATGCTTCCCGCCTGGCTGGGTTACAGGTGTTCAGCGGTGAAGGATGATAGGTGACCATCGTCAGAAAATGGTGACGATGGAATGACTTTCCGTTGACCTCATTCATTTTGACCCCGGAGCCTCCGAGGATGGCCCTGGACGCCGGAAGCCCGAGGCACACCACCAAGCGGGGGCCAAGGATTCTCAGCTCTTCCATGAGAAACGGCACCGCATGCTGCTGCTCGCCGATGCGCGGGCTCCGGTTTGCTCCCCTCCGGTTGACGGGGCGGAACTTGACTAGATTAGTAATGTACACATCCTCCCTTGTCAAACCGATCTCGTGGAGCAGCTGCGTCAGGTTCCTGCCCGCGGCACCCACGAACGGCTGACGGACCCTCTCCTCATCCGCTCCGGGAGCTTCCCCAAGCAATACCAATCCCTGGTCCTCCAGCGAGCCCAAGCCCGGAACGAATACCGCTCCCATGTCCGGCCGCTTCCAAAAGGGGTCATCGCACACGCGCGCATAAAGCTTCCGCAACAGGTCGGTTTTTGGCATGGCTGAGCTCAGAATTCGATTCCCTTCTGCGCCCGAATGGACTGTTCGCGATAAGGGTGCTTGACCTCACGCATTTCCGTAACCAGATCCGCGGCGGCCAGCAGCTCCTCCGGAGCACTCCTGCCAGTTATGACCACGTGAAGGCTTTGAGATCTGCGCCCGAGCGTGTCCAGAACCTCGGCCACGGGGAGAAGGCCATAGGCGAGCACAAGGTTCAGCTCGTCAAGAACCACTATATCATAATCGCCCCGTTCAATCACTTCAGCGGCGAGCTTCCAGCCAACGCCGGCCAACCGGCGATCTTCGTCCAGATTCTCCTTCTTCCAGGTGAATCCGGTGCCGAGCGGCCTGATCTCAATCTCGCCGAAGCGTTTTAGAGCCTCCAGCTCACCATAGTTCCAGGCTCCCTTGATGAACTGAAGGATGAGGGTTCGCATGGAGTGGCCGGCAGCACGAACAGCCATTCCCAGCGCCGCGGTGGTCTTCCCTTTCCCATTGCCCGTGAATACGATCAGCAATCCCTTGGACATGGCAGAATCCGCAAGGCCGGAGCATCGAACCTCAGACGGGATCTGGGAACAGGCTCCGAGTGTTGAGGCTAGGAGGCTGTCCGAGAACTGTCATTTCGAGCGATAGCGAGAAATCTCGCTCGCAGTAACACCTCGACTTTTCGAGATTTCTCTCTTCGCTACGTTCCGTTCGAAATGACAAAAAGGTGTTCTCGGACAACCTCCTAGAGGATCGATGGCGGCCGGGCCGTGGACGGCAATAAAAAAAAGCGGGCATTCCGCCCGCCGAATCCTGGCTTATATCCATCCATTGATTGATCAGAGGTCTGGCTGCACCCGGCCTACCTCGGCACCGCAGCTAATCTCCGCGACCACCGGCATCCGCAAGAACCTTGGCAGCTCTATTCACCCGATGCAGGCGCCGGGCTGTCGCTCGCAGTGCTCTTGGCCTCCGTCTTTTCAGAAGACTTCGATTCTCCGCTCTTGGTTGAGCTCGCACCCTGATTCTTGCCGGAGTAATCGGTCACGTACCAACCCGAGCCTTTGAGGTGGAAAGTGCTCATGGAAATCAGCTTGCGGACCTCCCCCTTGCAGTGACAGCATTCGGCAAGAGGAGGATCCGAGAACTTCTGAATGGCTTCCGCTGTCTTCCCACACTTCAAACATTCATACTCATAGATTGGCATTTCGAAAACCTCCTGTTCAAGCAGCAACTCAATCAGCGTGGAGTCTTTTCATGGCCCCCTCGGGAGCTGAAACCATTATAAAGTCGTCACCTTCAATGTCAAGACGGGTGTGTCGTCACCCCATGGATCGACAGGGCATCCGATCGGGTTTAATGAATCAAGCCGCCTCCTTCCGCGGTCTCCTGACCACAAGGTCACGGCCCCACTTTCACCAGCTGCCCGTTGGCCACCTGCAGCACCATGTAACTCCGGCTCAGCTCACCGGCGGGGGTGAATCCGTAGGTCCCGGCCACTCCCTCGAAATTCCGAATCTGGCGAAGGCCCTGAAGCAGAGAGACGCGCTCCACGGCTCTTCCCCTGAGGGCCGAGCGCGCCTGCAGGAACAGCATCATGGCGTCATAGGCCTGAGCCTCGAGGTATGACGGTGGGGACTTGTACAGGCCTTCATACCTTTCACTGAAAGCCCGCAAGCGCGGAGAGCCTGCCTCGGGATGGAACGGCGTGGCAAAAACCGCGTGCTCCACGTAGGTCCCGCCGATTTCCACCAGGGGCCCCTCACCCCACAGGTTCGTGCCCAGCAGGGTGGGGCCGACCACATTGTGGTAAGGCAGCTGAGGCGCAATGAGGGAAACAGCCTGCACCTGATCGGGAATGAAGAGCGCCTCGAAGGGCGTCGAATCGTCCCCCGTCGGAGGGATGTTCTGCCTCGCCACGCTCAGCAGCTTCTGAATCGGCTCCTGGAAGTCCGTGGTCATGCCTTTGTAAGCCACGCTGGCCAGGAGACTCCCCCCCTCCTCCTTGACGATCTCGGCAAAGATTTTCGACAGCTGCTGCCCGTAGCGGTCATCCGGATAGAGAGCTGCGAAACGCGTCAGGTTGAGCTTCTGGCGGCTGTGGCGCACGACCGCCCGAACGAGATCGCGGTTGTCCAGAAAAACATTGACGACATAAGGACTTGACGCGACGCCATCTTCCTTCTGGGTGAGCGTCAGGAGCGGCACCCCCCATCGCTCCGCCAAAGGCGCCACGGCCTTGGTCGGCTGACTCCCGAGGGGACCGATGACTCCCAGGACCGACTCCTCTTTTATCAACGATTCGAAAGCCTTGGCGGCCTGAGCGGCATCGTTGGGCACATCCTTGGCCACCAGGGTCACGGGTTGTCCCGCATTTTTTTCGTTCCACTCGGCCAGAGCCATGTCGAGTCCCCGCAGCACCATGCGTCCAAATTTCTCATGGGGGCCGTTGAGGGGAACCAGGCAGCCAACCTTATTGGGGTTGACCGCCGCGACCTTCTCGCCGGGAGAAACCCCCAGCATGGCGGCCTGGATCTCTGGGGCGAGGGGATGTGAAGGATTCTGGGTCAGAAGTGCCCGGTAACGCTCCATGGCGGCCTCCCTGGGCAATTTGGAAGCCTCGATCTGTGTCAGCCGAAAATCCAGGAAGACCCGCATGAGCTCCGTGACGTTCTTCTGATAAAGCTTTCGGACCTCAGCCTCATTCATATCTCCGAGCAGCGCCATGGCCGCCTGGGTCAGCGGCCTCTGCTCCTCGGGAGCCCTGGCAACCGTGAATGCAGCCATGATCCACTCGAAAGCCGTTTCCTTCTCACCCTGGCTTCTGTAGGCATCGACCATGAACACGGCCAGTTCGAGCTGCGTATTCTGGTCTCCGGAAGAGGCCTCCCAAAGCGGCACCGCTTCCCTCAAGACCTGCCGCTTGCGACCCTCCATCCACCAGGCCTTCAGCTGATCCACCCGGGCGCCGGGAGCCCCGTCCCAATGGGGATAGGTGTAAAGCAGGTAATCGAGGTACTGGAGCGCCCGCTTGCCCTGCCCGTTCTCGATGTGGATCCGCCCAAGGCGGTGGAGCGACCTGGCGGCGATCACATTGTTGGGATAGGCCTGAGCCAGACCTTCGAAGGTCGAAATGGCTCCTTTGAGGTTCCCCGCATTCTGGTCCTGCTCGGCCTTGCGCCACAAGACCTCGGCCTCCGCGGGAACCGTCTTGGTGAGGGCCGATCCCGCGCTTTGCACGGGCTGCCGCGCGGGACCAGAAGCGCAACTGGCAGTCAAGAGCATGCAGCTCACAAGGAAAAATCTGAAAACCGGTCCTGTCATAAACGCGCCTCAACTTTTTCAACTAAAGCACATGAAGGGCACAAGATAACCTGTGCCCTTCATGATTACAGTTCCAGCAGGTTGCCGGCAACCATTTTTATTTGTCCTTCACTTCCTCGAAATCGGCATCCACGACATCGTCATCGGACTTCTGACGCCCGGCCGTCGATCCCGGCCCACCCGGCCCGGGGCCTGCATCCTCGGGCCCTCCCTGCTGAGCGGACGCACGCTTGTACGCTTCCTCGGCCACTTTGTGAGAAATTTGCATCAACTGGTCCAATTCCCGCTGGATGGCATCGGCATCGTTTCCGTCCATGACGGACCTCAGCTTGGCGATTTGATCCTCGATGTCCTGCTTGGTCTTGGAATCGACCTTGTCTCCCATGTCGCGCAACGTCTTTTCGGTGCTGTAGATCGCCGAGTCGGCGTGATTCCTGGCTTCCACCAGCGCACGCTTCTTCTTGTCTTCCTCGGCGTGCATCTCGGCCTCGCGCACGAAGTTCTTGATCTCGCTGTCCGAGAGGCCGCTCGACGCCGTGATCTGGATGGACTGCTCCCGCTGGGTCGCCAGGTCCTTGGCCGACACATGAACGATGCCATTGGCGTCGATGTCGAAAGTCACCTCGATCTGAGGCACGCCACGAGGGGCCGCCGGAATTCCCACCAGCTCGAAACGGCCGAGTGTTTTGTTGTCGGAAGCCATCTCGCGCTCGCCCTGGAGGACATGAATCGAAACCGCCGTCTGATTGTCGGTCGCCGTGGAAAAGACCTGGCTCTTGCGCGTGGGAATCGTTGTATTCCTCTCGATCAGACGCGTCATGACACCCCCGAGGGTCTCGATGCCAAGAGAGAGCGGCGTCACATCGAGGAGCAGCACATCCTTGACGTCACCCTTGAGCACGCCCGCCTGAATGGCAGCTCCAATGGCCACCACTTCATCGGGATTCACTCCCCTGTGGGGCTCCTTCCCAAAAAATTCCTGAACCTTCTGCTGAACCCTCGGCACGCGGGTCATGCCGCCGACCAGGATCACCTCGTCCACGGCCGACCGGCTGAGCCCCGCATCGCGGAGAGCCTGCTCCATGGGCGGGACCAGACGATCGATGAGATCCTCGACCAGAGACTCCATCTTCGCCCGGGTCAGCTTGATGTTCATGTGCTTGGGCCCCGACGCATCGGCCGTGATGAACGGCAGGTTGATCTCGGTCTCCATGGTGGACGAGAGCTCGATCTTAGCCTTCTCCGCGGCTTCCTTGAGGCGCTGGAGCGCCATCTTGTCGTTTCGAAGGTCGATGCCATAGTCCTTTTTGAACTCGCTGGCCAGCCACTCGATGATTCGCTGGTCGAAATCCTCGCCGCCAAGATGGGTGTCCCCATTGGTGGCCTTCACCTCGAACACGCCGTCCCCGATTTCCAGGATCGAAATGTCGTACGTCCCCCCACCGAGGTCGAACACTGCGATCTTCTCGTCCTTCTTCTTGTCGAGGCCGTAGGCGAGCGAAGCCGCCGTGGGCTCGTTGATGATGCGAAGCACGTTCAGACCGGCGATCTTTCCCGCATCCTTCGTGGCCTGCCGCTGGCTGTCGTTGAAATAGGCCGGAACGGTGATGACCGCCTCGGTGACCTTCTCTCCCAGGTAATCCTCAGCCGTCTGCTTCATCTTCGTCAAGACATAGGACGAAATCTCAGTGGGACTGTAGTCGCGACCGCGGATATTGAGATGAGCATCATTATTGGAGGCCTTCACGATCTTGTAAGGAAGCACCTTTGTGTCCTGCTGAACTTCCCTGGAATCGAACTTCCTTCCGATGAGCCGCTTGACGGCAAAGATGGTGTTCTCGGGGTTGGTGATCGCCTGCCTTTTGGCCACCTGCCCCACCAACCGCTCTCCACTTTCAGTGAACGCCACCATGGACGGGGTGGTCCTCCCACCTTCCGCGTTGGTGATGACCTTGGGCTCCTTGCCCTCCATGATCGCCACTACCGAGTTGGTGGTGCCCAGATCAATTCCAATGACTTTGCTCATGTGTATCGCCTCCTTGACGAATTGATATGAAATCAGAAAAGTCATAACGCAAAAAAAGCAATGCGGCTCATTTCACTGTCGACGCATGATGTCATCCGTAAGGCCAGTCCGAACGACCCATGGCGGACATGAATCTCCTTCACCCGCCTTTCATTCCCTTGGAAACAACGACCATGGCCGGACGCAAAAGCCGGTCATTCAACATGTATCCCTTTTGATATTCCTGCATGATGCAGTTCTGGGCAATCTCCTCGGACTCCTGCTGAAGCATCGCCTCGTGAAAATTGGGATCAAACACCTTTCCCTGGGAGTCGAAGGGAACGCAACCGTGGCGGGCGAGGACATCCAGGAATACCTTGCGGGTCATGCGAATCCCCTCCAGCAAGGCCTGGGGGTCCACATCGCCCTCGCTGTGCTGGATGGCCAGCTCCAGACTGTCGCCGACCGCCAGCAGCGAACGGAGTATGTTCTCATTGGCGTAGGCGATTCCTTCCGCCTTCTCCCGCTCGATGCGCTTTCGCGCGTTGTCGGATTCCGCGGCCAACCTCAGCAGGCGATCCTTCAGCTGCCTGATTTCCTCGTCTTTTTCCGCAAGCAACTGCTCGCAGCTCTCTTCCTCAACCATCGCAGATTCCGAAGCCTGAGACTGCTCACCGGGAGTCGCCTCCCCTGGAATTTCGACATCTTCCTTGTTCAATTCATCACTCATCAAGCATAACCTTCTAGTCAGCAGAACAGTTGAACGATCCCTTTCGACCCGGACCCACCTCCCAAGGACTTCGTGATGGCCCCAATAACCATGAATCATTCCCCTTGATCGGGATCCTCGAGGAGGTCGCTCAAGAGGGCGGCGGTGAACTCAACCACTGGAATGATCCGGGAATAATCCATCCTGAGCGGCCCGATCACCCCCACAACCCCCAGCAGGGTATCCCCCCTTCGATACGGCGAGGAAATGAGACTGATCTCGCTCAGCTCCTTCGATTCGCTCTCGGACCCGAGTACGATTCGAACACCGGCCGACGTGCTCATGGTCTTGTCGAGGAGCCGGATGATGCGCGACTTGTCCTCGAACGCCGCGAGGATCTTTCTCATTCGCTCCACCTGGGCGAATTCCGGGTTGCTCAAGAGGTTCGTCTGCCCCTCGATGTACACCTCGCTGTTCTCGAGAGTCGATTGAACGACCTGCTGAGTCATATCCAGGGTCTTTTCAAAGAGCTGGTCAAAAAGAACCTTGTCCTTGCGCATGCCCTCCACAATGCGAACCTTGACCTCCCCCAGCGGCACATCTTGCAGGAGCGCATTCAGATAACGCGAATACTTGTCGAGATCATTCTGGTTGATGTCTTCTTCCCATTCCAGGAGCCGATGATGCACGAGGCCGCTCTTGGATATGAGAATCACCATGATCTGGCGCGTCCTCAGGCGGATGAGCTCAATATGCTTGAACCGCGTCATGGAAAGCTTGGGCCACAGTACAACACCGGCCTGCTTGCAGAAATCCGACAGCACCTTGGAGGTGCGATGGAGCAGATCCTTGACGTCGGTCTGCGCTTCGTTGAAGGCGTTGCGAATGAGTCTTCTCTCCTCCTCCTTCAGCGCCTTGAATTTCATGATGAAATCCAGGTAGAAACGCAGTCCCCTGTCGGTGGGTACTCGCCCCGCGGAGGTGTGCGGCTGGTAGAGAAAGCCAAGCTCTTCAAGATCGGCCATGACGTTGCGAATGGTGGCCGAGCTCACCTCGAGCCCGTATCGTTTGGCCACAACTCGTGAGCCCACGGGCTCCCCCGTCTGAATGTAGTCGGTGATGACCGCTTCAAGCACCTGCTGGTCACGCCTCGTGAGCTCAGTCACATAGAACTCCCTGCACGTCTTATTAGCACTCTATCCAATAGAGTGCTAAGCAAACGTAGTGATCTACCCCAGATTTGTCAAGCTAAATCATGGAGCACTCAACGGCTTTCGAGATCCACCCCCATCCCGGAGATCAGCCGTTGTCGGCGAGCATTCCAAAATCCTCAAAATACTGAATGAAATCCTCTGAAAGCCGAAAACCGGCCATTCGCATTCCTCCCTCAGACTGATTGTGGAACGTCAGAATGATCCGCGATGCGCTGTGCGGATCGCTCTCCACCGCTCCGATTTCCTTCAGCTGACGCTTCAATGCGGCGAGGTCCTCTTTCGGCTTCACCTGGATCCACATCTTCTTCATGGGCTTTCTCCTTTCATACAGTCACTCGAAAGAGAGCCGAATCAAATTCATGAACCCAATTGGTCCTTCCATTCTATGATAAGTCGATGGTCTGCTCTTCTCACGCGTGAAGTGTGATCCCGCTCACTCATCGCAAGGATACCGGCCCAGGGGTCCCATGGCAGTCCGGGGAACCGGGACGAGCCTGCCCAAGCCGACAGGCGGGGAAAATCTCGCTTCAGACATGGCTTCACTGCCGCGGGAGTGCCCTCAGCGCTGCATGATTCGTCCGAGCGGACCAAGCCTGCGAGCGAATGGCGCCAGCAAGTCGGAGATGACGAACCTTCCTGTCAGGGCAAACACTACGCCGAAAACAAACCCGGTGAGAACGATCGACAGAAAAGACGCGACCAGGGGCTGCGAGCCCAGCCAGGAGTCCATCGCGGGCGGAATCCAGCAGGAAGCCAGAGCTGCAGGCGCTGCAACCGCTGCCACCCGCAAGGCGGCCCCGGCGAGTCCCCGGAAGGCCTCCCCTCCGAAACGCCACCACCAGGACACGCCCAGCACAACCGTATACAACGCGATGGAGAGAGCGCTGGCGGCCGCCACTCCATAAAACCCCGCCAGCCTGTTCAAGCCGTGGAAGACCGGAATGGAGACCAGGGTGATCAGGGTTCCCAGGACCGCGGGAGTCACCGTGTCCTGGCGCGCATAGAAGGCGCGCCCGAGGATCTGCTGGCCTCCCCAGAAGCAGACCGTCGAGAGCAGGATCACGAGCACCAGTGCCGTCTTCCTCGTGTCTTCAGCCGCAAAGCTCCCCTGCTCGAAAATGAGCCTCACCGTGGGCTCACTGACCAGCGCCATCCACAACGAAATGGGAATGAGCAGGGTCAGAACATTGCGCAGGGCCGCCCCGAGCGTCTCCTGGAATCGAGCCCAGTCCTTTCGGGCAAACAGCTCGGCCAGAAATGGATACGAAGCCACCCCGGCCGCCTGGGCCACGACTCCCACCGGGACCAGCATGATGCGACGCGCATAATTCAACCAGCTGACCGCGCCCACGCCGGCCATCGTGCCAAAAACCCTCACCAACTGCTCATCCAGCACCACGATGGACTGGCCAAGCATCAATGGCAGAGCCAGTCGCATGAACCGCTTCAGCCCGGGGTGCTGAAACCGAAGGCGCAGGTCCATTCCTTCCCCCGTCCTGCAGGCCAGATACGGGAGCAGCAGATTTCCAAGGACGGCACCGGCCAGGACGCCCCAGCAGAAGCCTTCCATGCCATGCTCCCGCCACAGAACACCCCCAAGGATGATGCAGGCGTTGTAGACGATGGGGACGAGGGCCGGAATGAAAAATTGTTTTCGCATGTAGAGGAGCGCTGAAAAGCAGGATCCCACAAGAAAACAGATCTGCGCAGGCAGTATGATCCTGAGGAACAGCCCGAGTCTCTCCATGGCGTCTTCCGAAAGCCCCGGCGCCGCCAGTTGGGCCAGCTGAGGAGCCAGGATGAAACAGATGATCGTGAGCAGGGTGATGGCCCCCGTGATCCAAATGAGCACGGTGGAAAAGAAATCCCAGCCTTGGCCGTCACTCTCCTCGAAAAAGGTGGAAAGCAGTGGAATGAGCGTTATGGAAAAGTAACCACCGGCGAGTAGATAATTGATGAAATCGGGAATGACGAAGCTGGCGAAATAGATATCCGCCTCCTGGGTGGCTCCGAACAGGTAGGAGATCACCTTGTCCCGAATGAGTCCCATGAACCTCGAGAGCAGGATGCTCAGGCCCATGATCACCGCAGCCAATCCCATTCCCTGGGTTCGGCTCCAGAAACCACCAGCCGGGATCAGTGTCCTCATGACGAACGCTCCAGAAAACCCCATGCACCGCGGACCAACAAGCCTGAGAACCCGCGGGCGTCAGGCGAGACAAGGAGCGGAGGCATCCCTTCCCCCATCGGATGGACTGCCTCCAGTGAAGTGCGGTGACCGAACTTATTCCAAGTGTCCTCATTCGTCAAACGCGCGGCGCCGCGGAACAGCGATCTTCATCTCCACCGCACCAAGCCGACATCAGGGATTACCCCAGGCCGGCGGACAGGGACATGGCTCCATTCCTCGGTGCTGATGCCGTGTATACATAGTTCTTGACAGTCTTTCTTCCGGGGCTCTATTGTGCATCCGGTCGGAGGGGAAACAGGCCCGTATCTCAATTGAGAAAAGAAATGCATCAGGGGGCGCCGTGTCCGAAGCTGATAGGGCATTTTACCATTATCACGGCGGTTGTCTCGGGGATCGGGTAACCCGCACTTGATGCAGTCAGCTCAGCCAGATCATCCAGCCGCGGGAAGAGCCCCGCGGCTTTTTTTTGGACTTGAGCCCGACCCCCCGAGCCTTTCATCACTGCATTCACAATTGCGATGCAGAGTCCGGGACCTCAGCCGACCATGGAGAGACAGCGTTGAAGGAAGCCTGGGTTTACCTGGAAAAATGGTCCAAGGAGCTGGTCACAACGGCCATCGAAAACGGTGCGGACGTTCTTGTCACCCCCCCGGGGCTGCATGATCGAGTGAAGGCCCTGGGCCGCATCGCCATCGTGAGCCCGGATGGTGATCTGCGCCCGGGTTTGGATGTTTTTTTTCAAAAGATCGACACGCCCCTCGACGAAGAGAGAATTGTCCGCGGACTGGCTTCCGGACCCGTCGTCCTCATGGAGCTCCCCGGGTCAATGATGGAGAGCGAGTCGGCGCCCGGACGAGCCGTGGTCGAATCACCGCCGCCTCCACCGGATGCGGGTTCCCCTCGTGCCCGCCCGTGGGAAATCATCCCCCTGGAAAACCTGATCGCCCGCGGGGGAAGGGTCATCGTTCCCGTACGGTCGCCGGAGGAGCTGGAGCTTGCGCTGACAGTGATGGAGCAGGGCGCGGCGGGAGTCCTGATCATGGCCGAAGATCCTGGCAGCCTGAAGTCTTTGCTGAAGCGTGTGAAGGCCGCATCGGAATCGGTGGGGCTCTCCGCCGCGTTCATCGAGCACATCCGGCTCACCGGGCTCGGAGATCGAGTCTGCCTGGACACCTGCACCCTCATGAACGAAGGCGAGGGCATGCTGGTCGGCAATTCCAGCGGCTTCCTGTTCCTGGTTCAGGCTGAATCCATACCAAATCCTTACGTGGCTCCCCGTCCCTTCCGGGTGAATGCCGGCCCCGTGCATTCCTACCTGAGAAGTCCCGGTGGAGCCACCCGGTATCTCAGCGAGCTCCAGGCTGGAGACAGGGTGCTCATCGTGCGCTCGGACGGCTCCACCCAGGGGGCCACGCTGGGAAGAGTCAAAATCGAACGGCGCCCCCTGTTGCTCATCGAGGCCCGCACCGAAGGGAAGAGCGGCTCCATCCTTCTGCAAAATGCCGAGACTATTCGTCTTTCCAGGCCCGATGGCCGAGCCGTTTCCGTCGTCGAGCTCAAGGAGGGGGACTCCATCCTGGTCTCCACGGAGACGGCGGGAAGGCATTTCGGCATGAAGGTGCGGGAGACCATCTGGGAGAAATGATGATGAGGCGGAGTGAGGGATGTTGAAAGACGAGGAGCTTCAGGAGATCAGGGTTGAAATCGACGAGATCGACCGCAGCCTGCTCCAGTTATTCAACCGGCGCATGACGCTTTCGCAGCGTGTGGGCGGCATCAAGGCAGCCAAGGGACTCTCGCTTTTTGATCCCGGACGGGAGGAGCTCATCATCGAAGGGCTCACCAGTCGGAATGCCGGTCCCATCCGGGCTGAGTCGCTGCGAGCCATCTACCGCGAGATCTTTGCCGCCTCGCGCCTGCTGCAGCACGTGCTCCAGGTGGCATTTCTCGGTCCGGAATGGACTTATTCTTATCTGGCCGCCATTTCCTTTTTTGGCCATGCCGCCCGCTATCTTCCCATCGACACCCTCGAGGATGTTTTCGACGCCCTCCTCAAAAAGAAGGCCGATGCGGCCGTTGTCCCCATCGAGAACTCCCTGCAGGGAGGAGTGGGCCGGACCATGGATTTGCTTTATGAGAGGAATGTCACGGTGGTGGCGGAGTGCTACCTCGAGGTGGCTCACCACCTGGGGGGCCAGGCCGGAGACATGGGGCGAATCGAAAAGCTCTACGCCCACCCCCAGGCCATCGAGCAGTGCCGGGGCTGGATCATGGAGAATCTGAGGGATGTGGAGGTTTTCGAGTGTGCCTCCACGGCACAGGCCGTCCAGCTGACGCGAAAGGATCCAAGGGGGGCCGCCATATGCAACCTTTATGCGGCGCATCATTACGGCCTTGAAATCCTGGCGGAGCACATCGAGGACCACGGCGGCAACATGACGCGCTTTCTGGCCCTCGGGGACCAGGTGAGCCAGCCCACGGGAAACGACAAGACTTCCATGCTCTTTGCGGTGTCGGATCAACCCGGCGCCCTCTACCGTGCTCTGGAGGCCTTTGCCGCGGCTTCCGTGAACATGACGCGCATCGAGTCACGCCCGAACCGGGTGTTTCCCGGGCAGTTTCTCTTCTATGCGGACCTCGACGGCCACGCCGAGGAGGAAGGACTGGCTTCGGGGCTTGTGGCCCTCAAAGAGCACGTGACGTTTCTGAAGGTCCTGGGCTCCTATCCCAGGAGCGACCCCAAAAAGCCCATCCGGCTCGAAAAGGAATGGATAAGATCTTGATTGGCCAACAGCGGCGCAAGGGCTCCTTCCATGGAATCCCATAAAACTCCAGGAACAGGCGGCTTGAGCGGCACGGGGAAGCCGCAGCCGACGCCGGCACCAGAAAAGCCATCCCTTTGCGGCTGTTTCATGGGGACTTCCGGCGAGGAGCTCGCCACGGCGTTGAACCTGCGGGGGCTCACTCTTCTGGAGTGGCGGCTGGACGTCTTCCTGACCAGCCGTTCGACGGAGGAGGCCCTCCAGGCCCTGGAGCTCCTGGGGGAGTCTCGAAGGCTGCCGGTTCTGGTCACCAACCGGCCGGTCCGGGAAGGAGGTCTTTTCGCCGGAACTGAAGAGGACCGCGTCGGGATCCTCCTGAAAGCGGCCGAAGCCGGAGCCGACTGGGTGGACCTGGAGCTGGACGTCCCATTGGAAACGGTCTCTCGGTTCCGAGAAGTCGGCACCCGCGTCCTGATCAGCCATCACGACTTTTCCCGCACCCCCGAAGACGGCGTTTTGCGGAAATGGATCGGAGCAATGGCGGCCATCGACCCGCAAGCCCTGAAGCTCGTGACCCATGCCCAGTCACCCGGGGACTGCCTTCGCATCCTCGGTCTGATCCCCTGGGCTCGCCACGAGCTCGATCGCTCGCTGATCGCCTTCTGCATGGGTCCCCTGGGAAGCTGGAGTCGCTTGGCGTGCCTCGTCCTTGGGAGTCCCTGGACCTATGTCCAAATACCCGGCCAGGCCGCCGCGGCGCCCGGTCAGCTCAGCCTGGACGACGCAGAGCAGCTGTGGCGCCTCTTTTCCTCCGGCCCCATGGCCGGGGGCCGCCCCGGGTTGAAGCACATGGAAAGGCAGCTTCAGCAGGCCGATCGGCTGGCATCCATCGGACAGCTGGCATCGGGCATCGCCCACGAAATCAACAACCCCCTGGGCCTGATCCTGGGGTATACGCAGCTTCTGCTCCGGGACGAGTTGGAAGGGTCCGAGCGCCTGGAGGATTTGAAGATCATTGAAAAGCATGCCAGGGCCTGCAAAACCGTGGTGCGGGATCTGCTGAACTTCGCCCGAAGT
Source organism: Syntrophobacteraceae bacterium (assembly GCA_025454175.1). GTDB lineage: Bacteria > Desulfobacterota > Syntrophobacteria > Syntrophobacterales > Syntrophobacteraceae > JALOOX01. Next base: position 17,366 of record JALOOX010000002.1, on the reverse strand, counting down.
GCTCCATCCAGGAAGGGTCCCGGGCACCTGCACACCTGCATCCGGGAGATCCTGGGGGTCGTTCGACATCCATTCGAGCTCGATGGGGTTCGCATCGAGACCGAGCTGGATGATTCCATGCCCACCATGGAGCTGGACGAGGCGAGGATCAGGCAGGTCTTCATGAATTTGATCATGAATGCAAAACAGGCTATTAAGGACAAAGGGATAATAGGCGTGGTCACGCGGTTTGACCCGAAGGCGGGCGTCGGGCTGCTCGAAGTGAGGGACTCGGGCTGCGGCATCCCCCCCGAGCATCTCTCGCGCATTTTCGACCCGTTTTTCACCACCAAGGAGCCCGGGGAAGGGACCGGGCTGGGACTGTCGGTAAGCTACGGCATCGTGCGGGACCACGGCGGCGAGATCTCCGTCGAGAGCGAGCCGGGAAAAGGCTCCTCTTTCACGGTGATGCTGCCGGTGATCGAGGAACGGCAGGGAGCGGAATGACCAAGGAAGTGGTTCTGGTCGTCGATGATGAAGAGGACATGCTGCGCCTCCTGAAAAGGATCCTGGAGCCCGAGCTGGGCTGCCGGGTCATCACGGCATCCTCGGCGCAGTCCGCCCTCCAGATCCTGAAGGAGCAGCCGCCGGACCTGGCCCTGATCGACATGAAGATGCCGCAAATGGACGGCATGGAGCTTCTCGAAGCCGCACGGGGCCTGCATCCCTGGCTCACGGTGGTCATCATGACGGCACATGGATGCATCGAGCTGGCCGTTCAGGCCATCAAGCTCGGAGCCTACGATTTCATCACCAAGCCCTTCGACCATGACACGCTGGTTTTGAATCTCAACAAGGCCCTCGAGCGGAGCCGTCTGCTGCGTGAGAACCTCAGGCTCCAGAGGGAGGGGTCATGCCGCGAGGTTTTCCAGAGCATCGTCGGCCGCAGCGCCCAGATGCAGAGGGTCTACGAAGCCATACAAATGGTGGCCAAGACGGACCTCACGGTGCTCATCACGGGAGAATCCGGGACGGGAAAGGATCTCGCCGCCCGCGCCATCCATTCTCTGAGCGAACGGCGAGACCGGGCTTTCGTGGCGGTCAACTGCCCGACGGTTCCGGAGAATATTCTCGAGAGCGAGCTTTTCGGTTACAGGAAAGGGGCCTTCACCCATGCCACCCAGAACAAGATCGGACTGTTCCAGGAGGCGCATGGCGGCTCGATTTTCCTCGACGAGATCGGGGACATCAACACCACCATCCAGACCAAGCTGCTGCGGGTGCTGCAGCAAAAGGAGATCAAGCCGCTGGGGGACACCAAGTCCATTCGGGTGGATGTTCGAGTCATCGCCTCCACCAATCGCAACCTGCCGGAAAAGATCAGGACGGCCGAATTCCGCGAGGATCTCTTCTACCGGCTGAACGTGGTTCCCATCACGATGCCGCCGCTTCGGGAGAGGCGCGAGGATATTCCGCTCCTTGTGGATCACCTGATCGAGAAGCACTGCAAGGCCTTGAACCGCCCCCGCAAGCGCGTCTCGGCTGAATTGATGACCCGGCTTCTGACCGCTCCCTGGGAGGGTAACGTGCGCGAGCTCGAAAACGTGGTGATTCGGTCCATCCTGTTTGCCCCGGACGAGGAAATACGGCCGGAGCACGCCGGATTCGCAGCCGATTCCCCACGATCCACAGGCCAGGAGCAAGGACTGGCGCTGGAGAATCTACCATACCGCGAAGCCAAGGAAGAAATCCTGAGACAATTCCATGCGGAATACCTGGGCGAACTGCTCACCCGCACCCAGGGCAACGTGACTCATGCCGCCCGGCTCTGCGGTATCGAGCGCCAGGCATTCCAGCAGTTGCTTCGCCGCTACGGAATTCGATCCGAGGTCTACCGACCGGCTGTCGAGCGTTCCTGATCATTCCGGAGGTGCTCGCACCCGCCTGTCATTTCGAGCGATGCGAACCCTCCCGAAGCGGTCCTCATTCACAAAAGGCCCCGAGCATCGGGCTCCGGCCAATAAAACCCGACTCCTCCGGCCGAAGGGCTTCGAGGGGTCGGCACTGACGCGACGAGCGCATGAATCTGTTTGCCAGAAAAAAGACACTGACCCAAATGGCCCGGACCTGTGGCTGAGCGGCCAAAATCGGTCCGACAGTTCTGTCGGAGACGCTGGGCAGCTTCCCGCCCCCATCGGACCCCAACCTTCTCGTGGGCTTCGAGTCGAGCGACGATGCGGCCGTGTATCGAATCAGCGAAAGTGCCGCTGTCATTTCCACCGTGGATTTCATCACCCCTCCGGTGGACGACCCCGTCTGGTTCGGCAGGATCGCCGCCGCCAATTCCCTGTCGGACATCTACGCCATGGGCGGAAGACCGTTGACGGCACTGAACCTGGTCATGTTCCCCGCCAGGAAGCTCGGAACCGAACTGCTTCGAGGCATTCTGCTCGGAGGGCACGAAAAAGTCAGTGAGGCGGGGGCCTGCCTGGCCGGAGGGCACTCGGTGGAAGATGAGGAGCCCAAGTACGGCCTGGCCGTTACGGGAGTGGTCTCCCCCGACCGGATTCTCAGGAACATCGGTGCGCGTCCGGGCGATCACCTGCTCCTGACCAAGCCGCTGGGAACGGGAGTGCTGTTCAACGCCTGTCGAGCCAGGAAGCTGCCCTGGCCCGAGCTGGAGCGCATTCTGCCGGAGGTTGCGGCATTGAACGGGGCAGCCCTCGAGGTTGCCTTGAATTATGACATTCATGCCTGCACCGACGTGACGGGATTCGGGATTCTGGGTCACAGCCTGGAAATGGCCCGGGGTGGCCAAGTGGGTATCGAGCTGAGCTATGGGGCGCTCCCCTTTTACCCCAACGCACTGGCAATGTACCGACGGGGCCAGACCACGGGCAGCAACCGGGCGAACCGGGACATGGTCAAGGATTCCCTGCGGATGGATGCGAGGCTGACGGATCAGGAGCAGGAGCTCCTGTTCGATCCACAGACTTCCGGGGGGCTCTTGCTGGCCATTCCGCCGGACCAGGCGGAGGACCTCCTGGTGGAGCTTCACACGCAAGGCGTTTCGTCTTCCCGAAAAATCGGGCGTGTGGTGGAGTCCACCACCGCCGGGCTTCGGGTCGTCGATTAGGTGACAGAGTCCTTTGGGTGCCGCGGAAAGCCGCGGACGGGAGAGATGATACAATGAAGCCAATCTACCTGGATTACAACGCCACAACCCCCATCGACCCTCGAGTTGCCGACGCCATGCTCCCCTTCATCCGCGAGCATTTCGGGAACCCGTCCAGCAGCCACGTTTTCGGGCTCTACCCGAAGCGCGCCGTCGAGAAGGCCAGGGAGCAGGTGGCGTCTCTCCTCGGCGCCCGGCCCCACGAGATCGTCTTCACGAGTGGAGGCTCCGAGGCCAACAACCACGCCATCCTGGGGGCTGCTAGGGCCGGCCGGTCCAGGGGCGGGCATATCATCACCTCGACCGTCGAGCATCCCGCGGTGACGGAGGTCTGCGCCGCCCTGGAGCGAGAAGGCTTCCAAACGACCTACGTGCCGGTGGACCCCACCGGGCTGGTGGATCCCGAGGCCATCGCGAGGGTCATCACGCCGGAGACGGTCCTCATCACCATCATGCATGCCAACAACGAGGTGGGAACCGTCAACCCCATCCGGGAGATAGCGGAACTGGCGCGGCGGCACGGCATCCTCGTCCACACCGATGCGGCCCAGTCGGTGGGGAAAATACCCGTGAGGGTCGATGAGCTCCATGTTGACCTGCTCACGGTGGCCGGCCACAAGCTCTACGCCCCCAAGGGTGTCGGAGCCCTTTACATTCGAGAAGGCGTGCGCCTTGAGAAGCTCATTCACGGTGCCGGGCAGGAGCGGGGCTGGCGGGCCGGGACCGAAAACGTGATCCTGACCGTGGGCCTGGGAGAGGCATGCGCTCTCATTGACGGGAGCCTTGCCGATCATGCGGCGCACATGCAGCGGATGAGGGACCGATTGGAATCCGCCGTCCAGCGCCACTTCAATGACATCCGATTCCATGGAAATCTGGAGCATCGGCTGCCCAACACGTCTAGCATCGGCTTCAGGGGCACCAGGGCCGGTGACGTCCTCTCGGAGCTGCTGGATGTGGCGGCCTCGGCCGGAGCCGCGTGCCACAGCGACCATGTGGCCGTTTCTCACGTGCTGCATGCCATGCAGGTCCCCATGCAATTCGCCGTGGGGACCCTGAGGTTCTCGGTGGGGAGGAGCACGACGGAGGCCGAGATCGATCTCGCAGTTCAGGAGCTTCTGAAGGTGGAGAGGCTGACGCCCCTTCAACGCAGCGCGGGCTGAACGATTTCGAGGAAGCTGCCATGGGATTGCATGGCGAGTCCCTGAGCCATGGAATGCCCTTCGACAATGCGTGATTCATCGCAAGGCGTGCCGCCTCAGCGACGCCTCAGTGACGCCTCAGCGTCGCAGAATGCCTTTCAGCCTGTCTTCGATCCTCCTGCCGCCCTGGCCCTTGAGATCCTCCCTGGCCCGTTCCAGGAGCCCCTTCCCGTATTCCATGGCGAGGCCGCTGGTGTCGATGGTGTACTTCGGGTCAGAGCGGGGTCCCTGTATCCTGACCGGAATCGTCACACCGGAGAGATCCGCCAGCTCGTGCCCTCCCCGTCCCTTGCTGGTCCCCACCACGGTCGGCTTCAGCAGGTAGTCGATCCGGTCGTTTCCGATGTCGATGGTGCCCTCGCCCGTGACGCGGAGGAGCGGGGACTTCACCATGAGGTCATTGTTGTGGGCGACGCCGTTCCTGATGCTGAAGCTGGCTTTCAGCTCACTGAAAGCTGTCTTCTCCGACTTGTTCTCGGACACGGTCCTCTGTCCCTTCAGCTCCCGGAGCCTGTTTTTGGCATCGCGGAGCATTCCGGCGAGGTCGATGCCCCTGACGGAGCCGTCGGTGATGAGAAGGGAGGCGCTGCCGTTGAGTCCATTCTTCAAGGCGACCTCGGTGTCCCCCTGGGTGGTCAGATCCACGGATATGTTGCCCCTGCCCTCCAAACGGTCGTTGCTGGCCGCATCTCTGAGCAGCGGCCCCATCTCCACGCCGGAGAGCCTTTGCTTCACGCTGAAGGAGGGCGCCGACGCCGACTGGGCTGATAGGGAGCCGGAAAGGCTGCCGCCGTAAAGACTGGCCGAAAGCGGATTCACATCCAGCCGGCCATTGGCCACCTTGACGTCCGCCAGGACCTGGGTGGTGCGGATGTTCGAGGCCTTGAGCTGCCCGGCCTGAAACTTTCCGTCCACCGTGATGCCTTTGAGCCCCGAAAGGTCGATGGGCCTGGATGAGCCTGCGCCACCACTCTTCTCATCGGCCCTGCCCTGGCGGGTCGATTCTCCCGCCTTGGGAGCCGGGGCCTTGGCCATGTAGCGATCGACATCGAGCTGGTCCACTCTCACGTCGAACGTGTAAGCCGGCGAGTCGAACCGTACCAGTCCCACCCTGCCCTCGATGCGGCTTTCATCGAGCTGAGTCGAAAAATCCATTTCCGCGGTCTGCCTTGCCAGATCCAGCCGGGCCGCGCCTTCGATTTTGGCCTGGACGGGACTCCCGGGCATGGACGGATCACTCAGATTGAGGGCCACGGTGAACCGGGGAAGCTCATAGGTCCCGGCTTCGATATTGCCCGAGATTCTGGACCCGAGGTTGGACTTCAACATCCGACCATCACCCTCCAGCTCCAAGGCGACTTCGATGGGTGCCGTCGAAAATGATTTGCGGCTCCCCTCGATCCCCGGGATCTTCACTCTCGCCTCAACCTTCTCCCCGGCACGCTGCATCAGCGCGTCCAGGGAGACCTGATCCCCCTCGACCTTGTCGCCGGCCAGGATCAATCTCGGAATATCCAGCTTCATATGAAAGCCGCCTTCCTTCTGCCTGCCCTTTGCAGTGACGTTGAGCTTCGAAAGGCTCACCTCGGATGCGGCCGATCGAGCTTCCATGGTCCCTTTCACCATGGCATCGAGATCGGTGATCCCCATGGCGCCGCCCTTGAGACCGAGGTCGAAGTCCGTCAGGCTGATCTGTTTGCTGCCGGCCTCCGCCAGGAAGCCGGTCTTGAGATCCACCGCGAGGTCCAGGGGCGGTTCATTGGCCTTGAGGGCGAAAGCCAGCCCGATGTGGCTTCGAACGCCATCGGCAATGGGTCCCGTCCGGATATTCACCCTGGAGATGGAAAACCTTTGTCCTTCAGCTTCGTCCGTATAGTCGATGGTGCCATCCTCCACCGATACCCCCTCGATGTGGATGGTGATCTCCTTCTCCGGCGTCCCGTCCGGTTTTGCAGGCGCGGCGCCTTCGGAAGGCCCGGGGGCAGGCTGCCCTGCGACCGGTTGAGCCGCGCCGGCTCCCGCCAGATCCTCGAAGTTGAGCTTTCCTTCCCTGGAGCGCACCACGCTGACGGTAACGCCCTTCAAGCTCACTTCATCCACCTCCACCCGCCTGGAAAGCAGTGGAATGAGCTTGAGTGAGACATGCACCCCCCGGGCCTCAACGAAAAGCTTGTCGCTTTCGGGCTCGGACAGGGAAAGCCCCGAAACGGCCATTCCCAGACTCGGAAAGAAGGAAACGCGAATATCGCCTTCGAGCTTCAGTGTGCGCTCCGTCTTCTCCCTCACCGCATCGATGATCCTCTGCTTGTACTGGTTGGGATCGAAGGTCGCGACGACGTAGCCCACGATGGCGGCGACGAGAGCCACCATCAGCCCGATAACCATCAGCAAGGCTTTTACGACTCTTCCCATTCCATCCTCCTTCGATCCTTTCCAGCGCCATGCGGATTATTCAAGATATAAGGCGTCCCGTCGTGACCTTCTCGACGGCACGGCTCAAGGCCTCCCGCAAATTCTGAAACGAAAAGGGCTTCGGGATGAAACCGTCCATAGTCACTCCCGCGAGACGCCGGATCACCTCTTCTTCGCTGTAGCCGCTGGTGATGAGGATGACGAGGTCGGGATCCATGGCTTTCATGGCACGATACGCCTCCTCACCATTCATGAAGGGCATGGCCAGGTCGAGGACGACCAGATCGATTTCATCCCTTTCCTCCTTGAGGATCATGACGGCTTCGGCTCCGTCGCGGGCGGTTCGGACCTTGAAGCCCAGGACCTCCATCATCTGGCCGGCCACCGTGCGAACCGGCTCCTCGTCGTCCACCAGCAGGATCGTCCGGCCCCTGCTCTCGGGAAGCTCGGGAGTCGCGGTGGTCGCGGAACGATCTTCAACCGATTCGGCGGCGGCAGGCAGCAGAACCCGGAAGGTTGATCCCTGCCCCGGGGTGGTGCGAACCTCGATGGCGCCCTTATGCCCCCGTACGATCCCGAGGACTGCGGCAAGACCAAGTCCTCGCCCCGTGAACTTCGTGGAGAAGAAAGGCTCGAAGACCCGCTGGCGGATTGTCTCATCCATGCCGCAGCCCGTATCGGTCACTTCGACGCAGACGTAGAGACCCTCGGGTATGTCCACGTTGAGGTAGAAATCGCGAAAGCGAGCCCGGGTGCATTCAACAGCCGCCGTCGATATCATCACGACGCCGCAACCCTCTCCCAAGGCTTCCGAGGCATTGATGACAAGGCCCAGAATGACCTGCCGGAGCTGCGACGGATCTCCCTCCACGGGGGGAAGTCGCTCCGCCAGCTGGTAGCGCAGGTCGACCTTCCTTGAAATCGACTTCTGTATCACGGGGCTCAGCTCCTGGATGAGGCTGTTCAGCTGAATCCGCTCGATGAAGAATTGAGCCCTGCCGGAATAAGCCAGCATCTGGCTGCACAGCTCCGCGGCCCGAACCACGGCCTTCTGAATCTCCTGAAAATAGACGACCTCCTGAGCATCCTTGGGGAGGGAAACCAGCCCCAGGTCGGCATTTCCCTGGATGCCCATGAGCAGGTTGTTGAAATCGTGAGCGATTCCTCCAGCAAGAACGGCCAGGCTTTCAGCTTTTTGAACATGACGAAACTGCTCTTCCAGTATCCGACGCTCCAGCTCCGCCCGTTTTTTTTCCGTAATGTCCTTGACCGTGCCGATGACGGCCGGTTTGCCCTGAAACAATGTCATGCCGACCGACACGTTGACCGCGACCCGTGATGCGCCATCCCGGTGGACCATCCTGAACTCGTATTCCCGAGGAACCGACTCCCCGAGGAGCCTTCGCAGGTGCTGCTGCTCAACCATGGGGAGGTCTTCAGGGGCAATCAGGTCCCGGAAGTCCATCCCCATGAGCCCTTGTGGCGAATACCCGATCATCTCCGCCAGGGGCGCGTTGCCAAAGCGGATCAGAAAGTCCTGGATGAGAAAGACCCCATCCTGGATGCTTTCGACCAGGGTTCTGTACTTCTCCTCACTCTCCTGGCGCGCCTGCTCCGCCTTGCGGCGCTCGGTGATGTCGCGGCTGCTCACCACCGTCCCCACAGGCTCCCCGTACTCGTTGAAGATGGCATTGCCCGTCGCATGAAGCCATACGTAGTGGCCGTCGGCATGTCGGTACCTCAATTCCGCCTGACCCGGCATCCGGGTTTCGACTCCCTTCCGGAACTCCAGGAGCGCGGATTCCAGATCCTCCGGGTGGATGCGCTCAAACATCGATTCGCCCAGGAGGTCGGGCGGAGCATAGCCCAGAATGCTTTTGTAGGACGGCGTGATGTAGAGATAGCGACCCTGCATGTCCGTGTGGCAGACGAGGTCGCACATGTTGTCGGTGATGCGCCTGAATTTCTCCTCGCTGAGGCGGAGCGCCTCGCTCACCCGGTCCATCTTCGACCGATCCCCCGGATTCCCGGCATCTCCAATGGATTTTGGTGCGGGGCCGCCGGCGGCTTCCTCGGAAAAGGCCGCGGAGAGGGCCAATGCAGCACAGTCGCTCGCGATCTCCAGATAGGCCCGATGGACGCTGAAATCGCGCTGCTTTTGGTCGGTCAGCAGAATGGTCCCGAGGACTTCGCCATGGAAGAGGAGCGGCACGGAAGCAACGGACCGAATTTCCAGGTCCCTTGCATCGGCGAGGTCGATGGATGAATCATCATCCAGCTCACACAGGAAAAGCGATTCCCCACTGCCCAGAGCCCTGTGGCTAATGGCCTCGGCAAGCCTGTTCAGCCGGGGCTCCACGGAAACCGAGTCGGCCGATCGATGCCGGCTCGTTGACGATCGAAGCGCTTCAGCATCCTTGAGGAAAACAAAGAGGTGCTCGGGTGACACCACACCAAACACTTGGTCCGCCAGGGTGTCGGCGACCGAGGCGCCGGCGGCCAGTCGCCTTATAAGCTCATGCAGCGCGCGGATTTCCTGGTTCATGGAGCACAGATTCCTTGTGGAAGCCAATGGCGGAATGGCCGGGGCTGATCCGAATTCACTCCCGATCAAGTCTCGATGTGAACAGGCATGGTTTCGACCCGCCGCACGGTCTCACTCATTCTAATTAACTCATCCTCCCGCTTGAATCAAAGCTCGATCGGGGACGATCCCTGTGAAGACCCTTCGAATCGGACCTGAAGCATGAGCGCCGGATGTTGTCCTTGACTTTTAGGCAACCGTTTCCTAGACAATTGCTTTTCGGCTGAATCGGAACGTCATATAGGGGTTTTTCTGCGAGGAGCCAATGGAAAATATCCAGGCCGTCAAAGGCATGAACGACATACTTCCCGACCAGATCGGGTGGTGGCAGTTCGTGGAATCGACCACCCGCAAGCTCTTCGAGCGGTTCGGATACCGTGAAATCAGGACCCCCGTCCTCGAAAAACTGGAGCTCTTCGCTCGAAGCATCGGCGAAAGCACGGACATCGTCGAGAAGGAGATGTACACCATCGCGGACAGCAGGGGAGAGTGGCTGGCGCTGCGGCCCGAGGCCACGGCATCCATCGTTCGCGCGTTCATCCAGCACAATCTTCAGGCCGACCCCCTGGCGCGGAAGTTCTACGCCATCGGCCCCATGTTTCGGCACGAGCGGCCTCAGAAGGGGCGCTATCGCCAGTTTCACCAGATCGATGCCGAAGCCTTCGGGGTGGAGGATCCGATGCTCGACGCCGAGGTGATGTACATGCTTGGGCTGCTCCTGCGCAAGCTCGGTCTTACCGCCGTGGTCCTCCACATCAACTCTCTCGGCTGCACGGAATGCCGGCCGGTCTTTCGCGAACGGTTGACGGCATTCCTCGAACAAAACGTGGGCCGGTTGTGCCCCGACTGCCAGCGGCGTCGACACACCAACCCGCTTCGAACCTTCGACTGCAAGGTGGATCGGTGCCAGGCTGTCCTGGCCGAGGCCCCTCTCCTGCTCGACTCCATCTGCGGCCATTGCGCCGAGCATTTCAGCCGCGTCAAAGGTTACCTTGAGGACCTGCGGACCCCTTACGTCATCAACCCGCGGATGGTGCGGGGCCTGGACTATTACACGAGGACCACCTTCGAGATCATCACCGACCGCCTGGGGGCTCAGAATGCCGTGGGCGGAGGAGGACGTTACGACGGGCTGGTTCGGGACCTCGGCGGACCCGATGTTCCCGGAATCGGCTTCGCCATCGGAATGGAGCGGCTCATACTGCTCCTTCAGCAGGAGCAGCCGGCTCCGGTGGGCGTGCCGCCCGTTTTCATCGCCGTTTTGGGTGAAAGGGCGCGCCACCGCGGGTTTCTGCTCAGCCAGGAGATTCGAGAGCTCGGCCTGGAAGTCGAGCTGGACTACGAAAGGCGGAGTCTCAAGAGCCAGATGCGCCGCGCCGACAAGCTGGGCTCCCGATACGTGCTGATCCTGGGCGACGATGAAATCGAGAGGAACCAGGCTCAGCTTCGGGACATGCAGGAAAAGACTCAGAGCGTGCTGCCGCTGAGCGATGCACCGGCTCAGCTGAAACAGCTCATGATCAGCGCGGCTTGAGGACAGTGGTCCACCCCCAACTTCGATTAACGCCATCGATACAGGAGCGTCAAACCAGTGGAGAATCACTCAGAAGCTCAGTCGGAAACACAGCTCTCCGAGAGCGTTGCCCTGGATGTTCTCGGGGACTGGCAGAAGAGTCACGACTGCAACAGCCTTGGACCTTCGAATATCGGGGATTCGGTCATCCTCATGGGCTGGGTTCAGCGCCGCAGGGACCACGGCGGTCTCATTTTCGTGGACCTGAGAGACCGCATGGGGATCACCCAGGTGGTGTTCGACCCTCAGCAGGACGCCTCCGCCCATGAGCGGGCTCACGCCCTGCGGAGCGAGTTCGTCATCGCCGTCGAGGGAATGGTGCGCTCCCGCCCCGAAGGAATGACCAACCCAAAGCTCCAGACCGGCGGGATCGAGGTCATTGTCCGTGAGCTCAGGATTCTCAATGCTTCGGCCACGCCGCCTTTTCTCATCGAAGACGATCTCGACACCAGCGAAAATGTCCGCCTCCGTTACCGATACCTGGATCTTCGCCGACCCTCGATGTTCAGGAACCTCATTCTCCGGCACCGGGCCGCCCAGTTGACGCGCAACTATTTTTCGGAGTGCGGCTTCATCGAAGTCGAGACTCCCGTCCTGACCCGGAGCACCCCCGAGGGAGCCAGGGACTATCTGGTTCCCAGCCGGGTCAATCAGGGCAAGTTCTTCGCCCTGCCCCAGTCGCCCCAGCTGTTCAAGCAGCTCCTCATGGTGGCGGGGTTCGAGCGTTATTTCCAGATTGTCAAGTGCTTCCGGGACGAGGACCTCCGCGCGGACCGCCAGCCGGAGTTCACCCAGGTGGACCTCGAGCTGTCCTTTGTTCGCGAGGAGCAGATCTACGCGCTCATCGAAGGCTGGATCGGCCTTCTCTTTCGGGAGCTGCTCGGAATCGAGCTCGCCCTGCCCTTCGCCCACCTGCCCTATTCCGAGGCCATGGACCGGTTTGGAACCGATCGACCGGACCTGAGGTATGAGTTATATCTGGTGAACGTTACGGACATCGTGGCGGATTCGGATTTCCGGGTGTTCAGGCAGGCTGTGGAGCGCGGGGGCATCGTGAAGGCCATCCGGGTCCCGGATGGCGGCAGGCTGTCCCGCAAGGAGCTCGATGACCTCATCGAATACGTGAAGGTCTTCGGCGCCCAGGGAATGGCCTGGATCAAGATCCAGCCCGACGGCTGGCAGTCGCCCGTCACCAAGTTCCTTTCAGAGGGTGTGCAGGGCCGATTGGCTGAACGTATGGGGCTCCAGACGGGAGATCTCCTGCTTTTCATGGCGGACCAGCCCAAGATCGTGCACGACGCTTTGGCGAACCTGAGGGTGCGTTTGGGGCAGCAGTTGGGGTTGGTCGATGCGAGCCGGTTTGAATTCGTCTGGGTCACTCGCTTTCCTCTCCTGGAGTGGGACCACGAGGAGAAGCGCTACGCTTCGGTTCATCATCCTTTCACGGCGCCCCTCGAGGAGGACATGGATTTTCTGGAGTCGCAGCCCGAGCGCGTGCGCAGCCGCGCCTACGACCTGGTCCTGAATGGAACCGAGATTGGAGGCGGCAGCATCCGTATTCACCGCCAGGACATACAGAAACGGGTCTTCGGGGCACTCGGCATTGGCGAGGAAGAAGCCGTGGACAAATTTGGATTCCTGCTCGAGGCCCTGCAGCTCGGGGCGCCTCCCCACGGAGGAATCGCCTTCGGTTTTGACCGACTCATCATGCTGCTGGGCGGCTTGAGCTCCATCCGGGAGGTCATTGCCTTCCCCAAAACCCAGAAGGCCACGTGCCTGTTGAGCGGCGCGCCGGCGGAGCCCGAGATTCGACAGCTTCTCGAGCTCTGTGTCAGAGTGGAGAAAGAACGAAGGAGTTGAGGCCATGGCCCGGTGGAATCCCGAAAAGCGAGTTTTGGAGCACGAACATTCGAGACACTGGCAGCATCGCCTGGTCGAGATCAGCGAGCCGAACCTCATGCGGGAAATCTTCCCTTACGATGAGGTGCCGCGCATCGATTTCGACCACAAGATTCAGCCCATCGATCCCGCCGATGATATATTCATAACCGACACCACCTTTCGGGATGGGCAGCAGGCGAGGCCTCCGTACACGGTCAGGCAGATCGAGACCATATTCGATTTTCTCCATCGGCTGGCCGGCCCCCGAGGCGTGGTGCGGCAGTCCGAGTTCTTTCTGTACACGGACAAGGACCGCGAAGCCCTCGACAAGTGCAGGGCCAAGGGCTACCGATACCCCGAGATCACCGGCTGGATCCGTGCCGTTCAACAGGACCTGCAGCTGGTGGCCGAAGCGGGGCTCCAGGAGACGGGCATTCTGACCTCGGTCTCCGATTACCATGTCTTCAACAAGCTCAAGCTGGACCGCGCCGGAGCCCTCAACAAATACCTGAGCATTGCACGCGCGGCATTGGAAAAGGGGATCAGGCCTCGCTGCCATTTCGAGGATATCACCCGGGCCGACATCTACGGCCTTTGCATCCCCTTCGCCATCGAGCTCATGAAGCTGCGGGAAGAGAGCGGCGTGGACATCAAGATCCGGCTCTGCGACACCCTGGGGTTCGGGATCACCTATCCGGGCGCGGCCCTGCCCCGCAGTGTTCCGAAGCTGGTGCGGGCGTTCATCGACGATGCGGGCGTGCCGGGACGTCTGCTCGAGTGGCACGGCCACAACGACTTCCACAAGGTGCTCGTCAACGCCGCCTCGGCGTGGCTCTACGGGTGCGCCGGGGCCAACGGCACCCTCCTCGGATTCGGCGAGCGGACGGGGAACGCCCCCGTCGAGGGTTTGATCATCGAGTACATCGGGTTGAGGGGCGGGGACCACGGCATCGACACCACCGCCATCACGGACATGGCCGAGTATTTCGAGTCGGAGCTCGGCTACCGGATTCCCCCCAACTACCCGTTTGCGGGCGAGGAGTTCAACGCCACCCGGGCCGGGATCCATGCGGACGGGATCGTCAAGGACGAGGAAATCTACAACATCTTCGACACGTCCAAGCTGCTCAAACGGCCCATCAGCATCATCATCGCCGACAAATCCGGGGTGGCCAGCGTCGCCTACTGGGTCAACACCAGGCTGAAGCTCGAGGGGGATCGCCGCCTGGACAAGCGGCACCCGGGCATCATGAAGATGCACAAGCGGGTCATGCATGAGTACGAACAGGGGCGCAACACCTCCATCTCCAACGAGGAGCTCGAGCGCTGGGCCCGGCGGTACCTGCCCGAGTACTTCGTGAGCGAATTCGACCGGCTGAAGCAGAGGGCCCGCGCCCTCGCCGCCCACCTGGTGGAGGAAGTCGTTGAGAGCGAGATGATCAAGAGCATGGAGCCGGCAAGGCAGGAGCCGCTCCTTCAGACGCTGCTGGACCTCAATCCCTTCATCCAGTACATCTACATCACGGATCGCGAAGGCCGAAAGACCACGCGGAACATTACGCACATCGTGGACAAGTCCAAGTATGAGAGCGCCAAGGTGGGCGAGGATCTCTCGGACCGGCCCTGGTTTATCGAGCCCATGAAGGACGGCAAGGTCCACGTGACGGACTTCTACTCCTCGAGATACACGGGAGCACTCTGCATCACGGTTTCGGCCCCCATACGGGACGAGTCCGACGAGATCATCGGCATTCTCGGCATCGACATGCGCTTTGAAGACCTGGCCAAGATGGAGCAGAATGGGGAAACCTGACGGGTGGAATCCACGAACGGCGGTTCGGAAGACAGGCGGCGCCCTTGGGGTCGGCATGCTGATCTGCATCTTTTTCGCGGGATGCGCCACGGAGCCGACTCAGCCGCCCACGTCCCATCCAACCCAGCCCATGCTGCGGACTCAGCGCCCCTATCAGGTCAAGGGCACCTGGTATTATCCCATCCCATCCGCCGAAGGCTATGTGGAGGAAGGTCTCGCCAGTTGGTACGGATCGGATTTTCACGGCAAGCCCACCTCTTGCGGCGAGCCTTACGACATGTGGGCCATGACGGCGGCTCATAAAACGCTGCCCCTTGGAACCCACGTCAAGGTCACCAATCTTCAGACGGGCGGCTCCATCATCCTTCGGGTCAACGATCGCGGGCCGTTCGTGGCGGGACGCATCATCGATCTGTCATGCCGTGCATCCCAGGAGCTTGGAACGTTCAAGAGCGGGGTTGGCAAGGTCCGGGTGGAAGCCGTGCAGGTGGCGACCCAGCAGATGGTCGGACACAACGCTTACTGGAAGGTCGACCCCGTTCCATCTTTCCGTTACGGGTCGTTCACCATCCAGATCGGCGCGTTCAAGGAGCAGCAGAACGCCCTGCGATTGAAGTCCCAGATGGTCCAGGGCTTCAACCAGATTCAGGTCTCGCCGTCGAATCACGGTGGCATGACCCTGTATCGCGTCCAGGTGGGAGCCTACCAGGATCTCATCCTGGCGCGGCAGGAGCTGGAGCGCCTGAGGGTCCGGGGTTTTGGAGACGCTTTTGTCGTGGCCATGGAGGTGAAGTGATTTGCTGAAAATACTCCCCTATCCTTCAGATGAAGCCGAGGCAAGGATCGAGCAGATCGGCAGTCGAAGAATCGGCGCGGACGCGAAGATCGAAACGCGGGTCATGGAGATCCTGGAAGCCGTCAGAGCGGAGGGTGATGAGGCGCTGCTTCGATACACGCGCCAGTTCGACGCTCCGGAACTGGCCCCGAGCGATCTGACCGTGACCGAAGCGGAGATCCGACGGGCCTATGATGCCGTCGACGAGGACTTCCTCCTCATGGTGAGGACGGCGGCCGCCAACATCGATGCCTTCCACCGCCACCAGCTCAGGACTTCCTATTTCACCACGTGCCCCGACGGGACCTTTCTGGGTCAGATGGTGAGACCGGTGGCTTCGGCCGGCCTCTACGTTCCGGGAGGAAAGGGGGGGGAGACCCCTCTGATTTCATCGGTGCTCATGAATGGACTCCCCGCGCGCATCGCCGGAGTCCCCGACCTGGCCCTGGTCACCCCGCCGCGGCGCGACGGGAGCATCAATCCCTGCCTTCTCGTCGCTGCCAGCGAGGTAGGGATCCACCGCATACACAAGATTGGAAGCGCCTGGGCCATCGCGGCCCTGGCGTTCGGAACCGGCTCCGTCAGTCGTGTTGATGTCATTGTCGGACCGGGGAACATCTATGTGACTCTGGCCAAAAAACTTGTGTCTGGAATGGTGGGAATCGACATGCTGGCTGGTCCCAGCGAGATCCTGGTCGTGGCGGACGATTCGGCCAGGCCCGAGTACATCGCGGCGGACCTCCTGAGCCAGGCCGAGCACGACCCCATGGCCAGCGCCATCCTCATCACCACCGATGCGACCTTGGTTGGGCGGGTTGATGGAGCCCTCCGGGAACAGATGGTCAAGCTCCCCCGGAGTGAGATCGCCTCCCGGGCCATCGAGAATTATGGGGCCGCGTTTCTGGTGGAGAATCTTGAACAAGGAATCGAGCTGGCCAACCGGCTTGCCCCCGAGCACCTGGAGCTCCAGGTCCGGGAGCCCCTGGCCCTGCTGGGAAAGGTCAGGAACGCCGGGGCGGTGTTCATGGGTGAGCTCACCCCGGAGGCGGTCGGGGATTATTTTGCCGGGCCAAACCATGTCCTGCCCACGGCGGGCACCGCTCGATTCTCGTCGGCCCTGGGCGTGGAGAGCTTCCTCAAGCGGACCAGCGTCATAGCCTACTCTCGCGAGGCCCTGAACCGGGATGCGGCATCCATCGTCCGGCTGGCCGAACTGGAAGGGCTCGAGGCCCACGCCGCCTCGGTGCGCATCCGCATGGATAAGCGCGGCAATTAGCTTCGGGCTGAAAATTGACTAGAACATGAACCCAACTTGAGCACCCACTCTGAAATTGGATGCCCTGATATCTCTGAAGGCGGCTATGTCGATATAGTCGGTGAACTGATATTTGACATTGGCGCCCATGAACCACTGACCCATCTTGTAGTTTATGCTCAGAACGAAGCCAGGTTCCTCATGCATCTCCCCGGCTTACGGTGCTCTCCAGGACCCATTCGAGATAGGCCGGCAGCCCCTGCTCAATGGGAAAGGCTATGATTTCGGGAACCTCGTAGCTGTGGAGAGCCTTAATCCGACTCTGCAGGGCAGGCACAAGGGCGCTGCGCGTCTTCATGATCAGAAGCCATTCCCGATCGTCGCAGACCTCGTCCTTCCACCAGTAAATCGAACGCACTCCGGCGATCATGTTCACACACGCGACGAGCTTCTCCCGGACCAGCGTCCGGCTGATCTCGAGCCCTTCCTCCTCCTTGCCGACTGTTACGAAGACCACGGATATGCCAGTCATGGGTTTCGACCCCTCCCTCGTCTCTCCCCGAGCCACCGTCTTTGACTGCGGGATGCAAGAAATTCTCGCCATGATCGTCAGGGCAGACAGACAACTTTCGAAAGCCACGCAGAGGCATTAGTACG
>JALOOX010000063.1 GCA_025454175.1 Syntrophobacteraceae bacterium | reverse complement strand
TTGTTGATTTGGCGGAGAGAGAGGGATTCGAACCCTCGGTAGAGCTTTTGACCCTACACTCGCTTAGCAGGCGAGCGCCTTCAGCCGACTCGGCCATCTCTCCTTGGGGCATGATTGTGGACTGGTGGCGGAGGGAGTAGGATTCGAACCCACGGTCCCGCTGCTAACGGAACAACGGTTTTCAAGACCGCCGCCTTAAACCACTCGGCCATCCCTCCACATTTTCCGGGCAAGGGCCGGGCTTTCACAAAAGAGAGTGAATGTTTACCATTGCCCCCCCATCGTGTCAATGATTTCCGCCCCGTTCGGAAGGTCTGGAGCGGCATTGCCGTTCGCCTTCAAAGGGCCAGCAGGCTGTCTTTCTCGGCCATCAGCATGCCCACCTGCTCCAGCAGCTTGTCCAGGCTCTCCTCGTTGAATCGCAGCAACCGCGTGCTGTCGAATTGGAGGAGATCCAGGTCGGGGTTTCGGGTCGGCCCCACCTCCAGCTTGTGACACAAAAGGTTCGAGAAATTGACGATGACCGTCAGCACCGGCAAAACCTGAGCCTGCCTCGGCTCATGATGACAGCCGATGGCTTCCTCAATGACTTCGGCGAAGTTCCATTTTCTGGCAATGAGCCTCCCCACCTGCGCATGATTGAAGCCGAACATCTCCTGCTCGGCCTCCGGGAAACCGATGCCGGGATTATTGTACACTTCCTGGACAACCTGCCTGGTTTTCTCGGGAAGTTTCAGGTTCAGCACCACCTTCCCGATGTCGTGGAGCAGTCCCGCCAGGAAAGCTTCTTCCACCTTCGGATACCTGATGACCTTGGCAACATGCTTCGAGATGGCGGCGCAGCCAAAGGAGTGCTCCCAGAGAAGCTTTTCCGTCAGGCCGAAGGATTTGAAGAGGTCCTGCATCACCGAGGACATGACCAGGGACCGCAGGCTGTCTAAGCCCATGATGACCACGGCATCCGACAACCGGTTGATGGCCCTCGAGCATCCGTAGAGCGGCGAGTTGGCCACTTTGAGCACCCGCGCCGCCAAAGCCTGGTCGGTTGAAATGTTCTGGTGAAGCTCCTTGGGACTGGTGTTGGGATTGCCCAGCTTCTGGAGGACCATGCTGGCCACGTGGGGCATGGTCGGGAGATCCCCGGTAGCCTGGACGATTTTTTCGGCGATTGAAGCCGTCTGCTGGCTCACAAAGCCCCTTTCTTCAGAGGATAAATCCGGACACTGGCGATGAAACGGAGCCCTGGAACGGAAGCAAGTTGCGTGCCCGTGTCGTCGGAGTGGAACGCGGGAGTGCGGGGCCCTGGTCTCGGGCGCCCCTCAGGTCAGCTTTGCGGCGGAGGAGCCGGGGACTCCCCGGAAACCCGCGATTCCCGGGTTGGCGGGGGCGTTTCCGGCTCCGTTTTCTCCGTTCTCCGCTCAGCCAGGAGACGGCGGGAGTGGACGTACGGGCGCAGCAGGAGCAGGGCGCCCAGCACGAAGCCGACAAAGCCCGAAATGAGCATGAGGCCGTAGACCGAGTGCTCCCAGCCCACCGGCTCGCGGATGAACAGATCGAGGGAAAAGGGGATTCTTGTCCTGAAGCCCGACAGGTTCTGCCGGATGAAGAGCAGGACGATTCCCGCCAGCAGTCCGCTGGTGATCAGCTTAAAGAGTCTCATCGGGCTCTTCCGTCCCAAAATGGGGGAGCAGCTTTACATAGGTCTGGCGCAAATGCTCCGGAATGCTTCGGACCTCGCCGAACACCATGAGAAAATTGGTGTCGCCATGCCAGCGCGGCACAATGTGAAAATGGACGTGATCCTCAACTCCGGCGCCAGCGGCGGTCCCGAGGTTGAGTCCGACATTGAAGCCATCGGGCCGCATGACGTGCTTCAGCACGGCCATGGATCGATTGAGCCAGTTCATCAGGTCCAGCAATTCCTCCTGGGTCAGATCCGCAGGCGTGGACACATGCCGCCAGGGAGCCACCAGGAGGTGCCCGTTATTGTAGGGGTACTTGTTCATCATGACCATGCTGGACCGCCCTCGATGGAGGATCAGGCGCTCTTCGTCCGAAAGCCCATCTCCCTCGGGGCAGAAAATGCAGTAGGGTTCTCGCTTGCCAAGAATATAGTCGATTCTCCAGGGAGCCCAAAGGTTTTGCATCCCGGAACCCTCCTCCAGTTCATGGCCCTCAGCTCACCGGGCCGTCCTCAGTGTCCGTCACAGCGCAATGATCTCTCCCCGCAGCTCTTCGTCGGCATGCAGGATTCCAAGGCTCCCGTGAAGCTCTCCCCGCCCCAGAAACACGGAGCCCGGGTTGAACCACAGCACCCCGTTGTCGCGCTCCACATGGGGCAGGTGAGTGTGACCATGGAGAACGGCGTCCACGTCCGCGAATTCCCCGGCGAGGCGGCGACGCAGGTCACGGCTCGACCCCCACCCGTGGATGATGCCGAGTCGAAACCTCCCGACCCGAATCACCTTCTTTGCCGGAAGCCGCTGCACAATGGCGTGATCATCCATGTTCCCGGCCACCGCCTCGAGGGGATAGGCCTCCATGAAATCCAGAAGGGAGCTCCGTGCCCAGTCACCGAGATGGATCACCAGGTCGGCCGGATCGCAGTACCGTTCACAGATCTTTCGAAATTCTTCAGTCGGATGATTCAAATGCGTGTCCGACATGACCACGATTCTCATGACCATCACAACATAACTAGGTAATATATCATTGGGTTTTCGAATCCAACCTTCGTTTGAATTTATATCCCAAGGTTTTCCCAAAACACAAGCACTATTGCGGAGGAGCAAGGGATGCCGCGCTGTTCAGTCTTGGGGAGGCGCCAGCTCCATGTCTCCCCAGATGCCCAGCTGGTCGCCGATGAGGACCAGGGCTCCCTCGATTCCTTCCATGGAGCGTGCGGCATCCAGGGCGGCGGCGATATCCCGGCGGGTCTTGACGAGATTGCCGATGGCCGTGGCGGCCGCATCGGCCAGAGCGCCATCCCCGGAGACCACCGTCACGGCATCGGCCTTGCCGAAGCTCAGAGAGTGCCCGACGGTTCCCGAGGAGGTGCAGATGGCCAGGGGAAAGCGTCGGGCTTCAAAACGAAGGGCGATGCGATCGGCGAAGGGTGAAGCCGGTCCGGCATGGACTCCGACCGTGACCGTCTCCTGCAGGTTGAGGTAGCAATCACCCCCGTTTTCGATGATGAGGGCGGGAGACAAAGGGTGAAGGTCCTCAGCCACGGCCTGGGCCAGGGCGCCGGCCACGGCGGCCATGGGCCCCACGCCGGCCACCCGGGCCGCCCGAAGCATCCGCCGCACGATGCGCGGCGCCACGGGCATCTCGGGCAGGGGGCTGAGTGAACGCAGGAAGTCCGGATGCCGGGAAATGGCATCCTCGATCTGGCGCCTGTATTTCAGGACGGCTTCGAGGGCTTCACGCTCGAGGTTTTGCCGGGCCCGGATCCAGAGGTCCGTCTCCCGATACCGGGTCTCGAAGACCCTCCAATCCCCCTTGAGCTGGTGGCTGCAGCGATAAAACCGCAGCGAGGGGCCGGCTGTCCGCTTCTCCAATGCCCAACGTCCTCCGCCTGGATGCCCAGGGACCTCGCCTGGCTATTCCCACTCGATGGTGCCGGGGGGCTTGGAGGAAATGTCGTAAACCACGCGATTGACCCCCTTCACCTCGTTGATGATTCGGCTCGAAATCCTCTGCAAGACTTCATAGGGAAGCCTGGCCCAGTCGGCGGTCATGGCATCCACGCTATCGACGGCCCTGATGGCGATCACTTCCTCGTAGGTCCTTTCATCGCCCATGACCCCCACGGACCTGACCGGCAGCAGGACGGCGAAGGCCTGCCACACATGATCGTACCAGCCGGAAGCCTCGATCTCCTCCAGGAGAATGCTGTCGGCCTCGCGGAGGATTTCGAGCTTTTCCCGGGTCACCTCTCCGATCATGCGGATGGCGAGACCCGGTCCCGGAAAGGGATGGCGCTTGATGATGTGCTCGGGGAGTCCCAGCTCCCGCCCGACCAGCCGGACCTCGTCCTTGAAAAGCTCCCTGAGGGGCTCGATGAGCTCGAGATTCATGCGCTCCGGAAGCCCTCCCACGTTGTGGTGGGTCTTGATGGTGGCCGAGGGTCCCTTGAACGACACGCTCTCGATGACATCGGGATAGAGGGTGCCCTGGGCGAGATACCTGGCCCCCTGGAGCTTCCCGGCTTCGCTTTCGAAAAGCTCGATGAAGAGGTTGCCGATGATCTTGCGCTTCCGTTCGGGATCCGTCACCCCCTTGAGGCGCTCGAGGAAAGCTTCCGTGGCATTCACCGCGACCAGGTTGAGCTCGAAGTGATCCTTGAAGATCCGCTGGACGCTTTCGGCCTCGCCCCTCCGCAGCAGGCCGTTGTTCACGAAGATGCAGTGAAGCCGCTCCCCGATGGCCCTGTGGAGCAGCACCGCCACCACCGACGAGTCCACGCCGCCGCTCAGGGCGCAGATGACCCGATTGTCGCCCACCTTCTCGCGGAGGGCCTGGGTGACGGAATCCACGAAGGACTTCATGGTCCAGGTCGAGCGGCAGCGACAGACGCGGAACAGGAAATTCTCGAGGATCGTCTTGCCGCATGGCGTGTGCACCACCTCGGGGTGAAACTGCACCCCGAAAAGGTGACGCGCGGAGTCCCCCATGGCCGCGATGGGCGAATTCTCGCTGTGGGCAAGGACCGAAAAGCCCGGGGGCAGGCGCAGGATCCTGTCGCCATGGCTCATCCAGACCCTCACATTTTCCCTTTCAACATCCAGGAAAAGCGTCGAGGCCGCATCCAAATCGATGATGGCCGACCCATACTCCCGGCGGTCGGCCTTTTCGACGGCGCCCTCGAGCTGGTGGGCCATGAGCTGCATGCCGTAACAGATCCCGAGTACCGGGACCCCGAGCGTGAAAATCCCGGGATCCGCCAGCGGAGCCCCCTCGTCATGAACGCTCGAAGGCCCCCCCGACAGGATGATCCCCCGGGCACCGAAAGCCCTGATCCGATCCATGCCGATGTTGAACGGGTGGATCTCGCAGTACACGTGGCTTTCCCGGACCCTTCTGGCGATGAGCTGCGTGTACTGGGAGCCAAAGTCGAGCACCAGTATGCGTTCTTCGTGGATCTGATCGAAATCCATGGAATGCGCCTCGCTGCTTCGTTCTGAGGTCTACTTCAAATCAACCTGGTAATTGGGTGCTTCCTTGGTGATGATCACATCATGGACATGGCTTTCGCGAAGCCCCGCGCTGGTCACCCGGACCATCCTGGCCCGGGTTCGGAGCTCCTGCAGGTTTCCGCAGCCCAGATATCCCATGCCGGCCTTCAAGCCCCCCAGGAGCTGATGAACGCTGGCGTTGAGGGGGCCCCGGTGGGGAACCATGCCCTCGATGCCCTCGGGAACCAGTTTCTTGGGCTCCGACACCTCGTCCTGGAAGTAGCGGTCCCGGCTCCCCTCCCGCATGGCTCCCAGGGACCCCATGCCCCGATACACCTTGTAGCTGCGCCCCTGGTAGAGAATGGTCTCTCCGGGGCTCTCATCGGTTCCCGCGAAGAGACTTCCGATCATCACGCTGTCGGCGCCGGCCGCCAGGGCTTTCACGATGTCGCCGCTGTACTTGATCCCCCCGTCGGCCACGATGGGGACGCCGCGCTCCTTACCGACCATCGCGCAGGCCATGATGGCGGACACCTGGGGCACGCCGACCCCGGCCACGATTCGGGTCGTGCAGATGGAGCCCGGGCCGACCCCGACCTTGACCGCATCGGCCCCGGCCTGGATGAGAGCTTCGGCGCCCTCCGCCGTGGCCACGTTGCCCGCCATGACCTGCAGACTGGGGAATTCTTCCTTGATCATCCTCACCGTCTGGATGACATTGCGGGAGTGCCCGTGAGCGCTGTCCACGGCGATGAGGTCCACTCCGGCGCTCATCAGCGCCACCACCCGGTCCCGGGTTTCCGCCCCCACCCCCACGGCGCCCCCCACGCGCAGCCGGCCCAGGTGGTCCTTGCAGGCATTGGGGTATTTCTTCACCTTCATGATGTCCTTGATGGTGATGAGTCCCTTGAGCTTCCCTTCCTCGTCCACCACCAGGAGCTTCTCGATGCGGTTCCTGTGGAGCAGTCGCTTGGACTCCTCGAGAGATATTCCCATGTGCGCCGTCACGAGGTTCTTGTGGGTCATGACCTCCGAGACCTTTTGATCGAGATTGGTCTCGAAGCGCAGATCCCGGTTCGTGATGATGCCCACCAGCTGCCCGTCCTTCACCACCGGGACTCCCGAGATACGGTAGCGGGACATGAGCTTGAGGACGTCGGAGATGCACTGATCCGGCTCCACCGTGACGGGATCGATGATCATTCCGCTTTCGGACTTCTTGACCTTCACGACTTCATGGGCCTGGCGGTCCACCGGCATGTTCCGATGGATGATGCCGATTCCTCCCTCGCGGGCCATGCTGATGGCCGTCTCCGACTCGGTGACGGTATCCATGGCCGCGCTGGTCAGGGGGATGTTCATGGCGATTTCGCGGGTCAGTCGAGTCCCGATATCCGTCTCGTGGGGGAGGACCTCCGAATAATCCGGCAGGAGCGAGACGTCATCGAAGGTGAGGGCATCCAGAATATTCGCGGCTTGTCTGTTCTCCATTGAGGTTGTCTCCATCGTCAGGCAGTCAGAAGATAAAAACACGGTGGCTGTGCTTCGGGTCAGGAGCGGTCCCGCGCCTCCGTGGGGAAGCACCACTTGAGAGGTGTGCGCAGCTCAACCCGTCCGAAGTTTTCCTTCTCCACGAGATCCAGCAGCAGCCCCTCGAGGAGGCCGGCGTCCGCCACCAGCATCCTCGCCCGTTCCAGCCCCAGCAAAATCTCATGCACGATGAGCGCGCCACCGAGAATGATATCCTCGCGGCCCTCCTCGAGACCAAGGATCTCTCGACGTTCGGCGAGACTCATGGCGGCGAGCCGGGCAATGAGCGATTCGATCCATGTCGCGGTCAGGGGATAGCCGTTCACCCGATGAGGGACATAGGGAGCCATCCTCAGATGAATGGCCGCCAGGGTGGTCACCGTGCCGGCCGTTCCCACCAGCTCCCAGCTTCCGGGGACGTTCCCGGTGGCGGCGAAGTCGGAAAGGGAGAGCCCCACCACTTCCCGCAGAGCGCTCCGAATGGCGCCCCGGGCCTCCCTCAGCGAATCATCCGTAGCCGGAGCCTCCCGGAGAAACCGCTCGGTGATGATGGATGCCCCCAAAAAGATGCTTTTGCTCCAGGAAGGTGCATTGGACGAGGATTCCACCCGGAGGAATTCCGTCGTGCCGCCCCCGAGATCGAAGGTCAGCACCCCCATGCCGTTTCGAGGCAGAACGCTCAGGACTCCCTTGGCCGAAAGGATCGCCTCGGCGGATTCCGAAAGGATCGATCCCGAAAGGCCGGTACGCAGCCTGACTTCCTCCATGAACCACGGGCCGTCGGCCGCCCTCCGCACCACCCCCGTGGCGCCGCAGGCGATGGATTTCACCCCATGGGAGGCGATGAGGTCCGCGTATTCGCCAAGGACCCGGATGCTCGCCCGGACGCCATCCTCGTGGAGGCTGCCTCCGGTCCGAAAGCTCCTGGCCAGCCGCGTGATTCCGCGCTCAACGCACACCGGCGCCACCAGGCCCATCTCATCCACCCGGGCGATGAGCAGCCGGACGGTATGGGATCCTATGTCCACGGATGCATATGTGGCGGTCTCGAAGGGCATTGCCAACCCGCGACTCCTTTTCTTGACTTGAAACTTTCGAGGTCGGCGTTTATTTTCGTTGCTTGCCGCAGACATCCCAGCTGAAGAGAGAATCGTCCATGATCCTGGAAATCAACCCCGTTCACCCCGAGCCGCGAAAGATTCGCAAGGTGGTCGAAGTGCTGTTGAACGGCGGTATCATCGCCTACCCAACGGACACCTACTACGGAATCGGCTGCGATCTGTTCAAGAAGGACGCCATCGAGAGAATCTATCAGCTGAAGCGGCGGTCCCAGAGTCAGCCGTTCAGCTTCATCTGCAGCGACCTCAAAAATATCAGTGAGTACGCTCAGGTCACCAATTACGCTTACAAGACCATGAAAAGGCTTCTGCCCGGCCCCTACACGTTCGTGCTCAAGGGGTCTCGCCTGGTGCCGCGCATCATGCTGACCAAGCGGAAAAACGTGGGCATCAGGGTCCCGGACCATCCCATATCCCTGGCCATCGTCGAGCAGCTGGGCCATCCCGTGATCAATACGACGGCCACCAATCCAGAGAACGACGAGATTCTGAGCACCCCCCACGAGATCAAAAGCAAGATCGGTCATGCCCTCGGCCTGATCATCGATGGCGGCATCGTCACCGGAGCCCCGTCCAGCGTCATCTCGCTCATCGATGACGTGCCCGAGATCATTCGGGCCGGAAGCGGCGACCTTTCAGCCTTCGAGGATTGACCCGCCACCCGTCGCCGATCATTGGGCACTGAAGGGCCAGCCTTCAAACGGCAGCTCATAGTGCAGGTAGCCCTCGGGTCCCATGATCCAGGAAGCCACCTTGTCCGAGACGTCGTCACCCATCAGCAGGTCCAGCAGGGACCGCCGCTCCTTCCTGGCATGGACCAGCTGG
Organism: Syntrophobacteraceae bacterium; assembly: GCA_025454175.1. Classification (GTDB taxonomy): domain Bacteria; phylum Desulfobacterota; class Syntrophobacteria; order Syntrophobacterales; family Syntrophobacteraceae; genus JALOOX01. Next base: position 14,885 of record JALOOX010000063.1, on the reverse strand, counting down.
GGCTCCCCCACGATGCCACCCATGGCGGCCGCGGCGATGACGGCATCCTCGAAGTTGCCCAGCTCATCGACCAGGCCCAGGCTCAGGGCCGTTTCACCCATGATGATGCGGCCATCGGCGACGGTTCTGACCTTTTCCTCGGGCATGCCTCGCCCCTCGGCTATGTCACGGATGAACTGCTGGTGCGCCTGGTCGAGGGTGCCTTGAAGGTACTCCCTTTCCTCGGCGGTCATCTCACGTCCGGGGTTGCCCACATCCTTGAGCGAGCCGCTCTTGATGGTGATGGTCTGGACCCCGATCTTCTGAAGCAGCTCCCGGATGTTCGGAAAATAACTGATGACCCCGATGCTTCCCGTGATGGTGCCGGGGTTGGCGATGATGCGGCTGGCCGGCGCCGCGATGTAATAGCCGCCGGACGCCGCGATGGCACCCATGGATGCCAGGACGGGCTTTCCCGTCCTGGTCCGCTTGATCTCGCGGTAAAGCTCCTGGGAAGCGGCAATGCCCCCACCGGGCGACTCGATCCTCAGGATGATGGCCTTGGTGTTGGGGTCTCTCCTGAAACGCTTGAGCGCGTTCAACTGGGTCCGAACATTGGTGATGGACCCACGGACCTCGATGACGCCAATCCGGTTGGGACTGGCCAGGAAGTCCAAATCCGACGAGCCGACCCAGGCCATGATGCCGAGAACCACCAAAACGACGAGAACGATCCAGAAGAGTGTTCGGCGCATCAGGTTTTACCTCCCTGAAAAGGAAACACCCGGCTTCAGCCGCTTGAGCTTGAACCGGGTGTGGGAAGATCACGAACCGTAAGGGCTGATCTATTGATCTTTGTCCAGATTGAGCGAGCTGTTGGCCTTGGCCTCCAGCTCCTCCTTGAGGAGCTCGCCCAGGTTGGATGTGGCGGCCTTGGCGCTGTTCATGTAGTCGTCGTAGCTGGTGCGCTCTTCCTGCTCCTCGACCTTCTTCACCGAGAGCCCGATCTTGCGGTCCTTGGGGGAGATGTTGATGACCTTGGCCGTGATGTTGTCACCGGTCTTGTACTGGCCCACGGGAGACTTGATCTTCTCCTTGCTGATCTCGGAAACATGCACCAGCCCCTCGATGCCCTCCTCCAGCTCGACGAACAGGCCGAAGTCGGTGACGTTGGTGATGGGGCCCTCGATGACGGCTCCCAGGGGATACCGTTCCGGGATCGTCTCCCAGGGGTCGGGCTCGAGCTGCTTGATGCCGAGGGAAAAGCGCTCGTTCTGCTTGTCGATATTCAAAACGATGGCCTGAACCTCCTGGTTCTTCTTGAAGACCTCGGAGGGGTGCTTCACGCGCTTGGTCCAGGAAATGTCGGAGATGTGAACAAGGCCGTCGATGCCCTCGTCGATCCCGATGAAGACGCCGAAATCCGTGATGTTTTTGATGCGCCCGGCGATGGTGGTTCCAATGGGGTACTTGTCGGCGATGACATCCCACGGATTGGGCTCGAGCTGCTTCATGCCGAGGGAGATGCGCTTGCTCTCGGGGTTGATGCTGAGGACCACAGCATCGAGCTCGTCACCCACGCTGAGAATCTTGGACGGATGGCGGATTTTCTTGGTCCAGGACATCTCGGACACGTGAACGAGCCCCTCGACTCCCTGCTCGATCTCGATGAAAGCGCCGTAATCGGTGAGACTGACGACCCTGCCCCTCACCTGGGTGCCGGTGGGGTACTTCTGCTCGGCGTTGGTCCAGGGGTCCTCGATGAGCTGCTTGAGACCCAGCGAGACGCGCTCGTGCTCCCGGTCGAAGCTGAGCACCTGGACCTTGATCCGGTCGCCGATCTGGAACATCTCGGAAGGATGTCCCACACGCCCCCAGCTCATGTCCGTGATGTGGAGCAGCCCGTCGATGCCGCCCAGATCCACGAATACCCCGTAGTCGGTGATGTTTTTGACGATGCCCTCCACCACCTTCTTTTCCTCGAGGTTGGCCAGGGTCTGGGTCTTCAGGTGCTCGCGCTCCTTCTCCAGCAGGGTCCGGCGGGAGAGGACGACGTTTCTGCGCTTCTTGTTGTATTTGAGAATCTTGAACGGGAACAACTGGCCGATGAGGCTCTCGAGGTTGCGAACCGGCCTGAGGTCCACCTGGGAGCCCGGCAGGAAGGCCTGGACACCGATGTCCACGGCAAGCCCTCCCTTGACCTTCGACACGATGCGCCCCTCGATGACGCCGTCGTCGTTGTAAATGCGGCTGATGTCGTCCCAGATCTTGATCTTGGCGGCTTTTTCCTTGGAAAGATGAATGCTTCCATCCTCGTCGTCTTGATATTCAAGCAAGACGTCGACTTCATCCCCTATGGCGGCCTCTATCAAACCCTCTTCGCCCCTGAACTCCTGGATGGGAATCTGGCCTTCGGATTTATAGCCGATGTCCACCATGACGAAGTCGTCGCTGATCTGGACCACCCGGCCCCGAATGACCTCGCCTTCCTGGATGTTTTTGAAGCTCTGCTCATAAAGATCCTGAAGGGATTCCATGTCTTCCAGATCGGCATCGGAAAAAATGTCGTCCCCCGCGGAAGCTTCAGCCAGATCGTCGTCTTGAATGATTTCTTTGGTGTTGTCGTCGCTGTTGACCATTGAATGAGTTACCCCCTTGTCGGTATTTGGCTTGCGCCACTCTTTTAAATCCAGGAAGTTATCAAAAAGAACCTGGCTTGGCAATGGCTATTTGCGTTAAATGAGCTTCATCCACCGCGGTTCCACGCAACGACGGAAAAACCACGCCGGGCCGCACTCCCATGAGGTTCAGCCGGAATCCCTCGATCGGACCAGGTCGACGAGGAGCCTCACCACCTCGGGTATCTCCAGCCGGGAGGTGTCGATGATGCAGGCATCGGGGGCCGGCCGGAGGGGAGCCAGGGCTCTTTTCGAATCCGCTTCGTCGCGCTCTCGAATCTGCGATTCGAGGGAGGCATAATCCACGGGGATTCCCTTGGCCATGTATTCATTGAACCGGCGGCGGGCGCGCGTGGTCAGGTCCGCCGTGAGAAAGACCTTCACTTCCGCCTCGGGAAAAACCACGGTGGTCGTGTCCCGGCCTTCGGCCACCACCCGGCCGTCAGAGGCGAGCCTCCGCTGCCAGTCCATGAGATAGGTCCTGACCCAGGCCATTTGAGACACCCTGGAGGCCAGCCGCGTGATTTCCGGGTCTCTGATCTCGTCCCCGAGATCTCTGCCCGCGAAAAGGATCCTGAGGTCTTCGTTCTGAATCTCGAAACGGAGCGGAAAATCCTCGTCGGCGGGCGGATGCGGCATGGGCTGGGCCAGCTCCAGTTCTGAAAATCGCCGGCTCAGGGCCCAGGCGACTGCGCGATACATGGCCCCCGTATCGAGAAAGGTGTAGGCCAGCTCGCGGGCGAGCAGCCTGCAGACGGTGCTCTTTCCCGCGCCGGCGGGGCCGTCGACGGCAACGATCATCGGTCCTGGCTCCGAGGCAATGGCCGGCGGACGCCACCCGAATGGGGCGCTCCGACTCCGGCACGGCTGCAATCCATCAGACCGTGCCGGCCGTAAAGCCCGTGGACGCAACCCGGGAAAGCTATCGGGGGCGTGTCCGTTAAACGTTCTGGGGTTGGCGCTCTCATGATATCTTGGATTCTGAATGCCACGATCGAAGATTTCCGGGGCTGTCGGGAGTGAATCAAAAGCCCACAATGGTGCGGACCTTATAGATAACCGGCATGCAAAACGCAACGACTTTCTCGGAGGCCCGCTTCCCCTTGATCTTGTTTTCCACGGGCTTTTAATATATTGAATTATTTTCTATAAAGGTTTGGAAATGAGGAAGCTCCGTTCCAGGCTTTCCTGCAATTGAGCGAACTTCTAAAGTGAGGCATGGATTCACCATGGCAGCCAGAAAGCAAACGGATGACTACGAAGATGCGAGCCAGGAGGAATTGACCGAGGAAAGTCGGAATAATGCCCTTTCCCCGAAGGAGAAGGCTCCGCCGGTTTCCTTTGACCCCTTCCGCATCTACCTCGAGGAGATCAAGAGATACCCTCTCCTGAGCCGCGAGGAAGAACGCGAGCTTGCCATACGGTACCGGGAAAAGGATGACATCGAGGCCGGATACAAGCTCATCACCGCCAACCTCAGGCTGGTCGTGAAGATCGCCATGGATTTTCAACGCTACTGGATGCAGAACCTGATGGATCTCATCCAGGAGGGAAACGTGGGCCTCATGCAGGCGGTCAAGAAGTTCGATCCCTACCGCGGGTACAAATTCTCCTACTATGCCTCCTTCTGGATCAAGGCCTACATCATCAAGTTCATCATGGACAACTGGAAGCTGGTGAAGATCGGCACCACGCAGGCGCAGCGCAAGCTTTTCTTCAACCTGCGCAAGGAGAAGGAGCTGCTGGAGGCCCAGGGAATCGAGGCGTCGCCCAAGCTCCTCAGCCATCGCCTGGACGTGAAGGAATCCGAGATCATCGAGATGGACCAGCGCCTGAACAGCTGGGAGATCTCCCTGGACAGCCCGTTGAAGGAGGATTCCGAGGATACGCACAAATCCTTTCTGCCGTCCGACGATCTTCCCGTCGATGATCAGATTGCGGATCGCGAGGCCAAGGCCATTCTTCACGACAAACTGGTGCTGTTCCGGGCGCAGCTCAAGGGCAAGGAGGCGGTGATCTTCGACAGGCGGTTGCTGACCGAGGAGCCCATGACCCTTCAGGAGATCGGCGACAAGTTCGGGATCAGCCGGGAGCGCGTCCGCCAGATCGAGAGCCGCCTGAAGAAGAAGCTGAAAGCCTACCTCGAGGAGGAGATCGAAGATATCGAGCTGCTTCAGGAGAGCATGATCGAAGTTTAATCACTTGCCTCCCGCCCGGGCGGATTGCGTTGAAAACCCCCTCGGCTTCTGCTAGAAGAACTGCACTTCAGTCGGAGACCATCGGCCGTCGGAAAGGCTTTGGCGGATTCGGAACTGCCGGCCGCGGCGGCTTTTTGCAGTGGAGATGACCTGCCGGATGAAACCACCCGCCATCATCGCCGGCCATGCCTGGGATTCGGCGGGTGATATCGCCCGGCGCTCGATTTGGCGGGAGGTCAGGTGGTTGAGAAGCTTCGAGAAGCCATCCACAGTGGAGCCAGGCAGGAGCTGCTGGAGTTCATCGAGGAGCTTCATCCCGCGGATGCGGCCGAGCAGCTGGCTTCGCTCAGCCCACGGGAAGTGGCCGGATTCATTGAGCTGATCGGCCCGTCCGAAGCTCTATTCACCTTCGAGTTCGTTCCCTTCGAGCTTCAGAAGGAGACCCTCAAGGAGCTCCCGCGCGCCATCCTCAAGCAGCTCATCAGCCTCATGAGCCCCGACGACCGGGCGGATCTCGTCGAAGAGCTGGACGAGGAATCCCGGGAGCGGCTCCTGGCCCTTCTCATGAAGGCCGAGCGGCAGAACATCCTGAAGCTCATCACCTACCCGGACGACAGTGCCGGGGCCTACATGACGACGGACTACGCCTTCCTTCACCCGGAAGTCGCCATCCGGGAGGCCCTCAATCAACTGCGGCTGCAGGCGCCCAGGAAGGAGACCATCTACTACGTTTACGTCGTGGACCACTCCCGCCGACTCACGGGAATCGTCTCCCTCGAGGACCTCATCATGGGGAGACCGGACCAGCCCGTTGCCGAGATCATGCACACCAACGTGATATCCGTTCGGGTGGACGACGACATCGAGCAGGTGGCCAAGGAGATGACCCATTACGACTTCCTTGCCATGCCGGTGGTGGATCCGGACCAGCGGCTGGTGGGCATCATCACCTATGATGACATTTTCGATGTCATGAACGAGGAGGCGACGGAGGACATGTACCTGCTCGCCAACCTCGACACCGATGAGAAAATCACCACATCGCTGCCCCAGTCGGTCAAGCTCCGCGTTCCATGGCTCCTGGTGAACCTCTGCACGGCCCTTGTGGCATCCTACACGGTGAGCCAGTTTTCCGAAACGATTTCCCGCTACGTGGTGCTGGCCTCCCTCATGCCCATCGTGGCCGGCCTCGGGGGCAACGCCGGGACCCAGTCCCTGACGGTGGTGGTGCGGGCGCTGGCCCTTGGGGAGATCGATATCCGGGGGAACTCGAGGGTGCTTCTCAAGCAAACCGGGGTGGGTCTTTTCAGCGGGCTGATCTGCGGGCTGATCATGGGCGGCATCGCCTATGCCTGGTACGCGAACATCTGGCTTTCGCTCATCCTCTGGATGGCCATGACGGCCAATCTCATCGTGGCCGGCCTGTTCGGGGCCATGGTTCCCATCACCCTGCGTCGTCTGAACCTCGATCCAGCCCTGGGCTCCAGCGTCTTTGTGACCATGGCCACGGACACGGGGGGATTTCTGGTCTTCCTCGGGTTGTCCTCCCTGCTCCTCCGCAATATCCTGGGCACCCTCTGACCCCTCCTTGAACCAACTTCGAGATTTGCTTCAAGAGCTATTCAACAGTCCTTCGTTTTTGAGATCGCGCGTTTCCGAGATCGCTTGGCAAAGCCCGGCCCGGTCTATAAAATGAAAGAAAATGTCAACCAATATGATCCTGGCTCCACCATCCCGGGGCCCGCTCATGGACCGCCCGAAGCCGAGCGCGCCTTCAACGCCGGCCATGACGCGCGCGAAGTCGGGGGAATGTTGTCGGGAAGAGCTCTGGAGGGTTCTTTGGACTCAGTGAAATCGCGCAGGAGCACCCGGGAGATCCGGTTGGGGGATGTGGTCGTGGGCGGGGGCAGTCCCGTCGTGGTGCAATCCATGACCAACACCGACACCCGTGACGTCAGGGCCACCGTTGAACAGATCCATCGCCTTGAGGAGATCGGCTGCGAGATGGTGAGGGTTGCCGTCCCCGACCAGGAAGCCGTGGATCAGCTGCCCCTCATCCGGAAATCCATCGCCATTCCCCTCATCGCGGACATTCATTTCGACCACCGGCTGGCGCTGGGGGCTCTGCGTGCCGGTGTGGACGGGCTGCGCCTGAATCCGGGCAACATTGGAGGACCGGACAAGGTCGAGAAGGTGGCACGCGAGGCCAGGGAGCGGCGGGTGCCCATCCGCATCGGGGTGAACAGCGGATCCCTCGAGAAGGACCTGCTGGAGCTCCATGGCCGCCCGACTCCCGAGGCCATGGTCGAGAGCGCCCTGAGGCACATTCGGTTGTTGGAGGACCACGGGCTCGATTTGATCAAGGTCTCTCTCAAATCCTCGGACGTTCTCCACACCATTGCATCCTACCGGCTGCTCTCGGAGCGGACGGATTATCCCCTCCATCTCGGGGTCACCGAGGCGGGAACGCCGAGGGAGGGCACCATCAAATCAGCTCTCGGGATCGGTATCCTGCTGTTCGAAGGCATCGGAGACACCATCCGGGTTTCCCTGACCAGCCGGCCCGAGGAGGAGATACCGGTGGCCTACGGGATCCTGCGGGCTTTGAGGCTGCGCTCGCGGGGCGTGGAGATGGTGAGCTGCCCCACCTGCGGCAGGACGGAGCTGGATCTGATCCCACTGGTTGAAGAGGCCGAAAGGCTGCTTCGGCCCATCCGCACCCCCATTAAGGTGGCCATCATGGGATGCGTGGTGAACGGTCCCGGGGAGGCCCGGGAGGCCGATGTGGGCATTGCCGGTGGGCGGGGAAAGGGGCTGCTGTTCAAAAGAGGCGAGCACATCCAGGCGTTCAGGGAGTCGGAGCTCCTCGACCGTCTGCTGGACGAGGTGGAGCGGATGACGGGTGAGCGTATTCCTCACCGACCGGGGCGACAGCCGTGAGGTTTTTCGAGATTGTTGACCAGATTCTGAACTACTATCCCCGGGCGGACATCTCATTTCTCGAGAAGGCCTACGTGCTCGCGGCCAAGATTCACAAGGGCCAGACCCGGCTGGGTGGTGAGCCTTATCTGAATCACCCCCTGGGTGTGGCGGGCATCCTGGCCCAGATGCGGCTCGATGAAGGGAGCCTGGCGGCGGCATTGCTTCACGACGCCCTGGAGGAGCAGCGAGCCACGGAGGACGAGCTGACCGCCCTTCTCGGGAGTGACATCACGGCCATCGTTCGGGGTGTCACCAAGCTGGCGCAGCTTGATTTCAGCAATCGCAAGGAGCGCCAGGCCGAATACATGCGCAAAATGGTCCTGGCCATGTCCCACGACATCCGGGTGGTGCTGGTGAAGCTCGCGGACCGGCTTCACGACATGCGGTGGCACCGGAGCCACGGCATCCAGGCCCGCCAGGTGCTTGCCCAGGAGACCCTCGACATTTACGCTCCATTGGCCGCGCGTCTCGGCATCGACTGGATGAAGCAGGAGCTCGAGGATCTCGCCTTCGAGTGCCTGGAGCCCAAGGCGTATGCGGAAATCGTGGAAGGACTGGCCAAGACCGAGGAAAACCGCCGGATTTACATCGACGAGGTGAAGGGAATCATCGAGGCCGGCTTGAGGGAGGAGTCCATCCGCGGGCGGGTCCTCGGACGTCCCAAGCACATCCACAGCATCCACCTCAAGATGATGCGCCAGCAGGTCGACCTGAACCGGGTCTACGATCTTACCGCTTTTCGCATCATCGTGGATTCCATCAAGGCCTGTTATGAGGCCCTCGGGATGGTGCATACCCTCTGGGAGCCGGTGCCGGGACGCTACAAGGACTACATCGCCAGACCCAAGCCCAACATGTACCAGTCTCTGCACGCGACGGTCATCGGGCCTCGCGGCGAAAAGATGGAGGTCCAGATCCGAACCGAGGAGATGAACCGCATCGCGCGGGAAGGCATCGCCGCTCACTGGCTCTACAAGGAGGGACGACCGCCCGCCCGCAAGAGCGAGGAGGAGACCCAGCGCTTTTCATGGCTCCGGGAGCTTCTCGAGCTGAACAAGGAGTGGCGTGATCCCAGGTCCATTTTCGACAGCATGAAGATGGACCTCTACCCGGATGAGATCTACGTGTTCACTCCCCAGGGCGAGGTCAAGGCCCTGCCGCGCGGGTCGACGCCCGTGGATTTCGCCTACGAGGTGCACACCGAAGTGGGTCACCGTTGCGTGGGGGCGCGCGTGAACGGGAAGCTGGTCCCCCTGAGGCACGAGCTGGAGAACGGCGACACGATCGAAATCCTCACGTCGAGTCAGCACAAGCCCAGCAAGGACTGGCTGAAGCTCGTCAAGTCCCCCAAGGCACTGAGCCGCATCAGGCACTGGTTCAAGAACGAGGAACGGGAGCGGTCCATAGCCGACGGCCGCGAGATCTGCGAGCGGGAATTCCGAAAGAAAGGACTGAACTTCAACAATTATGTGAATTCACCGGAACTGCTGGATGTGGCTCGCAGCTTCACCGTCAAGAGCATAGACGATCTTTTGGCCAGCATCGGCTACAAGAAGGTTTCTCCCATCCAGGTGATCGGCCGCCTTCCCCTGCCCTCCGGCGAGCCCGAGCCCCCCAGGGAAGAAACCATCGCGGTGGAAAAGCGCAAGAGCCGGGCCAAGGGGGAAGGCATAGCGGTCCTCGGTGCCTCCGACCTCCTGGTGCGCATGGCGCGCTGCTGCCACCCCGTGCCCGGGGAGCCCATCGTGGGCTACATCACCAGGGGGAAAGGCATCACGGTCCATCGACAGTCATGCTCGAATCTGGGGCGCGGAGACACGGAGCGCAAGATCGACGTGCAGTGGGACACGGGGGAGGGTCAATTCTACCCCGTGGACATCAAGGTGGTTTATGCGGGCGAGCGCGGCGTCCTGGCCAACTTGAACGGTGTCCTCGGCCAGCTTGACGTGAACGTGGTGGACCTGCACATGGACTCGGCGCCCAAGGATGAGGTGCATGCCTGTCGGTTGCGCATCGAGGTGAAGGACACCAGCCATCTTCAGCGTGTGGTGACGGCCCTGCGCAGAGAGCGCGGGATATACCGGGTTCAGCGCATCGGATAACGGGGTTGCCCCCGGGGCCATGGCGGTGGGTCAAGCGGTTCCATTCACCACTCGAAGGGGGATGGGCCGGCCTCGGCCGCCAAATCAGCGACCTGGGGGACATGGGCCGCTTTCCGACTTTCCGGAGTGCCGGAGCCGTCCGAGGGGCGATCTGCGTAATATGCTCATATATCGAGACATTCTTTTCAGGATGGCTTCTCCCCCCGCCGGGGAGACAGCCGCCGGAGGTTGGCAAAAGGGACCGGTATAAGCAAGAAAAATCATTGTTTTTGCGGCTTCGCCACTATAATATGTTGACAATTCGCCTGAGTTCTGAAATCAGATGAACGGAAGCTCTGGCTTCGGTTCACGCTCATTCTCAACTGCACCGCGCGGAAGTTGCTTGCACAGGCTGCTGAAACGTGAAGTCGGTCCTGGTCGGAAGAGCTCAAGCTCATGAAAAGGGTCGAGCCCCGACCGTCGAGATATCCTCATTCCAAAAAGTCTGAAAGAGTGGTTTGGCGACGGGATTGGTGGTCCGGATGTTCCTAGAGGGGCTGAAAAGGGAACGGAAAGGAGGGGAAAAGGCAGGAGAGAGAAACCGGCTCGATTGCTTTCCTGGAGGATTTCTTTGAACGCATCTTGAGGAGGAGAGAGAGTATGACTAAGGCGGATCTGGTATCGAAAATCGCTGGGGATGGCGGCATCACGAAGGCCCAGGCCGAGAAGGCCGTTGACGGGTTCGTGTCGGCGGTGACGGATGCACTCAGCGCGGGAGACAAAGTCACTCTGGTCGGCTTCGGCACCTTCAGTGTCGGATCCCGAACGGAGCGTGAAGGCCGCAATCCGCGGACGGGTGAGAAGATAACCATCCCGGCCTCCAAGGTCGTCAAGTTCAAGCCTGGGAAGAGTCTCTGTGACAAGGTGAAATAGCCACCATGCGAGAAGGGGAGAAGCTTCGGATTCTCCCCTTCGGCGCTTCCCACCCCGCTCCATCAAGTTTCTATTTTCCAGTTTCTGGTTTGAGGCCAGCTTTCATCGTTCATGGTGACCGTCATCGAGCACGTGCGCTTCTCGTTCCGTCGGAGTGTCCGCCTCGGGGGCGCCGTCCGCCGCCCGGATCGAGGGTGGAGTCGTTGTTGACTTTTGCCCCTTTGCGGCTTAGCGTTTTTCTTGAATAAATGCGTTTCTACGAGGGCCATCCGCCCGTTTCTCACCCGAGGTGCTCGGGGTGTCGGGTCTCACTGTCATGTGCCGTCGCGTGACGGCATAGCATTCCGGCCCTTATATTCAAGGTGGAAACCTTACCAGGCGGTCGAGCCAAAGCAGTGAGGAGTGAACATTGGCAAGGAATCTGACCCAGAAGATCCTGGAGGCTCATCTGGTGGAGGGCAGCCTGGAGCCGGGCCGGGAAATCGCCATAAAGATCGACCACGTCCTGCTGCAGGATGCCACCGGAACGATGGCCATGCTGGAGCTCGAGAGCCTGGGGATGGACCGGGTCCGCTCGGAGCTCGCGGTGCAGTACGTGGATCACAACATTCTTCAAACCGACAGCAAGAACGCCGACGATCACAAGTACCTTCAGACCGCCTGCGCCCGCTATGGGCTGTATTACAGTCCGGCCGGAAACGGGGTTTCGCATCAGGTGCACATGGAGCGCTTCGGCATTCCGGGGAAGACGCTCCTGGGCGCCGACAGTCACACTCCCGGCTCCACGGGGGTCTCCATGCTGGGGATCGGCGCCGGAGGCCTTGACGTGGCCATGGCCATGGCCGGCTTCCCGTATTATCTGCCCTGCCCCGGGGTTTTGGGGGTCAAATTGGTGGGAAGACTTCCCGACTGGGTCAGCGCCAAGGACGTGATCCTCGAGATGCTGAGGCGCTACGGGGTCAAGGGCTGCCTGGGTAAAATCGTCGAATATTGGGGTCCCGGGGTGAAGCATCTTTCGGCCACGGACCGTGAAACCATTGGAAACATGGGGACCGAGCTTGGGGCCACCTCCTCGATTTTTCCCTCCGACGAGAACACGCGCCGCTACCTCGAGGCGCAGAACCGCGGGGAGTGCTGGGTCGGGCTCGGCGCGGACGAGGGAGCTTCCTACGACGAGGAGGACGAAATCGATCTTTCGACGCTGGAGCCGCTCATCGCCTGCCCGTCCTCGCCGGGCAACGTGGTGCCGGTCCGGGACGTCGCGGGGATCAAGGTGCACCAGGTCATCGTGGGGAGCAGCGTGAATTCTTCGTTCCGGGACCTCATGGCGGCGGCGGCCATCGTGGAGGGAAGGCATGTGCATCCCGACGTTTCATTTCATGTGAACCCGGGCAGCCGACAGGTCATTGAAAACGTGACCATTCACGGAGGACTCATCTCCCTGCTGCGCGCCGGCGCTCGAATCCACGAATCCGGGTGCCTCGGCTGCATCGGCATGGGGCAGGCTCCGGGAACCGGCCAGGTGAGCCTGCGGACCATGCCCCGCAATTTTCCGGGTCGGTCCGGAGCCAGGGACGACCAGGTATACCTGTGCTCCCCTGAGACGGCGGCTGCCGCTGCCCTCAAGGGTGTCATCACCGATCCCCGCGACCTGGAGCCCGAGCTGGCGTATCCGCGCATCCAGGATCCCGAGCGCTACCTGGTGGAAGCCTCGGCCATTGTGGCCCCCGCCGAGGAGCTGAGGTCGACGGAGGTCATCCGCGGCCCCAACATCCGGCCCCTGCCCGAAATGGAGCCTCTCCCTGAAAACCTGGAAGTCGACGTCGTTCTCAAGGTGGGAGACAACATTTCCACGGATACCATCATGCCGGCCGGCGCCAGGGTGCTTCCCCTGCGCTCCAACGTGGAAGCCATCAGCGAGTTCGTTTTTTCCCAGGTCAATCCCGATTTCCACAGGGAGGCCAAAGCTGCGGGGGCCGTTGCCGTGGTGGGTGGAGACAATTACGGACAGGGGTCCAGTCGCGAGCATGCGGCCCTGGCTCCCCGCTACCTGGGGGTAAGGGTCAAGATGGCCAGGAGCTTTGCCCGCATTCATCAGGCGAACCTGTGTAATTTCGGGATCCTGCCGCTGGTATTCCAGGACCCGGATGATTACGACCGCATCGAGAAGGGAATGAAAGTCGTTCTCCGGGGCATCAGGAATCGGCTCATGCAGGGGGATGTCGAAATCCCGGTGGAGGTCGGCGGGCGGCTCGTCAGGACCCGCATCGAGGTGTCCGAAAGGCAGCGTCAGCACCTGATCGCCGGGGGGGCGCTCAATCACGTGAAGGCGGGGGTTTCTCATCGGATGTGACTGGACGCCTTCCGGCACCCGCACTCCGAAACCCGCCGGATGGTGTTCCTCAATGCTGTTGAATTGAGCTCATCTGCCTGTTCTTCGTGTCACCAACCCAGTCCAGACGGAGGATTTCATGGAGCAGACTGGTCGACTGAAAAATATCGGTCTCAGGGGCGTCGCCGTTGCGGATACCAAGATCAGCTTCATCGACGGTGAAAAAGGCATCCTGATTTATCGTGGATACCGCATCGAGCAGCTTGCCGCCCAATCTTCGTTCATGGAAACCGCCCACCTGCTGCTCCACGGAACGCTCCCCGGCCGGGGGCAGCTGGCGGCCTTCGAGGACGAAATCCGGGGCTACCGTGAGGTCCCCGATTTCGTATTCGGCAGCTTCAGAAGTTGGCCCCGTGATGCGGACCCCATGGACGTCATTCAAGCCGCCGTCCCGCTTCTGGGCATGGTGGATCCCGACCTGCACGACGGCTCCAGGGAGGCCAATGTACGCATGGCCATGAGGCTCATCGCGCGGCTTCCGGTCATCGTGGCCGGCTGGCACCGGGTGCGAAACGGCCAGGAGCCCCTGGCCTCGGATGACGGTCTTTCCCATGCCGCCAACTTCCTCTGGCTCCTCCACGGGGAGAAGCCGGACCCGGAGATCGCCCGGGACCTGGACGTCTGCCTGGTGCTCCATGCGGACCACACGTTCAACGCGTCGACCTTCGCATGCCGCGAGGTGGTTTCGACCCAGGCGCACATGTACGCGGGGGTTTCGGCCGGCGTCGGCGCCCTTTCGGGCAGCCTGCACGGAGGGGCCAACGCCCGGGTGATGAAGATGCTCTTCGAGGTGGAGCCCATCCTCAAGGCGGGGAAGGACGTGTCGGAATGGGTGCGTGAGCGCCTGGGGCGGGGTCAGAAGATCATGGGAATGGGCCACGCCGTCTACAAGACCACGGACCCGCGCTCCATCATCCTGAGCAGCATGTCCGAGAGGCTCGGAAGGAAGCTGGGGCAGGAGCACTGGCATCGGTGGCTGACCCAGATCGAAGCGGCTGCCCTCGGGGAGCTCAAGGCCAAGGGCAAGACCGGCATCAAGGCCAACGTGGACTTCTACAGCGGCTCCGTGTACCACATGATGGGCATTCCGGTGGATCTCATGACCCCGATTTTCGCGATTTCGCGGGTCTCGGGATGGTGTTCCCACATCATTGAGGAAAAGTTCGCCGAGGCCCAGGACAGGCCGGCCCTTTATCGCCCCGAAGCCGAATATGTCGGCGATTACTGCGGGCCTGTCGGATGCGAGTTTCAGCCCATCGAGGAGCGCTGAGGCAACTTGAAGGAGAGGAAGAGAGCGACCATGGTTTTCAAGCATGATGTGGTGATCGTCGGGGCGGGCCTGGCCGGTCTGCGGGCCGCCCTCGAAGTGGCGGGAACCGCCGATGTGGCATTGCTGAGCAAGGTTTATCCCACCCGTTCCCACTCCGGAGCCGCCCAGGGAGGCATCGCGGCGGCCCTCGGCAACGAGGAGCCCGATTCCTGGGAATGGCACATGTTCGATACCGTCAAGGGCGGGGATTACCTGACGGATCAGCACGTCGCGGAGATCCTGGCCCAGGATGCCGTTCGGGCCGTCTATGAGCTCGAGCACATGGGGGTTCCCTTCAACCGCACCGAGGACGGTCGCATCGCCCAGCGCGCG
>JALOOX010000160.1 GCA_025454175.1 Syntrophobacteraceae bacterium | reverse complement strand
GGCGGCGCCCGCGTGCACACCCAGATCTCCGGCGGTGCGGACCATTTTTGCCGCAACCAGGACGAAGCCGTCGCGAAGGTGCGCGAGGTTCTGTCACTCGAGCCTCCCCAAAAAATGCATTCGCACCGTTATGCCGAAGTGCCGCCGCACGTCGGGCCTGAAGCCATCTACGAACTCCTTCCGGCCAAGATCCATCAGGGCATCAACGTCCGGAGCTTTCTCGAGGCCATCGCCGACGACAGCCACTTCATCGAGTACAAGAGCCAGTACGCCCCGGGCCGCGGGGACAACATCGTAGCGGGCAAGCTCCGCATCAAGGGGATTCCCGTCGGGATCATCGCCTCCAACGGCCTGGGGATCATCTTCGCCGAAGCCGCACGCAAGGCCACGGAATGGATCATCCGCTGCTCCCAGGAGAAGGTGCCCCTGCTCTTCATTCAAAGCTCCCCGGGATATATGGTGGGTTCCGAGTCCGAGCACATGGGCATCGGCAAATACGGGGCCGACATGGTGCGCTCCGTTTCATGCGCGCAGGTCCCGAGGATCCAGCTGGTCATCGGCCCCGACAACGGCGCCGCCAATTACGGCATGTGCGGCCGGGCCTATCGGCCCCATTTCCTGTTCCACACCATGCGGTCCCGGACGTCGGTCATGAGCGGGCGGTCGGCGGCTGAAGTGCTGCTCACCATTGAGGAGCGCAAACGGGCGGGGCAGGGCAATCCCATGAGCGAAGGGGAAAAGCAGGCTTTCCGCCAGCAGATGATGGATAAGTATGACGGTGAGGCTCACCCCTTCTACTGCGCAGCAAGGCTCCTGAGCGACCGGGTCGTCAAGTTCCGCGAGATCCGCGACTGGCTGGCCATGGCTTTCGAGGTGAGCCTTTTGATGCCCATCGGAGAGCCGGCATTCGGCAATCTGAGGTTTTAGAGCAGGCTCCTGTGCAAAGAGGGAAACCAGCCGTACAGCGCGGGTTTCCACGGTCATGTGACCGCAAGTTCAACCACGATACATTCGGCGAAAGAGAAAGGAACAGCACCATGGGCAAAACGACTGAATACGATTACTGGAAACTCTTCCCGCGGATGCCCAGAAAGGTCACCATTGGCGATATCACGATTCGAGACGGCTTTCAGCACCTCGAGAAGTTCATTTCCACCAACGCGAAGATCTTCTACGGCCAGGAGCTGATCCTGGCCGGCTGCCGCGAGCTGGAAGTGACGAACCTGGGGGCTATCACGACCACGCCACGCCGCAGTTCGCTGACGCCGACGAGGTCATGCGGGCCATGCGCAGCGACGAGTTCAGGAAGCGCGCCGCAAAGAAGGGCATCGACATCGACCGGGATGTGACGCTCACCTGCGTGACCATCCGCGAGTCGGCCGTCGACCGCGCCATCGCCATGAAGCAGAAGGGCTACGGTCCCGACCGCATCCTCATGATGGTCTCCACCGACGAGGAGCATCATTTCGCCAATTCGGGCACGACGCTTCCCGACTACTGGAAAGAGGCCGAGCGTTGCATCAAGAAGGCCCGCGACGTGGGCATCAAGATGTGCGGGACCGTGAGCACCATCTGGGGGAGCCCCATCAGCGGCGCCACGAGGCTGGAGGACGCCGTCGAGTTCACGAAGCGCTGGTTTTCCATCGGAGCCCACGACATCGAGCACGCGGACCACGACGGTTCGGCCAACGCCGCCGACGTGTACCGTTATTTCTCCATGATCCTGGATGCCATGCCGAATCCCGAGGCACACCTGTGCCACCTGCACGAAACGAAGCGCATTGCCTCCTCGTCCATTCTGGCGGCGCTTCAGGCGGGCATCTGCCGCTTTGAATCGACCCTGGGCGGCCTTGGCGGCCAGCCTGCGAACTTCCTCGACGACTGCCCCATCAAGGGCACCGGCGAGTACTACTACGACGACCCCCGCTATGTCGGCCTCATCTGCACCGAGGACCTGCTGGTCCAGATCGACGAACTGGGAATCGAACACGGCTACGACGTGGACCGCATCCTGTGGCTCGGCCGAAAGCTGGAGAAGACGGCGGGCATGCGGCTCCGCTCGGAAGCCATCGTCAACGGCCGGACGCTGAAAGAGGGGCACATGAAGTTCGCGCGCCCGGGTCTCCGAGGCGTCAAGGAAAAGAAGGGCGAGAAACCGGGGGCCAAACTTCCCGAAGGCTGGGGCGAAACGGCGGTTCTGCCCGAGAAATACGGCCCGGAGGATCCCATCTGGAAGAAATAGCAGCTTGTCGTCGCCTGCGGGGGGCCTGCCCCCCCCCGCTTCTTCGTCATCCGGCAACTCGACGACCACACGGGTTCTTTCAAGACGCCCAGCGGTTTCCGGAGGCAGCACGGAACCATTGGGGCGTCGAGAACAGCCTGCACTGGTGCCTCGACATCTCCTTTGGTGAGGATGACAGCCGGGTTCGCAGTGGACATGCTCCCGCGAATCTGGCCGTCGTTCGACGCCTTGCACTCAGCCTCATCAAGCAGGACCCGCAGAGGAAGATCGGCGTCAAAGGCAGCAGAAAGCGAGCCAGCTGAAGCAATAACGACCTTCTGCATCTGCTGAATCTCGCCCGAATTTCATGCGACAGCCCTGCTCCGCACTGCCTTTGGACTGGATGAGCCACCATGGATCTGGTATATTCTTTCGTTGAAGAGAGGGGCAGTGAGTGGGTAGGACATAACCGTTCAGTGGGAGGTTGGAAAGATGCCTTACGGTGCTGTGGTGCAGAAGCTCGATACGGTGATGGTGTCCGGAACGGTCAAGGTTGCGGTGCTTCCTGAAGTGATGAAATCCCTGAACCTTGAGCCCGGCCAGACGGTTGACGATGAAATCGGCAAAAAGATCATTGAAGAAAATGATCGGTTGACACGGGCGAAGAATTAGCTGCCCGTCCCGTCTGCATTGTCTCAAGAGAGAACGCCGCTACTCCATGGCGAGAACCTGAGCCCCCGAAGCTCGGGTTTTTTATTGCCTCGTCATGGATCTCGGGGAGACCGGATACCGGCCTCCCCGAAATTTCTCAAGAGGTTATCGCGCCCTGCTGAAATTGTGGCAGGCCGAACAATCATAGCCTTTGCTGGTGTGGCGCGGGTGTACGCTGGTGAACGAATACGATTTGGAGCCGTGGCAATCGTTGCACAGATCGCTCGCAGGCTTCTTCGCCGTGTAGCCCATGCTCCTCAGGTCCATCCTGGTGTTGGTGCCTCCGTGACAGGTCGTGCACGAATTGTTGGAGGCCAGCGCCTGCTCCCTGGGAGCCACTTCATGAAACAACCCCATCCAGCGCTCCGTTTTCTGATAGTCGTAAGGGTTCCTTGGCCAGCCTAAACCGTCTTGGCCGAGCGGAGGTTGC
>JALOOX010000009.1 GCA_025454175.1 Syntrophobacteraceae bacterium | reverse complement strand
CTTGCCCATGCATGTTCAATATGCATCGCGGCCTTTTATGTCGTAAAGGAAGCCTTCCTCGCTCACACCCACGTGGACCGTGCGGACCTGCTCTCCTCGGGCCATTCGGGAGAGGATTTCCTGGGAGAGCTCGGGGAGCAGGGTGTTGGTGAGGATGTGGTCCACGTTGCGGGCGCCGCTGTCCACTTCCGTGCAGCGTTTGGCCACGGCCTCGATGACCGACTCATCGTAGGTGAAGGCCACGTTTCGGTTTTCGCGCATGCGCTTGCCGATGCGATCGAGCTTGAGCTTCACGATGAGGCGCATGTTCTTGTCGCCGATGGGGAAATAGGGCACCACGATGAGCCGTCCGAGGAAGGCGGGCTTGAAATGCTTGACCAGCTCCGGTCGCAGCATCTCCCGGAGCGATTCCGCTGCCGGGGCCGTCTCCTCGTCGGCGCACACCTTCATGATGAGGTCCGTCCCGAGGTTCGAGGTGAGCAGGAGGAGGGTGTTCTTGAAGTCGATGCGCCGTCCCTCGCCGTCTTCCAGCATGCCCTTGTCGAAGACCTGGTAAAAGAGCTCCATGACGTCCGGGTGGGCCTTTTCGACCTCGTCCAGCAGCACGACGCTGTACGGACGCCGGCGCACCGCCTCGGTGAGGACCCCGCCCTCGCCGTAGCCCACGTAGCCGGGGGGCGATCCCTTGAGCCCCGAGACGGTATGAGCCTCCTGGTACTCGGACATGTTGATGGTGATGACGTTCTCCTCGCCGCCGTACATGAGCTCCGAGAGGGCCAGGGCGGTTTCGGTCTTGCCGACGCCGCTGGGGCCAACCAGCAGGAACACGCCCGTTGGCTTCGAGGGATCCTCGATGCCGGCGTGGGCCGTCCGGATGCGCTGGGCGATGGCCGCGAGGGCATGGTCCTGGCCGATGATGCGCTTTCCCAGCAGTTCCTCCAGCCTCAGCACCGTCTGGACCTCGTCGGTCAGCATGCGGCCCGTCGGGATGCCCGTCCAGCCGGAGATGACCTCGCTCACGGTCTGGGAGTCCACGGCGATCTGGACCAGGGGCCGCTCCTGCTGCACTCCCGACAGCTCGTTCTCCATTTCCCTGAGACGGGTCTGCTTTTCAGCCATGGCCTCGACATTTCCGGGCTCCCTGTCATACAGCTCCTGGATTTCCCGGCGGAGGGCGATGATCCCCGATGCGATCTCCATTTCCTTCCGCCACCGGGCCGTGAGCGTTTCAAGCTCCTGCTGGACGGCTTCCTTCTCGGCCTTGAGGCGCTCGAGCCGTTCGGCGTGGTCGCGTCCCATGAGCGCTTCGCGCTCGAGGATTCTCACTTCGCGCTCGATCTGCCCAATGCGTCTCGATGCCTCCTCGACGGCCGGCGGGCTCGTGTTGAGCCCAATGGCCACGCGGGCGCAGGCCGTGTCGAGAACGCTCACCGCCTTGTCCGGCAGCTGGCGGGCCGTGATGTAACGGTGGGAGAGACGCACGGAATCCAGCAGGGCATCATCGGTGACCATGACCTGGTGGTGCTTCTCGAGGAAAGGGGCGACGCCGCGCATCATGACAAGGGCGCTGGGCTCGTCGGGCTCCTCGATCTTCACCACCTGGAAGCGGCGGGCCAGGGCGGCGTCCTTCTCGAAGTACTTCTTGTACTCGGACCAGGTGGTGGCCGCGATGGTGCGGAGCTCTCCCCGGGCGAGGGCGGGCTTGAGCAGATTGGCCGCATCGCCGGAGCCCGCCGCCCCGCCGGCCCCGATCAGCGTGTGGGCCTCGTCGATGAAGAGAATGATGGGAACGGGGGAGGCCTTGACCTCGTTGATGACGGACTTGAGGCGGTTTTCGAACTCGCCCTTGATGCCGGCCCCCGCCTGGAGAAGCCCCAGGTCCAGCGTGAGGATGGCCACGTTGCGCAGAGGCGGCGGCACGTCCCCCTCCACGATCTTGAGGGCGAATCCCTCCACCACGGCCGTCTTCCCCACCCCGGCCTCGCCGGTGAGGATGGGGTTGTTCTGGCGCCGCCGGATGAGGATGTCCACCATCTGGCGGATCTCGAATTCCCGACCCAGGACGGGATCGATCTCGCCCTTGCGGGCCCGTTCCGTCAGGTTGATGGTGAACTGGTCGAGGGCTTTGGTGCCCGGCGGAGCCGCCGTGGGAGTGACGGATTCCGCGGGCCTCCCCGCAGCAGCCGTTTCGGCGTCCTCCCTGGATCCCGCCACCAGGTCGGCCAGATTCTTTTCCAGGGTCTCCAGCGAAATCTTCTTGAAGGCTTCGGAGGTCCCCACGAGCATGCGCGCCATTTCCTCGCTTCCGAGCAGGGCCAGGAGAATGTAGCCCGATCGGATGCCGGGCGCCTGGTAGTCCACGGAGGCCACCAGCCAGCTCTCCTGGATCATGCGCGGGATGCGCGGCGACAGGGCGGGCGTCCTGGCATTCCCCGTTTTGAAGGTTTCCATGGTGCGGGTGAGGTCGGTCATGAGGCGCGCCTCGTTCACCTCGAAATAGCGCAGGATCTTGTGGAGGTCGGTGTTCTGCATCTCCAGCAGCTTGATGAAGAAGTGCTCGAGATCGACCTCGTAGTGGGTCTGGGAGAGGCACAATCCGGCGGCACCCTCCAGCGCACCGCGACACGTAACGTTCAGCTTCCCGATCAGGGCCTTCAAGTTCGTTCTGGGCATGGATGGGACTCCTTCAAGACTCGAAAATCAGTCAACATCACTTTGCGCGGAGATTCAGAAGCACGGACAAAGAGCTTCAGCGACTATGGCGTTCCCGGGGGCGGCTCCTGGAACACGACCATGGGGTCCTCCCGGTGCTTTTCCGCGGGCGATTTGACCCAGGTGGACCAGCCCAGGCGCGGCGCCCTGGGATCCGTGCGCCCAAGGATGCAGGACGGCACTTCCTCCCGTTTCAGGACCACCCCCACCTCGAACTCGTATTCGACACCGACCATGAAGCGCACCAGGGAGAACACCGGGCTCAGAAGATCACCAGACGGCATGAGTCTCAGGAAGTGATCATAGCCCACGGGGCCGATGCGGGCTCGAAACTTGGTCTGGCTCTCCCATGCCAGGCTGCCGCATGCCGCGTCGATGCCCAGCCGGGCGTTGGCCGCTCCAAGTCGCGTCCGGTCCTCGGGCGCCACGGGAATCAGCCGGTCGATGAACTGGTCGACCTCCACCCGGGCTTCGGCGAAATACTCGACGGCGGCTTCGATGGCCACGGCACTGGGTACGGGTCTCGAGAGCAGTCCCCCGTAAAAGATGAGCGATTCAGGCTCGATCGCGATACGGTCGGCAAGCCCCGGCGTCCCAAGACCGAGCAGCGAGAGCATGTGGCGGGAAAGGGGATCACGCGCTCCATAACGATAGTTCTCGGGAAAGCGGTGCTTCTTCCACGCCAGGTAAAACAGGGAGATCAGGCGGTGGTGAAAGAGGTCCAGAAAGGAGGCCAGGCTGTGATCCTTCCGGCGAATGCGGTCCACCACCAGTTCGTTGTACCAGTGAGGTAAAACGCCCGAGGGCCCGAAAAGCCCCAGGAAAGCCACTTCCATGGTCGCGGGCTCTCCCTCTTCCCCCGGCTTCAGCCCGGAAATGTCGCTGGCGGGGAAAACAAAGCCGGACTTCACCGTGAACCGGACAGGCTCCTGCCTGCAGGCCAGGGCCTGCCCCAGCCTCTGCTTGCCGGGAGAGAGCGTCTCGAGGAGGTGAACAGCCTTGAAGAAGGAAAACTCGTAAAAATCCCTGAAAAGGCTCTCCCTTAAAGGAGAATTCGATTGCCGGACCTCGGAGGCCACTTCTTCAAGATCTCCTTCTGTTGAAGAGTTCTCGCCACCAACTGGGAAAAGGAATTCACCGAGACGTACTGCCCGAGAAAGTGATCGAGCACGCCGGCGAAAAGGTACAAGCCCGCCCCGACGAATTTCTGCTCGTCGAAGGTCACCGTCACCTCGACTCCGCGGCAGAAGGAACGGCCGATGCGCCGGGTCACGTGCTCGGAACCGAGGGATACGATGCCGTTGATCTGCTGCCTTACCCCGGGTGAGCGGTCAAAATTGTAAAGGCTGAGGATCTCCTTGAGCGGTTCTTCTCCTCCCCTGGTCAGGGAAAGGTAATTCAGCGAAAGGTGCGAGATGAGATGCCACTGGAGGGCTCCGCCCAGGGTCGGACGTCGGCAGGGAGTGGGCTTCATGAGGCAGGTCACCCTGTGCACGGGAGCGGCCACCTCCATGTCGAAGTCGCCCGCTGGATCGCCGAAAGGCAGCCGGGCCGGCAGATCACGGTTGGTGCACGTCACATGGATGGTGAGGGTCTCCACGTCGGGATCCACGGGTTTGAAATGGGGGTCGGCGAAGGATAGAAAGACCTCTGTCCCCTCGTCTCCCTTCCTTCCCGAGGGGCGTCGCTGGTGGTGCCAGAAGGCCAGGCGACCGTCCCTCTCATCCTGGTCCCGGTGATGCCTCACGGAATAGAAGGGTCGAAACTCCACCGCCCTCTCGGGCGCCGCGGCCGCGACGGCGGTGACCCGGTCAATGCTGAAGACCTCCGTGGCCTCCTGGCGGCGCACGTCCGGGATGACATGGTACTCGGTCTTGCGGTGCTCGACGCGGATCGGTTCGGCGATGCGCCTGAAAAGGTTGGTTACCGGCGCGGCGTTGAGACAGAACGTCTCCGCATTGACCACCAGGTTCGCCTTGGCGATGCGATCCAGGTAAACCCAAATATTGAGCGTGTCGCCCCACTGGCGGCCCTTGAGCTGATCGAGCCCGACCAGGTCGAGGAAGAGAAACTTCTCGGGAAAGCAGAAATATTCGAAAAGCAGCTGATAACCCGGGAACGACCGTCGCGGGTAGGGAACCAGGTGCTCTTCGTCGCTGAACCCGACGGGGCGGATGTCCTGGGGAGAGAGCGTCAGAACCTCGGAAGGTCGGTCCGGTCGCTCCCGCTCGATCTCGATATGCGAAACGTGATTGAAAAGCAGCTCATAGAGGTGGAACACGTGCTGGGGTGGGCCGCTCAGGAAGAAGCGGAGCCGGGACCATGCCAGTTCTGACAAGCTCAGGCCGTTGAAGGTCTTGAGCCGGATTCGGATGGCCTGCTGAGCCCGCCGCATCATCTTCCTGGGCTCGCAGAGCTCAGCCTCCGCCACCTCGACGGGCCACAAGGTCACCGGGTACGCCGAGGTGAACTGGCAGGGAATGGACTGAACGGGCTTGGAGTAGAGGGGCGTATTTTTCTCGATGGAGTAGCCGGCCGGAGAAAGTGTCCTGGCGTCAGGCTCGAACCGCACCACCGAAAAGGACGGGACCGGCTGAACGTAGTGGGGGTACAGGATATTCAGGATGGATTCGGTGATCTCGGGGAAACCGTCGTCGATCTTCCGATGGATGCGACCACTGATGAAGGCGAAAGCCTCGATGAGCCTTTCGGTATGAGGGTCTTCGCACTTGTCGGGCTCGAGCAGCAGGCGCCCGGCAATCTTGGGATATTTCCTGGCGAATTCCGCCCCGAGGGATCGGATGAAGGTGAGCTCCCTTTCGTAGTAGTCGAGCAGTCTATCGTCCATGGGCGGGCATCTGCAATCCGTTCTCGCCTTGCCGGTGGATTCCCGCAAAAGGGGAATGCACGGGCGTTCGAGTCTCATGTGGTAATCTGCTCAGTATCGATTCCACTTGATCTTTTATCGTATCCATAAGCTCCTGCTTTGCTTCCAACAGCATGACAACAGGGCCGACCCGGCAATCCAGAAGATCTTCAAACTCGGGGGACTGCGGAGGGAGCCCTCGATCGTTCACTTGGTGATGAAATACTCGCCGCGGTTGGCGTCGAAATAGGTGTCGAAGGCAACGGGCTCGGTGACCGGGTCCGCCACGAGGAGGGCCGTGATCCGAAACCTCAGGTTCCGCTCGCTGGGGTCGGGTGAATCCAGTCGGACCGTCACGTTTCTGAGCCTCGGCTCGAAAAGGGCAATGGTTCGCTCCACGTCGAGGCGCAATTGCTGCCTGGCGGTCGGGCTCTTGGGGCTTTGGGCCGTGTAGTCCCTCAATCCGTAAACGAAGACGGAGCTGCTCACTTCCTGGTGGCTCTCGGCGGGGACCAGGATGCTGCGCCTCGTGTTCATGAGGTTCTCCAGATCGCGGATCACGGCGCCCTTGATCTGGGTCAGGCTCGCGAAACGATGATGGACAGGCTCATGGGAGACACCGGGCTCGTCGTCCAGGAGCCTGTCCAGAAGAGAGTGCTTCAACACATCACTCTGGGGAGTCATGAGCTTCTATCCGAATCAACCGCCCTTGTTGGACTGAAGATCCCAGTGCGCCGTGACCGAGCCTCCGCCGGATCCGTCCTCACGCTTCTGCTGGGTGTAGGTCCACTCGATCTTGCCGTAATCGAAACCGATCTCCTCCAGGGGAACGTTCTCTCCGCCCTGGGCGGAGCCGCCGCGGCGCACCGAGGAGATCATGACATTGGTCATCTTGTATTCCATGTACTTGACTTTCTCTCCGCCGGCGCGGCAGAGCTCGACTTTCACCTCCTTGATGTGATCGCCCTTGGCGCAGGCGAGGGCGAGCTTCGGCGACGCCTTGTCCAACTGCTTAACGATGGAGAAATCCTGGAAGTCCGCTCGCTGCGACGACGCGCCGCCGGAGGTGCTGGCGGCTCCCGAGCCGGCTTGCGACACTCCCCAGCTGTAGGAGAGGATCTCGATCCAGTCCTTGTGCTTGTCGTCGGTGCTTTCGCCGGGGACCCCGTCGATCTTCAGAAACGCATCAAATGCCATGGCTTGGAACCTCTCTCTGCTGGTTATTGACGCTCAAACCCCGCACCCAACCGAAGGAGATGTCGGGTACCCACTTCCTCGTCGAGCTCGGATGTGGAGCTGGGTCACCCCGCTCGAGCTCCGAGCCCGAAACTCCAGACCTGCCGGCAAAACTTGAAACCTGGAACCTGAACCTTGAAACCGCGTTCGCTCAAGCCTTGGCCGGAGGCGGCAGGTTGGCCACCAGCCTCAGCGAAATGGTCAGCTCGTCGAGCTGGTAATGGGGCCTCAGGTAGGCCACGGCCCGGTAAGCCCCGGGCTTTCCGGGAATCTCCATCACGTCCACCCTCGCCTCCCTCAGGGGGAACTTGGCCTTGGCCTCCTGGCCGGCATCATCGTCCAGGAGGACGTAATTGCTGATCCAGCGGTTGAGGAAGTCCTGGCAGTTCTTGCGGGTCATGAAGCTCCCGATCTTGTCCCGCATGATGGACTTGAGGTAGTGGGCGAACCGGGAAACCGCCAGGATGTACTGAAGCTGGGACGACAGGCGCGCGTTGGCGTTGGCCGCATCGGTATCGAACTTCCTGGGCTTGTTATTCGTCTGGGTGCTGAAAAAAGCAGCGTAATCGGTTCCCTTGCAGTGCACCAGGGGAATGAAGCCCAAGTCCGCGAATTCCTTCTCGCGCCGGTCGGTGATGGCGATCTCCGTCGGGCATTTGAGCGCCACCTCGCCTTCGTCGGTCTTGAACGTGTGGACCGGGAGACCCTGCACCAGTCCGCCTCCCTCCACGCCCCGGATGGCCGCGCACCATCCGTACTTGGCGAAGGCATCCGTGATGCGGCTCCCCAGTGCGTATGCGGCATTCCCCCAAAGATACTTGCTGTGATCCGTCCCGTCCACGCCCTCCTCGTAATCGAAGGCCTCTATGGGCTGGTTTTCCCGGCCGTAGGGCAGCCGCATGAGGATGTGGGGGAGGGCCAGGGCCGCGTAGCGGGAATCCTCGGACTCGCGGAAGGATTTCCACTTGGCGTAGTCCACCCCCTGGAAGATCTTGGCCAGGTCCCTGGGGCCGCCAAGCTCGGTGAAGCCCTCCCAGTTGAACATCTGTGGGGCCGCCGCCGCAACGAAGGGAGCGTGGGCCGCCGCGGCCACCTGCGAGAGCTTCTCGAGAAGAGACAGGTCCTGGGGATGGTTGCCGAACTCGTAATCCCCGATGAGCGTGCCGTAGGAGGCCCCGCCAAAGGTTCCGAACTCTTCTTCATAAATCTTTTTGAACAAAGTCGACTGGTCGAACTCGCTCGCCTTTTCCATGTCCTTGAGCATGTCTTTCTTGGACACGTTCATGACCCGGATCTTCAAACGGTCGCCGGTTTCGCTGTTCATCACCAGGTATTGCAGGCCGCGCCAGGAACCTTCCAGCTTCTGAAAGTCCGGGTAGTGCATGATCTCGTTGAGCTGGAGGGAAAGCAGTCTGTCGATCTGGGCGATTCGGGCGTTGATCATGGCTTCCGTGTCCTTGGACACGACCATGGCGCCTTCCATGATCTGCTTGACGAACTCGCTCATCAGATCCCTGGCGTATTCCTTCTGGGATTCGTCGCGGGCCAGACGGCCCTCTTCCATGATCCGGTCCAGCAGCGACTGCTCCTGTTCGGCCGCCTCCGCCTGAGCGGGCTGCGCCTGAACCTGTTGCTCATTCTCCGCCATAAGGCGCCTCCTTTACTCTTTGCTCGGGGTTTCCGCCGATTCGGCGACGCCGGCCTCCCTGCCCAGCTGCTGCAGGGCATCGGTGCTGGCAATGACATTCTGGAGCAGCTCGTCGAGGCGATCGTTGCCGTCCAGCTTGTTCAACAGGTCCGACAGCCTGCGGCGGGCCTCCAGAAGCTTGCGCAGGGGCTCGACCTGCCGCACCACGGCCTCGGGGTGAAAGTCGTCCATGGATCTGAAACGGAGGTCCACGGCCAGCTTGGTGTCGTCGTCGGTGAGCTTGTTGTCGACCCGAAAGGCCACCCGGGCCTTCATGCCCTCCAGAACCTTGTCGAAGTTGTCCCGGTCGATTTCGATGAACTTCCGGTCCTTGACCTTGGGGAGGGGTTCATCGGGCTTCCCTGAAAGATCCGCCAGGACGCCCACGACGAACGGAATCTCCTTCATCTCGATGGCGTCTCCGATCTCCACGTCATAGGTGATGTGAACCCGCGGAGCGCGCACCCGATCAATCTTGTGCTGAAGACTCTCTGTTTTGGGCATTTCGAAATCCTTTCCTGCTGCGCCTAAGGCTTGTAAGGAATGGCTCTGGTCACATCCGTGGTACAAAGCTTCTGAAAGAGACCCCTGGCTCTGCTCATGTCGTCATCCGAGGGCTCCCCGAAAGTGAGGCATCGATAAAGGGCATCGAGCACCTCCGCGATCCAGACCGGGGATTCCCATCGCTCCAGGTGAAGCTCCTCGATGAGGGCGTGGAGCTCTTCCACAATGGGCCTGGCCAGGTCGGGGCGCCCGGCCTCGAGGCAGAGCCTGGCCATGAGCAGCTTGAGGCGGTTCGCTTCACGCACCGACGGCGCTCCGCACGACGCTGCCAGAAGCTGTCCGAGCGCAGCCCTGATGCCTGAAACATTCATGGTGGCCAGGGCCGACTCCCAAAGCGTCGATTCCGCCTCGGGGCTTTCGGGAAACGCCACCGCCCGGAAAGCCGTCGCACCCAAAGGCTGGGCATGGAGCAACGGCTGACTCTCACCCCGGACGGCCTCCCTTTCCAAAGCCGTCTCGCTCCCGGAGTGCCGAGGACCCTCATCGGCTTTTGACTCGGCGACGGGCTCCGAGCCGCCCTTGTCCTTGAAGATTCTCAGAACCAGATCCTCACAGTCCTCGATGGCGCCCTTGAGCTCGGCCAGCCGTGGAGCCGCCCTGCCGAACCGCTCATCCACCGCGGCATCCAGGCTCCGGAATTCTTCACGGCATTGGGCCACCTCCCCGGCAAGCCGCGTGTAAAACGCCAGGGATGACTGGCTGACGGCGGCATCGAAATCCTCGGCGCTCAGCTTTCCGTCGGCCAGTTGCTCGTCCCGAACCCTTTTCTTCCCCTCGTCGATATCGCCGTAACGGTTCTTTGTGTCGGCCTCGTAGCCGACCTCCCGCGATTCCTTCCATTTGAACCAGGAATAACCGGTCGTCGAAGCCTCATCGGTCAGCGGGACCTCCTTCACCGCCACCCAGATCTTCTCGTTGAGAAACTCCAGGGGCGCCGCCCGGAACTCCAGGTCGTCGTCCTCGATGCGCGGGTAGACGGTCTCCCAGAAAAGGGTCAGAAAGCCGTTCACAATCCGGAGACCCGTCAGCAGCCCGCTGAAGCCCGATTTATTGATCAGGCCCTCGGTGAGCCACACCGCGATCTGGAGGTCCTTGGTCCGCTGGGTGAGAATCTGCGATGCCAGCTCCATCACCCGATTCCAGTCGGACTTCTTGATCTCCCGCTGCCAGTCACCGCGATCGAAGGGATCGTCGGCCCGCCGCGCCTCCTTGATCTCCTCGTAGACGGCGCTGTAGCGAAGGTCCTCTCCCGCGGGGTTGTCCCCCGGAAAGGGCTTCAGGATCGCTTCCACGTCGACGGCCACGGTCATCGGCTCTCCATGAGTGAAAACTGAATCTCCCTGATTTCCAGGAGCCCCATTTCCTCATCGCCCACCTGAAAGACATGCTGCCCGACGCCCCTTGAGAATCGCCCTCCAATATGAGCCCACTCGGTGAGGCGCCCCATCTTGATCTGGTCGACCTCGTGAGCAAAAGATCGGGGATAGAGCACGGGCAGACTGCACTGCAGCGTAAGACCTTCCCAGGTTGTGATGTGGGCCGGTGCCCAGATGGTGTCCAGAAGGGTCCGGGGGGCCGGCAGCATGAGCTCCCGGATGTACTCAGCGGGAATCCAGACGTAGCGATCGTGAACCATGGCTTCGACGAAAGGTGCCAGGTAAGCGTCGGTATCGCAGAAGCCGGTGAACGGTCCGTCGTTGCATCGCCCCGAGATCAAGGGGCGAGCCGCATCGATCTTATCCTGGAGCCCGCTCGCGCCATCGATGTCCGTTCGGTTCAGGCACTCCCAGAGCGCGAAGACCATCTCGAGGTAAGGAGGCGTCGATGGGAGCAGGGAGGGCCTTCGCCTGAGCTCAAAGGTCTCGCTCCTTTGACGCTCCATGCTCATGATGTTCCTGTAGGCCTGAACCCCGATCTCCGTTTTGACATCCTGGGCCGCCAGTACATCCAGATGGCGCTCCGCCTTGTCCCATTCACCCGTGAGCGCCATGACTTGAAACAGGAGCGTTCTGACTCCCGGATCTCCCGGGCGTGCCTTAACCCGAGACACGAGAAGGCTGCGGGCTTCCTCGAGTTTTCCTGCGCGGATGAGCTCCTTGGCTTCCATGAGCGGCGTCTTTCCAGCGTTTAAGGTATTCTAGCCATGCGAATCGGCCGATGCAACGAAAATCATTGTGGATTTTCACGCTGAGCCCCAGAGTTGCGGAATGCGAGCCAAAGTCTTCCAAAATCCTCGGCCAGGAGGGGACGCCTGAAGGCGGCCAGAAGCGTCCGGTCTGGCCTGCCGCCCATGAAGACGGCTTTTGGTATCTCAGGACTTCGGCCTTTGAGCATGCCATGCAAACGGACGAGATTTCCGGTCGAGTCTCCGAACCGGTCGCCCGAAACCGGCAGGACCAGGACTGCGGAATCGGCACGCTCCGTCGAAAGCCCGGGGATTTCAGTCGTTCCTGCCTCCTCGGTCTCGGGCTTCACCGTCGCATTCCTTTCGTCTTCGAAAACCTTCCATTCCGGTGCGGGCGATTTCACGGCTCGCAGATCGGCTTCCATCTGCTTGAAGTCCCGGTAGTTCCGGGTCGAGATGGATTCCAGCTGAACCCAGGCCGCCTCGAAGGCCCTGGGGAGCTGGTGCCAGTTACTTTCCCAGTCCGCCAGGGGACCCATGCCCATGAGGATGAGCGGATACGGCCGGCCAACGCTGTCGCTGCTGTCCTTGACCACTCCACACAGGATGGAGCCGCCCCTGGGACCTCCGACCCAGAATCGGTAGGAAATCAGGCTTCCAGGCGAGCCCGATCTTTCCGCCAGACCCCGATAGCCCTTTTCGATCCAGTCGGCGAAGGCCGTAAGCATCGGGGAGTCACCCCCAAGGCTGAAGTAGTCCTTGAGCCCGGGATGCTTGCCCCGAACGCACCAGACCCAGCCGCGGCTCCGAACTAGCGATCCCAGCATTTGAGAATCCGCGATGGCGCGCGCAAAACCGGGATGGGAGGCGGCTGGGGCGGCCCCTTGTCCGGTTTGGAAAGAAGGTCGATGACGGGTCCGGCTCCCCCGAATTCATACTTCACCGTGATGTACCGGATCCCCAGATCGTCCAGACCCGCGCGGTTGCCGGGGAAAGACCTGGGAGTGTAGGTGGACTGCCCGCCCCGGAACTCGCGCAGGAACCTGGGGAAAGCCATCCCCCCGTCATAATGGCGCGTCAGGACTAGGTCGCCGATCTCGATCCGCATCACCACATCCTGGCACGCGTCCGGAACCCACTTGAAGGTCGCGCTGTTGGGATACATGAAATTGTCAAGGCGCTGCACGCCGGCGTCGCACCGAAGCTCCAGCCGAACGGCCTGGGGCTTGAGCTTCGCGTCGGGGTTCACGTCGGTGGGGAGGCCGCGGATCGATACCGTGTACTGCTGCTTGGGTGCGCCCGCTCCCGCCGCGGCCTGTGCGGCAGCCTGTGCCGCCGCGGCCTGCTGGGCCGCCAGCGCCGTGGGAATGGTGGCCCCTTTGTTGAGGTAGGAGATGAATCCCTGATCAAACCCCAGGGTGTCTCCACGAACATCCCTGGCGTAATAGCCCCCCAGCTGGACGTTGCGGCCGAGGAACGGGGCAGAAGTCCCCCTGACGAACTTCCAGACGAACCCGTTTTCGCCCAGGAGCCGCGTTTGAATCACCATGGCGTCCTGGCTCACGAGGGTCTCGGCAAGGACTTCCTCCTCCCACCTCTTCTGGACGTAGCAGGCCGTCTCCAGGCGCATGAAGGTCCATAGGAAATCGAGGGGGCCACGGACCAGCTTCCAAAAAGGATCCTCGCCCGGGGCTCCGCTCGACATGGCGCTCTCCAGATTGGATGCGGCGCGATTTGCCGTGAAATAGGGGGACTGGCCCGTGACCTCGTCCTGGCTGAACACCTGGGACGTGATGTCGTAGGCGAGCCTGGGCGATGCGGAAACCGGCGTGATGGCGGCAAGGGCCTTCTGATACTCCTGGCTCGCCTGAACGGACCGGGTGTGGGCTTCGAGGGATATGCCCGGGACGCTGCCGAGGGTCTTCCCGATATCGTCCACCCACTGCCTGCCCTTCTCGGCCGCCTTCCCCAGGATCCCCTTTTCCTGGGAGGCGTCCTGCAGCCCCGCCTGGCTCCTGGCCAGCTGCAGCTGAAAAATGAGCTTCATCCAGGGGGGCAGATCCTTGTCAAACCCGATGGACTGGAGCTCCGATGCGCTCTGTCCCAGAACGGAGAAGTAAGGGCCGTCGTCCGACGCCATCTTCGCCGCCGCCTGCTGCCATTCTTCCCGGCCGCTCAACTTCTGGACGCCCGTCGGAAACAAGCTCAAAAAGCCATGCCAGGCCCCCTGGAACTGCATCGGATACCAGAGGCTGAAGTCCGATTTGGACCGCGTCAGCGCTTGGGGCGAGGGCAGGGCGGCCTCCACTTCGGCCATGAACCCGTCGATGAACTGCTTTCCCTTCCTGGTGAACGCGGACTCCACGCGGACAGCGCTGGTCAGTGGCAGGCTCCCGGTCCAGAATTGATCGATGGTCACAGGCTCCAGCCCGGGCTGCACGTTGGCCCATCCGGCCATCCAGTTGAGCTGCCAGTTTTTGAGGGCGAGCATCTGCTCGAGCCATCGCTGGAGGGTGGTGGCCTCCACCTTAAGCTCGCTCGAGTCGCTTCGCCAGATGAGGTAATAGAGGTAGAGCAACCCGAATAGATCCTTCTGGGGGGGCGGCTTACCCTTCTCCACGAAGGAGAGGGCCGGGTCGTAGGCCGGCTGCGGCTTGGCCTGCAGGTGGTCGAGCCCCTGGCCCGCCAGGCGGACTTTCAGGAGGTTGATGCGCCGGGCCAGGTGCGCCACGTGCCTTCCCAGGATGTCATCCTGCACGTTGGGCGGGAACGTGGCCATCCTTCCGGTCAGCTGCTCGTCGAACACGTTCAGAAACGCCGTCTTGAACTGCTTGCAGTAGTAGTCCTTGAGCCGAACCTCGGCTTCGATGCTCTGGTTCAGTGCGAATCGCGGAATCCACCAGCCCCGGTTGTGCTCCTCGACGAGCAGGATCGCCTGGCGAAATCGATCCAGGGTTCCCATGTCCGTCAACAGGTCGCCCCGGAACTGGGCCCGCTCCGTGAACTCGTGGGTCGCCATCCGGAGCCCCCTCAAGTTCTTCACGAAGGCGAAGCTCAGGAGCCCGCAAACGGCCAGCCCGAGGGCGATCCAGGCCGTGAGTCCCAGGTTCCTCGTGACACGGGCCCACTCCATGGAGCGCCTGGTGGGAGCAAAAAGACCGCGGTCCCTGGGGAGGATCTTCGAGAAGAAATCGTGCAGGAACAGGCCCTTGTTGGTGCCCGGCAGAACTTCCTTCTCCTCGATGAGCCCCAGGGCCTGGAGAAAATGCGAATAAGGCGTTCCCTCCTGCCTGCCGCTGCTGAAAAAAAGGCCCCTGAAAATGGGCGTTTCCTGGAAGGGGTTTTCCTGGAAGGCGGACTTCATGAGAGCGCGCAGGCCCGGCTTGAGCTTCTCGAATTCCTCGGGAAAAAGCAGCAGGGGCGGATCGACCTGTCGGGACTCCTGCTGATGCAGCAGAAGAAGTCTCAGATCTCTCAGGCGCTCGCCGATCCGTCCGAAGGATTCCTCCAGGAAACCTTCGATGTCCGTGCTGATCCGCTGATTCAAGTGGCCCATGGCCTGGTCCAGAGCCTTTTCGGGGAACTGGCCGGCGAACTCGTTCATCCCCTGGATCAGGTCGCACTTGTTCACCATCAGGTAAACCGGAAACTTGGCGCCCAGAACCCGCATGAGCTCATCCATGCGGCGGCGGATGTTCCTTGCGTCTTCCTCCAGCACTTCGGGAGTCGCCTGAAGGAGCTTGTCGGCCGCGACGCTCACGATGAGGCCGTTCAGAGGCTCCCGCTGGCGATACCTGGCCAGAAGCGTCAGGAATCTCTGCCATTCCTCCTTGTCTCTCTCCTCGTCCACCCGGATGGTGTATCGTCCCGCCGTGTCCAGGACGATGGCCTGGTCGAAGAACCACCAGTCGCAGCTCCGGGTTCCGGAAATGCCGGAAATGCGGGCCACTTCGGAGAAGGGCGACGACAGCCGGGCGCTCTGAATGGAGGTGGTTTTCCCGCAGCCGCTCTCGCCGATGACGAGATACCAGGGAAGCACGTAGAGGGGGTTGCCGTGCTTTTTCAGGTGGGATCGCTTCAGGGCCTCGATGGCTTCCTTCCAGCGGTCCTGAAGCTCTTTTCCCTGGATGCGGTCCTTTTCCGCCAGCTGCCGCAGCTGCGACTCATCCTGCTCGATGATCTGGTGGACAAACTGCTGCTCGCGGCGCCTCAGCCAGAGCTTGCGGAAAAACAGGAAGGCGATGTAAAGGCCGATGAAGCCGAGGAGGAGGAACACCCCCACCCACCAGGGCCAGTCGAGGCTCAGGACCAGCCCGAAACTGATGAGCACCACCAGCAGAACGAGCGAAATCAGGAAGACTACCTTGAGAATTTTGATCAGAGCCTGTTTCATCTAGGCGACCTTGCTGAAGAAGTTCTCCATGATGCTGTTCAGGGTGAAATTGTAGATCAGGTAAAGCAGCCCGAAGAGCACAACCGGTCCGGCGATGCCGACCAGATTGACGATGGAGAACGGGTGGCTGCGCTTCTGAACGTAGGGTTCGATCTCCCCCATCTGGTAGGCTTCCGGGAACAGCTCCGCCCGATCGAGAGACGGAGGCCCCACCGAGCTTCCCATGAGGAGCTTCAGGTTGGAGGACTCCACCTGGGCCAGCAGGAACTCGTCACCGGCATGGCAGTACCGTCCCATGAATCCCAGGGCGAGGCAGAGGAAATAAACCTCCCGAACATCCCGTTGGTGGTAGCCCACCATGTTCAGCCGCTCGAAGAACTCCTCCCCGGCATCGGTGGTTCGATAGTAGAGACGCTGCAGCTGCTCCCGCTTCCAGTGGTCCTTCTCCTGCCACGGCGAGTTCAGAATCACCTCGTCCACCCAGGCGCAGACCGCGAATCGCGCCGTGTCATACTCGTCAGGAGGGAAAAGGTTCTTCTTCAGGCAGTCGTCACTCTGGGAGAGCGTCTGCAGAATATCCGCCTTCACCTGCTCGTAGGGCGGCTGTTTCTGCGCCACGCTCTTGATGAAATAGGCCGTGTAGGCAATGAGCTCGATGAAGCAGTCGGTGAGCCGCATTGGTGCAATCCTTTTTGAGAGTGGGATTCCAAGTAATGGTTTCAAGTTTTAGGTAGCAAGTTTCAAGTTAAAGGCAGCGGGCCAGGCAAGGTTCACTTGAGCCTTTGGTCCAGCGAAGTGTCGGTCATTTCTGCCCGACAGCCTAGCCTGCCTGATTCCATCTTGAATGTCACCTGAGGCCAAGCACTTCGGCCCAGAGCTCGGCACTCCAGAACGGAGCCTGAAACCTGAAACCTGCAAACTGAAACCTGAAACCTGCAAACTGAAACCTGAAACCGCCCTTAACCCCTCCCCACCACCATGAGCTCCACTTCGAGATCCTCGGGAGCCGTGTCCCAGTACATGGCGATGTTGCGGCCCTTTTCGATGAGGCCCCAGTGGTCGCCGTGATGGTCAATCTGAAAATAGATGCAGTGAGCCCTTCGAGGGAGCTCCTGGGGAGGCACGGGGAGGTGCTCGAGAACGATGCCGGGCAGGGCGCGCGCGATGAGGATGGGGAGCTGTTCACGGGAGCTGATCTTGATGATGGTGGCGAGAGAGCTCAAAACGAACTTGGGGTCCGTATCCGATCGGAACACGAGGTAGTAGCGGTTTCGCCCCTCGAAGATGGCCGGCGCGAGCTCCGACGCGTAATAGGTTCCATCGAAGACGAGGCGTATGACGTAATCCGGGCCCGCGGTGATTTCGTCCAGCAACTGGGTGATGAGAGCCTGGGCTGCCGCAAAGCATTCCCAAAGACTCAGGTGGTCGTATGAGGGAAGCAGCGGCGTGCGGTCCATCTCGCCCAGGACATTGACGCGCTCCGAGAACGATGAGAGCTCACCGATGAGCTGCCTGAGCAGCCCGTAAACGGTCCAGGGGTGAGCCTGTCGCACCTCCGTCAGGTGCGCCAGCATCGGAACGTAGCGGTTGAGGGATCTCAAGGCCAGCAGGTACACCATGTCCCGCGACCCGAATTCGGCCGTGTGAATGCCCCTCTGGGTCTTGAACTCCTCGAGATGGTGCGCCCTGGCCGTGACCTGGTCCCGAATCTCCTTGACGATCTTGGCCAGCGGCTCCGAAGCCGTCAGGCTCAGGGAGGGGGGAGCATACCGGCTGGAGAAGCGGATTTCCTCGCCGAATCGCTCCAGCTGGCCGACCGGCACCAGGTCGTAGTCGCCGATTTCCTCCTTCTCGGTACCCCAGAAGACCCTCAATGCGTGGACCATCCTGCCGACCCGGGCCTGGGGACCGGTCTCGTGCAGGTCCGGCAGCTCCTCCGCATCGGCCTCGGTGACGAACCGCGTGTTGATCTCCGAAACACTCTTGATGGCCTCGACCGTGGTCACGTTCTCCCTGGAGAGGTTCCACTTTCGCAGACCCAGGTAAATGGTGAGGGGTCTCCCTCCCTCCACCCAGGCCTCCTCGAAGGAGCGGGGATCGAGGACGGCATTTCCCGGAAAGACCACGTGGGCTCCATCCTGAAAGAGGATCTCAGCCTTGAGCACCTGGAAGGTTCGGTTTCCGAGGGCCGGCAGATGCACCTCGAGGTCCGCCACTCCCCAGAAGTGGGGAGCGAGCAGTGTCGTGAAGGGCTCCAGCAGGGATTGCACGAACTGGTCCTGCCACTGGAAATGGTGCGGCTGCAGGAAAAGGC
The DNA here is from genome assembly GCA_025454175.1 of Syntrophobacteraceae bacterium. Classification (GTDB taxonomy): domain Bacteria; phylum Desulfobacterota; class Syntrophobacteria; order Syntrophobacterales; family Syntrophobacteraceae; genus JALOOX01. The sequence continues at coordinate 44,437 of JALOOX010000009.1, read as the reverse complement.
CCTGGTGCCAGAAAAGGGGTTTCTGGGCGGTCACGGTCTGTTCCTCATGTCCTGAATCGCCCGGGAGCCCAGATAAATGTCGACGTTCATGGGGCCCAGCGATATGGGTGCAAAGCGGACGACGTTATCCTTCTTTAAGTTATAGTAACCCGCCACGATGCCGAGGTGGCGGGCTCCCTCGGCACGATCCAGCCTGTGACTCGAGTCCTCCCCCGGCTGGAGTATGAAACGGGTGGCGAGACCGACGCCAGGGTCGAAACGGTCGCATCTCATGAGCTTCGACAGCCCGGGCTCATCACCGGTGAACTGATGGAAGGGGTTGGGGTCGACGAGCTGGTACACACACACATGGAGGGCATGGGCGCTGCCGTCGTAGAGGTTCAGGGACGGATCGGCCCTGAAATTCAGCGTGATGAAACGCTCGGCGGCAACAGGCCGGATTTCGGGCGGCTGGGTGGTCTGCCTGCCTGTCGGAGCGCACGCCAGGAGCAGGAGAACGGGCAGTCCCGTCGCCAACAATCGCGCTATGCTTCTCACGATGCACCTCCTCGTTCTGAGTATAGTCTCTGGCACGTCCTTTCAAACTCCCTGGTGAAGTCCTCGGAAAAGCGGTCCGATTCATACCAGCGCTTGAATTGACTGAACTTTTCCTGGTAAAGCTCGAAGCTCTCCCCCTTGCGCATGAACCCGAACTTGAGTCCCTGTTCGGTGGACTGTGACAACCGGTCGGGATCCAGCTCATGGAGGATCTTCTCGATCACTTTTCGAACCGTCAGGGTGTAGGCGCGACTGGCGATGAGGAAAGCTTCCCTGATATGGTCCAGATAAGCCCGGATGGACTCCGATTCGCCTCCCCCCGCGATGTCGGAACGGATCACCTGCCGGATGGTCTCCAGCTCCATGCTGCGTCCCAGCAGATTGCCGTGAATCAGGGCCACCAGTTCGTTCAGGTGATCGAAAACCGAATTCAGGGCGTCGGCCAGGGCTTCGATGGATTCAGATTGCGATTGAGCCGTCCCCGGGGCTTCCTGGCCCAGGATTCCCCAAACCAGCTCAGCGAGGCGTCCCGGCGGCTCGGAGCACTCGGTGGTCCCGGCCTCGATCCTCGGCGTGAAAACCTCCTGGAGCCGCCTGACCGTGCGGCTCCTTTGATCCGGCTCCAGGTCCTTGAGAGACGATCGCAGGTATGCTTCGATGGCTACCGGCGCTTCGCCGGGGTTTGAGCGATAGAGGCCTCTCAATACGCGGGCCAGATCTTCCAGGGAAGGGTCGGGGGTCATCGTGGCCTCACTTGCCTTTGTCTTTCCTTGGACTCAGGATGACGGTTTCCATGAGGAGCTCATCCCCGTCGGTCCTGGCTCGCTTTTCCTCGTCCCCTTCGGCCTCCGGGGCTTCGGCCGGCTCATGGGGCTCGGCGGGTGGAGCTGAATCCATCCGCGGTTGAGCTGGTGAAGGGGGCTGAATACCGCTTCGGCTTCCGGGAGCCAGGATGACCGTTTCCGGAAGAATCGCCTCGTCCTCGATCTCCCCATCCCTGCTTCTCAGAACGATCGTTTCCTCGATTCCAGTATCCTCCCGAGGGGTGGAAGCCACCGCTTCGGGGGGTTCAGCTCCCTCTGCCTCGGCTGGCCCTGACTTGACGGCGTGCACGGCTTCGGCGGTGGATGGGGAGATGATGACCGTCTCGGGTCCCCAGTCCTCTGGAACCTCCTGCGCCAGGCCGAGCGGAAGCGTCTCCAGCTCGGAAACGGACGATGGTCGGCCTTCGGGCCGCGGAGCAAGCCCGGACGAAGGAGCTGCGGGCGATTCGTCCTCGGTCTCCCATTGCTTGAGGATCCTGGCCAGGATCCCGGCAAGGATTGTGTCGTCCGATTCCTGGACGTGCTCGGCCAACGGAGCGGAGGAAAACAGCTGTTCCTTGACCTTTTGAAGCAAAACCGCCAGCTGCCGCTGAAACTGCTCGTGCGACCAGTCCGCGCCCATGCGATAGCTGGCTCGCATGAGGGACCAGCCCAAATCGAGAGACTCCCGCCAGAGGGCGCTCCAGGATTCGGGAAGATCCTGGGTCTCGGGATTCCAGAAGATGTTTCCGGGATCGAAAACGGGGCTCGATCCATGGGATGAGCCGGCTCCTTGGGCTCCGTCACCCCGAGCCTGGACCTGGTCATTATAGGAGGCGTCGATGGCCTGCTGGATCACCGGGGTGTCCTGGCTCTTGTTGCTCAAGAGCCCGGTCAGCCACAAGACCCCCATCAAATGGAGCGCGTACGTCGGCGGCAGCTTCAATTGAGGCGGGACGCCGGGAGCGCCGCGAAAAATGTCCAGGAAGCGGACCTGGAAGTTCCAGAACCGCGGCAGCGAACTGCTTTGGGGAGGCAGTCCGACCCAGATCCGGTCGAGGGAGCCCACAAGGTCCACCAGCCCCGGCCCGCCCTGTTCAAAAATGGCGATGCGCGCCACTTCAGCGAGAAAGGCGAGCTTGAGATGGAGAACCTCCAGGAAGAACCTCTTTGATTCCGGGAAGAAGAACGGTGATGTCTTGTCCGCCGACCATCCTCGAAGCTCGGCTTCCAGGTGATTCACCTTGCCAAGCTCCCCGCGTCGAGTCAGACGCTCCTTGAGCTCCTCCACGGATCCCCCCGAGGCCAGGCAAAGAAAGTCGGGCGCGTGGAAGGTCATGGTCTCAAACACGAGCAAGTGGAAGGGATAAAACGCGAAGGGGATCAGCTCAGCCTGGAGCTGCTCGGAAGTCCGGATGCATGCTCCGGTCTGAGCGCAATCGGAGCATGGCAAGCCGGTTCGGAGGGCGTCTCGCCCAGCCATGCGGGTCCATTCCTGGACCAGCCCATACCGGTCCTTGACCACGGGCGGATCGAAGGGCTCGGCTTCATGGGAAAAAAAGCTCGGGGATTCGCCGGATTCCCTGCACCGTGGGCAATGAAGATAGCGGCTCAGTGAAGTGGAATAGGGCTGCAGCCGGTGGGAAGTCAGCCAGGCATCATCCTGGCAGAGGGTCAGCTCCTGGCCGCAATCAGGACATGGCGGATGAAAATAAATCCCTCTGTTTCGGCAGAAGAAAAGGGAGCGGAAGGGAAGGAGCTTTCCGTTGGCATCGGCCTGCCCGGAGAGAAGAATGGGCCGCAGGTCGGGTGAGGATCTGGAGAGCTGCTCGGCGGCGTTCTGCCAGAAAAGCTCCACTTCGCCGTTGGTCAGACGGCCCAGGGGACTGGCTGCCTGCCTGTATCGGTCTTTCTGTTTGAGCAGGAAAACCGGGCTGATGAGGCTTCCGGCCCCGGTCTCGAATCTTGCCCGATAAAGTTGTGTGAGGGGGTCTGAATCCGAAACCAGGAAAAACGGTGTTCTCTGTTCAAAATCGGCCAGACGATCCTCGCCGCCCGGGGCCATGTTCAGGCGAATGGGGGCTCCGGAAGGAGCCATGATGTCCAGGAGCGAGGGAAGTGTCTGGTGTTGCGGCATTCTTCATTCCCGAGGGGTGAGGGGTTTGGCGCTTGTTTGCACGTCAACAGGTATGTTAATGAGGCGCACTGAATCTTTTGGATATGTAAAAATATTATGCGGAATGGTGCCTCCAAAGTCAAGGACCATGCTGGAATGCGGGACACCCCCTTCTGTCGTTTTCGGTCTGAGCGCTTCGTTGCCCGATGCAGACTTCCGTTGTTCCCATCAAGCTTCGTTGGCGGGCCACGTCCATACGGTTTCTTTCGGCTGGCTCTACCGGACATCCCCATGGCCAACGCCGGGTGAAGGGAGGCCGGACGTGGAGACGCAGGACGAAAAAAGGCTCCAGCGCATCGAGCGCGAATTGGATGGGCTTCGAAAACAGGTCGCCGAGCTTGGAGCCGTCGTCCGTAGCCTGGTGGAGCAGCGGGAGCGGTTTCAACATCCGCTGGAGGCCGTGCTGCGGCAGCGAGGACTACCCATCCTGTCCCGGGGTCTCGACAATCACTTTTTGCCGCTTCCCGGTACTCCGGCCCAGAAGCAAAGTGAATTCTACCGCATCATGCGGCGCTATTCGTTCAGACTGTTTCTCCGGGATCTCATCCAGTTTCCCGAGGGCGAGGCCATCGCTCCGCTCACTCGATACTGCTCGCCCAGGGCCGCCCTCTCTTACCTGAGACTGCTGGAGTCGATGGGGATCGTGGTTTTTGGCCCCGGCCCATCCTACCGTTTCCTGCCAAGACATATCGTGAGCTTCGGGCCCACTCTCGAATGGTACGTGAACGAAATCCTTCAACGGGAGCTCCTCGCCCCGTCCATGTTCAACCTCCGTCTGGAGCACACGCGGTTTGGGGGCGATTACGACGTGATGGCCATCGTTTCAGGGCATCTCATCTACATTGAGGTCAAATCGTCGCCCCCGAGAGGCGTGGAATTGCCTGCCGTCAACGCCTTCCTCAACCGACTGCGCGATCTGCAGCCGCAAATGGCCGTCTTCCTTGTCGATACCGAATTGCGAATGCTTGACAAGATGGTTCCGTTGTTTGATGAATCTCTTCGGGCGCAGCACGGCGGCGAATCGCCATGGGCCATCGAGCGGATCGTTGACGAGATCTTTCAGGTGGGCCATTCGGTGTTCATCACCAACAGCCGCAAAGGGATCTACTCAAACCTGCGGACCTGCATCCGTCACGGCCTTCACCATCGGGATACCGCAAGACTGCCGGTGGGCCCGTCCGAGGGCGGGACCGGGGGTCTTTGGGATGCTTCTCCCTGACCTGGGAAGGAAAGAGTAGCGGTGATTGAATGTCTGCAGCTCAGCAAGAGCTACGGCAAGGAATGCGACCTTTTCCAGGGCGCGACCCTCTGTGTCCGGAAGGGGGAGTGGCTGGTGGTCTCCGGGGGGTCGGGAAGCGGCAAGACCACCTTTTTGCGCATCCTTCTGGCCGTGGAATGCCCCGATGCCGGCCAGGTGCTTTTTCAGCGGCAGAACGTCCATGAAATCCCCGCGCCGCTTCGTTCGGCTCTCCGAAGAAAAATGGGAGTCGTTGCCCAGAATGGTCCGGTGGCCATGGAATGGACCGTTTTCGAAAACGTTGCGCTGCCCCTGGTTCTCGCGGGCAAGGACCGATGGCTCATCAAAAAGAGAGTGCTCCATGCGCTGGAGAGCCTCGGCCTTCATCGAAAAGCCCATGCGCGATGTGGAGCGCTGAACGCTTCCGAAAGGCGACGCGTCGAAATCGCTCGGGCTGCTATCCACAACCCATTGATTTTTCTTGCTGATGAGCCTTTTCAAGGTCTGGAGTCCGAGGACAGGGCACTTGTCACGGCCCTTTTTTCCGAGTTGAGCGTCGGCGGCAGCACCTTCGTCATCCTTTCGCGCGAGACACCCGAGATGCTCGGCATGGCTGGTGCCCGATGCGTGCGGATTGCCCACCGCAGGTTCGTCGAAGGCTTGTCGGCTTCGGTGATCCCACCCGTAGGCGCTGCCTCGGTCTGAAGTATGGGATGGACAATGGGGGGAGAATTTTTCAAACACCTCGCCGGTCGACTGATTGCTCGCGGCGCGCGTCGCCCTTTGGCTCATCTGCTGTGGGTTCTGCTTTCGATGATTTGTCTGTATGGGCTGGGGCTCATTGGCCTGGCGGTGCTCCGTGCGCCCCAGGTCTTTCCCGCCTGGCTGACGGCGGCGGATGCCGTGGTTTACCTGAGATCCGATGTCTCGCCCGCGGAGGAGCAGGCGGCGTGGGAGGAGCTGAAAAAATGGCCTGAATTCACTTCCATTCGAATCGTGACGCGGGATGAGGCCTACGGGAGGCTTGAAAAACAGCTGGGACCCTGGAGGGAAGTCCTTTCCGGGATGGGCAGGGATTACCTTCAGCCGTCCCTGGAAGTGAGCTTCCAGGACAGCTTCAAGGAATGGGAGCGTCGAGAGGAAATCATCGCTCGGATGCGACTTGTGCCCGATGTCGCCGAAGTTCTTTATGGAAATGGTGAGGGAGACAGGCTAAAATCGATCCTTGGCTGGGTTGGACGCGGCTTGTGGCTCTCGGCTGGAGCCCTGGTCCTCCTTTTCACCTGTGCCCACTGGGGCTGGACGCTCGTCATGATCTCCGGATCCCGGGATGAACTGGAGGTCCTGTGGTGGGTTGGCGCGCCGGACTGGCTGATTCGCCTGCCTTTTCTGCTTTCGTCCTGGGCGGCTGGAGCCCTCGGTACGATCATGGCGCTGGGTCTGCTCGCGGTGACCACCCATTCCCTCGAGACCAGTCTCCCTTTGCCGTTTGCGGCATTGTGCGCCGTTGATTTTGGCGAATGGCTCCTCCTGGGTTTCGGTATGACCGGAATCTCATTGTTGATGGGCTCGCTCGGTGTGTGCCTCACCACGGGACCAATGAGGCGTGTGTGCTCAGACGATCGCTCATCCTGACTCTCCTGGGACTGCCGGGTTTCCTGACGGTGACCGTGGGGCCTGAACGCTTGGGGCACGCTGGCTCGGAGCAGCATGGGGCGCGGCCCGCTCAGCCCCCGGCCGGGGGAGAAGAGCGCGCCGTCGACGCGACATGGTCCGGCTGGCGTGACGATGCCGGGGTCCCGGGGGCGAAAGGCCAGGGAGAGAACGGCCGTCATTCAGGCGAGGTCAAGGATCGTTTGAATGTGCTGCACAAGTACGGAGCGCTGGCATATCTCCTCCCCCTCCTTCGGGCCGGCGAGCCTTCGCGGTTGGAGTCGGGAGCCCGTGAAGCTCTGATCCTCCTGAGATCGGATCATCAATTGTTTTCAAGTGCCCTCCATAATGAGCAGGCTCCGGGATCACCCTCCCTGGCGGCTGTCCGAAAGTCCCTGGATTTCAAGGCGCTGGATGCCATGTCCCGGTCAGGCGACGTGGAGGGCATCGGAGCTCGTGGTCAGGCGGCAGGTTCTGTCCACCGCAGGCCCATCCATCCGCCCGCGCCATCCTTTGCCGCTCAGCAGGGTCTCCTCGGTCTTCCTCTTTCCGGCGAGCGTGATTACTTAACCGTCGGGAAGATCGGAACGGGCGCCGAGAGTATTCTTCACCATGGAGGCCTCTTTGTGAGTGCCCCCCAGGGAGAGCCCATTCGGTCCGTATTTCGAGGCAGCGTCATTTTTGCCGAATGGTTCAAGGAATATGGAAAGGTCATGATCATCGATCATGGCGAGCACTACTGCAGTCTCATTGCCCACGCCGATCAGCTTCTCAAGCGGGTGAACGATACCGTGGAAACCGGCGAGGTGATCGCAACCGTCGGCAGGTCAGGGGCTCTGAAAGTGCCGGGGCTGTATTTCGAGATCCGTCATCATGGATCGCAGGTTGATCCTCTCCAATGGCTGAAGACGGAAAAAACTTCAAAAGAATAAGGAAGGGATCCATGTTTTTAAGATCGAGAACTCCCATCGTCGTGTTGGTGGCTTTCGTCTTCCTGCTCATCGGCTGGCAGGGACTCAGGGCGAAGACAAACACCGAAAGCTCCGACATTTACCAATACTTGCGGCTTTTCAGCGACGTCCTGAACATCGTGCAGGACAACTACGTCGAAAAGACGGATTCCAAGAAGCTGATGCATGGCGCCATCAACGGCATGCTGCGCGAGCTCGATCCCCACTCTTCTTTTTTGAAGCCGGAGGATTACAAGGAGCTTCAGATCGAAACCAAGGGGAAGTTTGGAGGGCTGGGCATCGAGATCAGCCTGCGGGACGGGGTCCTGACCGTGGTGTCCCCCCTGGAGGACACTCCCGCGGACAAGGCCGGGATTCTTGCCGGAGACCAGATCATCAAGATCGACGATGAGCCGACGCAGGACATGACGCTCATGGAGGCGGTCCAGAAGATGCGTGGCCCCAAGGGGACCAAGGTGAGGCTCACCATCATCCGCAAGGGAGAGAAGAAACCCCTGGAGTTCAGCCTGGTCCGGGCTGAGATATCGATTCGGAGCGTGAGGTCGAGAGTTCTGGAGCCCGGTTACGGGTATGTTCGAATCTCGAGCTTCCAGAGCGGAACGGCCAGTGATCTTCGGAAGACCCTGGAACAGCTCGAAATCGACGCGGGCTCGCTGCAGGGTTTGGTGCTGGATTTGCGCAACGATCCCGGTGGACTTCTGGACCAGGCTGTTGAAGTGAGTGATGAGTTCCTGGACGAGGGTCTGATCGTGTACACGGGAGGTCGCCTCGAAAGCCAGCAGATGCGTTTCGAAGCACACAAGAACAGCAAGCCGCGCAATTACCCGATTGTGGCTCTGGTCAACGCGGGCAGCGCCAGTGCATCGGAGATCGTGGCCGGCGCCCTTCAGGACCACAAGCGAGCCATAATTCTTGGAGAGCAGACCTTCGGCAAGGGATCGGTACAGACGGTCATCCCCCTCAATGACGGGTCGGCCATTCGATTGACCACGTCCCTCTACTACACTCCGTCGGGGCGTTCGATCCAGGCCAAGGGCATCACGCCGGATATTGTGGTCAAGCGGGAGGTTCCGGACAAGGACGGTGATGATGGCGCGGATGAGATGCGCAGACTTCGTGAAAAAGACCTGCCGCGCCACATGGAGAATAACAAGCAGGAATCCGAGGAGGCCAAGCCCAACGGATCGGAGCTGGAAACCCAGAAGATGATCGAGCAGGACAATCAGCTGAGGAGGGCCCTCGATATCCTCAAGAGTTACAAGATCATGGCCCAGATGCAGTTAAAATAGCGACTGGCCGCCCCTGGAAACATGGCACCCGCGAAAACAAAACAGTCGAGCACGTCCGGTTCGGCGCGCCGCACCTCCCCCAAAGCGCAACCGGGGGGAAGAGGAAGCGCCGGCAGGAAACCCAGGAGCCCCGGCGGCTCAAAGTCTGCCAAGGGCGCAGGGCGGACGTCGCGTTCCGCGCTGCTGCCGCCTCTTGCCGCGCTGGGCTCCCTGGCGGCGGTGCTGCTTGCAGGGCTGGTGTTCTGGGGGCTCGATGCCGACGGGTTGAAGAGCCCAAAAGGGGAGATGGCTTCCACCCGCCAGCACTCCTCGGCGGCTGCCTCTCCCAGAATCAAGACGCCTCCGGTGTCCCAGGATGAGAAGCCCGGGCCGGAAAAGGATGACCTGGAGCTGGCCCCGCATCCACCGAGAAACGGTGGTGGGAAGCCATCGGGACGGACCTCCGCCGCGGCTGAAGCTCCCGGGACGGCAGGTCAGCCGCAGCCTGAGGGAATGGTGGCTCGAGAGCCGGCGCAGAGGGTTGAAGGAGGCGAGAGGCCAGGAATGCAGCGGGAGGACGCAACGGAGTCCTCCCCGGTTTCAGCGCGACACCAGGGGGAGCGGCCATCGACGGAACAGCGTGCCGCCGTTCAGAATGGGACATCGCCCGCAGCCGAGACCTCTCGTGGAGGGGAGCCCACGGGAGCTCCCCAGAAGGAGACCGTTGCCGGGCTTCCCAAAGGGGAGCTGTTGGCGCTGAATGTGGCTCCCAAGCCCCGACCCGAGCCACCCGCCGCAACTCTGCCTCCCAGGGAGCCTGCACTGCCGCCTGTCGCCAGGGTCGCCATAGTGATCGATGACCTGGGAAGGGATCTCGATGCGGCCAGGGCCCTCGCGGATATACCGATTTCCATCACCTTTTCCGTCTTGCCCTTCCAGAATCACAGCAGGGAAGTCATGGCGCTCGCAAGGGCCAGGGGGCGTGAGGTGATGCTCCACATGCCCATGGAGCCCGAGGGCTATCCTCAGGTGAATCCGGGCCGGGGGGCTTTGCTGGTTTCCATGCGGAGCCGTGACATCCACAAGAATCTTCTGACGGCGTTGGATGAAACGCCGCATGTCCGCGGCATCAACAACCACATGGGGTCCCGCTTCACTGAGCAGCCGGAGCAGATGGGCGTTGTGATGAAAGAGCTCCAGCGCAGAAAGCTGTTTTTCCTGGACAGCGCGACCACGGTCCGAAGCGTGGCCATGGATTCCGCCCAGAGTCACGGTGTCCCTTACCTTCGCCGGGATGTGTTTCTGGATCATGTGCTGGCGGAGTCCTTCGTAAGGGCACAGTTGGGACAGCTGATCCGGAGGGCCAGGGTCCAGGGGACGGCTGTGGCCATCGGTCATCCGCACGAGGTGACCCTGAAGGTGTTGAAAGAGGAAAGCGCGGCATTCGGGCGCGAGAAGATAGCCGTGGTGCCCGCGAGCCAGTTGTTGTCCGTCAAGATGTCGAGGAGTGAAATACGCTGACAGGGAGAGGCTGGGGGAGGATGATCGTTGCTTGACGTCTTAAAGCCGGAGGACGAAGCAGCCGAATGACTTCGAGACCGGTGGGGCCGACCATGCCGGTTGCAGATGGGGTAATGGTTTCCAACCCGATGATGACGGAGATCTGATCAAGTGATGAGCCAAGTATTCCAACGATGGGTCCTGGTAGGGACCTTGTGTGCTGCCTGCCTGTTCACGCCGGATAAAGGCGCGGCGGCCGGCAGAGAATCCGCGCCGGGCGCGGGAAGCCCGGGCCGGACCGCCGTGTCCGAGGCCAGGGCGTCCATCCAGGTTGACGAGACCACGCACAACTTCGGCGAAGCCATCGAAGGTGCTGAAGTCACTCACAGCTTCATTGTGAAAAACACCGGAAGCGATGTGCTCAAAATCGAGCAGGTTCGCCCTGGCTGAGGCTGCGCCGTCGCCCATTTCGACGGGGCGATCCCTCCTGGAGGCGAGGGAAAGGTGACCTTGAAGGTAAACCTGACGGGCTATCAGGGCAACGTCAAGAAGTCCGCCGTGGTGTTCAGCAATGATCCGGTCAATCCCAGGACGATTGTTGCCATGCAGGGCGTGGTGAGGACTCTCATCGACGTCCAGCCGTCCGCCAGTGTTTCGTTCAGGGGGCTGGCCGAAGGCCTGTCCCCCAGCACCGTGGACATGGTGGCCGGCGGGGGGCAGTCTTTTCGTGTGCTCAAGGTCGAGAGCAACCTGGAAGGCAAGGTGGGCCACGAGCTGGAAACGGTGCGGGAAGGGAAGCACTATCGGGTCAAGGTGATCAACCGCCTGGATCAGGGCAATTACAGCGGTTTCCTGAAGGTCCAGACGGACCTGCCCCAAAAACCGGAGGTCATGATTCGAGTGAGCGGCTTCATCGAGGGTGAGATCCGGGTGCAGCCGCAAACGCTCATGGTTGGCAAACTGGGGCCTCAGCAGCCCCCCCGGATCGGGAAGGTGAGGGTTACCAGCAACCGACAGAAGCCTTTCAAAATCACGCAGGTCACGTACGACCGCGATCTCCTCGATGTCATCGAACAGCCTGTACCCAACGAGCCCGGCTTCAGCCTGGAGATCAAGCCACGCATCGATAACCTTGCAGTGGGTGAGCGCAGGCGGACCGTGGTCATTCTCGAAACCGACGCCAAGCCTTCCGAGAAATACGAGGTCCAGGTCCACGTCATGAATGCGGCCGAACCTCAGCGGGCGGGCGCCAATGCCCCCACCGTGGTGAGGAAGTCTGAGTAGACCGGACTCTTCTCAGAACTTTCCCGATACGTTCGGAACCGATCCTTTACGCCGGGTGAGCGCGAGCCGGCTCATAGAGGCAAAGTGGCTCGGGGGCCAGGTAGCTGCCGGTGCTTTCATACGCCCTTGCCCGGCATCCGCCGCAGACCCGCACGTACTGGCATCGACCGCACTTGCCCTCATATTTCTTGAAATTGCGGAGGTTCAAGAAGACGGGGGATTTCTCCCAGATTTCCCGAAAGGGCTTCCCCCGGATGTTCCCGGAATCCAGCTCCAGGTAACCGCATGGCTGCACCTGGCCCACGTGGGAAACGAATGCAAAACCAACCCCTCCCAGGCAGCCCCGTGTCACCGCATCAAGTCCGTGGGTCTGAAAGGTCACGTCCAACCCCTCGGATTTCGAGCGCTCGCGAAGAATACGATAGTAATGGGGTGCGCAGGTGGCTTTGAGCTGGATGGGGACTCGCTGTCTCTGTTCGTAAAACCAGTGGAGCGTTTTTTCGTAGTCTTCCGCGCTGATGGCCTGTTCCTCGATGTCCCTGCCGCGTCCCATGGGAACGAGCAGAAAGATATGATGGGCCACCGCGCCCAGGGAGACCGCCAGTTCCTGTATGGCGGGGAGCTCCTGGAGGTTGATCCGGGTGATGGTCGTGTTGATCTGGAAATCCAGGCCTTCGGCCCGAGCGCTGTCCACGCCGTGGAGAGCCCCCTCGAAGGCTCCCTGGACCTGTCGAAAGGCATCATGGGTGGCCGCGGTGGCACCATCCAGGCTGATGCTGATGCGCTGGACGCCGGAGCTGATCATCTTCCTGGCTTTTTCCGGAGTGAGAAGCGTTCCGTTCACCGCCATGGTCATTCTCAACCCCTTTCGATGTCCGTAGGCGGCGATTTCGAAAATGTCAGGGCGGAGGAGCGGTTCACCGCCCGTAAGGATGATGATGGGCTTGGCGAAGGAGGCCACTTCGTCCAGGAAAGCCATGCATTCGTCTGTTGAGAGCTCATTCTCATAAGGCCGGTCCAATGCCGCGGCTCTGCAATGGATGCAGGCGAGATTGCAGGACCGAGTCACCTCCCAGGCCACCAGCCGAAGCTCGGGAGTACCGCCGCCTTCACCGCGCCCGGGGTGCGTCCCGGGATGCTGCTCACGAGCCGGCTCGACTTTCCCTTGAGCAGTCTCTTCCTGGTCTTTCTCTTCCATTGCGATCCTTTTCATGGATGGGCCGGCAGGTCGATGGTCGACCGAGGCGATGACAAGAAGGAGGTCAGGACCGCCCCAGGAGCACCCGGGCGGCGTCCTTGGCGAAATAAGTGAGAATCAGGTCGGCCCCGGCACGACGTATAGCCGTGAGCGTCTCCATCATGACGCGTTCTTCATCGAGCCAGCCATTGGCCGCGGCCGCCTTGATCATGGAGTATTCACCACTGACGTTGTAGGCCGCCACGGGCCATTCGAACTCCTCCTTGATTCTCCTGATGATATCCAGATAGGCCAGGGCCGGTTTCACCATGACGATGTCGGCTCCCTCCTCGATGTCCAGGCTCACCTCCCGGATGGCCTCGTCGGAGTTGTGGGGATCCATCTGGTAGGCTCGCCGGTCTCCGAACTGGGGAGCCGATTCCGCCGCTTCACGAAAAGGGCCGTAGAAAGCCGAGCAATACTTGGCCGAGTAGGCCAGGATGCCCACCTGGTCGAAGCCGGCCTCGTCCAGGGTATCGCGAATGAACCCCACGCGGCCGTCCATCATGTCTGAAGGCGCGACAACATCGGCTCCGGCCTCGGCGTGGGAAAGGGCGCTCCTGGCGAGAACCTCGAGGGTCGGGTCGTTTTCCACTTCCTTTCCCCGAAGGACTCCGCAGTGGCCGTGGCTCGTGTATTCACAAAGGCAGACATCCGTGACGACAACAAGGTCGGGAAATCTGGCCTTGATGGCGCGTACCGCCTCCTGGACCACTCCTTTCTCCGAGTACGCCTCGCTACCTTCCGGGTCCTTGTGGCCTGGAATTCCGAACAGCAGAATCGCTGGAATCCTCAGCTCGACGGCGGATTCGATCTCACGAAGCAGGTTGTCCGTGGAGTGCTGGAACACTCCCGGCATGGATGAGACGGGGTTCCTGATGCCATTTCCCGGTACGACGAACAGGGGATAGACCAGCTGATCCACGCCCAGGGACGTCTCGCGAATCATTCTGCGCAAGTTCTCGTTTCTTCGAAACCTCCTGGGCCGATAATGGGGAAAGTGCATCGAGCGCGTTCTCCTTTCGAAATGAATGGTTGAAAGATGTGCACGAAGCCCTGGTCGGTGCTATGCCGTGAGGCCGATCTCCTCGTCCGTCAGGTAGCAGGCGGGATCGGGGGACCAGAGATCACCCGTTGCAGCCTCCGCCCGAACGCGGAAATTGCCGCCGCACACGTCCAGCCAGCGGCATTGGGCGCAGCGGCCCTTGACGAAGGATTTCTTGTCCTTGAGCTGCATCATGAGCTCATCGGACAAGTCGCTCCAGATCTCGCTGAAGGGGCGCAGACGGACATTGCCGAATGAATGGTGCCTCCAGAACTGGTCCGCATGGACGCTTCCATCCCAGCTCACGCAGCCGATTCCACGTCCCGAACTGTTCCCTTCGTTCATCTTGAGCAGCTCCAGGACCTCTGAGACCCTGGGAGAGGCTTCCCGCAGCAGGCGGAGATAGATGTAAGGTCCGTCGGCGTGGTTGTCCACGGTCAGGACTTCCTTGGGCTTGCCTCGAAGGTGCAGGTCACTGGTACGATCGATGATGAGATCGACGGCTTTCCGCGTCTCTTCATGGGAAAGGTCCTCCTCGATCAGTTTGCTGCCGCGCCCGGCGTAGACGAGGTGATAGAAACAGACCCGCGGAATCTCGTGCGCCTCCAGGAGATCGAAGATGGACGGGATCTCACCGGCGTTGAACCGGTTCATGGTGAAGCGGAGCCCCACCTTGATGCCGGCCCGCCGGCACGCCTCAATCCCATCCATGGCCATGCGGAAGGCGCCCTTCACACCCCGGAACCGGTCGTTCACCGCCTCGAGACCGTCCAGACTGATCCCCACGTAGGACAGCCCCACGTCTCTCAACGATTGGGCCACCGCGGGAGTGATGAGGGTGCCGTTGGTGGAGATGACGGCGCGCATCCCCTTGCCGACGGCGTATTCCGCCAGCTCCACAAGGTCGGGGCGCATGAGGGGCTCTCCTCCGGAGAAGAGCACCACGGGGGCTCCGAACCGGGCCAGGTCATCCAGCAGCAGTTTCCCTTCCTCCGTGGAAAGCTCATCGGGTGCAGGTTGATCCTTGGCGTGCGCGTAGCAGTGAATGCACCTGAGATTGCATCGACGCGTGGCGTTCCACACGACGACCGGTTTCTTGTCCGCGGAAAACTGCAGAAGATGTGAGGGAAGCAGACCGCTGTGGCGTCCATACCTGAGGGCATCCGAGGGCTCAATGGTCCCGCAGTACAGCTTGGATATGCCGATCATGAGTCGCAGCTCCTGTCTGTCTAGGAATCCTTACGGGTGTCGATTTCAGACGAGCCGAAAGGGAAATCTCGGTAGTGATCGCGGATCAGATCGTCAAGGTAGACATCGGGCTGCAGGACGGACTTCCTCGGAAGCACGAACTGCTTCTGACCGCTCCGCTCATGGATGAGCTTGAATCCGTAGTCGAAGTCAGCCGAAATCTCCTTGCAGAGCGACATGGCGGTCAGATCGCGCTGGAGCGCCTTCTGAATGATTTCATTGACGGCGTCGTCGTCATAATGGACTTCAAGTCCATGCTTCTCCTGGAAATCGTCCTCGAACACCCGGATCTGGTTGTAAAGGAGGATGACCTCGTCAAAGATACTCTCGATGGCCTGGTCGGTCCGGATATGGTGGTCGAGGGCGATGTCCACGCGCTCAGGAGTGAAGACCAGAGGGTAGCTGCCGATATAGTGGGACTTCTGGACTATCTGACTGTAAAGTCTTGATTTTTCCTCTTTCACGATTTCCCGGTACACGGCCGTTCGGTCGGCCGACTCGGGATGCGAAAGGATGCGCTCCAGCTCTCCCAATGGGTCCGAGACCACTTCCGGAGTAACCACCAGGAATGGAATGCTGGTGCTCGGCAAAGTCTTCTCGTAATGCAGCAGAACCCGCTCGATGACGCTCACGAGCCCACGGGCTCCCGTCTTTTCCGCATGGGCCAGCTCGGCGAGCATCCTCAGGGCGCGGTCATCAAACTGAATATCGATGCCGTAGCTCCGGAAATCTTCCTTCTTTCCCAGGATGATGGGATTGTTGGGATTTCGAAGAATTTGGTGGAGGTCGTCCACCTCGAGAGCTTCCAGAACGGCAATGACGGGGATGCGTCCGACGAATTCGCTTTCGAAGCCGAAGGCAATAAGATCCTCGGCCTTGGCGAAGCGGTTGAATCGGACATCGTCTCCCTTGCTCTGAATCTGAGCCCCGAAGCCGATTTCCTGGCTTTGCAGCCGCTTTTTCACGATGGGGGCGAGCCCGTTGAAGGCTCCACTCATGATGAACAAAATATTGCGGGTGTTTACCGTCCGTTTCTCCCGCTTGCCCGTTTTCCGGTAGTTCTCGAGGGCCTGAAGCTGTGAGATGGGATCGTGGGGAACCTTCAGATCCACCTCTGTTTCCTCCATGGGCTTGAGCAGGGCCCGCTGCACTCCCGCCCTGGACACGTCGGGGCCGAAGAAGTGGCTCGATGCGGCAATCTTGTCGATTTCATCGATGTAGATGATGCCGTACTGAGCCAGCTCCAGGTCATCATCCGCCTCGATGACGAGCTCGCGCACCAAATCCTCCACATCCCCGCCCACGTACCCCGTCTCGCTGAACTTCGTGGCGTCTCCCTTCACGAAAGGGACGCCCAGCTTCTGGGCGATGAGCTTGATGAGGTAGGTCTTTCCGACGCCCGTCGGTCCGAGAAGCAGCATATTGTTCTTGATCCTCCCCACGGTCCTGGTCCTGCTCGACTCGCCCTTTCGACGCTGCTTCTTGATGCGGATGTAATGGGTGCAAATCTTGGTGGCAAGGATGGCCTTGGCCTCCTCCTGCTTGATGACATACTGGTTGAGGTAGGCCTCGAGCTCCTCCGGCTTCATGTCGAACCGAATGCGATCGATGCCGCTGGGCCCTTTCTTCTCGTCCTGTCCATCGCGTCCCTGGGGAAGCATCATGGGCGAAATCACCTTGATTCTGTAGCCGTATTTCTTGGAAAGGTAATCGCTCAGCTCCTTCTCGAGCTCTTCCTGATTCGGTACCTTTTGGGAGTCGTCAGCCATCTTGGGCCTTTCCGGGGTCTGAAGCTGTGAATGCGCATGAATACTCAGTCCAACATAGTATAACACTGAACTCACCCATTTCAACCGAACCGGCTCCAGCACGGGGACAGGTCCATGAGTGGAGAGCTGCTCTTCAGTTTGAAACTTGAAACCTGAAATCTTGAACTTGGAACTTTTCAGAGGAGGGAGCCCCCGAGCGAGCGCCAGTTCGTTACGTGGCTGCATGCGGATGGGAAGAAATGAGCTCCAGGAGCTGCCGGCTGCTCATGACCTGGAAGAGGGGATAAAGGGGCGTTTTCCGGTAGGCATCCAGAACAGCCCGATGGTCTTCGGGCCGGTGTGCCGCGCAGCAATCCTCGAGGACAAAGGCGCGGAAATCGTGGCTCAGTGCGTCCAGCGCCGTTGCCGTCACACAGATCGGAGTGGCGATGCCCGCCAGCACCACGGTGTCCACGCCCAGCGTCCGAAGGGTCTGGTCCAGGTCGGTCTTGAAAAAGCCGCTGAAACGGCGCTTGGGCACCACGTGGTCGTCCGGTTCGCGATGGAGCTCCGGCATAACCTCCGCCCCCCGGGTGGCTCTCAGGCTGTGAGGAGCCATCCTGCCCTCGAATATGAAATCGTCACGGAGAAAACTGTCGCATGCGAAAATCACCGGCAATCCCTCTTCGTGGAAACGATCAATGACGCTGTTGAGTGTCGGCAGGAAAGCCCCGGCAGCCTTTGCCACCGGGGAATCCGGATGTTTTTCGAAGGTGTCTCGCAGGAGATCCACGACAATCAGGGCTGGTTTCATCCGGGCTCCTTTCAGCTCGTTTGGCCGACTGTGTCTCATTTCGCCAGTCGACGGGCAGTTCATGCCTCCCCCGATGGCCTGGCGATCAGTCCCTTATCCATGGCAAAGGTGGTCAGGGACGAGACGTTGTGCAGGTCCAGCTTCCTCATGAGATTGGCGCGATGCTTTTCCACGGTCTTGGCGCTGATGCACAGGTAGTCGGCGATGTCCTTGTTCTTGTAACCTTCGGCGATCATTTTCAGGACCTCGCGCTCGCGCTGGGTCAGCGTATCCCAGGATGTGCTGGATTTGAGCTGCTTTTTACCCTCGAGATAGCCTTCGATCACTTTGTCCGAAACGCTGGGACTGAGGTAGGATTTGCCCTCGAGCAGGCACTGGATCGCAAGCATGAGCTCGTTGTGGGTGGCGTCCTTGATGACATAACCGTCGGCTCCGGCCTTCAATGTGGCCAGGATGTACTCCTCGGTCCTGTGCACCGTCAGGGCCAGTATCTTGACCCGAGGCATGTGCCTCTTGATCTCCTGGATCGCCCCCATTCCATTCATGCGGGGCATGGAAAGATCCATCAGGATCAGATCGGGCTTGAGGCTCTCGGCCAGCCGCACCGCCTCGAGGCCGTCCTGGGCCTCGCCGACGACCTCCAGCTGCGGGTTGGATGACAGCAGCATTCGAAGCCCCTCCCGGAGGATGGTGTGATCCTCCACCAGCAGCACTCTACTGACAGTCTTCATTTTCAGCCCTCCCTGTCGATACCCGCGATCGGGACGGTTGACCTGGAGCCGACCGCCAGGCTGCCGACGCGCGCGGGAGTGGTTTGGCACCCCAAGTTGCGTCAGGGTTTGTTCAGACTGAAGGTGTCCGATACTCGAAATTCCCTTTTTCCGTCCGGCGTCTGCAAAGTCGCCACGCGCGCGCTCCTGCCATCAACAATCACGCACACGATGGTCTGGCGACCATCACTGTGGGTGCTTTGGCCTCCGTTGCCGACGTTGATGACCTGTATGCCCCGAAAAGGATCGGGAAATCGTGTCTTGAAATAGACATGGGTGTGTCCGAAAAGGATCGCCCTGATGATCGATCGATGCCTCAGCAAAATGCTCCAGAGCGGATCCTCCTCCGTTTCCCAGGGAAAGATGGGCTCATGGAAGCCAATGAACACATGGTCGACGGAATGGGCGGATTCCAGTGCCTTACTCAACCATTGGAGAGCCAGCGTGCTTGGAGCGGTCTTCCTGAAATCCGCATACTGGTCCAGAACGATCACCCTTGACCCTTTCCAGTCGAGCCAATACGAAAGACCGCTCCTGGAAAACCGATTCACCGGTTGTCCCAATGCCGCCGTCGCGGCGGAAAGGATCTTGCTGTCGATCACCTGAAGATCCTTCTTCCTCTCGTGATTGCCGCGGGCAGGCAGGAAAAGCGGACGCCGATGGCCGAATACCCTTTCAAAAATGCCGTAATTCACCGAAACCGGCGACAGGTCTCCGAGAACAAGCAGGAAGTCGGAGGCTCCTCCACGATCCTCCCTGGCCACGGTGGGCGTATTGATTTCGTTGAGAACGTTCTCGTAGGATGCATGAGCGGCGTGAATGTCGGAGATCGCTGCAAAACCCCATTTCTCCCCCGCCTGGGCCAGGTTCCAGAAGAAAAGGGTGTGGGATAAAACAACGAGCACGAACGGCAGCCATGCCCCCCACGACCCCTTACGGGAGCCCATGCTGTCCGAGACTCCGGAGCCTGGCTTTGCCTTGAGAGCTGCTTTCGATACAGTGGGCACTTTAACCGAAGGAGACATTCCCGTTTCCGATTTCGACCGGATAGAGAAGGATGCGGGCTTTCCTCATTGGCGAGCCAAAATGTAAACTGCCACCAGGGCAACCGTAACCCACCCTATGCGATCCACATATCGATGTAAAGCCGTCTCCATTCTGGCCCCGCCCCACGCCATCAATCCCGCGACGAGGAAGAACCGGGCGCCGCGCCCGATGGCCGACGCCAGGACGAAGGGCGCAAAGGTCATGGACATGGCTCCCGCGGCAATGGTGAAGACCTTGTAGGGAATGGGCGAGAATCCGGCCACGAATACCGCCGAAAAACCCCATTTCTGAAACCATTGGACCGCCACCTGGTAGGATGGCCAGTATTGGCTTTCACGTAAAAAAGGCTCGATGGCTGAAAAGGCGTAAAGGCCGATGATATACCCGAACACCCCGCCGAGAACCGACGTCGCCATCGTCAGAAACGCAAACCACCAGGCTCGCCTGGGGTTTGCCAGGCACATGGGCGCCAGCATCACATCCGGAGGAATGGGAAAGAACGAGGATTCGGTGAAGCTCAAAACCCCCAGAAACCACGGCGCCCTCGGATGACGCGACCACTCCAGGGCGTACCGGTAAAGAGTTGAAAAAATTTTCATAAGAGTTTGATTCTCTTCAGGATATCCGTATTGAGAGCTTGTTCCATCGAGGGTTGTCACGGATTGTGCCAACTCAGGCTGCCGCTCATCGTGGGATCACGCTGTCGGATCTTCCAACTCCCTTTTTACATTGGTGGCGTTGATGATACATCTGGAACCAGCACTCCAGCCTTTCGCGAAAGGCATAGACCAGGACCGCAAAAAGGGCAGCCACGCCGACGAGGATCGATAGCTTGCCGTACTGGTGATACCGGATGAACCCGCCCCCAAGGGTCAGGAGTATGGTGCCGAACAACCGCCCCACCGTGCTCACGGCAAGAAATTCGAAAACCGTCAGTCGACCCAGTCCCAGGATGAAGCAAAGATAGTCCTTGGGAAAACCGGGAATCAGGAAAAGCACGAAAACCAGGAACAAACCCTTGTGGTGGAGCAGGTAATCGAACCGCTTGATGACGGATTGATCGATGAATTTCTCGATGAAAGGTCGTCCGAAAGCGCGGGAAATCAGAAATGCCAGCAGCGATCCGATGACCAGTCCGATGGTCGACAGAATGACTCCCAGGACGGGTCCGAAGACAAAACCGCCGATCAGGCCGGTGACCTCCCCGGGGATGGGGGCCATGACGACCTGGGCAGCCTGCAGCATGATGAAGCCGGCAAAGGCCATCGGCCCCAGGGACTCCAGGAAGTCAAGAATCTCCTGCCTGCTGAAAAAGAACTTGAATACATTCGTCTGGTAAAGAACGATGGTGACCCCGATGAGGAGGAGCAGAGCGAAAAGCCTGATCCAGACGCCGTTTCTCCTGTTTTCGCCAAGGGGTGCTTCCTTCGGTGTGCATTGGTCTCTTTCGGCCGAGGTCTTCGTGATTCTGGCCATGCGTCTCCACGTAGCTCTCTAGGGGTGCTCCCTGTTTGGCGTCACCGAATCGACATGATGAGCTGCCATCTTGACATCAGGAAATGGAACCTGCCCTCGGAAGGGTTGTAAAGCCGCGGCGCTGCGCGCGGTCGTTCTTATAACACCGTCGCTCCGCCATTGCAAAGTCCTCGCCGAATATAAAACCATTACAAGCCTGCTCCCTCACGGCACACCACGATAAAAGGCCAGTTGGCGAGCCGCCGGCTCAAACAGTGCCGTCATGGCGCGCTGCTCTTCCTCATCCATCGGTTGATGGGGCCTTCCCGCTTCGACAAGGGTCTCGACATGGGCGGGAGAGGAGCATCCCACGATGGCCACCGATACATCCTGCGACAGGGCGAAGCGGATCAGGCGCTTCGCGGTGACCCCCGCGTCGGCGAAGAGATAATGCCCGCCACCCAGGATCTTCATGGCGATCACAGCCAGGCCTTTCGTGCGCGCCGCCGGCAAGGTGCGGTCGAGGAATCCGCCGATTACGGCTTCCACCGGATTCACGGGCATCATCACCGAATCCACGGGCCAGTCCCGCACCGCTTCTCCGAGGATTTCAGGATCATGGTGCCCCGTAACACCGATGTACTTCGTCTTCCCCGAACGCCTGGCTTCCACGAAGGCCTCCAGGGCTCCACCGGGACCGCTGATCTCATCCAGATCCTCCCGGGTCCGAACATCGTGTATCTGCCACAAATCAAGGTGATCCAAACCCATGGTCTTGAGGGTGGCATCGAGGTCCGACATGGCTCCCGCCCTGGTCCGCCGAGCGGATTTACTGGCCTGGAAGACCTTGGCCCGGAGGTCCGGGCGTTGCTTCCAGACCTTTCCATAGTATCCTTCACTGCCGGCATAGACTCGCGCACAATCGAAGTAGGTGATTCCCCGGTCGAGGGCCTCGCGGATGACCGCCGAGGCCTTTTCCTCCTGACCGTGAGTTCTCAAAACACCTTCTCCGCCTAGTCCCACGAGGGTCACCCGCCGCTCCGTCTTCCCGAAGTTTCGACACTCTATATCGGTTGCATTCATGCAATGCTCCATGGAGTTGACTGGCACCGGCGGGGGAGAGGTGATCGGGGAGCTTTCGCGCAGCCCCTCCATTCCCGCTTCCCCGCCGTCGATCGACTCCGAAGGTGTTCATGATCCAGGATGCTAAGGGATCACGAGCTTCTGTCCCGATGAAATCGTGCCGGACCTGAGCCTGTTGGCCTTGCGGAGGTCCTCCGGCTTCACATTGTAGCGCCTGGCAATGCTTGAAAGGGTTTCCCCCTGCTTCACGGTATGCACCCCAGCTTTGGCGGCGGACGGGGATTTGGCCTTTCCGGCTTCCTTTTTGGAACGTTGGCTCCTTGTCTGGTTCTGACGCATGTCCTGAGTCGAACCGCGAGCTTCGCGAGCCGTCCCCGTGGACCTCATCTCACTCGAAGCTGCGCTCACCTGCCGTTCCAGCGGGGAGGTTTCATCTGCAGGACGTCTTTGGGCAGAGGTGTCGATGTTCTTCTCAAACTCCTCGCCTGAGCCGGCCGGCAATTTGATGTCGTGGGATCCTTCGGGGATCTCGTCGGAACGGAAGGCGGGATTCAACCTCTTGATCTCGCGCACCGTTGCGCCGGTCGCTTCGGCTACGACCTGCATGGGCAGCGGGCAGGAGAGCTGCACACGCACACGATCCGATTTCAGAGGGGGATACCCCTCTCCCTTGGGCAGATGGTAGCCATATCGGGCCGGATCGCCCAGGACCGTTTTCACCGCCAGAATGCGAAAAACGTAGCGCTCCGTTTCCGTCGGAAGCCTCATCTGATAGTAATCCGTGGCTCCAATGGCGCGTATCTGATCCTGAACGCGCTTGTCTCCACAGTTGTAGGTGGCGATGGCAACGGTCCAGTTCCTGTACCGCCTGTAAAGATCCTGCAAATACAGAAATGCGCACTCCGTGGCGAGCTCGAAATCATATCTGTCGTCGCGGCTTCCCGTCTGCTGGAGGCCGTAAGCGGAGCCCGTCGCGGGCATGAATTGCCAAGGCCCCGCGGCGCCCTTGGGCGAACGGGCGTCGGGGAGCAGGTCACTCTCCACGATCGCCACATATTTCAAGTCGTCGGGTAGACCATTAGCTCTGAGTCGCTCCTCGATCCATGGGAAATAGCGCTCCATGCGCTTGAGCCAAAGGTAGACCTGAGCGTGATTGTAAACGACCAGGGTGAATTCCTTGTCAAAGCGCTCCATCACCTCCTGATTCCGCAGCGGAACGGATTCACCGCACAGGTCCATGCTCGAGGGCGGGGGATAGTATGGAATGATCCATTTGGAGGACTGTGTCCCGCCGTCATGGGAAGCGGCTGTCTGAAGCCCTGCATGAAGCTTCGCCGCGTCGGAATCGCGGGCTCGGCCCTTGGAGGACTGATCCGTCGCGCAGCTCAGACAGCCCATCGCCATGATGAGCAGCAATGCGAGCTTTCGAATCCAGCAGTTCGTCCCGATGTATCTCATTTGCAGGAACCTCGCGAAAATCAGAAAAAGTCGCCAAATAGCTCCCAAACCTTGTAGAATCTACATCAAGCACCGGGGGGTGTCCACGGAAACCTGCCATTGACGGGGAGTGCCCTGTATCCGCATCATTCAGGGTCAATCCGACAATGAAAAGGCCCACGCCCGGCTGGTTTTCAGCTCGAAGCTCGAAATCCTGAAATCGAAACGTCTCGGAGCGGAGGTATCACCATGAGTGCATTCACCGCGGCCTGCTGGCAGCTCGAAGTCACAACGATGGGTCCGGAAAAGCAACTGCATCGCCTGGAGCGAGCCCTGGATCAATTGAGTCAAAAGGCATGCCGACTGCTCGTCCTTCCCGAGATGTGGCTCTGCGGATTTTCCTTCCCTGAGCTCGGGACCCTGGCCCTAAGGACGCCATACGCCATTGCACAGTGGCAGGAGTGGTGCCGGCGCACGTCGATGGTCCTGGTCGGGAGCATGCCAGAAGTCGAGGGAGGAAATCTCTTCAATACGAGTTATGTGGTGGATGCAAACGGTGAGCTGGCGGGACGCTACCGGAAGTCGCATCTCTTTTCCCCCAACGGTGAGCACCTCAGGTTTGCGGCGGGTCGGGATTTATTGGTCTGCAACACCCGGGTGGGGCGTCTGGGCATCCTCATCTGCTACGATCTGCGCTTCCCCGAGGTTTGCCGCCGGCTCACCCTGGACGGCGCTCAGGTGCTTTGTGTCTCAGCCCTCTGGCCTTCGGTCAGAATCCACCACTGGGACCTGCTGCTGCGTGCGAGGGCCCTCGAAAACCAGGTGTTTGTGCTGGGATGCAATGGCTGTGGAGCTGATGGGGACCTCCACTATGGGGGAAGCTCGGCCATTGTCCGCCCAACGGGTGAATGCCTTGGCAGTGCGTCCGAAAACGAAGAATGCATCGTTGCCGTGATCGACCTCCGGGAAGTGGAATCCTTTCGCCGGGCCATTCCGTGCTGGAACGACCGGCGGGAGGATTTATACGGTAATCTCGGCGGATGAAAGGGAGCCAAAAGGATCATTGGCGCCGGGGAGGTCTCGAACCTCCCGCTCCACCTTCCGCTCCGGGTCCCTCATGGACTGCCTGGTGTATCCCGCGGGAATCTCGAAAATGCAGTCCCATGGCCGACTCGATCCCCTGGATGTACTTCCGGGCCCGACTCAGCGAGTTTGCGGAAGCCTTTCTCGTCGCGGGCTTCGCACTCGTGCGTTGACCGCGGAAGCTTTTGATCCTAATAGATACCTGGCTGAAGCTTTCAGAAGAAGGGCCGCCAGCCTGGCGATTTTCGATCATTTTGGGGTGAGCTTCGCTGGCCCTGGAGAAGTGAAGCGCTGACCATGGCTAAGAAGTGGCATTGCATCGAGGTGATCGTACCGGAAGAAGATGCGGAGGCCCTTGCATTCGATGTGGCCGAGCTTCTGGGGCTCGGGGTCGAGATGACCGCGGAGGGCTTCAGGTACTACGTCGATCCCGAGACCGAGAGATCGAGCACGGAGGATGCCGTCGGTCGTCTGCTGGCGAGCTACGGGGATCGGAACCCTGAAAAAGCTCCTGCCGTCACCCTCCGGAGATCCACTCTGGAGGAGGATGACTGGGCGGACCGCTGGAAGGTCCACTTCAAGCCCATGCGGGTGGGCAGGCAGTTCGTCATCTGCCCCACGTGGGAAGTGCTCCAACCGGCGGAAGGCGACCGGGTGATCGTCATGGACCCGGGAAGAGCATTCGGCACGGGGCACCACGAGACCACCCGGCTCTGCCTCGAGTGGCTCGAGGACTGTTCCCGGGGTCATCGCCTCGATGCCATGAGCCTTCTCGACCTGGGGACTGGCTCGGGAATCCTTGCCATGGCCGCGGCATTACTCGGTTTCGACGGAGTCGTTGCACTCGACATCGATGAAGAGGCCGTGGAAGTGGCCAGGGAGAACCTGGTGGTCAACGGGCTGGAGGCGAGGGTTCTTTTGATGGTTGGGTCCTTGCCCGAACTGGCTCAAAGGTTCCACGTGGTGGTCGCGAACATACAGGCGAGTCCATTGATGGCCATGGCGCAGCCTTTGGCGGAGCACCTCCATCCGGGAGGCATGCTCGTCCTGAGCGGCATACTCATCGAACAGGAACCGAAGGTTCGGGCAACCTTCGAACTTGAAGGCCTGGCTCTTGTGGAGCGGCGCATCGACGGAGAATGGTGCCTGCTGGCCTTCAAACGGGACAAATGAAGCGGGATGAAAACTTCGATGCCTGTATTCCAAAGGGCATCTGGAAAGGATGACATTCGTGGCGACTGTTGAGCAAAAGGGCTCCTGGATCACTCTGGAGGCAGACGGGTCCATGAACGTTCCCGACACGCCGTTCGTCGGGTTCATCGAGGGTGACGGGGTTGGGCCGGACATCTGGGCTGCTACCCGGCCGGTTATCGAGAAAGCCGTGGAGAAGTGCTACTCCGGAAGGCGGGAAATCCACTGGGTGGAGCTTGCGGCCGGCGAGAAAGCCTACCTGGAGACTGGCGAATGGCTGCCCGAAGCCACGCTCGACCTGCTTCGCCGCTGCGTGGTCGCAATCAAGGGGCCCATGACAACGCCCGTGGGCGAAGGCATTCGAAGTCTCAACGTGGCCCTCCGACAGATTTTGGACCTCTATGCCTGCGTGAGGCCGGTGCGATATTTCCCCGGGGTGCCTTCACCGGTCAGGCACCCCGAGAAGGTGAACATGGTGGTGTTCCGGGAGAACACCGAAGACGTCTACGCCGGCATCGAATGGTCGGCCGGCTCCGACGAAGCGGCCCGCGTCGCGGCTTTCCTCAGGGAGTCCTTCGGCATCGAGCTCCTGCGCGAATCGGGCATCGGGATCAAGCCCATGAGTCGATTCGCCAGCTCCCGGCTGGTGCGCAAGGCCATACAGTATGCCATTGACCAAGGCCTTCCCTCGGTCACGCTGGTTCACAAGGGGAACATCATGAAGTTCACCGAGGGAGCTTTCCGGACATGGGGATATGAGCTGGCCGCCGCGGAGTTCGGTGACCGGACCATTCCCGAGGTGGAGCTGGCCGAGAAGCACGGAGGGATGATTCCGAGCGGGCGCGTGGTCATCAAGGACAGGATCGCCGATTCCATGTTCCAGCAGGCGCTGCTGCGCCCTGATGAATACTCGGTTCTGGCCACGCCCAACCTCAACGGCGACTACCTCTCGGATGCCCTGGCGGCCCAGGTGGGCGGACTGGGGATGGCGCCGGGAGCCAACATCGGTGATTCGTGTGCCATATTCGAGGCGACCCACGGCACAGCTCCCAAGTATGCCGGTCTCGACAAGATCAATCCCGGATCCCTGATCCTTTCAGCGGTCATGATGCTCGATCACCTGCGCTGGAACGAGGCGGCCCGGTGCATCGAGAAAGCTCTCGAGGAGACCATCGGGGACGGAATCGTCACCTACGACCTGGCGCGCCAGATGAAAGGGGCCCGGGAGGTGCGATGCTCGGAGTTTGCCGCCGCGTTGATCGATCGTATGACGACTCCCTGATTACCCAGGGTTTGATCGTCCATTCCGAGCCGTTGGAGACGAGCTCCATGGCGCCTTGAAGGTCGGTGCGATACACGGGGATTCCCCGCTCCCCGCAGCGCGCGAGCGCCGATGGGGAAGGAAAGCCAAACGGGTTGTCCCGGCCGCAGGAGAAAATCACCGCCTGTGGTCGCAGGCGTTCCAGCAGCATGGCCCCCGTGGAGCGATCGCTCCCGTGATGAGCCGCCACCAGGATGGTCCGGGCGGAATCGAGGGTGTCGAAAGGCAGGATGTTCTCCACGGACTGGTCGATGTCCCCCGGAAGGATCACCCGGGTGCTCCCGCATCTCACCTCCAGAACGATGGACGCATTATTGAGGTCCTCTCCGTCCCACGAACGTTTCAGGAAGTCCATCGTTGGATGGAGCACGGATAAGGTGCACCCCCCCAGACGATGCTCGCCCTGGATGTCGGAAGCCTTCTGGATGGGGATCCGACGTTTTCGAGCGATGGATGCGAGGGCGCTCCCGTTTTCTCGAGACGACGAAAGACCGGTTTCCCAGAATTGGCCGACGGAGAAATGGGACAATATGAATTTAAGCCCGTTTCGATGATCGGGATGGTCATGGGACAGGACCACGAGGTCAAGGTGGTGGATCCCCGCGTGCCACAGGAAGGGTGCCACGGTCGATCGCCCGACATCGAAGGAATCGTCGTGGAAGCCCCCTCCATCCACCAGCATGGTTTCCCCCGTGGGGAATCGAAGGAGGGTCGAGGATCCCTGGCCGACGTCGATGACATGGAGCCGGAGCAAGCCGGATTCATGGCGGTTCCCGGCCCACGAGGGCAGGAACTGGGCGGTGGCGGCGAGAAGGATCAAGGCGAGCACCACCCCAACCCTCCTCCGCCAGGGCCAGCGAGCCTGAAGGAGGAAAAGGCCGCCGTAATAGGCTGCCATGACTGCGGCGCTCACGGTCCCGACCCAGAAGTAGGCCCAGGACTGACTGCTGAAGCCGAGGATGGCCCAGAGAAAGACTTCCACGACCCAGCTCCCCACCTGAAAGGCCCCCAGGGCCAGAGTTTCCTGTATCGTCAGGAGCACCAGTCCTGCCAGTCCAAGAGGCAGGGCCAGGAGCCCCACCGGAGGCACCAGAAGGGTGTTGGCAATGAAGCTGGCGAGCGACAGGCCGTGGAAATGGTGGATAAGGATCGGCAGGATCATGACGTTTACGGCCAGGGATACCCAGAAGGCGTCGGCGAAAGGGCGCAGGAGGCAGGCCAGCACCTGGTTTTCCATGACCAGACCCGAGCCATTTTCAAAAACCCGGGAGGTTATTTTCGGATAGACGATGAAGATGCCGATCATGGCGGCGAAGGAAAGCTGGAAGGAGACCTGACCGACGGCGTGCGGCCAGGCCAGCAGGATGGCCGCGGCGGCAAGGGCCAGGGTCGACAGCGCATCCGGCAGGCGGAAGCGCAATACGGCCAGCGTGAACAATCCGAACATGATGAGGGACCGCCAGGTCGGAATGGCCAGTCCGCTGGCCGAGGCATAGAACAGGACGGCAAGCAGCGCGGGCCAGCGTGCCATTTCCTGGTCGCTCAAGCGCTGAAGGAGCCCGGTGGCGCCCCAGCGCAGCGCACGGCACGCGAGCCAGAATACGCCGATTCCCACCAGGCCAAGGTGCAGACCCGAAATGGAGACCAGGTGACTGAGACCGGTTCGGTTCAGGTGGTCGTTCCATCGGGAGGGCAGGGGATAGCCGAGTAGAAGCGCTCCGTAGAAATCAGCGGAATCCACTGAAAGATGCTCTTTGAGCCAAAGGCGGGCACCCTGGCGGAAGGCATCGAGCGCTGCCGTGATGCCCGCGGGCGAGAGGCCGCCCAGGACGCTCTCCGCCGAGGGATCACGGACTCTCAGAAGCGGTCGGTCATCGGGAAGGTAGGCCCGGCCGTGGATGCCCTTCTGCACCTGGTACGCCACATAATCGAACCCGCCGGGATTGCTGAACCCCCTCAGGGGCCTCACGGTCAGGCGCGCAAGAAACCGTTCTCCGGGAAGCCACGGGAGCGATCTCTCCCGCATCCGACCCACGGTGAGCAGAATATCGACGCCGATGGGATGCGTCCTGCCCGGCTCCACGGTGGAGATCAGGCGGATCTGCATCCTGGTGCGATCCTCCTGAAAAGTAACGGGAGCCGAGACTTCTGCCAGGTACAGGGATGACGGGCCTTGGAAGCAGTCGTTGATGGCAGGAGGGGCGGGAAGGGCGGCCGCGGCCAGGTGACCCGTCAAAAGGCCGAGAAAGCCGAAGGTCGGCATCCCTGCGAACGGAGACCGCAGCTTCTCGAACCGGCGGAAGGATCCCAGGACGACACAACACAGGCCCAATGCCGCCATGGCTACTGAGGCGTGTATGGGGAAATGATCCGGAATCTGCCGGCCGAGGACAACTCCCGCCACGAAAGCCAGGCAGACCCAGCAGAGCGGTCTCGCATGCACCGAGCTCATCGGAAATCAGACTCAGGGTTCATTGAGGCTCTCGGACTTCAGGCCGACTGGCTCCACGAGATCCCCAGGACCGAGGATGTCATGGACGCCGTTGGGCCGTCTTCACCGGGGGACTGCCCGCGGCGGGAGTGGCACGGCGCTCATCCCTTTTCCCGCCAGATTCGGGCTCCCACCGCGGCGAGCTTCCTCTCGATGGTTTCGTAGCCGCGGTCCAGGTGATAGATGCGGCTGATTTCGGTCTTTCCCCTGGCGGCGAGCCCAGCCAGGACCAGTGATGCGGAGGCTCTCAGATCGGTGGCCATGACCGGGGCTCCGGAGAGCTCCCGAATACCGCGAACCACCGCGCTGCGGCCGTCCAGCTCGATATCGGCGCCGAGGCGCTTGAGCTCCAGCACGTGCATGAACCGATTCTCGAAAATCTGCTCCGAGATGATGCTCACCCCGTCTCCAAGGGTCATGAGCGCCATGAACTGGGCCTGCATGTCGGTGGGAAATCCCGGGTAGGGCCAGGTTTTGACGTCCTGGCTGTGGATGGGCTCGCTGCGCGATGCCGTGATGCCGCTGCCGTCGACCTCGATGCGAACGCCCGCCGCGCTCAGCTTCTGAGCCAATGCTTCCAGGTGGTCGGGAATGCAATGGGTCAGGGTGAGGCGTCCGCCCGTGATTCCAGCAGCAACCAGGTAGGTGCCTGCCTCGATACGATCAGGAATCACCCGGATCGAGCCCGGCGTGAGGGCGGGCCGGCCCTCTATGGTGATCTCCGCGGTTCCCGCTCCCTCGATACGGGCACCCATTTGAACCAGATATTCGGCCACCGCCACGACTTCGGGCTCGCGGGCCGCATTGCGCAGCACGGTGACACCGTCGGCGAGGGTCGCGGCCATCATGAGGTTTTCGGTTCCCGTGACGGTCACCTGGTCGAAAGTGATGGCGGCTCCGCGAAGCCTCCGGGCGCTGGCCGAGACGTAGCCATGCTCCAGCGTGATGTCGACCCCCATCTGCTCGAGCCCCTTCAAATGCAGATTGATGGGTCGAGCACCGATGGCGCATCCTCCGGGAAGCGACACCCGGGCCTTCCCGTAACGGGCGACCAGCGGCCCCAGTACCAGCACCGACGCCCGCATGGTCTTGACCAGTTCATAGGGCGCCTCCAGGGTGTGGATGTTGCCCGTGTCGATGGTCATCGCATCGCCGTGGTCGCACACGGCGCCCATGTGGCCGAGAAGCGCCTGCATGGTCCGTATGTCCCGCAGCCGGGGAACGTTGTGAAGCGTGTGGCTTCCGGCGGCCAGGAGGGCGGCGGCCATGAGGGGCAGTGCGGCGTTCTTGGCGCCACTGACAGGGATTTCGCCGTGGAGGGCTATGCCGCCCTCGATGACCAGTCGATCCATGCATCACCTTTCGGACATTTGGACGTGCAGCACGCGAACCATCCCGGAATAATCCTTGATGAGCTCAAAATTGGCAACTCCCGTTTTTCCCGAAACGAGCCGAGCCAGGGGATCCTCCTGTCCCTGGCCGATCTCCATGAGCAGGTGACCACTCCCTTGGAGAAAGGGCGGTACCTGATGGAGGATGCGGACGAGGAGGTCAATGCCCAGGGGACCGCCTCCCCTCAACGCGTCTCGGGGCTCAAAAAAACCCACCTCGGGCGGAAGGGCGGGGATCTCCACATCGCCGATGTAGGGAGGATTGCTGACCACCAGGTGGAAAAGCCTGCCGTTCGGTCGGAATGCCTCGATCAAGTCCATGCATGCGAAGGAGATGCGACTCTCGAGGCCGTGGCGGCGCGCATTGCGTCGCGCCACCAGCAATGCTTCGGTGGAGCGGTCCGTGGCGAAAACCGAGATTTGGGGTGCTTCATGGGCCAGGGCCAGCGCGATGGCTCCGGACCCGGTTCCGAGGTCGAGGATGCGCAAGGGGCGACCCTCAATGAGCTCCAGGGCCTTTTCCACCAGGACTTCGGTCTCGGGCCTTGGAATGAGGGTGGCCGGCGTCACTTCCAGTTCGAGGGACCAGAATTCCTGGCGGCCGGTGATGTATTGAGCCGGCTCCCGCGCGGCCCTGCGCCTCACGAGATCGCGGAAGCGAGCCAGTTCGCTGCCGGCCAGGGGCTGGTCATGGCGGAGGTAGAGCTGGAGTCGCTCCAGGCCAAGAGCATGGGCCAGAAGGACCTCCGCATCGGACCTCGGTTGCGGGATCCCCTTGCGCTTGAAGTAGTCCGTGGTCCACCGCAGCACTTTCAGGATGGTCCATGCTTCTTCCATCCCAATCCTCACGAGTCAAGGGGCGACGAGAGCGATGCCGGTCGACCTTTCCATGGAGAAGGCGGTTGACCGTCACTCACTGCTCTTCAGCGCCTCCGCCTGGAAGGAGGCAATGAGTGGATCGATGACCTCCTCGAGGCTCCCGGCCAGAATGGTCTCCAGCTTGTAAAGCGTGAGATTGATTCGATGGTCCGTGACGCGATTCTGGGGGAAATTATAGGTGCGGATGCGCTCGCTGCGGTCTCCACTGCCGACCTGGCTCTTGCGGTCCTGAGCGATCCTCGCGTCCTGTTCGCTCTGCATCTGGTCCATGAGCCTGGCCCTGAGGACCTTCAGTGCCTTGGCTTTGTTCTTGTGCTGAGACTTTTCGTCCTGGCAGATCACGACGAGACCCGAGGGGATGTGGGTCACGCGCACCGCCGAATCTGTCGTGTTGACGCTCTGGCCACCGGGACCCGACGATCGGAAGACGTCGATGCGCAGGTCGTTGGGATCGATGTAAACATCAACGTCTTCCGCCTCGGGAAGGACGGCCACGGTCACAGCCGAAGTGTGAATGCGCCCCTGGCTCTCCGTCACGGGCACACGCTGGACGCGATGCACTCCCCTCTCAAACTTCAAACGGCTGAAGGCTCCACGGCCGTTGATGGCGAAAACCACTTCCTTGAAACCGCCGATGCCGGTGGGATGAGCGTCGAGGAGCTCCACCTTCCATCGCCTGAGCTCCGCGTAACGCGTATACATCCTGAGCAGGTCGGCGGCAAAAAGGGCAGCCTCGTCGCCGCCGGTGCCGGCCCTGATTTCCACGATGACGTTCTTGTCGTCATTGGGGTCCTTGGGAACCAGCATCAGCTTAAGATCCACCTCGGCCGTTTCGAGC
The DNA here is from genome assembly GCA_025454175.1 of Syntrophobacteraceae bacterium. Lineage (GTDB taxonomy): Bacteria > Desulfobacterota > Syntrophobacteria > Syntrophobacterales > Syntrophobacteraceae > JALOOX01. Next base: position 11,930 of record JALOOX010000009.1, on the reverse strand, counting down.
TCCTTCTTGAGCTGTCCCAGTTCCTGTCGGATCAAGTCCCGCATTTCGGGGTCGCTTTCCAGCTCGAGGAGCTCCTGGTTCTCCCTGAGCCCCTGCCGAATCCGCTTGTAGGCGCGGTACTGCTCCACGATGGGGGCAATATCCGAGTGCTCCTTGGCGGTCTGCTGATAGACCTTCTGGTCGGCGAGAACCTCGGCGCTGACCAGGGCGGCCTCCAATTGCAGAAACCTTTCCTCTACGGTGTCGAGTCGCTCCAACATGGGATCAAGACCTGGCGTGATCTGGATTGAACCTCTGCTGCGTTCCAGTTGCCCCGGAGAGCCTGATGCCGCCGGCAGAGTGTCTGTCGGTCTCCGGTCCATCAAACAAAAAAGCACTCCAACGCGCCGCCTCATGAATAACCACCCGATGGGGAACGGGGCTGCTGCATCGAAGTGCCGTAGCGCTTGGGTCGAAGTCGGTTTCGGGAGGTTTAGAGCTGCGGCCGGCCGGTCACCTGGGCCCTGTCTGACCGCCGAGAGGGTTCGTTCCTTGAGCTCGCGGACAGGCTCGAATGGGGAGATTCCCTCAGAGCTCTCCCGTCATGACCGCATTCATTCGCCCGGATTCGCCTTCTGCTGGAATTTCTCGTACTTCTTCCTGAACCTCTCGATGCGACCTGCCGAGTCAACCAGTTTCTGCTTGCCTGTGTAAAAGGGGTGGCACTTGGAGCAGATTTCGACCCGGATTTCCTTCTTGGTGGATCCCGTGGGAATCTCAGCGCCGCAGGCGCAGTGAATGGTCGTATCATGGTATGCCGGATGGGTATCCTTTTTCATTGGTGCTTGTCCTCCTGGAGAGATCGAGTAGACTGTGCGAACAACGCAATATACTCGCTCAACATGCCACATACAACAGGAAACTGAATCGGGACAGGACCTCGGGCCATCGAGAGCCCATCCCGCCTAGCGGTTCATGGAAGCCAGGAACTCCGAATTGTGCCGTGTTCCCTGCATCTTGTCGAGGAGGAACTCCATGGCGTCCACGGGGTTCAGGGGAGAAAAGAGCTTGCGCAGGATCCAGATCCGGTTGAGATCGTCCGGAGGCAGCAGAAGCTCTTCCTTGCGGGTGCCCGACTTGTTGATGTCGATGGCGGGGAAGACACGGCGATCGGCCAGCTTGCGGTCGAGAACGATTTCCATGTTGCCCGTCCCCTTGAACTCCTCGAAGATGACTTCGTCCATGCGGCTGCCGGTTTCGATGAGGGCCGTGGCGATGATGGTCAGGCTGCCTCCCTGCTCGACATTTCGGGCGGCTCCGAAAAACCGCTTGGGCCGATGAAGCGCGTTGGAATCGAGTCCGCCCGAAAGGATCTTGCCGCTCGGCGGCACCACGGTGTTGTAGGCCCTCGCCAGACGGGTGATGCTGTCCAGGAGGATCACGACGTCCCGCTTGTGCTCCACCAGCCGCTTCGCTTTTTCGCTCACCATTTCAGCCACCTGGACGTGCCGCTGGGGAGGCTCGTCGAAGGTCGAGCTCACGACCTCGGCTCGCACGTTGCGCTGCATATCCGTCACTTCCTCGGGGCGCTCATCGATGAGCAAGACGATGAGATACGCATCCCGATGGTTGATGGCGATGGCGTTGGCGATGCTCTGGAGCAGCATGGTCTTGCCGGTCCTTGGCGGGGCCACGATGAGGCCACGCTGACCGAAGCCGATGGGGGTGAGCAGGTCCATGACCCGGGTGGAGTAATTGTCCGCGAGGGTCTCAAGCTTGATCCGTCGGTCCGGGTAGAGGGGAGTGAGGTTGTCGAACAGGATCTTGTCCCTGGCCACATCGGGGTCTTCGAAGTTCACCGCCTCGACCTTGAGCAGGGCAAAATACCTTTCGTTGTCCTTGGGCGGTCGGATCTGCCCCGAGATGCTGTCGCCCGTTCTCAGATTGAATCGACGGATCTGAGATGGGGAAACGTAAATGTCGTCGGGACCCGGCAGGTAATTGTAGTTCTGACTCCTGAGGAACCCGAATCCGTCCGGCAGGATCTCGAGAACCCCCTCGCCGTAGATGAGACCGCTCATCTCGGCCTGGGCCTGGAGAATGGCAAAGATCAGCTCCTGCTTGCGCATGGAGCTGGCGCCTTCGATGTTCAGACCCTTGGCCATGCCAAGCAGTTCCCGGATGTTTCTGGCCTTCAGTTCGACGAGATTCATCTCGTTGTGAGCCGAATCCCGTGACTCCTGGTTTCGGCCCCCGCGCTCCTTTACGGTGGGTCCATTGTCGCTGGAGGACGTGTCCGCCATTTCGTCTGTTCTCCTCTGTTCAGATATGCCTTGATGACGCTTTTTGTGGATGTTCATGCTCTCAAATGATGTCCCCGAGGAACCACTAAGGAGTCATAGGGGGGCGAAGGGAGGGTCCTTGTATTGTAGGTTTTGGAAGGCCAGCTCGCCAGAATCGATGGGTGGCAGCGCACTTCAGGTCGGAACGAACTCGGAAGCCGCCTGGAGAAGATTCCATGCCAAGGTTTCGCGCTGCTTTCATGTACAATCCCGAGCGGTCGGACCGCCCAGGCTCCCTCCCAAGGTCGAGCCATTCAAAAGCCAATCAATGCCTCGCTCCATTTGGTTGGATGGTTCGGAAGATTGTGTCTTGAACTTGATTCTAATCATCAAATGCCGTGAAAGGCTTTGTGGCGACAATGTTGAAGCCAGCGGCGCGCGGATTATCCCCCACGAGCCTTGCTCAGAAGCCCATGCGGCTCCAGATGCTCGGCTTCGCCTCCCCCTTGCTCAGTTCCACATTGGATGCTTCCAGCATCTCCTGAATCGAATCCTGGTATCCCAATTCCCTCACAGCATCGGGATAGGCCTGACTGATCCTCTCCAAACGGTCCTTGGAGGATCGATATCTCTTCTGCCTGAAATAGAACTGGCCCACATAGAATTCATGAGCTACCAGCCGCTTCTGACATTCAAACAGCTGCAGCCTGGCCTTCTTGGCATATTGTGTCTCCGGGAACGCCTGGATCACACGCTGAAAAGCCTCCATGGCCCGCTGGGTCTCTCCCTGATCTCGATCGATGGTGCTGAAGCTGAGAAAGTGGCTCATGCCGATTTGGTACAGCACGTAGGGGATGACTTCATTGCGGGGATGGAGCCTTGCAAACTCTTCGTACGCCATGGCGGCCTCGGCGTATTCGCGCTTATGGAAATGAGCGTCCCCGAGCTTCAGTTCGGCTAGAATGGCAAATTTGCTGTAAGGATATTGCTCCTTGAGCTTTCGAAAGGCTTTCAGGGCATCATCGTAGTCCTTTTCCCGCATTTTCTCCATGCCTTCCAAGGCCAGTTGCTCGGCATTCTGGTCGATGGTGGAGGAGTCCTTGCCGAATAGATTGCCGAAGTAATACCGGGTCAGGTCCATGCCGCAGCCGGCGGCCGAAAGGGACCATGCGATGCAAAGGACCAGGATGGCACAGCGGCCGCGAGGCTCGATTGATCTGTGGCGCGATGGCATTGGCTCTCTATGTCCTCAAGTTAGGGGCTCGATTCAAAAGGGCCGAGTGGTTGGCTTCGCGTGAAGGCCGAAGCCTCAGGCCGCGATGGAATGCCGAGCCTGTGGAGCTGAGCCTATTGGCGATGCCCCCACGACTTGCCGAACCCCCCGAATTACATCCTCCATTTCGCCGTAAGTCAAGAAGAACTGGAAGGAAACTCTTTTCAAACAAGCAGGTGGCGGGTCCGAAGCTTGGAAGACCGGACTGCGTGGGCATTTTTCTTCCCCTGGACGGCACTGCCTCTCGAGGCCCCATGACCGGCGCGATCCATTCAGAACTCTCGCGTTCTTGTAATAAAACGCATTCAAGAGTCAGGATGCGAGGCGCGAGAAGCATGCCCGCCTCAACGCGGGCATGCTTCTCGCTCTGATGAGAATGCGTCGGAAGAACGATGAATCCATGTGTGAATCGATGTCTGGGAAAAGTCGAGCGGATTGGCAGGGGTACGGACCGCTTCATATCCGGGTCATGCCTGAGCCGGAATGGTTGGCACGGATCGATCAACCCATGGCCTTATCGACGGCCGCCGCGATTTGCGATTTCGCCACAGCCCCCGTGATCTGCTCGCTCACGTTCCCTCCCTTGAATATGATCAGAGTCGGTATCGCGCGGATTCCATAACGGGAGGGCGTCTTCGGATTATCATCCACGTTACATTTGGCCACCTTGAGCTTGTCCGCATATTCATTTGCAAGCTCATCAACCACGGGGGCAATGGCGCGGCATGGACCACACCACGGAGCCCAAAAATCAACGAGGACTGGCACATCTGACTTCAGTACCTCTTGATCGAAAGTGCTATCGCTGATCTCGATGATTTTGCCTGCCATCAATTGGTCTCCTCATTGTCTGGTGGTGCGGTCATCCGTGTCAAAAGAGCCTGCAACCGCTTCCTTGCCGGGGCAGTTGAGTCAGCAATATAAGCCACGTGTTTTTTAAATGTCAATCATCCATTCGCCTTTTGCATCTCCTCGACTTCAATGGGGGAATCAGCCTTCAACCGTCTTCAAGCCCGTGAGACCGGCATCAGCGGGAGTGGAAGCGTGAGAGGAGCAGCTCTTCAAACGGGCCCGGATTCAGGGCCATGAGCCTGGTGATCTCCCTCCAGGGAGCGCGCCAGGCGATGCCCCTCCCGCTCATCGACGAAATAAAGCAGAGCGCCACCCGCAAGGAAGAGCACCAGGACGGCAAGAATCGAGCTCCTGGGGCTCCCGGTCAACAGGCTGGCCCAGCCCATGAGGACCGGACCGATCACGGCCGCGAATTTGCCGAGCATGTTGTAGAAACCGAAGAACTCAGCCGCCCTGTCCCTGGGGATGATCAGAGCGTAAAGGGACCTGCTCAGCGACTGCACGCCTCCCTGAACCAGACCGATGACGGCCGCCAGGACGTAGAACTCCACTTCCCGGGTGATGAAGTACCCGTAGATCGTCACTCCGATGTAAGCCCCGATTCCTATGAAGATTCCGGTCTTTGGCCCCCATTTGCGACCGATGAGTCCGAAGGCGATGGCCGAGGGGAATCCGACAAACTGCGTGAGAAGGAGCGCGGAGAGGAGACTCCTGGAGGAAAACCCCAGGGAGAGCCCGTAGTCCACGGCCATGCGGATGATCGTGTCCACTCCGTCTATGTAAAGCCAGTAACCCCCGAGGAAGACCATCACCACCCGAAGCCGGCGCACCTCCTTGAAGGTGGTCCTGAGCTGCCGGAATCCCAGGACGAAGGCCTTTCTCAGGTTCATGTTCGTGGAGCCCATTGGCCGCGGTTCCTCAACCAGGAGAAAAATCGGGATGGAAAAGACTGCCCACCAAAGGGAAACGCTCACGAACGAGAGGCGAATCGCCTCCGTGGGACCGCTCAGACCGAAGGCGGACGGCCAGAGGGTCATGATCACGTTGAGAGCGAAGAGCAGCCCGCCCCCGAGATAGCCGAGGGAAAAGCCAAGGGCGGAGACGAAATGAATCCTGCTTGGATGCGACACCATCACCAAAAGGGAATCATAGAAGATATTCCCGCCTGCGAAGCCCAGAGCGGCCAGCATATACAACGATGCCGCGGCAACCCAGCTCCCCTGTTCAACCCAGGAAAGGGAAGCCGTGCTCAGAATCCCGAAGGCGGCAAAGAGAAATAGGCTCTTCTTTCTGGCGCCGCCGGCATCGGCCATGGCGCCGAGGAGGGGGGCCGCGCCAACGAGCAGCAGGCTCGAGAGCGAGTTGGCCACGCCAAGCTTGAGCGTGCTGACGGCGGCGTCGCTTCCGGCGCTCCAGAACTCCTTGAAAAACACGGGGAAGAAACCCGCCATCACCGTGGTCGCGAATGCGGAATTGGCCCAGTCGTACAAGGACCAGGCGACTTCGGCCTTGAGATCTCTTTTCGGGGTCTCGCTCAAGATGGAGCTCCTCGATGTGTGCGCCGTATCGCGATCAGCGGTCGATGCTCGCTCGGAGCGGAGGTCTTGTGACAAAAAACACATTGGCGGCACGCCGCGGAATCCCGAGCCTTCCCACTGAAATATGCTCGAAGGGCAGGCGAGCGCAAGCCTTAAGCTGCAGTGGCGCAAGAGCAGACATTCGGCATACTTCCGAAATGGGAGGGTGGGGTCGTGAATCCTTGGGCATCTTCCGGAGGGATTGAAGCTGCCTGGCGCATCGGGTTCGAGTATTTCTTCACATTTTATTCCTTGACAACCTCAGTGGAGCTTGCTAATTGGAACCCTCGGGAAATGAATCACTCAAGAAGCACCGGGAAGCCGCTCGGCTTCGAAGATGCACAATCAGCTCATGGCAGTTCACTCCTTTAAGTGTCGAGGCGCGGGTGTGATAACAATCACAAACCTCCTTCCAGAACTTCTCCAAAGCGGATCTTGACGATGAACGAATATATCCCGGTACTCATCATGCTCTTCCTGGCGGCTGCGACAGCAGGGGGGATGCTGCTCGCCACCAGTCTCATCGGGCCCAAGATGATCTTCGCGGACAAGATGGAGCCGTTTGAGTGCGGCGAAAGCCCCATTGTGTCTCCCAAGCTCCGGTTTTCCGTGAAGTTTTATCTGGTTGCATTGTTCTTCGTGATTTTCGATGTCGAAGTCGTGTTCGTGTATCCGTGGGCCGTTCTCTTCAGTGAGCTGGGTCTCTTTGGATTCATAGAAATGATGATATTCCTTTCCATATTGACCATAGGTTTGATTTACGTGTGGAAGAGGGGGGCATTGGAATGGGATTAGCTGATCGCAAGGATGGTGCCTCTCTGGATCTCACTCAAGGGGCGCCCCTCTCCGATGATCCGGAGCGACTGCTGGGCGGCAACGTGATCTTGACCAGATTGGAGTCCGTCGTTAACTGGGCGCGGAAATACTCCTTTTTTCTGTATCCGTTTGTCACGGCCTGCTGCGGCATGGAATTCATGTCGGTGGCGGGGCCCAAATACGACCTGGACAGGTTCGGCGCCGCCCTGCCGCGGTTCTCTCCCAGGCAGGCCGACCTGTTGATGGTGGTGGGAACCATCAGCCACAAGCAGGCCCCGATCCTGGTGAAGGTGTACAACCAGATGACCGAGCCCAAGTGGGTGTTTGCCTTCGGCGTTTGCGCGGTATCCGGTGGCTTCTACGACAACTACGCGACGGTGCAGGGCATCGATACCCTCGTCCCGGTGGATGTCTATGTGCCGGGGTGTCCGCCGCGGCCGGAAATGGTGATCGACGGGCTGCTGAAGCTCCAGGAGAAGGTCGCCCGGGAGAAATGGTCCGAATGGCCGCGAGGCGCGTCTCCCGTAACCCGTTGCTGATTCATGCCGTTGAACCTCTAACTAAAGTGTTCGGTTATGGATGCGAGTGTGACTCTTAAGAAGCTGCGTGAGCGTTTTCCGGCCTCGATCCTCGAGACCCATTCCTACAGGGGGGATGACACCGCCGTTGTCAGGAAGGAGGACATCCTCGACATCTGTGCCTTCCTGAAGGATGACGAAGGTCTTCTCTACAACTTCATGATGGATCTCACGGCGGTGGACTACCTGGGCAGGGAGCCCAGGTTCGAGGTCGTCTACCACCTGTTCTCCTTGAAGTTCAATCGCCGGGTCAGGATCAAGGCCGGCGTTGCGGAATCCGATGCCAGCATCGATTCCGTTGTTCCCGTATGGGTCGGCGCCAACTGGTTCGAGCGGGAAGTGTTCGACATGTATGGAATCGCTTTCAACGGGCACCCCGAAATGAGGAGAATACTCCTCTACGAGGAGTTTGAGGGGCATCCACTGCGAAAGGACTATCCGCTCAAGAAGCGGCAGCCGCTGATTGGGCCGATCAACTAACACTTCAAAGAGTCGTAGTCTGAGTCATGCCTGACACAATAGAGAAAGATCTGCATACCGATTACATGGTGATCAACATGGGTCCGTCCCATCCGGTGACCCATGGAACGGTCAAGTTTCTGGCGACCCTCGATGGTGAGACCATCGTGGACCTCAAGGTGGATATCGGCTACCTCCACCGGGGGTTCGAGAAGATGTGTGAAAGCGGCACCTGGCAGCAGGTGATTCCGTACACCGACCGGCTGAACTACGTCTCCCCGCTCATCAACAATGTCGGATACGCCCTGGCGGCTGAAAAGCTCGTGGGCATCGATGTCCCCGAGAGATGCAAGTACATTCGAGTCATTGCCTGTGAGCTGTCGCGCATCGCCGATCATCTCACCAATGTGGCGGCTGGAGGTCTGGAGCTTGGCGCTTTCACGGCGTTTCTCTATTTTGTGGAAGCGCGGGAGCTGGTTTGGGATCTCATCGAGATGCTTTGCGGCGCGCGGGTCACGGCCAACTATGTGCGCATCGGCGGCCTGAAAAATGATCTTCCCGATGAATTCCGGGAGAAGACCCTGGAGGTTTTCAAGCGGTGCCGGAGTCTCTGGGCGGATGTGGACAAGCTCCTGACCAAGAACCGGATCTTCATCGACCGTGTGAAGGACGTTGGGGCGCTGTCTCCGGAGGAGGCCATAGCCTATGGGTTCACGGGGCCCTGCCTGAGGGCCTGCGGTGTTCCCTACGATGTGCGCAAGTCACAGCCCTACCTGGTCTATGACCGCATGGACTTCGAGGTGCCCATCGGTGAAACGGGCGACAATTTCGACAAGTACCTCGTGCGTATGGAGGAGATCCTTCAGAGCATGCGGATAGTCGAGCAGGCCCTCGATCAGCTTCCCGGTGGGCCCGTCAATGTCGACATGCCTCAGGTCAGGTGGCAGTCCAAGGAGGACATCGGCAACAGAATCGATTCACTGATTTTTCATTTCAAGACCGTCATTGAGGGCATTAAGCCCCCTCCGGGCGAGGTGTATCTCGCCGTTGAGGGCGGGAATGGTGAGGTCGGGTTTTATCTGGTGAGCGATGGAACCGGCAAGCCTTACAAATGCAGGGTGAGACCCCCCTGTTTTCCCCTGACCGCCGCCATGTCCAGGTTGATGAAGGGGAGGCTCATCGCCGATATCGTCCCCACTTTCGACATGATCAACATGATCGGCGGAGAATGCGATAGATAGGACGGCCATGGTTGCAGATCTTATCGAGTCCTTAGCGAAAATCATATTCATATTCACGATTAACCTGGGCTTCTTTGCACCCGTGCTGGGGTGGGTGGAAAGAAAACAAAGCGCGGTGATGCAGGACAGGATCGGCGCCAACCGGGCGGATATCTTCGGGTTCACCGCCATAGGGCTTTTTCACTCCCTTGCCGACGCCATCAAGGTGCTCACCAAGGAAGACTTCATTCCCGCTGGGGCCAATAAATTCTTCCACACCATCGCGCCGTTCATCAGCCTGGTGCCTGCCATCGCCGCGTTCAGCGTCGTTCCCTTCGGCGGGAAGTACACCATTTTCGGCCACGAGGTGCACCTGGTCATCGCCGACCTGGATGTGGGAATTCTCTTCGTCTTCGCCCTGGCGTCCCTCGCAAGCTTCGGAGTGGTTCTGGCGGGCTGGGCTTCGCGCAGCAACTGGTCGCTCCTGGGCGGCCTCAGGGCGGCGGCCCAGATGCTCTCCTATGAAGTGGCCATGGGGCTCACCATCATCGGCGTCGTCATGGTGTTCGGCTCCCTGAAGCTCACGGAAATCGGGGCCATGCAGGAGAACTTTTTCAGGTGGGGGGTTTTCCTGCAGCCTGTTGGCTTCATTCTGTTCCTCACCTGCGCCATCGCCGAGAACAAAAGGGTGCCCTTTGACATTCCCGAGGCCGAGTCCGAGCTGGTGGCGGGGTATTTCACCGAATACAGCGGTTTGAAATTCGTCATGTTCTGGATGGCGGAATTCATCGAGATCGTGACCATCAGCGCCATCGTGACGACGCTGTTTTTCGGTGCCTGGCATCTGCCCTTCGTAACCGACGCGATGCTCCTCGGCTTCTTCCAGTTTGCCGGTCCCAACGGTGCCGCCATTCTGGCCATGCTCGTGAACGTCGCCACTTTTTTCGCCAAGGTGGTCTTCTTCATATGGCTGCAGATGTCCATCCGGTGGACTCTTCCGCGGTTCCGCTATGACCAGGTCATGAGGTTGTGCTGGAAGATGATCCTGCCGCTTTCCCTCGTCAACATTTTAGTCACCGGGCTGGTTCTCCTGCTATGGACACGATGAAAGATTTCGACCCAACCAAAAACCATCCGATGGTCGGCGTGCCGTTGGACAAGCTCAAACCCAAACCAGTGAGGAAGAAGCTGGACCTCACCCTGTGGGAGAAGCTGTACGTGCCCGAGGTGCTCCGGGGGCTTGGCATCACGACGAAGCATTTCGCCTCCAACATGCTGGGCTTCGTTGTTCCTCCCAAGGGGAAGAAGCGCAAGGTGTTCACGGTGTACTATCCCGAAGAGCAGGTGGTGCTTCCACCCGCCTACCGGGGAAGGCCCGTGCTGGTCATGAGGCCGGACGGAACTGAAAAGTGCGTGGCCTGCGGGCTTTGTGAGAAGATCTGCCCCGCCCACGCCATATCCATCGTCGGCGCCGAAAGGGGTGATGCGGAGAGATATCCCGAGAGCTATATCCTCGACATGTCGCGCTGTGTTTTCTGTGGATACTGCGAGGAGGTGTGCCCCAAGGAGGCCATCGTGATGAGCTCGGAATATCAGGGGCTGGCCGAAAAGGAAAGGTCCCAGCTGCTCTATTCGAAGGAGCGCCTCTTGAGGTCCGAGGAGAGTGTCAGGGGTCGCATCGAGTACATCAGGAGGATCTACTCCAAATGCAATTATTGATGTTCTACATATTCGGTTTCGGCGCGGTGGTCTCGGCGTTGCTGATGGTTACCAACAAGAGACCGGTGCGGGCTGCCATGAGCCTGGTGGCGACGATGTCGTTTCTGGCCGGGCTGTATGTTCTTCTGGACGCGCATCTGATCGCGGCTCTTCAGCTTATCGTTTACGCGGGCGCCATCATGGTGCTCTTCCTCTTCGTGATCATGCTCCTCAACATCGAGGAGAAGGAAGGTTTGCTGGGCGTCAACACCATTCTCCTGCAGTTCCTGGGCATGCTGGTGGTCGGGATGCTGTTTGTGACGATGGTGAGTCTGTTCAAGGGGGACGGTGCTCCATTGACCTTCGGGGCTGTGGGTGATGATTTTGGAACCACAAAAGCCGTCGGCATGATGCTGTTCACCGAATATCTGTTGCCTTTCGAGATAGCGTCCGTGTTATTGCTTGCGGCCATTGTAGGAGCGGTCATTCTTGCAAAGAGGAGGATTGATGATTCGGAATAGACACGCTGGATTCCGAATCGTGGATTGTCGCCTATGGTAACTTTAAATTCATACCTCGTATTAGGTGCGGTACTCTTTACAATCGGTGCGGTGGGGGTATTTACTCAGCGCAATGCATTGATCATTTACATGTGCATTGAGTTGATGCTGAATGCCGTGAATTTAACCTTTATTGCATTTTCACGCTATCTCAACAGTCTGGACGGTCATGTGTTCGTGTTCATGATCATGGCTGTTGCCGCGGCGGAAGCTGCCGTGGGGCTGGCTATTTTCATTTCCTTGTTCAGGAACAAAGAGACCGTCAATGTTGACAACTTCAATTTATGTAAAGGTTAAATAAAACGTGGAACCGATTGTATCCATAAAGCCGTTGCTGGCCGTACTGGCCTCCCTGCTTGCGGTGCCGCTCATCTTGAAAGCGGGAGAGGATCGCCGGAATCTTCGCGAATTCTGGTCGGTGCTGGCCGGAGTGATCAAGTTCTCGATCGTCATCTCCATGGTGCCTACCATTCTGGCGGGCCACACCATCGAATACACGCTGGTGACGTTTTACCAGGGGATCGACATCAAGTTCAGGGTTGACGCGTTCGGGATGCTTTTCGGAACGGTCTCCTCATTCCTGTGGATCATCACCACATTTTACTCCATTGGGTACATGCGCACCAACAAGGAGCA
>JALOOX010000062.1 GCA_025454175.1 Syntrophobacteraceae bacterium | reverse complement strand
GGCTGCGGCTTCTGCGTCGGAGCCTGCCCCTGCGGCATCTGGACCCTCGTCGAAAACGACCCCATCGGCTGATCCTGCTCGATACTGATCTGCCTTCCGATTTGAATCCGAATTCCAACCCGTCCGGGAGCTCCCGCTCCCGGACAGGCCATCACTTTTTCCCTGGAGCCTGTTTGGGAGTTGCTCATCCTGCCCTGTCGGGGGCGGAGGATAAGCCCCGCCAACGCCGGCCGGGACGCAACCCGGCCCTACCGTTAAGTAACCTTGCTGGTAGGGCCGCGCCAGCACGCGGTCCATGAGGTGGTGGAGCCCGGGGGCGGCGGCGTTGGCCGTGGCGATGATCTGCTCCACCGGGGCGGGCTGGTAGTTGTCGGGAAGGTTCACGTTGGTGATGACCGAAAGCCCCAGGACCCTGATCCCCGCATGGACCGCCGTGATGTTCTCCATGACGAGGGACATGCCCACGGCGTCGGCCCCCAGGATTCGGAGCATGCGGGTTTCTGCGGCGGTTTCGAGGCTGGGGCCCAGGACGCCCACGTAGACGCCGCGATGCAGGAGGATGCGCTCCCTGAGGGCCGTGTCGAGGGCCAGTTGCTGGAGGCCGCGGCAATACGGCTCCGTCATCTCGGGGAATCGGGGGCCCCACGAGTCGGCATTGGGCCCCACCAGGGGGTTCCGGCCCGTCAGGTTGATGTGATCCGAAACCAGCATGAGGTCGCCGGCCCGGAAGTTGGGGTTCAGACCGCCGGCGGCATTGGATACAATGAGGGTCCGGATTCCCAGCCGCGCCATGACGCGGATGGGAAATGAAATCTGGAGCGGAGTATATCCCTCGTACAGGTGAAACCTCCCCTGCATGATGAGGACGGGGCGGCCGGCCCATTCCCCGCCGATCAACCTTCCTTCGTGGCCCGGAGCCGTGCTCACGGGGAAGTGGGGGATTTGGGAGTAGGGGATGGCGGCCGCGCCCTCGATGCTGTCGGCTGCGGCACCCAGGCCGGTCCCCAGGATGATGGCGATGCGGGGATGGACGGGGAGCCTGGACGCGAGGTGATTCGCGGCTTCATTCACTTGTTGGATGAACGATTCCATGAGATATCCTTTGCACGACCTCAGTGTGTCGGATGGAAAGATCTCCGTTCAAATGCTGCCTGAGCGTGAGCCGTCGCGGTGAAGGATAGCAGAGCTCAGCACATGGCGCAAAATGAAGATGGATTCCGTGGGTCATCCAATCGAAAGGATTCGATTTGGGGGAATGGGGGCTCCAGTACAGGAATCAGTGAATCGCAGCGTTCGACCACTTTGAGGAAGGGCGTGGGTCATCTTAATCATTTCAAAAGCATTGCGATGTTCCAAGGTTCTTGCCTGACATGAAGTCATTTCATGCCGAATTACCGCTTGCTTACCCTGCCGAGCTTCCCATCATCGGAAGGCGCGAGGAAATCGTCGAGGCCATTCGCTCGAGCCAGGTGCTCGTCATCACCGGCGAGACGGGGTCCGGAAAGAGCACCCAGATCCCCAAGATGTGCATCGAAGCCGGGCAGGGCGTCGACCGGCTCATCGGCTGCACGCAGCCCCGGAGGATCGCGGCCATCACCCTGGCCCAGCGCGTGGCCGAGGAACTGGGCTCATGGGGGGCCGCTTCCGTCGGCTACAAGATCCGGTTCCAGGATCGAACGGCCCGGTCCACGCGGATCAAGTTCATGACCGACGGCATCCTGCTGGCCGAGGCTCAGCGGGACCGGCAGTTTCGGGCCTACGACACCATCATCGTGGACGAGGCCCACGAGCGGACCCTCAACATCGATTTCCTCCTGGGGCTGCTCAAGCGGATCTTGCCGGCGCGACCGGACCTGAAGGTCATCGTGACGTCGGCCACCATCGATCCCCAGCGCTTCTCGGCGGCTTTCGGAGGGGCTCCCGTCATCGAGGTTTCGGGCCGGACGTATCCCGTGGACGTCTGGTATCGGCCCCTGGAAGCGTCCGAGGACAGGGAAGGCGAGGTCAGCCACGTGGACCAGGCCGTCGAGGCCATCGACGAGCTGCGGGTCGCCTGGGGAGTGGAGGATCGCGGGGACATCCTGGTGTTCATGCCCACCGAGAGCGACATTCGCGAGACGGCTCAGCGCCTCGAGGAAAGGCGCTATCCGCGCACCCTGGTGCTGCCGCTTTTCGGCCGGATGGCCGCTTCCGACCAGCAGCGCGTCTTCCATTTGACGTCGGAGGACCGCATCATCGTGGCCACCAACGTGGCCGAGACGTCCCTCACGATCCCGAGGATTCGCTATGTGATCGACAGCGGCCTGGCCAGGATCTCCCAGTACAATGCCCGTTCGCGGACTCAGGGCCTCCCCGTGGCTCCCGTTTCCCGGGCCAGCGCGGACCAGCGCAAGGGCCGCTGCGGCCGGGTGGAGGCGGGCGTCTGCATCCGGCTCTACCCCCGCGAGGATTACGAGAACCGGCCGCTTTTCACGCCGCCGGAGATCCTGAGGTCCAACCTGGCGGAAGTCATCCTGAGGATGCTCTACCTCAAGCTCGGGTCCATCCAGGACTTCCCCTTCATCGATGCGCCTTCGCCGCCAGCCGTAAAGGACGGTTTCGCGGTGCTCAAGGAACTGGGCGCCGTGGATGACCACCGCCAGCTGACTCAGCGCGGCCGGATCATGGCCCGGCTGCCGCTGGATCCGCGCCTCGGCCGCATGCTGCTGCAGGCGAGGGAGGAAGGCGGGCTGGAGGAACTGAAGGTCCTGGTTGCGGCCCTCAGCATCCAGGACCCGAGGGAGCGCCCCATGGACCTCGAAGCCCAGGCCGACGCCGCCCATGCACCGTTTCGGGACCGCCGGTCGGATTTCCTGACGCTCCTCAACATCTGGCGGGAGGTGTGGGGTGAATCGGCCGAAAAGCGGAGCCAGGGCCAGCTTCGCCGCTACTGCAGGAATCATTTCCTCTCGTACCGCCGCATGCGCGAGTGGAAGGACATCCACGACGAGATCACGGATATCCTGGATGAGCTGGGGGGATTTCGCCCGGGCGACGAGCCCGCGGGCTACGATGCCATCCATCGGGCGGTCTTGAGCGGGTATCTCAGCCACGTGGGCATGCGCAAGGAGAAGAACCAGTATCTTTGCAGCAAGGGGCGGCAGGCCATGCTCTTTCCGGGCTCGGGGCTTTTCAACCGCGGGGGGAGCTGGGTCGTGGCGGCGGAGCTGGTGCAGACCAGCCGGCTCTACGCAAGAACGGTTGCGGATGTCGAGCCTTCCTGGGTGGAGGAGCTGGGGCGCCACCTGTGCCGGTATTCCTACTCGGATCCCCACTGGGAAAAGGACCGGGGGCAGGTCGTGGCCTTTGAGCGGGTGACCCTCTACGGGCTGCCCGTGGTCGAGCGGCGGAAGGTGAGCTACGGGCGGATCAGGCCCGAGGAGGCCCGGGCCATTTTCATTCGCTCGGCCCTCGCGCGGGGGGAGCTCTCCCGCCGGCTTCCCTTCATGGACCACAACCAGGAGATGATGCGGCGCATCGAGGAGCTGGAGAACAAGGCCAGGCGCCGGGACCTTCTGGTGGACGAGGAGATGGTTTTCCAGTTCTACGATCGTCGCCTGCCCGCCATTTCGGACCTGCGGTCCCTGGAGCGCTTCGTTCGAAGCCAGGGAGGGGACCAGGCCCTGCGCATGGGGGAGGAGGACCTGCTGCAGGCGGCGCCGGATTTCGAGGTGCTGGAGCGCTACCCCGACATGCTGGATTGCGGGGACCTTCGGTTGCCGTTACACTACGCCTTCAAGCCGGGTGAAGCGGAGGACGGAGTGACGGTGAAAGTGTCGGTCCATGCCCTGCAAAGGCTCACTCCCGAGCCATTCGAGTGGGGGGTTCCGGGCGGCCTGGAAGAGAGGATCCAGGCGCTTCTCAAGGGATTACCCAAGGGGCTTCGAAAACAGATGGTGCCGGTGAATGAAACGGCCAGGCGAGTGGCCGAAGCCCTCCATTTCGGCAGGGGGAGCTTCCTGACCGAACTGAGCCGGGTCCTCCAGGAGATCACCGGCGTGCGGGTGTCCAGGGACCAGTGGGATGTGCAGTCCCTGCCCGACCATCTTCGGATGCGTTATGCCGTGGTGGATGCCGGGGGGGCGGTCCTGGCCGAGGGAAGGGAGCTCCACGAGCTTCGCGGCGTGGCCACCGGAAGGCATGAAGACGTTCTCTGGGAAAAGGCCAGGCAGCGCTGGGAAAGGGATGACCTCCCGCTCTGGGATTTTGGAGACATCCCTCCCCGTGTCGAGCTGGGAGAGGATGCCCTTGGGCTCATGCGATATGCCTATCCAGCCCTGATTGTGGGGGGGCGCGACCTCTCCCTGCGGCTTTTCCAGGACTCCCGAGCCGCCGGTGAAAAGACCCGGGATGCTCTCATGGAGCTCTATCAGCTGGCGTTCGAAACCGAACTGCGGCAGCTGCGGCGGCAGTGGGCGTTCCAGGGGGAGCTGGCCAACCAGGTTTTTTTCATGGGGGCCGTCGGAGAGGCCAACACACAGCTCATGGCTTATGTCCTGAGGGAGCTTTTCGACCTGCATGGCCCCCAGTCGCCCGATCGACTGCGGTTTCAGGAGAGTGTCCGGCGCTATAAGGGCTGCCTCGCCGCCGAAGGTCGGAAGCTGGTCGCCGAGGTGCATGAGGTCGTTGGGGAGAGGGACGCCACTCGAAAGGACCTGGAGCGGTTTCGCAGGCTCAGCGGCGACAATGGCAAGCTCGTCGAGGGTTTGCAGCTGCTCGATCGGGAATTGGAGGAGCTGGTCCCCGCCGGCTTTCTCTCGCTGTATCGTCGTCCTGTGATGCAGGTTCTGCCTCATTATCTCAAGGCCCTTCGCATCCGGGGCGGCCGTTTCTACGCCTCACCGGAGAAGGACCGGCAGAAACGGGATCAGGTGGTGATTCACGAGGCTCGATGGCGTGAAATGGAGGTGGTTTCCCGTGCGGCGGGCTGTGATGGGGACATGGCCCTCGTCGAAGAGTACCGCTGGATGCTGGAGGAGCTGAAGGTCGCCGTATTCGCTCCGGAGCTGAAGACCCGTTTCCGCATATCGGCAAAGCGGCTGGAGGAGAAGTGGAGGGCATGGCAGGAACATCGCCGGACACAGCACGACGGATGAAGCTTTTGAATGACCCCGTCCTGCTTCGGGGGCATCTCCTGCGGGAGTTGAACGGCTCCGATTTCCTTCCGGGTCTGTTCCCCGATCCTTGCGAGGGGGATCTCGCTCCCTCCAGCGTGATCCTGCTTCTCGCGAGGAGATCGCTCCAGCGGGGCGGGGTCCCATCCGTTGCCCACCCGGGTGGCGAGATCTGCATCGTTTTGAACAAGCGGTCCAGGAGGGTCCGTCAGGCCGGGGACCTGTGCTGTCCCGGAGGCACCGTGGAGACCGAGCTGGATCCATGGCTGGCCAGGATCCTCATGCTGCCCGGATCGCCGCTGTGGCTGTGGCCCCATTGGAGCCGGTTCGGAAGGAGATGGCCACAGGAGGCCCGGCTGCTGGCCCTGCTGCTGGCCACGAGCCTGCGGGAGAGCTGGGAGGAGATGCGGCTCAACCCGCTGGGTCTGAGATTCCTTGGCTTTTTGACGCCCCAGCGGCTCAGGCTGTATCAGCGCGTCATCTATCCCATGGTGGGCTGGATATATTTTCAGAGGCGTTTCGTGCCGAGCTGGGAGGTCGAGAGCATCGTTTACATTCCGCTGGCCTCCCTCCTGAAGGCGGATCGATACGCGCGATTGCGACTTTACGTTTCGCCCGAGCTCCGGGAGAGGTTTCCGGAAGGGGCCCGGGACTATCCGTGCTTCATCCATGAAGATGGCGATGGCATTGAGATTCTGTGGGGGGCCACCTATTGGATCGTCACCCGGTTCCTGGAGAAGGTGCTGAGCTTCAGCCCTCCCGACCCGGATGAGCTGCCCCTGGTGCCGGGGGTGCTGGACGAGGGATACGTCTATGGGCGGTGTGCTTGCGGAAGAATGCGTAACGATCTGGGATGGATGGGAGGAGATTCGCGATGACGACGGAGGGCGATCTGGTTCTGGTGCATGTCGAAAATCAGCCCGCTTTTTTTGCTCGAATCGAGGCGATTTTTGCAGATGTGAAACCACATTGGTTTCAAGTCCGGATGCTCGTGCTGCAGGTTCCGCTGGTCGTCATCACCTGGATACTTCGCGAGCCTTACATCAACGGCGAGGAATTCACCATGGGCGGCCGTCCCATGAGGATGGAAAAGGTGGTCGCGCCGGATGTGGCCGACGAGGAAGGGGGGCCGCCTGGCTCCGAGTTGTCGGGCGAGCGACCGGCGAAAGAAGCCCGTGAAGAGCTGAGGGCATGCCCCGCGCCGAACGCGCCTGCGCCGGCTGATTCGAATGAGCGGCCTGGTCAGCGGCGCGCGCTGTTGCACAGAATTCAGTGCAGTTGCACAGTTTTGTGTGCACTCTATTAAAGCCATTGATTCCGCATGGTTAAGCTCTTGATCCTGCATGCAGCTGCACATGCTCTTGTGGTCGAGTGGTCATGCCTTCTTGAGCTCGGCTAACCCTATCGAGTAACTGGCCTCACCCTGTCAGCATTTTTCTCTGTAAATCAAGAGCTTATGAACTGAATCCTCCTGCCGGGCGAGGTGGTATGGACCTTGCGTCATAGCAGACTGGGTGATTGAGGAGAATAGTGCTGTATTATCAATATCTTAAAGGAGAGAATGTCATGAAGAAAATTGGTATTCAGTTGTTTGTCCTGGGTATGTTGGTGGCTTCCTATGTGACACCCGTCCTCGCTTGTGGTGGCGGCGGCAACTAGAATTCGAACTGATCCGAAAATATTGAAATTGAAGGAGCGCGAATGGTCGATTCGTGCTTTTTCATTTTACAGGGTGGAGCCGGACAAGTCATAATAAGGGGCGGAAATTGAGAATATAACGAACACCTTGATGACATTCACCGAAACAGGGGATGTTATGGTTTTCAAGCCAGGATCGCTCGTTGCCTTTCGAGCCCTCGCGATAGGTCTCTTCCTGATGGCTGTCCCGTGGTGCATGGAGACAGGGAGTCAGCAAGGTGAGGCGTCAGCGAGTCCAAAATCTGGGACTTTCATACCGACCGACACCTACCGTGCTCCCTTGCTGAACAACCCCAAGACACTGGATCCGGCTTATATCCAGGACATCTACAGTAGAGTGGTGGCAAATCAATTATTCGATGGACTGGTTCGGTACAGCCGGGATCTGTTTGTGATTCCCTCCCTTGCCGAGACATGGCAGGTCGAGGAGCAGGGGAAGCTTTACCGTTTCACCCTGCGCCCCAATGCGACATTCCATGATGGACAGCCCGTGACTGCGACTGACGTCGTCTTTAGCCTTTCGAGGCTTTTTCGAGTCAGCCCTCGGCCGACCGTTATGCCCTATTTGATGAGGATTTCGGGTGCCCAGGATTACATGGTTGGCAAAGCATCCAGCATAGCCGGGCTTGAGGCTGTTGACGGCCACACCGTGGTGGTTCGTCTGGACGAGCCATATGCACCCTTTCTCGTCGCCCTCGGAATACAGAGCACCTTTATTGTCCCCGCGAAATTGGCCGTTCACGAGGAGAAATTTCGGCGAAGTCCGATTGGAAGTGGGCCTTTCAAGCTGGTGAGCTGGAGCGATGGCGAGAGCATAAGCCTGGAGCGGTTTCCGGCGTATTTCGCAGGGCCCAGCCGGCTCGATGGTATCGACTTCATCATCTACCCGGGGGTAGACATCGACCAGGTCTGGAAAGACTTCAAGGATGCAAAGCTCGATGAAATGCCGTTTTACCCAAAATTCCGAGAGGAATCCAAAGCCATTCAAAGTCTGAAATGGTTGCGCAGGCCTTCGCTGAGCCTCCAGTTCTACGGTTTCAACACGACTCACCCCATCCTCGGGGATCCGGAGGTGCGCTCCGCCCTGCTGAGTGCCATCGACCGCAGGAAACTGGCTGCCGTGGCCTATGGAGGTGAGCTGGAGCCGGCGATGGGTATACTTCCGCCCGGTTTGCCGGGATATCAGCCGGGCGGGCCTGAGACCCGGGTCGACCCGAGGACTGACGGTGCGAGACTGGATGAGATCAGGCGAAAGTTGGGGTCCATGACTGAGCCACTTGAAGTTGTTTCCAACAGTCAGTCCGCGACGGCAAAGGCTGAGCTGGAGTTTGTCAGAGAGTCCTGGGGGGCGTTGGGAATCAAGATGAGGCCCAGGTTTGTTCCGGACTGGGGCGAGTTTGAGGCTTATCTTCAGTCCAATGAGATGCAGATTTACCGGTACGCGTGGTTTGCGGATATCCCGGACACGGACGATTTCCTGAGGGTCCTTTTTGCCTCGGACTCCCCTGTGAACTACATGCGTTATCGGAATCCCGACATCGACGAGATGCTCAGGAATGCGGCGGGAACTATGGATCTCGTCCAGCGTGCGACGAGCTATCGGGAGATTGAGCAAAGGATCATGAAGGATACGCCCATGATTCCTCTGACCAACCTGACCGTGGACCTGATCTATCAATCCTACGTTCATGATCTGGAGGTGACGGCTCTGGGGCCCCCGGCGGTTTCATACCACCGGGTCTGGCTCGATCGCAAGGCGACCCGTTGAGCATGGTCGACAGGGCTTCACAGGGATCATGAAAGACGGTCCTCTCAGCATCAGCATTTTCAAGAAACCTCGCTATATTCCCCTTCGTTATCGATTGATTTTTCTGATCTCCTGCCTCCTGGTGGTTCTCTTCGGCGCTGTTGCGGTTTTGCTCGGCGTCCTCCAGACCAAAAGCATGCGCGGCCAGCTGGAGCGGAGGGGGATGGCCATGGCCAACAGCATTGCCGCCATTTCGAAGGCATCCCTGGCCACCTACAATTACATCGCGCTGGAGCAGACGGCCAATCAGGCGGTCCAGGATCCCGAAACCCTTTACATCGCCATTCACGACAAGGAAGGGAGGGTGGCTGCATTCAGCGGCAGGGCCGATCTGCAGGGGACGGTGCTCGATGATCCGCTGAGCCGCGCCGCGGTGGCCGCTGAAGTCCCCATCGTGCAGGAGGGTTTGGGGAGCCTCGGGGTTGGGAAGGGGCTGGAGATCGCTGTTCCGGTCTTCATACCCGGCTCGGAATACCGCTGGGGAACCGTGCGGGTGGCGCTCTCGCTGGAGCCCATGTTTCAGCAGATTCGGACCGGACTGGTGGTGATCGCCGGAGTCGGCATGCTGGCTTTGATGGCCGGTGTGCTCTTCGCCTACTGGGTGGCGCACAAGATCACGAGGCCCTTGGCCGACCTGACCCTGGCCACCGTGCGGGCGGCCAGGGGGGATCTCGAGCAGACCCTCCATGTGAGCACCCGGGATGAGGTGGAGGTTCTGGCCAGCAATTTCATGGTCATGACCCGCGAGATCCTGCTGCAGCGCCGGCAGCTGGAGTCGCAGCTGCGCGAGATCCGGCGCCTTCAGAGGTACACCGAGCAGCTGCTCACCACCATGAATGACGGGCTGCTGGCGGTCGACCGCGAAGGGCATATCGCCACCATCAATCCGGCGGCTCAGACCATGCTGGGGCTGCCCGAGAGCCTTCCCACCGGCCAGTCGGCGCTCGCGGTTTTGAAGGATGCGCCGCAGCTGAGCGGGTATCTGGAGGAGATGCTCCGCGAGGAGGCGGCGTGGAGCCAGCGCGAGATCGGCTTGGCTCGCCATGGGGAGGATCAGACCATCCTCGCCAGCAGCAGTCTCTTGCGGGATGGTGAGGGTCACGTCCTCGAGCTGATCGTCAACCTGCAGGATGTGACGGAGTTGAAGAAGCTGGAGGCGCGCATGCGGCAGGCCGACCGCCTTGCGGCCCTCGGAGTCCTTGCGGCGGGGATGGCCCACGAGATCCGCAACCCCTTGTCGGCCATCAAAACCTTCGTGCAGCTGCTTCCGAGAAAGGTGGCGAAGGAGGGCTTTCTCGAGAAGTTCAACCGCACGGTGCCCAGGGAGCTGGATCGCATCAACGGGCTCATCGAGGACCTTCTTGAGCTGGCCAGGGCCCCGAAATATTACCTCAGGTCCCTGCAGCTGGAGCCCCTGGTGCGGCAGATCCTGGATCTTTTCGAGGAAGCGCTTCTGGCCGGCGGAGTGCGGACGGAGGTCGAGTTTTCCACTGAGCTCCCCGACGTACAGGCTGATCCGAGCCATCTGACCAAGGCGTTTCAGAATATCCTGAGAAATGCCATGCAGGCCATGGCCCAGGGGGGGACCTTGAGGGTCGAGGGCTACCTGGCGAAGGATGTGTTGCCCGCTTCCCAGCGAATGGACCGGCGGGCCTGGGCGGTCCTGAAGTTCACGGATACCGGTGTGGGCATGAGCCCGGACACGTTGAGCAACGTTTTCAATCCCTTTTTCACGACCAAGGATCATGGCACCGGCCTGGGTCTGGCCATCACCCACAAGATCGTGACGGAGCATGGCGGGTTCATCGAGGTCATGAGCGAGCCGGGGCACGGGACCTCGTTCATATTGGTCTTCCCTCCCGCATAGGCTCCTCAGGGTGTGAGCATTCGGGACGCTCCCGCGGGGCGGCGAGGATGGTCGCTTCCGGTCGTCCGCGGGCGTCGGGCAGACCAGTTGGCACCAAAGTTGTTAACATGGATCCTCCAGGATCTTGGAATCAGTGTTTTGCGAGTCGTGTTTTCCGAGTCGAGGAGGGTGGAAAATCATGGAATGTATGCCGGAAGAGACCATATTCGTGGTGGATGATGACCAGGGGGTGCTGGAATCCTTCGATGCCATGCTGGGAGACGACTATTGCGTGGTGATGCTGCATGACGGCATGAAGGCCCTGGATTTGCTGACCCAGAGGCGCCCTCGGCTTCTGTTCCTCGACATCAAGATGCCCGGGTTCAGCGGTCTCGATCTCCTCAAGGCCATCCGTGAGCGCCATTTGGCCATTGAGGTGGTCATCGTGACGGCTCTGCCGCAGGACAAATACGAGGAAATGGCCCGTGAGTACGGGGTTTACAGATATCTCCGCAAGCCCCTTGACGTGGACGAGATCGAGGGAATAACGCGCACCGTGCTCCACTAGTGGGTTTATTAAATGGATCACACGCCCATACTGATCATTGATGATGAGCCGTCGGTGCTTGAGGCTTTGAGGTTGTTTCTCGAGGATGAAGGCTACGCGGTCCACGAAGCCCTCGAGGGCGAGACGGGTCTCGAGCTGTTTCGGGCCGTGGGGCCGGAGGTCGTGGTGACGGACCTCAAGATGCCCGGGATGCCCGGAAGGGATGTCATCAGTGAAATCCGCAAGTTGAACGATTCGGTTCCCATCATCGTCATTACCGGCTATGGGACTCTGGATGATGCCATCGAGGCCATCAGAAGCGAGGTGCACGACTTCATCACCAAGCCCATCGACCTCGACCATCTGAAAAGCACGCTGGATAGGGCCCGATGCGGGCTTCAGACCGAGCAGGAAGTCCAGAAGGGGATGGAAGCCCTTCGCCAGCAGGTCGATTTACTCCAGCTGGAGTGGAAAGAGCAGCTGTCACGAATCGTTGAGGTTGAGCCCCTGGTTCAGACGGGCAGGCTTCTGGCGGCCATCCTGCACAACCTCAACAGTCCCCTGACTTATATCATGGGCCAGGCGGAGCTGTTACAATCCGCTCATCCCGAAGTCCGGAACCTGGAAGTGATTCGGGAGCAGGCGGCCCGGATGAAGCGCATCATGTCCACGTTCATCAAGCGGCTGAGAGCGTCGCAATCAAGGGATTTGGAGGCGCTGCCGCTCAACGAGATCCTCAGGGAGGAGGTCCTGTTCCTCGAGTCCCATCCTTATTTGAAAGCCAGGATCGACACGACATGGGAGCTGGATACCGGCCTGCCCTTGTTCACGGGTGTTGCGGCCGATTTCAGCCAGGTTTTCGGCAACATATTGCGGAATGCCCTGGAGGCCATGCATGGTTTGCCGCGAAAGGTGCTGAGAATCCATACCTGGCACGATGAAGAGGAGATTCATATCAGCATCCATGACAACGGCCCGGGCATTCCCGAGCACCAGAGGGCGAGGATCTTCGAGCCGTTTTTCACCACGAAGACGCTGGATTGCGGAAGCTCCGGAAGTCTCGGGATGGGTATTGGGCTGTATCATTGCAGGGAAATCGTGCGCCAGTATGGGGGAGCAATCGAAGTGGTGAGCAATCCCGGTCAAGGCACGGCGTTCGTGATTCATCTTCCACTGTTTTCCAGAAAACACACCCATTGAATCCAGGAGCGAGCCCCCCGGATCGTTTCAGAGCGGATGAGAACGACATGTCTGAAGTCATCCCCGGTTGTGAAGTGCTCATACAGCGCGGCCCGGCCTGGTTGAAGAGTGCCCGCCTGGGAATCCTGGCCAATCAGGCCTCCGTGACCCGGGGCTTCGTCAGTGTTCGGGATGCCATCGGACAGGCGGGTGGTCGGGTTCGCTGCCTGTTTTCTCCTCAGCACGGGTTCCACGCGGACCGGCAGGCCAACATGATCGAATCTTCGGATGATTGGGATGCGGCCTTCTCCGTTCCCGTTTACAGCCTGTACAGCGAGATTCGCCGGCCGTCCCGTGAGATGCTCGAGCAGATCGATGTCCTGGTCATCGATCTGCAGGACGTCGGAACGCGCGTTTACACCTATGGAACCACGGTCGGCCTGTGCCTCGAAGCGGCTCGGGGTTTGGACCTCAAGGTTGTGGTCCTGGACCGTCCCAACCCCATCAACGGCGTCCAGGTCGAGGGAAATGTGCTGGCCGAGGGGTTTGAATCCTTCGTGGGCCGCTACGGGATTCCCATGCGTCATGGCCTGACCATGGGCGAGCTGGCCCGCTTCGTGTCCCTGGAAAAGCGGCTCGACGTCGACCTCGATATCGTTGCCATGACTGGATGGCGTCGAGGTGCCTTCTACCCTGAAACATCCCTTCCGTGGGTCTTTCCCTCGCCCAACATGCCGACCTGGGACACGGCCCTCCTCTATCCCGGGATGGTGCTGCTCGAGGGCACCAACGTGAGCGAAGGGAGAGGAACCACGCTCCCCTTCCATCTTTTCGGGTCTCCGTTCCTGGATCACAGGGCGTTCAGCGCCTTGCTCGGGGAAGCCGCGCTGCCCGGTGTCGTCTTTCGGCCCGTCCACTTCGAGCCGATGTTCGACAAGTGGAAGGGTGAGCTCTGCTCGGGCTTTCAGGTTCATGTGACCGACAGGGTGAGCTTTCGTCCGTACCTGACCGGACTGGTGATTCTTCAGGCTTTTCTGGCTCTGCACCCCGAGGATTTCAGCTGGCTGCCTCCGCCCTACGAATATGAATACGAAAAGCTGCCCATGGACATCCTGTTGGGCGACGGGAGGGTGCGGCAGGGCCTGGAACGGGGTCTCAGTGCCCGTGAAATCGAGCAGAGCTGGCTGGACGGTCTCGGCGCGTTCGAGACCTCACGGAGTGAAATACTCATCTATCCGTAGGTGTTCAGCATAGGGTGGACTCATGTCGGCTGTCCGGTTTCGACCGTTTCAACCTTCCATGGCCAGAAGCACGGCTTCCGATACCTCTCGCATCGATTTCCTGGTGTTCATGCTTCGCTTCTGAAGCCAGCGATAGGCCTCCTCGCCGGAAAGGGAAAGGCGTTTCATCAGGAGATCCTTGGCCCTTTCGATGATTTTGCGCCGTTCGAGCTCCTCGGAAATGACCTTGGTCTTGACCATGAGCTCCGTCTTTTCGATGGCGACGGCAGCCTGGTTGGCGACGGTGGTGAGAAGATTCACCTGGAGATCGCTGAAGACGTGGGGATGTGAGGTATAGCAGTTGATGACGCCGATAACCCGCTCGCCAACCCGCATGGGAATGCTCAGCATCGAGACCAGCCCCATGCGGCGCGCGAGATCTTTCTCCTTGAAGATGGGGTCGGTGAGCACATTGGTGACGGCGTAAGCTCGGTTTTCGGCGACCACCTTCCCGACGATGCCCTCACCCACCTTGAGCACGCGGTCTTTGAGGTACTCGCTGTCTATGGACTGTGTGGCCCGCAAACGAAGCACGGACTCCTTTTCGTCCAGCAGCCACAGGGAGCAGACGCTCGACTTCATGACCTCAGCGGTGACCATCACGATGAGCCGGAGGATGTCCTCGAGATACTGGTCCGACGTGATGGCCTTGCTGATCAGGCTGAGGGCCTCGATGCTGCGGTCGTAGGTGTCATGCTCGTCCGAGAACGGGATCTCTGAAGGGGAGGCAGGGCTGCCTGCCGGACTATGGAGGGGGAGCCGCCGGAGTCGGGCGACTCGGGCTTTCAAGGGATCGAGGGCTTGCTGAATGACGGGCGAAATCCTGGACACATCCCCGGCCAGAAAGGCATCGAGCTGGGCGGCGGTGGGCTGCGACTCCAGCCCGCTCCGCTTCAGCCCCTGAAAATTCAGGTCCAGGGACCTTGATCTTTGCAGGATTCGGCGCGGAAGGCCGAAATGCCTCCCCAAATGGCGCATGTCGCAGGCGAGGAGGTGCTCCAGGGGAATGATATCAGCCATCGGGTTGGGGTGCCCCGCGATCTCGGACAGCTCGTACTCCACGCGATCCACCGATCCAATCATCATGAGTCCTCTGGCGTCAGAATAGTGACGATGGACCAGCATCTGAAGACTGTTTTTGATGAGAAAACCGCGCTTTTCCCCCAGTGGAGGCAAAAGCCGGACCAGGCTGTCGAACACCTGGGAGAGGTCCACAACCTCAAAGGGGACATCGAAGTGGTGCGCAACCCATTGGGCATCCTTCACCGATGCGCTGCTGTCTCGGCAGGGGAGGATGAGTCCGAAGGTCTTGTCGCCAAAGACCTTCTTGGTGATCGCCAGGGTGACGGAGGAGTTGATTTCTCCGCCAAGGTTTACAACAGCTCCCTCGGCGGCGAATTCTTCGGTCTGCAAAACCACCCATGCGATGATGGCATCAATTTGTTCTTGGATGTTTTTATTCATGGGTCAATGCTGTCGGGTTTGGATGGTGCTCTGCATTTAAGTTTCGTTCTCTTCGTCGACGCTGGCACGACGATCAGTGGAGCCATCTGCCGAGGCGGTTCCATCGAACATAGCTCATGTCAGGGCTCCAGGAAAGCTCGCCGTCACTGTTCCAGGACCAGTAAATGATGAAGGCTTTTCCCTTCAATTGACTCATATCGACAAAGTTCCAGAAACGACTATCGTAGCTTTCATCTCGATTGTCTCCCATGACGAACAGGTTGTTCAATGGTACGGTTATCGCATTCATATTGTCCCTGGGATTGGCCGTCGCCGGGAGGATTCGTGGGTCGGAGAAGGCGACATAAGGCTCCTCCAATTGTTGGCCATTGACAAAAACAGTTTTATCTCGTATCAGCACGGTATCGCCCGGTAGCCCTATCACTCTCTTGATGAAGTCCTTCGACGGATCCACCGGGTACCGAAAGACCACGATGTCCTGGCGGGCGGGGTGCCCGATCGGGAGAAGCTCCTTATCCGTAAATGGAATCTTGATACCATACACAAATTTGTTCACGAGGATGTGGTCCCCGATCTGAAGAGTTGGCTTCATTGAGCCGGAAGGGATCTTGAAGGCTTGAACGACGAATGCTCGGATGAACAACGCCAGCAGGACCGCAATGAAAATGGCTTCGGCATACTCACGTATAACGCTTTTTGAGCTGCTGCCGGGCACATCCTTCTCGGTGATCGAATGCAATGTAATATCCTCCTCTTGGATTAAAAAATGAGCTCAATGCAAACGGTGGATTCCACTAATAAGTCGCTTGCGTGTTTTCAAAAGGGGATGGTAAATTAGAAATGTGGTTAAATGTCAATTAAAAATCTGATGAGTTTTTCTGGGCGGGGCTAAACTATGTTTGGAAAGAAGGACAGCTTGTTGGGTTTGGACATTGGGTCTCACAGCATCAAACTGGTGCAGTTGAACACGACC
The DNA here is from genome assembly GCA_025454175.1 of Syntrophobacteraceae bacterium. GTDB lineage: Bacteria > Desulfobacterota > Syntrophobacteria > Syntrophobacterales > Syntrophobacteraceae > JALOOX01. The sequence continues at coordinate 27,918 of JALOOX010000062.1, read as the reverse complement.
AGCACTCCACCCAGGCTCATGAACATCGGGTTGAGTCAGATGGCTGGCGAGGCATTTGTGGAGGGGAGGGTCAACCGGTCGGAGTTGGTCGGAAGATCGATTCAACAGCTGGCCAATCATCTGAAGATCAAGGAGAAGGCCGCGGCCTCGTCGATTTCCGGCTACGAGGTGATGATCAAAAAGATCGACATGCCTTCGATGACCGAGGAAGAACTGGGAACCCGCATGCAGGGGGAGCTGGGTCAGTACATCCCTTATAACATCGATGAAGTGGATGTGGACTACCAGATCCTGGATCTTTCCAAGGATCGCCCCAATTTCATGGAGGTCCTTCTGGTTGCGGCCAAGAAGGAATCGGTCAGTGAGTACGCGAGCATCGTTCGGGGGGGAGGTCTCGAGCCGGTTGTCGTCGATGTTGACTTCTTTGCCCTGAGCAATGCCTTCGAGGCGGCTTACGGAATCAACAATGAGGACAGCATTGCGCTTCTCGACATCGGGGCCAGCAAGGCGATCATGAACATTGTCCTCCGTGGAGTGCCCATCTTTACCCGGGGCATATCCATCGGAGGGGCTCAGATCACGGAGAGGATCCGGGACCAGTTCGATCTGAGTCACGAGGAAGCCGAGCGGGTGAAGCTTGGCGAGAGCTCACTGAAGCTGAGCCCGGCGGAGCTTGAGGATATTTTCGTGAGCACGGTCCGCAAGTGGCTGGCGGAGTTCAAAAGGGCTGTGGATTTCTACTACAGCAACTTTCCCGATCACCGAATCGCCAAGGTTTACCTGAGCGGGGGATCGTGTCGAATTGCCGGGCTCGATCAGGCTTTTCGGGACCACATGAATCTCGACGTCGAGATTTTCAATCCCCTCAAGCAGGTGGAGTACGACGACAAGGTATTTGACCCGGACTACATCGATTATGTGGGTCCTCAAACGGCCATAGCTTTCGGTCTGGCTCTGAGAAAGGCGAACTGATATGATTCAGATCAATCTGCTTCCAGCCCGTGTCAGGAAGAAGAGGGACGCCTTAAAGCTTTTCACCTACGCATATCTCGGCACCATCGTTCTGGTGGTGGCGGCCATCGGCCTGATCTGGATGGTCCAGAGCCAGAGGGTCAGCAGCCTGAATGCTCAGCTGGCGCGCGTCCAAAGCGAAGTGAGCCAGTACGCGAAATTCGACCAGATGCTGAAGGACATCAAGCAGCAAAAAGAGCTGGTTGACAAAAAGCGTACCGTCATCGAGACGCTGCAAAAGGATCGGGACTCCATCGTGCGTGCCCTGGCGCTCCTCAGTGTGCAGGTTCCGCCGGAAGAGGTCTGGTTTGAGCGGCTGGCCCACTCCTCGAACACCATGACGCTGGACGGCGTGGCGCTCAGCAACGAGTCCATCGCCGATTTCATGCGCAACCTCGAATCCTCACCCTATGTCGAAAAAGGTAGTGTCAACCTGACTCATTCCCGGCAGAAGGTCATCAACAACATGAAATTGAGGGAATTCCAGGTCAACTACCGATTTTATCCGTTCTCGGAAGTGCAAAGGAAACTGGGAGCGCAGGCATCATGAAAAAGGACTCGGCTTCATTGGGGGTATTGCAGGAGAAGCTCGGCGAGTTGACACCTCTCCAGAGGCTGCTGCTGGTGTTGGTCACGGTCCTTCTGCTGGGAGGGGCGTTCTACTTTCTTAAGTACAAGGACCAGGCTCAAAACATCAGGCGACTTCAGACATCCATCCTTGAGCAGCAGAAGAAGCTCGAGACTCTGAAGCTGGCGGCGGTTGAGGTTGAGAAGCTCCAGAAGGAGCTGGCGCAGTCCGAGGAGCAGTTGAGGCAGGTGCTCTCCCTTCTTCCCGACCAGAAGGAAATTCCGGGCCTGCTCGACAACATCTCCCAGCTCGGCGCCGAGGTCGGGCTGGAGAACATTCTCTTTCAGCCGCAGCCCGAGCAGCCCCGGGAATTCCACGCAGCCATTCCCATCCGGCTGGACCTGGTTGGAACTTATCACGAGCTGGGAGTCTTCCTGGACAGGGTGAGCAAGCTCGATCGGATACTCAAGGTCGAAAACCTCAACCTCACCCGGCAGAAGGACGGGTCGACCCTCCAGGTGGGTTTGACCGCGGTCACGTATCGTTTCGTGGATACACCTCCTCAAGCGACTACGCCGCCGAAGAAGAAATAGAAGTCGGCGTTTTATCATATGGGGCTGGCAACAGGGGCAAACGGTTACACTTTTGAGGAAGGAAAGAGCAAAGGGGTGTAAGCGGTATGTGTCGATCAAAGATGAGCTGGAGGAGTTTCGTTGGGGTATTCCTGATCCTGCTGTGGTGCTGGGGGTGTTCGACCGCCCCTCCATCGGCGCCGGGCGGGGTCGGAATGGTTGACGGCAGTCAAACTTCAGAGGGCATCACCGAAAAGGGGCTTTCGAGTGATGCCGATCCACAGGCTGCAACGGCTTTGACGGGAGTGCAGGTGGAGGGCCGGCCGGGTGAGACGGTCGTGATCCTGGCGGGGAACGGTCCATTCAAGGATTACTTGTTCAGTAGATTATCGGACACAAGCTTTACGCTGGATCTTGGAGACATTGCAGGCTCCGGCGAGCTGCCGGCACTGCCTGCCAAATCCCATGGGGTTGAGTTGAGTTACGCGGACTCCAGCTCCGGGGGAGCGGCGGTCGGGGGTGTGCGGCTGACGGGAAAGACAGCCGCCACCATTGAGAACTACGTGGTGAATACGGTGGGAAGCAATCTGGCCATCGCTCTTTATACCGGCTCGGCGGAGAAGACGGCCTCGGCGGGGCTTTCGCCCGCGGCCGGCGACGCGCCGCCCAAGGCTGCAATGCGGAAGCAGGCCTTGCAGGCTCCGGTGACGGTCATGGCGGACGAGATGGGTGAAGAGCCGGCGCCCCGCGCCAGGAGAACGCGACCCGCTCCCGAGCGGCAGGCTCCTCAGCAGCCGTTGGCCAAGCAGTATACGGGTAAGCCCATCAGTCTCGACCTTCTCGATGCGGACCTCAGGAACGTGCTGCGACTCATTGCCGACGTCACCGGCTCCAACATCGTCATCGAGCCGGACGTTGCCGGCAAGGTGACCCTCAAGGTCGAGCAGGTGCCCTGGGACCAGGTGCTGGACATGGTGCTCTCCATGAACGGCATGGGCATGGAGCGAAGCGGCAATGTCATTCGCGTGGCTCGAGTGGCCAAGCTGCGCGAGGAAGTCACCCGCCAGGCCGAGGACATTCGGGCCAGGCAGGAGCTCCTCGAGACGGTCAAGGATTTCGGCGATATCACCACCGAGTATCTCACGGTGAATTATGCTCAGCCCGCTGAAATCGCGGCCAAGATCAACGAGGTGAGAAGCGACAAGGGCAAGATCTCCATCGACGAGCGCACCAACCTCATCATCTATTCCGACTACCCGGCCAGGATTGCCACGGCCCGGAAGCTCATCGCGAGGCTGGACAAGGCGACGCCGCAGGTCATGATCGAGGCCCGCCTCGTGACCATGACCGATGACACTCGAAAAGCCCTCGGGATCCGGTGGAACCTGAGCAGATTGTCGGGCAGACCCTGGTGTCGCTGGATTTCAACCTGGCCGCTCTGGAGAGCCAGAACCGGTCCAAGATCATCGCCGCTCCCAAGGTCATGACCATGAACAATGTCAAGGCCGTGATCTCGCAGGGCAACCAGATTCCCTACCTGCAGCAGAGCGCGGCGGACGTGGGGGTAGTGAGCACGGTGTTCAAGGATGCCATCGTGGAGCTGCAGGTGACGCCGCACATCACTCCCGACGGAAAGGTGCGGCTCGAGATCGAAGCCAAGCAGGACGAGCCCAACCCGACCATCGTGGGCGGTGCGGACCAGCCTGCCATCAGCACGAGAAAGATCAAGACCGAGCTGCTGGTGGCCGATGGTTGCATCGTGGTCATCGGCGGCGTCATGAGGGACACACAGGGCTACAGCCTGGACACGACGCCGGGCTTGAAGGACATTCCGCTCCTGGGAAGGCTGTTCAAGCAGGAGAGCAAGTCCCGTGTCAAAGAGGAGCTGCTCATCTTCATCGCTCCGAAAATTGTCGAGCTGTGATCTCAAGGCTTGTGTTTGGAGCCTGAATGTGAGATGGAATGGCCTCAGGAGAGTGGCGAAACATCTGCTTCGGATTTCATGCCTTATGAATGAAGAGTCTTTGTAAACCGGGGGTTATGAATGGCTTGGGCGGGGGGACGAAAGGCTGTTGTTCTTGCGGGGATCATGGTTGCATTGGCCGTCGGCGCGATGGGGTGCTCGGCGCAGAAGCCGGGATCGAAGGTCGATGGCTCCCACTCAGAGAACAAACTGGCGCTCGACAAGAGCCTGACCCTTTCCGCCCAGCCCAGCCGCTCCCCCGTGCGCATCGACTATCTGCGGCACCTGTCGGGCATACAGAACCCCGAGCTTTTCATCTACAAGGAGCGGCGACGGCTCTACGTGGTCGATGCCAACGTGGTGGTGCGCGACTATCCCGTCGGACTGGGAAAGCAGCCTTGGGGAGACAAGGAACGGGAAGGTGACGGCAGGACCCCCGAAGGTGCGTTCATGGTGTACTCCACGAGCTCGCTTCCCGACCATGGTCTCGGCCTCAAGGTGAGCGAAGACATGCTTCCCGCGTGGAGCGGTCCGTCTGCCAAGGCCCGGCCATCTCTGCCTCACTTCGGGAACGTCGCTGCTGGGAAAGGTCTGAGGAATTCAGGCCAGCAGCCAGGTGCATGGAAGGGGAAATTCTCCATCCACGGAGGCGGGGCGCAGGCCGACTGGACCGACGGCACCGTGGCGCTCTATGCGAGCGACATGGAAGAGCTCTCGCAGATCGTGAGCCTTGGAACCTCGGTCATTGTCCGACCCTGATCACTTCTTTCAAGCTTCCCGCCGTTCACATTTCGCAGGTCCGCGCTCTTTTCCTGTACTCAGATCAGATCATTTTGTACTCAGATCAGATCATTTTCCACAGTCTCGCTCACTGTTCTGACTCGGCTGCCTGGACCGCTTTGAGGTGAGCGAGCCGGGACCCCTCTTTTTCCGCCCACTCCCTGTAAACCTTGAGAACATAACGCCGAGGAAAGTCCGGGTGCCTTAGGTAGTCGAGACCCGCGGACATGAACTCCCGGCGGAGCTCCTCCAGGATGGAGTCGGCCTCTGCTTGCGGAACGAAGTGGCGTGTTTTGGTCAGCTCACAATGCACCGACGAACCGTGCTGCTCCAGGAAAGCCCCGAGTTGTGCTTCTGATTCCGGGAGGCCTTGGAGGATCGAGTCGTCCAGGGGAATGGGAAGGTCAACCAGGAGCTGAACCATGCAGCGGTCCCCCGCCACCGGCCTGGATTGGTCGTAGAAGGAGATTTCAAGACCGTTGTCGAGAGGTGTGCTTCCAATCAATGGGCCGCGCGTTTCCTTATCCACGAAATGACCTCCTCCGTTTGTTTCTGTAAGTTCAGTTCGAAGATATAATACTAAATTTGATTGTTTCATCAAGAACTGAACGGCTGGATGCATCGAGTACACGTTCCGCAACCTCCCGGGTTGACTCCATCTCGTCGAAGCGCTATTAAAAAAATGCCTTTCAAGAATATATGCGAAACTGAAGAGTCGCGATCATTGCTCAGGATGGACCAACGAGGGACACGTTTCATGAAACGGAAGTGCATAGAAGTGAGATGGCATGGCCGAGGTGGGCAGGGTGCGGTGACTGCCGCCAGCATTCTTGCAGAGGCCGCTTATTACGAGGGCTACAAGGGGGTGACTTCCGCACCGTTTTTCGGAGCCGAGCGGAGAGGTGCTCCCATAATCGCCGCCACGCGGTTCGGCTGGGAGCCCATTCGCACCTTCTCACTCGTCGAGGAGCCCGACGTCGTGGTTGTCCTGGACGAAACCTTGCTCAAGGTGGTGGATGTCACTTCGGGCATGCGTCCCGACGGGCTGGTTCTGGTGAATACCAACAGGACCCCGGAAAGCATCCGGTTGAACAAGGCCGTCAACGTCGGCACGACTCATGCCACGGAGTGGGCCAGGGAAGCCGGCCTGTTGGTCTCGGGGGCCATTCTTTTCAACACGACCATTCTGGGCGGTTTCAGCAAGGCCACGGGTTTGATCAGCTTCGAGAGTATCGAGAAGGCGCTTCGAAATCATTTTAAGGGTGATGCGGGAGAAAGAAATGTGCGCGGAGCTCGGCTGGCCTATGAGGGAACCGCTGCCCTCTGGGAGTGCACCCTGGCGTGCGCCTGATGACCCCAGCCCTTCAACCACATTAGACTGTCGCACGCGAAGGACCAATTCGAATGTCAAAACAAGACCAGCGAGAACACACCCATGCTCACTCCAAACTATGCAAGGGCGAGGCCGGAAAGACCGGCGACTGGCGTGCCCTCAGACCCGTCATAGATCACTCCAAGTGTACACCGGCTAGAAACCAGCGCCCCTCGTGCTTCATCTGCTGGCTCTACTGCCCCGAAGGCGTTGTCAAACGCTCGATCCCGGTGGAGATCGACTACGACTACTGCAAAGGCTGCGGCGTGTGCGCCGAGGAGTGTCCGACCAAGGCCATCGACATGGTCGAGGAGGAAAAAGAGGTCTGAAAACGCTCCCGCGTTTAACCGCGAGTATAACTCTTCCGGGCCACGAGGCCCATGGGATGCAGCAGGTCGACCTTGTCGATTTCGCTGAACAGCTCGAGGGTGAGCCCTGAGGCCTCGACCATGCGGCTCAACCGCGAGGGTGTGCAGGCACCGCTCATGCACCAGGCCCATCCGTCCATTTCTTCCTTGAAGTATTCCGGCAGCTCCCCTGCCGCGCAAAGATCCATGACCACGAGTCTTCCGCCTACCTTCAGGACCTCCTGCACCTCAAGCAGCAGGCGTTCCTTATCGATGAACAGGTTAAAAACACCGTTCATCAGGATCCAGTCGAAGGAGCCCGAACGGAAGGGGAGGCGATCTCCTTCGGCGCAAACGCAGGAGATCGAGCTCTCGCGAAGTTCAAGGGGTGGGTTGCCGGGTGGAGGCGCCACGGTCTTGAATTGGAAAAGGGCTCCCGGAACAACGTCCAGGTTCACCACGTGGATCGGGGAAGCGGAGCCTCTCACGAGGGCAAGGGAGTCGATGCCGATTCCTGATCCCAGGTTGAGAATTTTCTCTCCAGCACTGGGCCGCAGGTGCGGCAGGGGGTTGCCGCAGGGCAAGAAACAGTCCCAGATGTGGTCCGGCAGGTCGTTCAATATTTCCAGCGGGTAGTGCAGGAGTGCGGCGAGGGCTTTGCCCCGGTGAATGGGCAGCCCGGCTGAAGGGGTGGCTTTCCCTCCAAAAAGGCGGTCGTAGCAGCCTTTGACGTGCTGCCCGATGCGGCGGGTGGTCATGGGCTCGGGGGAGACCTCCCTGGCTTGAGTCATGTGCTTCGATGTGCGGGCCTGCTCTGGTTTTGAGCTGCGCTGTTCCTCGCCGTTTTAACCTTCTGGAAACGATCCCTCTCGCTGTAAATGCAACCGCAGTAAGCCTGCCTGTAGACTCCGAGGCTCCGTGCCTCGTTTTGACCCTCGGCCCATCCCACGCGAAAATCCTCGTAATGGAACGGGATGCACCAATGGTTCGAAGCTTCCTCGGCCAGCGACCGGATGAGATCGTGCTGCTGCATCCTGCTGTAGAGGAGGGTTGTGGTGAAGGCGTCGAAGCGGCTTTTCGCAGCGAGCCGGGCGGTTTCCTCGATGCGTCGCCTGTAACAGAAAATGCAGCGCTGGCTCTCCCGGAAAACGGCCTGCCTCAGGAACTCCTCCAGTTCATAATCCTCACGGACAATCAGCTGCAGGGCAAGATGATCCGCGACAGTGCGGAGGGCGTCCAGGCGCCTGGTAAACTCCTGGTAGGGCTGGATGTTGGGGTTGTAAAAGAACCCGTGAACCAGCCATCCGGAATCCTTCAGCGTCCTTGCGGGAAAGAGCGTGCAAGGGCCACAGCAGGTGTGCAGCAGGATGCGCGGCATCATGGTCCTCCCGGCTCGTCTGAAGGAGGATGGGGAAACGAGGACTCGAGCGCCTGAACCAGCCTGACGGGCAGTCCGTCGAAGCTTCCGTTGCTCATGCAGAGGATGACGTCACCCGTTTTTGCCTCGGTCAATAAAAAGTAAATCATCGGATCGGCGGCTGAAAAAAGGCAAGCCCTCGAGTGGCGAGATTCAATATCGCGCACGAGTCTGCCACAGTCCAGCCGCTCAGGGCCGGGGACGGCCTCCAAACCCGGCGGCTCCTTGATGCAGACAAGATCGGCGTCTCCGAAAGCCCTTGAGTAGGCTTCCTGGAAGACATTGCGGCGACTGGAATTGGTCCTGGGCTCGAAGGCCGCGATCAGACGCCTGCCGGGATGAGAGAGCTTGATGGCCCGGATCGTCTCCTCCACCGCGGTGGGATGGTGAGCGAAGTCGTCCATCACGAGGATTCCACCGACTTCTCCCAAACGGTCCTGCCTTCGCTTGATCCCCTTGAAACGCTCGAGACCTTCACCCAGGGTCGAAGTGTTCAGCCCAGCCCGGCGACAGGCCGCAATCACGGCCAGGGCATTCATGGCATTGTGCTCTCCGGGCAGGGGGCTTTTCAACTCGTGCTCGGCTCCGTCAACAGGGTCCATGAACCGCATCTTCACGTGGTCCTCGTGGTGACTCAGATTCAAGAGCCGCCAGGGAGCATCCGCAGAACGACCGTACCCCATGACCGTGCCCTTGCAAAGGTGCGCCAGGCTCCGGCATTCCGGGTCGTCCACATTGAGGATGAGAGTGCCGCTTTCCGGGATCAGTTGAACGAACTGGCTGAATGCCGAACGGATCGCATCCATATCCTTGAAAATGTCCGCATGATCGAACTCGATGCTGGTGAGCACGCCGATGCTTGGGCGATAGTGGAGAAATTTCGGCCCCTTGTCGAAGAATGCCGTGTCGTACTCGTCACCCTCGATGACCATGAAGGGTCCAGCGCCCAGCCGGTGACTGGCCTCCCAGTCCTTGAGGAAGGCACCCACGAATGCGCTCGGGTCCAGACCTCCGTGGAAGAGCAGCCAGGCCAGGAGCGCCGACGTGGTGCTCTTGCCATGGGTGCCGGCCACTACCAGACCGCGCTTCTCTTGAAGAAAGAAGCGGGCTATGGCTTCCGGCATGGACAGGGTTGGGAGGCCATGATCCAGTGCGTGAAGTGCCTCGGGATTATCCCTTCGGATCACGTTGCCAACAACCACCAAGTCCGGGCTGGCCCGTCTCAGATTCTCGCCGTCGTAACCCAGGTAAACCGGGACCTTCAGCCTCTCCAGGTGATGGCTCATGGGAGGGTAAAGATTCTGGTCCGAGCCCATGACCCGGAAGCCCTTCTCCAGGAGCATGGAGGCCAGGGTCCCCATGGCAATCCCGCCAATTCCCATCAAATAGACCGTCTGAATACGCTCAGGCTCCATGGATTCCTCTCATCACCAGGTCGTGAACCATTGGTCTGAAGGCCTTGATCCTGTCATTGCCGCGCGAAGGGTATACCCTGTTGGTGAGCAGCACCACTACAATCTCGCGCTCCAAATCCAGCCAGAAAGATGTTCCCGTGAACCCCAGGTGCCCAACGCTCCGGGGGGAAACACAGCTTCCCGCGCTGGATGCCGACGGTGTCGGGGTATCGAACCCCAGCACCCAGGTCCCATCCGGAGATGTGGGGGAGCGATCCCAGAACTCTCTCACGACTGAAGGAGACCAGGGATCACCGGGGGCATCTCCCCTGTACAACCCCCACAGCCAACGGAGCCAGCCCACAACGCCCGAAGCGGTCCCGAAGAGCCCCGCATGTCCGGCAACCCCATCCAGGCAATAGGCGTTTTCGTCATGGACTTCTCCGACGAGGAGTCGCCGACGCCAAGGACAATCCTCCGTTGCGGCGAAGGCCCTTCCACTCGCCGAGGGCTCGCCTGGGGGAACCGTCGGGTCCGTGCCGACGCTGAGCCGTCTGTAGACGAGATCCCGCGAAAAGATGGAGGAGGAGAGGGCCGATGCGGTCAGAACGTCCAGAGGCGCCCCCAGAAGCTCTTCCATCAGGATTCCCAGCAGGATGAATCCCAGGTCGCTGTAGCGCGAGACCTGTCCTGGTGGGGAGCCAAGAGGGAGCTCCAGGATCGACTGGAGCATGACCTGCCGCCGCTCAGGCCGAGGCCGGTCAATCAGATCGAGGTAAAAAGGGGCATGGGGAGGCAGCCCCGATGCATGATTGAGCAGATGCCGGACCGAGATCTCTCTTTTGGATATTGGAAGCAGACCTTTGGGCAGGAATCTCTCCAGCCTGTCTTCCAGGTCCAGGAGGCCGCTTCCCACGGCCCAAATGCAGAGCGACGCCGTCACCAGTGGTTTGGTCAGGGAAGCCAGGTCGAAAAGCGTGCGCACATCGACGGGTGTGCCGCCTTCGAGCGTGCTGCCCCAGTTACGCTCAAAAAGAATGCGATCCGGAAAGGCGACGGCGAGACTCGCCCCCGAGAAGAGCTTCTCGAGAAGCGCTTTGTGGAAGAGCCCGTCGAGACTGCTCGACAGCTCAGGAGGCGGAGCCGAATGGGGATTCGAGAGCGCCGAGGGTGTATTCATAGGTGTTCAACGAGAAACGCAGCCCCAGAGGTAGAACCTGGTTTCCGGCCACATGCCCGAAAGGGAGGCCCGCCACCACGGGAAATCGAAACGGTTTCAGGTGATGGCAGATGACCGAGTGGACCTCGCTTTCGTCGCCGCAATCCTTGAAGCGCCCAAGGATCATCCCCGCAAGCCCGTCGAAAACGCGCCCGAGCCTGAGCTGATTGATGCACCGATCCAACCGGTAAAGCTTCTCGTTGCAGTCCTCCAGGAAGAGAATACTCCCTTCGAAGTCGGGGAAGTAAGGAGTGCCCATCAAATGGACCAGGCAGGTCAGGTTGCCTCCCATGACCTTCCCTGAAGCCACGCCGGACTCCAGGATCTGTTCCTCCGAAAAATGAAACACGAAATCCCGTTCGCCCTCGAGGGCCTCCAGAAGGCTCCGGGTGGACCCGGAATCATCCGCCACATCCATGAGATTTGGACCGTGGAATGTCGTCCAGCCCAGCTCGGCGTGAAAAGCCAGATGGAGAAATGTCGCATCGCTGTAACCCACAAGGGGCTTCATTCGATCCCGAAGCCTGGGAAACGGCAGCCAGGGCAGCAGACATCCCGAGCCGTATCCTCCCCGAATGCAGACGACGGCAGCGATTTCAGGATCCAGAACTGCTCTCGCGAGATCTGACGCCCGCGCGGATTCGGACCCCGCAACGTACCCTTTCGCCTCGAAAGCATGCTCTCCGATGCGGACCCGATAACCCTGCCGCACCAGGTGATCGCAGGCCATGTCGAATCTATCGCGGTCAAAAGGGCTGCCTGGGGCCACCAGGCCGATGACATCTCCGGGGCGGATTGGTCTCAAGGTCACTGAGCCTTCAGGTTGCGCTCGAAGATGATCTTGAGCCCCTTGAGGGTCAGGAAGTCATCCACTTCCTCGATGGCCGGACATTCGCCGGCGATGAGCGGCGCCAGTCCGCCTGTTGCCACCACCCTCAGGTCGGTATTCACCTCTCGCCTGATGCGCTTGATGATGCCCTCCACCAGGCCCGCGTAGCCATAGACGATTCCGGCGTTCATGGAGGCGATGGTGTTCTTGGCGATGATGGACAGGGGTTTGGCGAAGATCTCGACCCTGGGGAGCTTCGAAGCTTTCTGGAACAAAGCCTCGCAGGAGATCATGATCCCCGGGGTGATCACGCCCCCCAGATATTCGCCGCGATCCGATATGTAGTCGAAGGTGGTGGCCGTGCCGAAATCCACGACGATGGTCGCCTTTCGAAAAGCTTCGTAGGCGGCCACGGCATTCACGATGCGGTCTGCTCCCACTTCCTTGGGATTGTCGTACAGGATGGGCATGCCCGTCCTGATGCCGGGACCGACAATCAGCGGCGCCAGCGAAAAATATTTCCTGCAGAATCGCTCCACCACGTTGAGCACCGGCGGAACCACGCAGGAGATGATGATGTTGCCGACACTGTCCGGCGCGACACCGTGCGCGCTGAAGAGGCTGCGAACCAGGATGCCGTATTCGTCGATGGTTGCATTGACCTCCGTACGTATCCGCCAATCCTGTACAATCTCGTTGCCGTCGAACAGACCCAGGACGGTGTTCGTGTTTCCGATGTCCATGGCAAGGAGCATAGGCATACCTCGGGAGTCAGATGAAAGACTAAGAAAGGTGCCTTTGGATGCAGGCTGCCATCTCCCGGGCCGTCTCCTCGATGAGCACGGCATCCGCACCCTCGACCATGACCCGGATGACGGGCTCCGTCCCCGACGGCCTGATGACCATGCGACCCTCCGCTCCCAGTCTTGCACCCAACGACTGCTCGAGAGCGACCAGCTCCGGGATCCCGTCCATGCGCCTGCCCCGGGCCACGGGAACGTTGACGAGCTTCTGCGGGTAGCGATCCATGACCCTTTTGAGCTCCGAAAGGGGACGGTTCTCGGTGAGCATCACGGCCAGGACCTGCAGGGCGGAAAGGATGCCGTCTCCCGTGGTGCTGTGATCCAGGAAAACCAGGTGTCCGGATTGCTCTCCCCCCAGGTTGAATCGCCTCTGGCGCATTCGTTCCACCACGTAGCGGTCTCCCACGGGAGTCCGTTCCAGGGTCGCCCCCTGCCTTCGCAAAGCCACTTCAAAGCCGAGATTGCTCATGATGGTGGCGACCACGGTTTTCTCCCGCAGCAGGCCATGCTTGAGATAGTGGGTGGCGCATATGGCCATCAGCTGATCGCCGTCCAGAACCTCACCCTTTTCATCGGCAAAAATGACGCGGTCGGCATCGCCGTCCAGCGCAAACCCTGCCTGGGCGCCGCTTTCGCGCACGAGAGCGGCCATGTGCTCGGGATGGAGCGCGCCGCAATCCTGGTTGATGTTCCGGCCATTGGGACGGTCTCCCGTGAGAATCACCTCGGCCCCGAGCTCCTCGAACACCGTTGGGGCCACTCGATAGGCGGCGCCATGCGCACAGTCGATGACGAGCTTCATGCCTTCCAGGGTTTGCGTTCGGGGAAAAGTGTTCTTCAGATAGACAATGTAGCGTCCCTGTGCATCGTCGATGCGCCTGGCGCGGCCGATATCGGCGGCGGCCGGACGCTGGAGAATCTCGATCTCGCCGGAATCGATGATCTCCTCCATGATCCGCTCCATCTCGTCGGGCAGCTTGTACCCGTCAGACCCGAATATCTTGATGCCGTTATACTCGTGGGGATTGTGCGAGGCGGAGATGACGATGCCCGCATCGGCCCGCATGCTGCCCGTGATGAACGCGATGCCCGGGGTGGGCAGGGGGCCGACGAGGAGTGCATCCACCCCCATGGAGCAGATGCCGGCGGTGATGGCGTATTCGATCATGTACCCCGAAAGTCGAGTATCCTTGCCTATGATGATCTTAGGACGGCGATGGCGACTCTTGAAGATGTGGGCTGCGGCACAGCCCACCTTGAGCGCCAGATCGGTGGTCATGGGAAACTCGTTTGCCCGCCCTCTGATTCCATCCGTTCCAAAAAGCTTACCCATGGAAATCTCCCGCAATCACGAATGATGACGCAGTGCGTCGGCCATTACGGCCACCTGCCTGTGAAAAGGAACATCATGGACGCGAATGATGTGTGCCCCCGCCAGAATGGCCTGGGTGTTGACCACCGCAGTCCCGACCTCGCGATCATCCACCTCACGGTCCAGGATCGCCCCGATGAACTTCTTTCGCGAGGCTCCAAAAAGAATCGGACGGTCCAGGGCATGTAAAAAATCGAGCCGGGCAACAATACAGGCATTGTGGGATACGGTCTTGCCGAATCCAATGCCGGGGTCCACCACCACCTGGCTCCGGTCCACGCCGTGCTTCACCGCGAATTGAGTGCGCTCTTCCAGGAAGGAGATGATCTCGGAGAACAGGGAATCGTAGTGAGGGTTTTCCTGCATGGTCCTGGGTGTGCCCTGCATGTGCATCAGAATCAGAGGCACTCCCGTCCGGGCCACCAGATCGACCATTTCCTCGTCCAAGGCCAATGCGCTCACGTCATTGACCATATCGGCTCCGCTGTCCAGAGCCCGTCGGGCCACGGCGGCCTTGGTGGTGTCGATGGAAACGGGAATCTCGGAGAATTTCCGGATCCCCTCAATGACCGGAATCACCCGGCGGAGCTCCTCTTCCGTCCCGACGGGCTCCGAAAAAGGCCTGGTGGATTCACCTCCAATGTCCAGAATGTCGGCTCCACCATCGATCATCCGGCGCGCCTGCTCGATGGCGCTGTCGCTGCCGAAAAACCTGCCGCCGTCGGAAAACGAATCGGGGGTTGTATTCACAATGCCCATGACCAGGGTGCGCGCTCCGAGCTCCAATGGGGCTTTGGGATCGCGAAGACGCAGGGAGAATCGATTTCGAGGATGCACAGCCATCAACAAGTCCCGTTCGGATCCCGAGGCAGAATCGACCGTGCGGAATGCTCCATCGGGCATGACACCCTTGGAAGGGTTTTGCGGGTGCTCCGGCTCGGGGGAGGGGGAGAAAAAGGCTGCCCGCCAACCGAGGCTGAAAAGAGCCGGCAGGTGTCGACCATGAGGGGCATGAGCTCCGTGTCCCAGTCAGGCCGGATCCCTTCCCTATGCCATATCCACCGCCCCACCATTTGGATCTCGCCCATGCTCACTCGCCCATGCTCACTCGGCCGGTTCCTCGGATTTCCTCTCGGGGCCGGCTTTGGGGGGCTCGGTAAGGCGGCTGGCTTCGGGTGCCGGAGCTGCCGGCGCCTGGCGCACCGGGCCAGCCTCCCCGGGAGGCCTTTCCGATTTCGCCCTGCCGCTGTCCTGCTCCTTGATACTCGCCATCAGCTCGGGTTTCGTGGAGAGGATGATTTGATCCACATCACGGAGCTCCAGCGTCTCCTTTTCGAGGAGCGCGGCGGCAATGCCGTGGAGGATTTGGACATGCTCCGTCAAAATGCTGTTGGCCCGCTGATAGTTGGTCTCGACGATCCTTCGGATTTCCCTGTCAATGTTGATCGCCGTCTGCTCACTGTAGTCGCGGTGCTGCGCGATATCCCGCCCCAGAAAGACCTGCTCCTCCCGCTTGCCAAAGCTGAGTGGTCCCATTTCCTCGCTCATCCCCCACTCGCAGACCATCCGACGGGCCAGCTGAGTAGCGCGCTCGATGTCGTTGGCGGCTCCCGTGGTCCTCTGGGCAAGCACGATCTCCTCGGCCACGCGGCCGCCCATGAAAATGGCGATGCTGTCCAGCAGGAAGTCCCTGGAATAAGTATGGCGGTCATCCTGGGGGAGCTGCTGGGTCAGTCCAAGGGCTCGGCCTCGAGGGATGATGGTGACCTTGTGAAGGGGGTCGGCATTCGGCAGGAGCCGCGCCACCAGAGCGTGACCGGCTTCGTGATAGGCCGTGGTGCGCTTCTCCTCCTCACTGAGGATCATGCTCTTGCGCTCGAGCCCCATCATGACCTTGTCCTTGGCCGACTCGAAGTCGGACATGTCGATGAGGTCCTTGTTCTTGCGGGCGGCGAGCAGGGCTGCTTCATTGACCAGATTCTCGAGGTCCGCGCCCGAAAACCCGGGCGTCCCCTTGGCCAGAACATGCGTATCCACATCGGGAGCCAGAGGCTTCTTGCGCAAATGCACCTTCAGGATTCCGTCGCGACCGCGAATATCCGGGACTGGGACGACGACCTGCCGGTCAAAACGTCCGGGCCGCAGAAGCGCTGGATCCAGCACGTCCGGCCGGTTGGTGGCCGCAATCAGGATGACCCCCTCATTGGATTCGAAGCCGTCCATCTCCACCAGGAGCTGATTCAGAGTCTGCTCACGCTCATCGTGGCCGCCGCCCAGTCCCGCCCCCCGGTGTCGGCCCACGGCGTCGATCTCGTCAACGAAGATGATACAGGGTGCATTCTTCTTTCCCTGCAGGAACAGGTCCCGCACCCTCGATGCCCCAACGCCCACGAACATCTCGACAAAGTCCGAGCCGCTGATGGAAAAGAAAGGGACCCCCGCTTCGCCGGCGATGGCCCTGGCCAGTAAAGTCTTGCCGGTCCCGGGGGCTCCAACCAGCAGCACCCCCTTGGGGATCCTTCCACCCAACCGGGTGAACTTCCTGGGGTCCTTGAGGAATTCCACGATCTCCTGGAGCTCTTCCTTGGCCTCGTCGACCCCCGCCACGTCGTCGAACAGAATCTTCCTCGAGGTCTCATTCAACAGCCTGGCCCGGCTCTTTCCAAAGCTCATGGCTTTGCCGCCGCCCATCTGCATCTGCCGCATGAAGAAGATCCAGACTCCAATGAGCAGCAGCATGGGAAACCAGCTGATGAGCACCGTGTAATACCAGGGGGATTCTTCCTCCGGCTTCGCCTGGATGTCCACTCCGTGCTCCCGCAGAATGCGAATCAGCTCCGCGTCCCTCGGGGCGAAGGTGCGAAACTGCTTGCCGTCGGTGTAGATGCCGAGGACGCGGTCGCCCTGGATCGTGACCTGAGAGACTTCACTCCTCTGGACCGACGTGAGAAACTGGGTGTAAGTCGTCTCATTGCTGGTGTGCTGGGGCTGGTGAAACATGTGAAAGAGAAGGATAACCATTAGACTGATCACCAGCCATAAGGCCAGGTTTTTGTAAAAGGGGCTCAATGTCAATGCCTCCGAGAGATTATTGGAGAAAAGCAACAAACCGTGAGGGCCAAGACCCGATCTGAAATCGCCCATTGCGCCATCCGAGGCAGTGGGCTGAAATACCAAAAACAAATTTATAGCAGATCAACGCTCGATGGAAAAGGAGCAAACATCATTGTACCTTGGCTTTTAATCGTCGTGGTCGAGCGCGTGTCGACACCGTCAAAATAATGATGATCAAGAATCGCGCCAATCGGTTTTCACATCTCCTGGGCTCTGACCTTCATGAAGGCTACCGCCAGAGTTTTCAACATTTCATCCACGATGCCCAGAACCGTCTCCTGCAAATTCGCCCCGGATGCGTGTCCCAGGGCTTCCTCGGTCCAGATGGAAGGGTTGTCAAAATTACCCGCGTCGCACTTGATATGGTACACAATGGGGAGCTCATCTCCAAGGACCCATATCCTGAACGTTATGTTTCCGACGGTTCTGTCTCGCGAGAGCATCAGGGCCAGGAATTTCCTGGAATCCGACGATATGTCCTCCAGCCTGACCCCGGAAAAGTAATCGCGAAATCGGTTCCGGGCATGCCGGGTGACCTCCTCCGTTCTCAAACCCAACTGCTCGGCCTGACCGACGAGGGATACCGCAATCATGCCGAAGGATCTAACCTCTCGAAACTCCCCATAGAGAAAACGAGCAGCTTTCTCCTCGTCCGTGGGGCCAGACTCCGCGGCGAAGGAACGGCAGGCCGGGCTCAGGATCATCAGAGCCGACAGCAATGCGAGCGGGAAACGAAAAAGAGGATAGGTCATTGAACCACCTCGCCAGCCCTGAACGCGTCGAATCGCGCTTACGAAGCAGCGGCCCTCGCTGCCGGCAACCGCTGCGGTGAGGCCTCGCCAGGCCGGCCATCGGTTCCGTGCCCGGTGGAGGCCCAAACGGGCCGTAGGTTTGTTGCCAAAATTGGATCCGGCGGAGCGCCAGTCTGAATGCCGGGAAGGATCCGCGGCACCGCGGACTCGTCAGGACAGGAGCAGCCGAAATGACAGGTTCAGTTCATGAGCTCCTTCAAATCATGCTGTACGATCTGCCACATATCTTCTTTTCCGAGATAGACCCATTTCTCGCGAACCGTCCTCGTTACGAGTCTTGGACCATCCTGGTGATACAGTTTGATTTTGACGGTCACGGACCCCGAGCCATTTCCCGGGTCGCACAGGGGTTGTCGAACCTCGTATTCCATGATCCGGATCTTCCCCTGAAGCATGTCCGCCAGGCGCCAGAAGTCATCCACGAGCGGCGGGCTCACGAACATCAGGGCGGTATCGTAGGCTTCCCAGCGCATGGCATTGTGAAACTGGTCCACGGCAAGGTTGAATCCTTTGACATTATTGTATGATTTCCCCATGGAGGAGCAGGATGTCCCAACGGCAAGCACGAGACAGCAAGCACCCACGAGCCATAACCCAGATCCCGGGCCGTTCGTCCTGAAACGATGCATGATGAATACCCCGATTCCGTTCTTCAATTTTTGAATGATACGAAATTCTTTAGCGATTTCAAAACAAAAACGCGAAAGGCTCATGACTCTCGGCTGCGTTGAATGCCGCTCCGACCTGGAGGCAACAATCCCCCGGCTGGGGATCCTCCAGGCGCCTTTGCCCTGCGTGCCGGGCTCAAGTCAGCAGCGTCCCGAGCCCGATTCGGAGGATGCTTCGCGATGGGAGGCTTTCCCGTCGGATTTTTCGATCACGCAGCAGCAGGACGAGTCGGTGCGTCCGAGGATGCTGTTGATCACCGCGGCGGCACACCCCACTCCCGTCTCCACCTCGATGGCGCCCGAGGGACAGTTGTTCGCGCATGCTCCGCATTCCATGCATCCGTCGAGATGAGCAATCTCGGCAACCCCTTCCCGAACCACGAGCACGCCGTGCGGGCAGACCGTCGCGCACATGCCGCAGCCGCAGCACCGAGTGGGATCCAAACGCAGGGTTGCCACATTCGCGAGGTAAACTAGGCGGCTCATGGTTCTCTTCCTTCCTATGCAAGCGCCCTGGACAGGACCCAGAGAACCAGGCCCAGGCCGGCGAGAGCCACTTGAAGCGGCACCGACCAACGCATTTCCCGCCTCACGCCGGAAAGCGACGTGAAAGTCGACGAGCCCGTAAAATTCATACTCAAATAGCACACCACCGCCATAATAAACGAGAAAGCGGCCAGGGACTCGAAACGCGTCGACCAGTTCTCCCATCCACGCCCGCTCACAGCCAGAAAGGCGAGAGCACTGAAAAAGCCGAGGACCAGGCCCTTGGTCGAAAATGCGCGGCCGGGAATCCAGGGAAGCAGGATTGGCGCGGCGACGGCGCCGGAGAGCAGGCCACTCAGAATGGCCGCGCCCACAAAAAGACCGTTTTGAAAGGCGCCGGCTGTGAACGGTTCCTTTCCCCCGAGCCCGCCAATGAGGGCCAGAGCCAGAATCGGCAGTAAAGTCCACTTGAGGGCCGCCACCAGCTCGATGGGGATGAGGACCAGTCTCTCTCGCAGCGGGAAATCCCTGATCCGCATGCGGGGGGCGGCTTTCATTCCCGCATCGAGGAATTCTCCAAGATCCTCGGCGAGGACGGGACCGAACAGGACTTTGAACCCCGATTGCTTGTGAACGGCGTGGGCGGAAACGCCTGGCGCTCCCAGTTGTGGGGCGATGATTCGACGGTGGTCCACAAGGTCCGCAAGGCCGCTCGACTGAATCCTTCCCACGAGCTCGGCGGTGCCGAATGTCCCTTTGCCCGCCGCGCACCAAACATTGATGCCCTTGGTATCCAGGACGAGGATCCAGCCGGTCCTGCCCTTCAAACCGCTTCTCAGCCGGTCGAAGCTCATTTTGTAGCTGGCCGTCACGAAGACGGGGGACTCACGGTCGGGCGTTCCCAGCGCATAAAGGCCCGGTTGAACAACATACCGCATGCGTCCAATCCCCCAGCGAGCTTTCCAGGACCCGAGGGTGTCAGGCCAGGTGAGATCGGAGCACACCTGAGGAACTTCCCCCAATGGGGTGGGCAAACCACCCGTGACGAAAGACTGGCCGAGATCCGGAAAGCCCCCCCGGGCCTTTTCCGCCGGGGGTCAGCAGGAGCCGCTCGCCGTCTCGAACATGCGATCCCCGTCGCAACCGGGACCGCCGGGATTCTGCCGGGCGGAGATTTTGACATCAGCACCGGGGTTTTCATGAGACATGGAAATACTCCGAATGAGCATGTTGACAATGACCGGGGAATTGAAAGTCCAATTTACCACCTAACATGGCGCCGTGAGAGAGTCTATCTCCAACATGCCGAAATCTCCAAAGGATTCAGAAAGCGCGCATTTATACCGCAGACGGCTGAAACCTGGACTTTCTGTCATTTCGACCGAAGGGAGAAATCTAAAGAGATCCCTCACATGCGTTCGGGATGACAGAAAGCCAAATTCAAGCCGTTCGCAGTATACATCCGGAAGCGTTGGAAGGGCCTGCGGTTCAGCTCCCTCTTTCTCCCTCTTTGGTTGAACGCGGAAATCGGGTAAATTGTCAAGAATCGAGGATGACGTGCTGCGAAGGGAAACCGGCGGACCGAGAGACTTGCCGGTTTGAGAATCGGTCGCGTGAAAATGAAAGGGCGTGGAAGTGGACGTCAATAACATGGCTTTCTGGCAGAAGCACTCGCTTCGCTTTCTCGATATGGTGTTCAGGGCCGACAGGCGCGAGTCGCTGAAGCAGCCGGACGGCTATGGGCGGCAGACCAGGGAGTGCGGGGATACCATCGAAATCTATGTTGTTCTGCGCGATGGCCTCATCGATTCAGCGTCCTTCGAGACCAATGGCTGCATCTACTCGGTGGCCTGCGCCAACGCGGCGGTTCATCTGGCCCTCGGGAGGTCATTGCCGGAGGCCCGGTGCATCAGCGCCGCATCCATCGTCGATTACCTGGAAACTCTCCCCGGGCATGAGCTGCATTGTGCCGAACTGGCCGCGGCAGTTCTTCAACTGGCGCTCACCGATGCTCAGGAGACCCTCCGGCTGCCGTGGCGGAAATTCTACCGTTCCACCTGATCCGTTTCCAGCCGGGGCTCGCGGACTTTTGGCAAGCTCCTGATTCAATGATGCACCTTCCACGCGTCGGCGAACGTCAGGGCACGAGGACGGACACCACATATTCAGGCCTTGGAGTCGTGGCATTCGTGGCGTCGCGCGGCGTCCTCCTCGGCAAGGCGAAGCTCCAGCCATTTGAGGACCTTGTCGAATTCCCGTTTGAGCTCGCCCAGTGCTTTTCCCCGATGACTGACCCGGGATTTCTCCTCCAGGGTCATCTCCCCAAACGTCTTTCCCGTGGGCTCATGGTAAAAAAGCGGGTCGTAGCCGAACCCGTTGGTGCCCCGGGGATGATCCAGGATGCTCCCTTCGCAGTAAGCTTCATAAGTGAGAGCGGGGCCCGAGGGAACGGCAAGGGAGAGAATGCAGCAGAACCGTGCCTTCCGGTTCCCATGCCCCCGGAGATTGTCCAGGAGCTTCCCGTTGTTCGCGTCGTCCGTTGCACCGGGGCCTGCGTACCGGGCCGAATGAGCTCCGGGTGCTCCGTTCAAGGCTTCCACCTCCAGTCCCGAGTCGTCGGCCAACGCCGGGAACCCCAGTATTCTGGCCGTGAACTGGGCCTTCTTGTAGGCGTTTTCCTCGAAGGTGGCGCCGTCCTCCACCACCTCGGGAATGGGGCCGAAGTCGTTCAGGTCCAGGATCTCGACGGGGAAGCCCTCAAGGAAGCTCCTGATCTCCCTGGACTTTCCCGAATTCCTCGTTGCCAGAACCAGCATGGTTTTCCGCATGGATGTTTATCCCCCCCAGGTCAATCGATTGAAGTCCAGACGAAGTTTTTCATGCGATCATGAAGAAGAATCGAGCTGTTCGGAGCTGACGTCGTCAGGCTCGGGCTTCTTCCCGAAGAAGTGGACGATCCAGATGCTCACTTCATAGAGGATCAGAAGAGGTCCAGCCATGAGGAGCTGGGAGAAGACATCCGGTCCGGGGGTCAACATGGCGGCGATGATGAAGTTCAGCACGATTGCGAATTTGCGCTGTCGCCTGAGAAAATCCGCGCTGATGAGCCCGAGCCGCGCCAGGAAGAAGGCGAAGATGGGCAACTCGAACACGAACCCGAAGGCCAGAAGGACCCGAAACGTGAAGGTCAGGAACTCCTTGGTGCTGATGAGCGGGGTGATGTGCTCGCTTGCAAAGGATGTGAAAAACTGAAAGCCGACGGGGAACACCAGAAAATACCCGAAAAGCGCCCCACCCAGAAAGAACAGGCTCGAGAACAGGACAACGGGAATCAGGTATTTTTTCTCGGTTTCGTAGAGTCCGGGAGCGATGAATCGCCAGAACTGAAAAATGATGACGGGCACCGCCAGGCCGAGCCCCGCGATGAAGGATACCTTCAAGTAGGTGAAAAAGGCTTCATGGGGGGCCGTGTAGATGAGCTTCGCCTCATGACCCGCGGGCATGGCCTGAATCCAGGGGCGCATGAGCACTTCGAAAATCTTTTCCTTGAATGCAAAGGCGACCAGAAACCCCACGCCAACCGCAGCGAAACAGACAATCAACCTTTTGCGGAGCTCATCCAGATGCTGGGTGAAGGGCATCTTGTCATCGTTTGACATGAATCTTCGTGACCTCGATTGTCTTCGCGCTGTAAAAACCGCGCCATTCAAAGGGTCGGCTCAGTTCACTTCGAAGGCTTCCCATCGCCGGATGCCGCCGGCTTCGACTCGTCAAACGCCTGGTCCTTCTGAGGCGGGTTATCGGGCTTCCGGAGGGAGGGCCGGTCTCCGTAAAGGACTTCGTGCTGAGCGGACTGGAACTCCTGCCTGATCTCCTTGACGGTGTCGTCCTGCTCGAAGGTCTCCTTCAGCTCGTCGGTGGCTCGACGGAACTCGGCATAACCCCGGCCCAATGCCCGGGCGAGGTCCGGAAGCTTGCTCGGGCCCACCACAATGAGGGCCACCACCAGAATCATGAGGAGCTCGGGAAATCCGATTCCAAACATCTTGTTTCTTCTCCTCGAAAGCGCTTCTCCGCCACTCCAATTCTAACCCTTCTTGTCGGAAGGGGCTCCGTGCTTCTTTTCAGGCTCACCCTCGGTTCCGGAGAGGTTCCTGATAGCCCTCTTGAATTCCGTTATCCCCTTGCCCAGGCCTTCCCCGATCATGGGGAGCTTTTTGCCCCCATAGAAGAAAAGGACCAGCACCAGAATGATGATCAGTTCGCTCATGCCCAGACCCATGGCACCCTGCCTCCTTCCGCCGTCTCATTTGGTGGCGTAGCTGTGCAGGCCACTCAGTAGAAAGTTCACGCCAAAGTAGGTGAAAAGCACGCAGCCAAAACCGAGGAGCGACAACCAGGCCACCCGCTTTCCACGCCAGCCCTGAATGGTCCTGGCGTGCAGCACCGCCGCATAGACCAGCCAGGTGATCAGGGACCATGTTTCCTTGGGGTCCCAGCTCCAATAGGTCCCCCAGGCGGAATTGGCCCATACCGAACCGGTGATGATGCCAAGGGAAAGCCACAGAAAGCCGAAAAGGATGAGCTGGTAGTTGAGCTCGTCCAGTTGTCTCGCCTCGGGTATCATGGCCATCACCGCGCTGGGCCTGGGGCCGGCTTCACTGGATTTCTTGAGCAGGTAGAAAATGCTGATTCCGCAGGCGATGGCAAAGGCCGCATAGCCAAGAAAGCAGGTGATGACATGCGCGATGAGCCAGTTGCTTTTCAAGGCGGGGAGAAGCGGCTGGATCCTGGCGTCCACACTCGTGGAGAAAGAGGCGTAGGCCATGGCCAGGAAGGCGAAGATTGCCGGAAACACCCCAAGGGTGCGCTGCTTGGTGCGATATTCCATGATGAGGTAAAGCAGCATGATGGCCCATGCGGCGAAAACCAGGGACTCATAGAGATTCGAAAGCGGCGCGTGACCGTATCCAAGCTCGTAGGATTCCCTCCAACGCAGAGCCAGACCAGCCGTCTGGATGATCAGCGTCCCCAACCCCACAAGGCTGCCCAGGGAAAGCAAGCTTTTCAGCCGGAAAACCACACCGCCCAGGTAAAGAGCGGCCGATCCAAAGTAAGCGAATGTCGTCAGACTCAAAAGCAGTGAGCTTGTCATCAAGAACTCTCTCTCTTTCCAGGATCCTGCTGGAGATCCTGCTCCAAGCGCTCGCATAATCGGGTGAATTCCGCCTCGAAGGCAAGGGAATTCTTGTTGGCTCGCCCGGCAACCACGACCCGTTGGGAACTGCCCCTGGGCGCCGCCCAAACCCATATCTTCCGCTGGCTCATGTGATAAGCCAGGCAAATGCCGATGAGCATGGCCGTGAACCCGGCGTACACCATCCATATGCCCGGGTCTTTTTTCACCTGAAGGCCGGTATACTGCGAAGCCTCAACGCCAATGACTCTAACCTGGTAGTTCTCGATGCGGTTCCCGTGAAAATCCGGCATGTTGACCAGGATCCACGAACCGGTCGATTCCTGCTGCCCATGCTTCTGCAGCACGACTCCGACGGCGGGTCCGAATCGACTGAACTCGGGCTGGTACTGGACCACCTGAACGCGATCCTGGGTTCCCGGAATCGTCGCCGTCTCGCGAAATCTCATGGACAGCGTCTCCGTTAACCCCCCGGACTTGTCCTGGAACTCGACTTCGGCACGCTTTAAAGTGTTCCCGTAAGAGGACTGGTAAAAAGTGATTCCTTCATAGGTCATGGGATCGTTCACCCGGATCGTCTGAGTGTGGGCCGACTCGCCATTCCTCAGGATGGTCAGGTCCGATCGGTATTCCTTGGGAGCGCCGGTGTCGTAAAACGAAACGTCGAAGTCATCGCAGCGCACCGCAAAAGGGAGGGTGACCTGATGCCGCCCCGAGGTCAGCATCACCAGGCTCGAGCTTTCGCCTTCAGGGATCTGCATGACACCCTTGAATCCGAAAATCGACCCGACCAGCGCCCCGGCCAGGACCAGCAGTACGCTGAGATGGACCAGGTAAACGATGATGGGGGACCATTTCCCACGGATCGCGTAGGCCGTGTAGAGCTCAGAGCCTTGCCGGGTCTTGGGTGGCGCGAACTGCTCGGTGAGGATGCTTGTCAGACGCGATTGCGCATCTGTCCACGAAAGTCGGGTCGTCATGTCCATGTGATAGGAAAGCTTGAGCAGTTTATCCGGATTCAAGCTTTGCTCTTCGTGGGTGATCAGCTTGAGGCTCTTGGGCAGTCGCTGGAGACTGCAGACGATGAGATTCAGGCACAACAGGATAATGAGGGCTCGGAACCATCCGGTGCGATAGACATCGTGGAAGCCCATGGTGACGATCCAATCCCCCAGGCCGGGACCGAAACGTTCATGGAGCTCATGTTCGGTCATCCCTTGAGGTAAAAGGGTCCCGACGACAGAAAATATGGCGAGCATGAGAAAGACGAAGAGAGTGAGCTTCAGCGAGCCGAGAGTTTTGCTCATTTTCTGCCATATTCCGACCTTTTGCTCCATGGATTGCTTCCTCTTCCATACAAGGTGATCTGAGCTCAACTGAAAATAATCATCCTGATTGTCGTACCTGGAAAAGATCACTGCCCAGGAGAGGGTTGCGGCGGAGCAGTTCGAATGTCGCCCTGATCAATTCCTGGACACGAAGGAGCATATTTAACCTTCAAACCTTGTGCATGGCAATACTTCTCCGGGTGCGCTGTTCGAACGACGGGCTCAATTTCGTCCTTGACGGGCCTTGGCTGGCGAAACCGCAGGGGGCAATGATGGATGGGCTGAAGTGGGATCCTCCGCAAGGAAATGAGGTGCCAGTATCACGGAATCAAGGATTGGGGGCGTCGTCAGTCGGGAAAACATCTCAGCTTTTGGAGCAACGAAATGATCTCCCGGTCGGGCTGGGTGAAGGGGAATTGGTGGAGCTCTTCGGGCAGAGCCCAATAATGGTCAATGTGCTCTCGGAGACAGAGATCGCCTTCGGCAATGGAGCACCAGAATGCGTAAAGCTCCACCCCTTCCGATTCGCCCGGGTCCTGGACGCGATGGACCAGCTCGCCGACCCTCACCCTCCAGCAGAGCTCCTCGATGATCTCCCGGTAAAGAGCCTCTTGAAGTGTCTCTCCACTTTCCACCTTTCCTCCGGGGAACTCCCAGAGGCCACCGTATTTCTTGTGGAGAGGGCGCTGGGCTATGAAGATCCTTCCCTCGGCAATGATGAGGGCCGCGGTCACCCGGATGCTGCCTTGATCGAATTCTGGGGGGGCTGATGGTTCAGGTGGGTTGAAATGAGTTGATTTCATGATTCGGGGGGCTTCCGCTTTGGATGCTTGCTTTGTCCGGGCTCTCGGGGATCAGGCATGTCGGGCCTGCGCGGGTACAGGAGACTTCGCTTAAAAGGGAATCTGCATCGGGGAGCGTATTTGCGCCGGAGTCAATGCATAGTTATTGTCATTTCTGGTGGTGTGTGGAAATCTCCATCAGTTCCCCAGTAGAAAGAGTATAGCATTGAATCCCGTGGCTTCAAACCCCAAGGTTTGAGGGTTGCCGATCACGGATGCGATTGAGGAAGACATCACCTTCAAGCATTGGCGGGCTCGTCACAAGAGTACCATCAAGATCAAATGGGCTGGCTGCTCGCCCCGACGAAGGAGAATTCAGTGGAGGCTGTTGTCTCGGAATACGATGTGGTCATCATGGGCAGCGGTCCGGCCGGACTGCAGGCGGCATTGCACGCGGCACGATCCAAATCCACCGTGGCTGTTCTGGGAAGAATGCAGAAAAGCTCCCTGTATAAAGCCCACATCGAAAACTACTGCTGCATGGAGGGAACCCTCAGCGGGCAGGAAGTGCTCGATCAGGGACGTCGGCAGGCGGAGCGCTTTGGAGCAGGATTTCTCGAAGTGGATGTCGTGGACATATCCAGGGAGCCCGATGGCCGGTTCAGGGTCGACCTTGAAAACGGGGAAGCGATACTGGCCTGGAGTCTGATTCTCGCCATGGGGATCTCGCGCAACCGGCTCAACGTGCCTGGTGAGAAGGAATTCCTCGGCAAGGGCGTGAGCTATTGTGTCGATTGTGACGCCAACTTCTACCGCGGCCAAACCGTCGTGGTGGTCGGGGACGAGAGTGCCGCCTTCCATGGGGCACTGAAACTGCTGCTCATAGCCGAGGAGGTGCACTTGGTCTGCTCGGAGAGCCTGGTTGCCGAAAACCTCCGCTTCCAGGTGGAGAGCAGCTCCATTCAGATTCACCGCGGTCGACGGGTCAGGGCCATCAGGGGAGCACAGGGAGTGGAGGAGATTGAGCTGGACAACGGCGAGATCATCCAGGCCCAGGGGATATTCATTGAACTGGGAGCCAAGGGGGCTCTGGAGTTGGCCACCAGGCTGGACATCGCTCTGGATTCGGAAATGAAGTACGTGGCCGCCAACAAGAAGCAGGAGACGAATGTCCCGGGCGCCTACGCCGCGGGGGACCTTTGCGGTCCTCCATGGCAGATGGCGAAAGCGGTGGGTGAGGGATGTGTCGCGGGGATGGAGGCTGCTCGATTTGCGAGGCAGCGCCGGAGCGGGCAGGGCTGAGGGACGGGGAATCGGCCATCAAGGGCCTGTTTGGGCTCTGCTGTTTTTTCTCTTTTTTTCCTTGACACCCAGGAGCCTTGAGCGTAAAAGGCGACTTCTCACGGCAAGGACGCCACCAGGAAGACTCAAACGGGTGGAAGGTCATCGCCGGGGGGAAGGCTGCTCGACCGGGATCATTCGAACGAAGCGATCCGATGGCTCGCAGCCGAGAAAAAGAGAGAGGCGAAAAAAGTTATTGACTTCGGTCAGCTGATGCGGTATAAGACGCTTCTCTCGAAAAGATTAGAACTGGAGAGTTTGATCCTGGCTCAGAATGAACGCTGGCGGCGTGCTTAACACATGCAAGTCGTACGAGAAAGCCGAATTTCGGTTTGGCGAGTAAAGTGGCGCACGGGTGAGTAACGCGTAGGTGACCTGCCCTTGTGTCTGGGATAACCCCGCGAAAGCGGTGCTAATACCGGATACGATCCCGGGGAAGCCCGGGAAGAAAGTCAGCCGCTCGAAGAAGCTGGCGCACGAGGAGGGGCCTGCGTCCTATCAGCTAGTTGGTAGGGTAACGGCCTACCAAGGCGACGACGGGTA
>JALOOX010000112.1 GCA_025454175.1 Syntrophobacteraceae bacterium | reverse complement strand
TCCCGCAGACGCCCTCAGCCGTGAAGGGGGTCATCAACCTGCGAGGCAGGGTCATCCCCGTGGTGGACATGCGGCTTCAGTTCGGCTTTGAAACGGCGGCTTGCACGGATCGCACCTGCATTGTGGTCCTGGAAATTTCCACCCCGAGAGAAACCCTCTCCATCGGGATTGTCGTCGACTCGGTCTCGGAGGTCGTGAACATCAAAGGCGAGGACATTGCCGATGCCCCCCGGTTCGGGACCAACGTCCGGACGGACTTCATCCTGGGGATGGCCAAGCTGCAGGGTCGTGTGAAGATCCTGCTCGACATCGACCGGGTGCTGGGTGCCGATGAGCTGGCGCAACTGGAAAATGCGGCCTGATCTCCCCTGGAAGTGAACATCGGGGCCGTCAGAATGCAAGAACGAACAAAGAGGAGAATGGAATGCTGAAGAACATGAAGCTGGGCACCAAGGTCATGCTGGGATTCTGTGCACTGCTCATTCTGGCCATGGCGCTGGGCGGAATGGCCATTGTCAGGATGAAGGGAGTGGAGGGGGATGCCGTCAAGCTCTCCAGGGAGTACGTGCCGGAAGCAGCCCTTGCGGGGCAGCTGGAGCGCCGTGTGTACCGAACCATGTATGCCCTGAGGGGCTACGGATACACGGGGGAGCAGAAGTTCTACGATGATGGCGTGGCGGCCATGGGGCAGGTCAAGGAGTCCATCGAGCAACTGGAAGAGCTCGCCGGTAAAGCCGTCCACCTGACCAAGCTCAAGGACTCTCTTGCAGAAGCCAAGAAGTCCATGGAAGAATACGACAGGCAGATGGCGGAAACCCACAAGAACCTCAGTGAGCTGGACAAAGTCCAGGAGTCGATGAACGGCGCGGCCAGGGGCTATATGGACAGTGCACTCGGTCTTCTCAAGAATCAGAACCAGGCGATGACCAAGGAGATCGCGGAGGGTGCCGCCCAGGACAAGCTGAGCGAAAGGCTGACCAAAATCGCCCTCGTCAACGATCTGATCGACCTGGGGAACGGTGCACGCATCGAGAACTGGAAATCCCAGGCCATGAGAAATCCTGAGATCATGACAGAGGCTGTCAAGACGGTTTTTCCAGCCATTGAAGGCAAGATGAAGGAGCTTGAGCCCATCACGCGTCTCAAAGAGGACCAGGATGAGCTCAAGGAGATTTCCACCAGTGCGGCAGGCTACAAGAGCGCCATGCTGAAGCTCATCGCCATTTCGAAGGAGCTGAATGGACTCAGCACGGCCCGTGTGACCACCGGGGGCAAAGCGTTGGAGATCTCCCGCAACCTGGCGGCGGCAGCCTCCGAGCGGACCACCGAGATCGCCACCCAGGCCGAGCATTCCCTGGGCTCCGCTTCGACGGCCATGATCTTTGGCCTCGGGGCAGCCCTGGTCACTGGCCTGCTGACGGCAATCTTCCTCACCCGATCCATTACGGGTCCCATCCGCCGTGTCATTGCGGGGCTGACGGACGGCGCCGAGCAGGTGGCCTCGGCCTCCACCCAGGT
This sequence comes from Syntrophobacteraceae bacterium, assembly GCA_025454175.1. Classification (GTDB taxonomy): domain Bacteria; phylum Desulfobacterota; class Syntrophobacteria; order Syntrophobacterales; family Syntrophobacteraceae; genus JALOOX01. Next base: position 5,930 of record JALOOX010000112.1, on the reverse strand, counting down.
CTCTTCGGCCAGCCAGTCCCTGGCGGAAGGCGCCAGCCAGCAGGCCGCCGCCATCGAGGAGACGTCCTCCTCCCTGGAGGAGATGTCTTCAATGACCCGTCAGAATGCCGAAAATGCTCAACAGGCCAACGGGCTCATGGGGGAATCCAAGCGGATCATCGACATGGCCAACGAGTCCATGGGCCAACTGGCGGGTTCCATGGAGGAGATCACCAGGGCCAGTGAGGAAACCTCCAAAATCATCAAAACCATTGATGAAATCGCTTTTCAGACCAACCTCCTGGCCTTGAATGCGGCGGTTGAGGCGGCCCGGGCGGGTGAAGCCGGAGCCGGTTTTGCGGTGGTGGCCGACGAAGTCCGGAATCTGGCCATGCGGGCAGCTGAAGCCGCCAAGAATACGGCTGATCTGATCGAAGGCACGGTGAAGAAAGTCAAGGACGGCTCGGATCTGATGACTCGAACCAACCAGGCCTTCCAGCAGGTGGCGGGAAGCGCCGGAAAAGTGGCCGAGCTGGTGGGTGAAATCACGGCGGCATCCAGCGAGCAGGCTCAGGGGATCGACCAGATCAACCGCGCGGTGAGCGAGATGGACAAGGTGACCCAGCAGAATGCGGCCAACGCCGAGGAGTCGGCCGCTGCCTCCGAGGAGATGAACGCCCAGGCGGAATCCATGAAAGAGATGGTGGGAGAGCTGGTGGTCATGGTGGGTTCGGTTGAGCGAAAGCAAAGGCGTGGCAGGAAGTCGCAATCCGATGCCTCTCGAGCCCACAGCGTTGAGTCCAGGCCCCGTCGCTCCGCTTTGCCCCCGGCTCAGCTTCGGAAGAACGGGAATGGAAAGGAACACGGTCCATCGCTTCCGGCCGGCGGTTCTGGACGCGACCCCAGAGAGATGATTCCTCTGGATAACGATGAGATGAGAGATTTCTAATGTCTTGCGGGAGCCCCTGTCAAAGGGGCTCCCGTCGCAGTCTTGATTCAGCAATCCTTTGAGAATCCCGGCCCACGACTTCATGCAGGTCTGCAGAGTGAGGCGTCCATCTCTCCATCACGTCATCCCCGCATGTTCCTGGCGGGAATCCAGGCCTTTTGAAGACCCTGGACCCCCGCCAGAAACACGTGGGGGTGACGTTGTGACCGGCTCTTCATCGGAAAAGCATGCGGGAATGACGACCCAAGTATTGGACACTCAATTGTGTGGAGATGTACTGAGAGGAGCCCCGGCATTGAGGCCGTCGAACATCATGCCCGCTCTGAGAAAGGCTGCGTGAGAGAAATGCCCTGTATCAGGGACGAACGGGTCGTTGACCCTTGAGGGATGAAGCCTTGCGAGGGAAGGTGAGGAGGATTCCGGACGATCCGGCCGGATCGGAGGCTGTCCATGTGGATCGGAACGTCTGCAGAGGAAATGAGCAGTGAAGATGGGCCCGCGGTTGGCTCTCCCGGCCCTGCCCATTCCTGGAGGTGGGCTGTGGTTCTCTCAGCTCTCTCCAGGATGAATCTCGTTGCTTCCGCCGGGAAGATTTCATTTGACCACAAATCGCTCCTGGGCCAGGAGTGACCCGCGAGGGGGCCGACAGCGGGTTTTCTCTTTCCAGGTCTGAACACCAGACAACGAGCAGACCACCCGCGAGACAAGCTTTGCCATGGGTGGGGAGAGTGTAATGCCAATCTGCGTTTCCAGGAACGAATTGACCGCCAGACGTTGTCGGCGGCGTTCCAGGGTGCAGAGGACCGGTGTTTTGCCGGCGTTGGTCAGCCTTTTGGTCACCCTGCTCGCCGTCTGCGCCAGCGCTGAGAAAGATCACGGCCCAAATTCCCCTCCAAGGTTGCTCATCCTGGACTCGTACCACCAGGGGGAGGCCTGGTCCGACAATGAGGTCACCGGTATCCGACAGGCCTTTTCCGAGGCGGCGCCCGAGGCCGAGCTGCTCATCGAAAGGCTGGATGCCAAGCGACATCCCAAGCTCGAGCCTCTCCCCCACTTCAGGAGGCTCCTGGCGGAGAAATACGGTCACGGTGAGCACCAACCGCGGCTCGTGATGGTCCTCGACAACCCTGCCCTGGACTTCATCCTCGCGGTCCGGCATGAGCTCTTCCCCGGGGTTCCCGTCATATTCGCCGGGATCAACAACTTCAGGCCGGAGTTGATCCGGGGCCGCGAAGGCGTCACGGGGGTGGCCGAGGACCAGGACATGGTCGGAACGCTCCGGCTGGCTTTGGATTTACACCCCGGCACGCGGAGGATCCTGGCGGTTCACGATCACACCTCCAGCGGCCTCGCCGTGAAGCGTGACATGGAGGCCGCAATGGAACAATTCCGGGAAAAGGTCCAAGTGGACTTCACTCCGGAAACCACCATGGAGGCGCTCCAGGAATCACTCCGAAAGCTCCCCCCCGACACTGTGGCGATGATCCTCTCCTTCGTCACGGACAGCCGGGGCAGGACCTTCGGTCGCCAGGAGAGCACAGCACTCATCACGTCGGCCAGTCCCGTCCCCGTCTATGCCATGCACGAAACCCGCATGGGAGCAGGAATCGTCGGCGGATACCTGCTTTCGGGTGAGGAGCACGGCAGGCAGGCCGCTGAATTGGCTCTCAGGGTTCTGGCCGGGGAAGACCCGGCTCACCTCCCGGTGGTCCAGAGCCGCTCCCGACCGATGGTCGATTTCCGTGCGCTCCAGCGATTCGGAATCCGGGAGTCCAAGCTTCCGCCGGGAAGTGTGGTGCTCTACAAGCCCATCTCCTTCTACCGGAAGTACCTGTGGTGGATATGGGGCACCCTCGTGGTTTTTGCCCTGGAGTCGGCGCTGATCTTCTACCTCGTTGTCCAGAGGAGGCGCTCGCGTTTGGCGGAGGCATCGCTGCGGGAGAGTGAAGCGAAATACAAGCTCATCCTGGAGAGCTCCTCAGACATCGTTTGGACCATGAATGCCGAAGGCTTGTTCACTTACATATCCCCCGGTATTCAGAAGGTGTTGGGTTATGATGCCGACTTGTGGCTGGGCAAGCGCCCAGAATCATTCCTGCATCGAGACGATCTCCCCGTTATCCGGGAAGGCATCCAGCGGTTGATGGGAGACAGAATGGACGTGGAAGGATTCGAACTGAGGGTCCGGCACGCCGACGGCTCCTGGTGCTGGGTTTCCACCAACGCCTCCCCTGTGCTGGACACCCGCGAGGACTTCGTGTCCGCTGTTGGAATCACCAGGGACTTTTCGGTGCAGAGGCGCCTGGAAGCCGATCGGCTGGAATTCGAGAGGCAGCTCCTGCAGTCCCAGAAGCTGGAAAGCCTGGGCCGGATGGCTGGAGCCATCGCGCATCATTTCAACAACCTCCTGGCGGCAGCCATGGGCAACCTGGAAATGGCGCTGGAGGACCTCGCGGAGGGGCGGAGGGGCGTCGCCGAGGAGGTCATGGAGGCCATCAAAGCAGGGCGGAGGGCTTCGAAGCTCACCCGGATGCTGACGAGCTACCTGGGATATTCGTCGGAAGAAAGACAGATACTGGATCTTTCGGCATTCTGCCGCGAGGCCATGCCTCTGCTGCGCCTGTCCATGCCCGACCGGGTGGAGTTGAAGACAGAGCTGGAGGAGGGCGGGTTCCTCATCGAAGCGGTGCCGGACCAGGTGCATCAGATCCTGGTCAACCTGTGCTCCAATGCCTGGGAGGCCATCGGTGAAGGGAAAGGCGAAGTGCATGTGGCCTTGCGTACGGTCCGGGCCGAGGACCTCGCCGGGTGGCGGTATTCCCCTGCGGGCTGGCAGCCTTCGGAACCGGCGTATGTCTGCCTGTCGGTTTCGGATAACGGCTGCGGCATCCCGACCTCGGACCGGGACAGGATCTTCGATCCCTTCTTTTCGACCAGGTTCACGGGCAGGGGACTGGGCTTGCCCGTCGTCCTGGGGGGCGTGCGAGCGCTGGGCGGAGCCGTTTCTTTCAAAAGCGAAGTCGGAGTGGGAAGCGTCTTCCGGGTCCTGCTTCCCTTTGCAGCCCTCCCCATGAAAGGGCGGTAAGGAGGCCCTAACCCTGGGACAATCGAGCACAAACGACTGCGTTTCAGGCAAGAGTCTCCCTTTGAGAGGGGACAGCAGGGTGCAATGCTGTTGAGTTAAGGAGTGCCACGGGCTAAGCGAAGCTTGCCCGTGATCAGGGAAAGCATGGGCAAGCTTCGCTTAGCCCATGGCACCCTCTCCCCCGCGGCTCAAGCTCAAAACCCAACTCAACAGCATTGGCGGCAGGGTGTGCCTTCAGGCTTCAACCAGGCACACTTCCCTCAAAGGACGCTGAAGACTTCCGCCCGCCGTAATGAACGGGCTCGGCAGAACAGCCTCGGTTTCATTCCTCGCCTCGCTGCTTCAGACCTTCCTCCGGTCCAGAACACGTCGAACCAGTTCCGCGAGCTGGGAACGCTCCAGGGGCTTCAAGACAATTTCCTCGATTCGCAGCTCGCGGGCGTTTTCCTCCAGGAGCCGCTCACTGAACCCCGTACAGAGGACGATGGGTATGTCCGGTCGGTCCTTCCGCAGCTCCCGGGCCAGGTCGATTCCCGTCATGCCGGGCATGGTGAAATCGGAGAGGATGAGATCGAAGGCCTGGGGATTGGAGCGGAAGGACGCAAGCGCTTCAGTGGGGCTGGTCTGCGATGTCACCTCATAGCCCAGGCGGGTGAGCATCCTTGCCGCCATTTGAGCAACCATCTGCTCGTCGTCCACCAGGAGGATGCGCTCGGACCCCCGGGGAAGGCTTTCGATGATCGCCACCGGCTTGTCGGGTTTCTCCTCTGCGGAAGGCAGGTAAACGTCAAAGACGCTGCCCCTGTCCGGCTCGCTCTGAACGACGATCTTTCCCCCATGTCGTTTGACGATGCCGTGCACCACGGACAGCCCCAACCCCGTCCCCTTTCCCGGCTCCTTGGTCGTGAAATAGGGCTCGAAAATCCGCTGGATGGTGTCGGGATCCATCCCGTGCCCGGAATCCGCCACGCTCAGCCTCAGATAAGGCCCCGGTTCCAGGTCTTGAACGGCGAAAATATCGAGATCCCCGTTCTTCAGGACAGCCTTCTTGAGGGACACGCGGAGAATGCCGCTGCCTTGCATGGCATGGGCCGCATTGGTGCAGAGGTTGACCACGACCTGGTGCATCTGAATCCCATCGGCCACCGCAACGCCTTTTTCGATATCCTGCCGGATCTCGATGGTGGAAGGAAGGGTGGCTCTCAGGAGCTTGAGGGCTTCCTTGACGATGGAGCCGATATTCATGGGAATCATCGGTTTTTCCTGCTCGTGGCGACTGAAGGCGAGGATCTGCCTGACCAGCTCTTTGGCACGATGTGCCGCCTTGAGCACCTGTTCCAGAAACTCCCGCTGGGGATCCCTTGCCGTCATCTCACCCAGAGTGATCTCGGTGTACCCGATGATCGGAGCCAGAATGTTGTTGAAGTCGTGGGCGATGCCGCCCGCCAGGGTCCCGATGGCTTCAAGCTTCTGCGCCTCCCGAAGCTGGGCCTCGAGTCTCTCCCTTTCCTGTTCGGCCCTCTTGCGCTCCGTGATATCGGTGATGGTGACCAGCACCAGGTCGGCGGTCCGGTCTTTGACCAGGGCCGTGGAGATGAGGATATCCACGGGAACATCCTGGGTCCCCCTGCGCACGGCCATTCGGCTTTCAGCATCGAAGATGCTCTCACCCGCTTCAAAGGTCCTGGACACCGAGCTTCTCAGAGTACAGGCCTTGCACGGAGCATTGGTCCCACAGCCGCTGCCCTCGAAAGCATTGAAGCAGTCAAAGACCTCCCCGCAGAGGAGATTCAGGAGATCCTCCTGGGGTCTCCTGGAAAAGTTGGCTCCGGTGCAGTTGATATTGCGAATCCGAAGGTCCTGATCCACGATCATCATGATGACGGGAGCGCTCTCGAAGACCTTGATCAATGTCTC
>JALOOX010000061.1 GCA_025454175.1 Syntrophobacteraceae bacterium | reverse complement strand
TCCTCTTCACCGCCCGCTTTATCTTTCTGGCTCTCCACGCCTGGATGCTGCACGCGATCCTGGCCCGGGACAAGGACGCCGGGTGGCTTTTCGCCCTGCTTTTCATCGTGGCGGCGATGGAAGCTTCCTACGGCATTCTCCAGGCCCTCATTCCATCCCTCGGGGTTTTCGGCCAGGCCACGGGGAACGGGGCCGCATCCGGCACGTTCTTCAACCGCAATCACTATGCGGCCTTCCTGGGGATGCTCTGGCCGCTGCTCCTGGCCCGCCTTTTGATCCTTCGTGACGAATCCACAGGGAGGGTCCGGGGGGTGGCTCCCGGTTCTTCCTTCGACCAGGCCGTCCGGCACAAGCAAATCTTTCTCACCCTTGTGACGGGACTGGTCCTGCTCGCTCTCTTCTTCTCTCAGTCGCGGGCCGGCATCGTGAGCTCGCTGGTGGCCCTGAGCGTATTCGTGATCCTCGGCGGCGGCGAGCGACGGCGGATGCTCCCCTTTGTGGCCGGCTGCTGGATGGTCATGGTGGTGTACGGAAGCGCCATCGGTTTCGAGGAAATCATCGAGCGGTTCAATGCGGTGGAGGAGTCCGCGCCGGGGCGCTTCAACATCTGGCAGGATGCGTGGCGCATGGTCCTGGATCATCCATGGACCGGCGTGGGACTTGGAGCATTCAGCAGGACCATCATGGTCTACCAGTCCCACCTTCCGGACACCCTCGATATCGTTCACGCACACTGCGATTACCTGGAGTGGGCGGCCGAGCTGGGCCTGCCCGCGGCCGGGGTCCTGATGGCGGCGTTGTGGGCTTACTGGTGGCGCTCGGCATGGCGGGTCAATCATCTTGCGAGACCCTCCGGCAGGCTCCAGCCCGTCGATTCCCTCTACCGCGCGAGGCGCCTGATTCGCATCGGGGCACTCTCGGGAGCCGCCGCCTTTCTTTGCCACGAGTGGGTGGAATTCGGCGGACAGGTTCCCGCCAACCAGGTCCTGTTCGTCACGCTGCTCGTTCTCATGCGCATGGGGCTTCACCCGGCCCCATATACTTCGACCAACGACTTGCCCACCGGGAAGTCCGGTTCCAAGGGAGTCACTCAGGAATGATCGACCTTCACAGCCATATCCTGCCCGGCATGGATGACGGGGCGCCGGACTGGAATCATGCCCTGGAAATGGCGAGAATGGCGGCGGCCGACGGCATCCGGGCCATGGTCTGCACGCCCCACTGCGTCGCGGGAATCTTCGAAAACCGGCGCGAGGCCGTCCTCGAGGCGGTGGAGCAACTGAGGACGAGGCTCGGGGACGCCCGAATCCCCCTGGAAGTCCACGCGGGATCCGAACTGCGAATGGACCCGGACCTCGGGGAGCGCATCGAGTCGGGCCAGTTCCTGACCCTGAACGATACCGGCCGCTATGCGCTCATCGAGCTCCCGCCCGAGATGATCCCGCCCCATCTTGAGAACGTCTTCTGGGACCTGGGCTCCCGGGGGGTTACTCCCATCATCGCCCATCCCGAGCGTCACCCCAGACTCATGCACGACCCCGAGCCCCTTTACCGATGGGTGGAATCGGGGGCACTCACGCAAATCACGGCCGCCAGCCTGACGGGCCGATTCGGCAGCAGGGTGCGCAGGTTTTCCGTCCGGCTCCTCGAACATCGCCTGGCGCATATCCTGGCAACGGACTCCCACGGCCCCCACGCGCGGACCCCGAACCTTTCCTCGGCCTACATGGAAGCTCGGGCCATCCTGGGTGAAACGGCGGCCATGGAAATGATTGAATCGATTCCGCGGCAGGTCCTCGAGGGAAAACTGGCTTCCCTCCCCCGCCCCATCCCCTTCAGGGAGCGCGCAAGGCGCCGATCGTTCTTCGGAAGGCTCTCTTCCCTGTTTTGCGGGACCTGCGGCTGAGAGGGTACTCAGTAGTGCACCCGCTTCAGGCTCAAGCCGTCCAGCCAGTAGTCGCCCGATATCTTGCTGTCGAACTTCAGACTCTCTTTTCTGACGATGCGGATGACGGCGGCCTCGCAGCCTTCCGGAACGGAAAACAGCAGTTCTTCCTTCTGCCAGGGCGAGCTCCCGAGAACCGGCTCGGACCGCTGATTCAAACCTTTGCAGCCGTAGCCGTTCACTTCGAGGGCAACCCCCTGGTCCGTCGTGAGATTCCGGCTTCTCCGCGCGAAGCTCAGGATGTAGTCTCCGCCCCCGTCCACGGGAACGATCTGATGGACGTGGTGGAAAGCGACGTTCCTGGTCCCCTTGAAGCGCAGGTGCATGCAAGTGCTCCCCTCGTGGGGCGCCTCCATGGATCGCTCCACCGCGACGTCGGCCTGGCGCGTCCATCTCCATCCGAAGGACTGGCCCAGGGGCGGTCCTTCGAACCCGCCGTCGAAAACCCCGAACGCCTCCCCCCCCAGGGTGCCTCCCCAGACCTCCTTTGCCTCCCGCAGCCTCTTCTGACTCAGCAGGAATTCACTGAAACGCAGATGCAGATCCTGAGAAGGGCCTCCAGCTTGAGCCACTAGCTCATACCACAGGCTCAAAGCCACCTCGACCTCCTTGGCCCTCATGAGCTCTTTCAGGAAGACCTCGCGATTCTCCGCCGCGACATGGGGCAGCGTACCGGCCCACCCGTTCCAAAGGCTCCCGGCCAGGTAGCAGGCCTCGCGAGCGCGGTTCGGCAGCCGATGCAGGACGAAATTGAAGCACCGCTCGAAGTAGGCCTCGTCTCGAATCTCGAAGGCCAGCAGGAGCTCCTTCCATTTCCAGGTGCTGACGCGATCCAGGAAAGGAGCGAGTGTCTCCAGGACCCGTCGCCCCTCGGGCTCCCGGCCCGTCACCATTTCGATTTCGGCCAGCGCGAGCCAGGCCCTGATCAGCAGCGGGTTGGACAGTATGGCGCCGCGGTAGAAGTCGGAAGCGGCATCGGCATCAAGATCCACGTAATACCTGCGATGCCCTTCCTGGGCCCATGCCTCGGGATGTAAAGAGGCGGGAAGCCGGCCCGCATCCGGGGCCGGGTCGTTCCGGCTGAATTGGAGCGACATGACGGCGTAGGCCAGGAAAATCCCCCCCAGCCCGAGAAGTGCAACGCTTGCCGTCATCCGCCCGAGAATGCTCCTCATCCTCACCCCTTTACCCTTCAGGTTCCGGGATGGCGGCTCAGGCCACCCGGGCTTCATCCGCTTGCTTCAGGTTCGGCGGAAGCTCCGGGAGAGCGTCCGAAGGCTGGGGTTGGACGGGGGACGTCTGGTAGTACTGGCTGTAATACTTGTAGTATTTGTAATAATAATAATTTCCGAAATGGCCGTGGGTGCTCAGCCTGTTCACCATGCATCCCAGGAGGTTGCCCCTGACGCCGTAGATGCTGCGGCGGAACACACGGAGCGCTTCGCGGTGGGTGAGCCCCAGGGTGCTCACCAGTATGACCCCGTCGGCGCAGTTGCTCAGGACCAGGACATCGGCAAAACCAGCGGCCGGCGGGGCGTCAATGATGATGCGGTCGAATTCCCGCGACAGCGTGTCGAGGACTTTCCTCATGCGGCTCGATGCCAGGAGCTCGGCGGGATTGGGCGGAGTCGGCCCCGCGGAGATGAAGGATAGATTGGGAACGTCGGTGGACTGGAGGACGTCCTCGATCTCACAGATGCCGCTCAGCAGCTGGCTGAGCCCCTTGCGACGGTTGCTCCCGCTGGAGCCGTTGCCATTCATGCCCGTCCCAAAGACACGATGGAGCCGCGGCTTGCGCAGGTCCGCGTCGATGATGACCACCCTTTCCTCGGCGGACACGAATGCCTGGGCCAGGTTGCATGCGATGGTGCTCTTGCCCTCGCCGGCCGTGGTGCTCGTGATGACGAGGGATTTAGGGGGCGCATCCATGGCGCTCGAAAGCTGAATCGATACCTTGGCGGTCCGGATGGACTCGGAGAAACTGGCCCTGGGCTTGACACGCACCAGCCTGTCCAGGTCCTTCTGCTCTTCCTGCTCCGCCATGGGCAGGACTCCCAGGATGGGAAGCTGAAAGCGGTCCGAGAACTCGTCGATTCGCTTGACGGTGTTGTCCATGTACTCCAGGAAAAAGGCGAGCCCGACGCCGCCCATCAACCCGACGACCAGCGCCAGGAGGAGGTTGAGGGGGATGTTGGGGCGGTAGGGTTTCAGCGGACGCGAGGCATAGTCCACCACCTGGATGTTTCCGAGCTCGGTGCCCACCTTGGCGTCGATTTCCTTGCTCCTTTCGAGCAGGCTCTGGTGGATGCTCTTGCTCGTTTCCACTTCCCGTTCGAGAATCTTGTACTGGGTCGCCTGGTTGTTCAGGGCCAGGGCCGATGCCTTCTTTTCATCGGCTTCCCTTCTGAGTGAGTCTTCCCTCCTCAGGGCTGTCTGGTAGGAGCTCTTGAGGGATTCGGCGATTCGGTTCTCTTCGCCGGCGATCTTCTTTTCGAGGTCGTTCAGCCTGGCCTTGAGGTTCTTGACGGCTGGGTAGTCATCCTTGAAGGTGGCGTAGAGCTCCTGGTACTGCGCCATGATTTTGACATACTCTTCCCGCAGCTTCTGGATCAGCTCATTTTCGAGGACATTGGGGAGAGCGCTCACGTTGCCCATGAGAGCCTGGTTGTGGAGGGCTTCCTTTCCGATACGGTCCGACTCGGCCGATGCCAGGCCGTTGTTCATCTCCTCCAGCTGCCGGTAGATGAGGTTCAGATTGGAGTTGAGGGAGACGATGCCGGCCTTCTGGGAGAAGGCGTTGAGATTGCTCTCGGCCTTTTCAAGCTGGATGCGCGCGACGTCCAGCTGCTTTTCGAGCTGCTGCTTGGCGTTGACGGCTGCGTCGATCTTCTTGTCCATCTGCCAGGCAGTGAATTCCTGGATGAGGGCGTTGATGACATCCTTGCCGAGGAGCGGGTCCACGCACTTGAAACCGAGGGAGATGATGGTGGTGTCGCGTTCGGCCTGGACTTCCAGGCTCTTGGCGAACTTGGCCTCGACGGCTTTCTGAACGGCCAGCTCGGCCAGAGCCGGGTCTTCCGTTTCACTTCCCGGGCCGAACGCCAGCCAGCCCTTGACCGTCTTTCTGAAGCGTGTGAGCCATTTTTCGCCGCCCTGCCGTTCCTCGACGGCGGGGTTGAACACCGGGTTTCGATCAAGCCCCAGTCTGCCAACGACCCTGCGGGCGAGGGATTCACTCTGGAGCAGCTTGACCTGTGTCTGCATGAACTCCCTGGTCTGCATCTGGGAGGCGACCATGTCCTCGAACTTGGTCACCTTGGGGGCATGGATACTGAGCTCGAGGCGACCGGTCGCCCTGTAGACGGGCTTCATGACCAGACTCACAACGAGCACCGCCGTGAAGACAACCGCCAGAAATGTGACGACCAGCCACTTGCGTCGAAAGACGACCTCCAGGTAATCACGAAGGTCCGCCGAGTCCTCGAATTCCGGCACGGGCTCGTATACTTCGGTGGATGGCGCCTGAGATCTCGGGATCGAAGCGGGGAGATTGGAGAAGGCGGACTTGTCCGAATGGTGAATCATGAAAAGCTCCTCTGAGAGGGTATGGAATTTTCAAACGAAACCGCCAATAAGCAACTTTTGAACCAATATGACCCGGTCAAACGGGATTGCGCGACAGCGGTTGACATGTGGCGACCATCCGGAGTACGGGGGCTTCCGTGGATCGAATGGCTGAGTTTTCAGGAACAAGGGAAGGCGTGGTGAGGGATCCGGGGAATCCATCGAAGCCGGTCCCGTCCGTCACGGCTCGCGGCACGGGTACGAAATCATGAACAGCAGCCTCAAGGGATTTCTCTGCGCCCTGTCGGCCTTTCTCATCTGGGGGCTGAGCCCCGTTTACTGGAAGACCCTGACCGGCGTTCCCGCCTTCGAGATCGTGCTGCACCGGGTGGTCTGGTCCTTCCTCTTCCTACTCCCGCTCCTGCCCATCCAGAAGCGCACCGGCGAATTCCTGTCCGTCATGAAACATCCCCGGACCCTGGCCACCCTTCTCGCCACGACCCTCCTGGTGGCCGTCAACTGGCTGCTCTTCATCTGGTCTGTGAACAACGGGCTCGTCCTGCAGGCGAGCCTCGGATACTACATCAACCCGCTCTTCAGCGTGCTGCTGGGGGTGGTCATCCTGGGGGAGCGCCTGCGGCGGGCCCAGGTGATCGCCGTTCTTCTGGCGGCAGCCGGAGTTCTCCATCTCACCATCGGGCTGGGCCGGTTTCCCTGGATCGCCCTCTCGCTGGCTTTCACGTTCGGACTCTACGGCCTGGTGCGCAAGATCGCACCCGTGAGCGCCCTGGTGGGACTCGCGGTGGAGACGCTGCTCATGCTGCCGCCTTCCCTGGGCTACCTCACCTATCTCTACCTCGACGGCCGCGGGGCCTTCCTCCACAGCGGAACGAGCATCGACCTGCTGCTCATGGCCTCGGCCCTCGCCACAGCCCTGCCCCTTCTGCTTTTCAACCTGGGGACGCGGATCCTCCACCTCTCCACCATCGGCTTCATGCAGTACATCGTCCCCAGCTGCTTCTTCCTCTTCGCCGTCTTCGTCTTCGGCGAGTCCATCTCCTCGGTGCAGCTCTGGACCTTCGCACTGATCTGGGCGGCCCTCGCCCTCTATACCGCCGACTCGATGCTTCTCCACGGAAAGACCCTCGCCCCCCTGGCCTCGAAACCGGAGTAGCTCCATCGGGCGGAAATGAACGCCCGGATCAGCTGGCTCCCAGGCTCAAGCTTGGGAGCCAGCCACCGGTTGAGGACTTCCCCCCGGCAGTACTGGTCCCCAACTTCATCGATGCAGGGCCCAAACTCCCTTGAGATTGTTGACTTCTGATCACCTTTTCCTATAATGACCACCTGGTCATCATGAGTAACGCAGGAAACGGGATGCGGTGGATGGAGCCACGCGAGGTTTTTCGAAAGCTCGAGATCGACAAACAGCAGCGCATTTTCGACGCCGCCATCGAGGAGTTCGCCGACCAGGGCTACAAGCAGGCCAGCGTGAACCGCATGGTGCAGAAGATCGGGATCGCCAAAGGGTCCATTTTCCAGTATTTCGGCACCAAGGAAGGCCTGTTCGGCTTCATCTTCGACCAGGCCGTCGAGCTGGTGCGCCGTTCCCTGAGACAGGTGAAGCGGGAGACGGCCGAGGCCGACTTTTTCGAGCGCATCCGCCGCAGCCTGATCCAGGGTATTCGTTTCATCGACGAGCATCCCCGTGTCTACCAGGTCTATCTCAAGATGATTTTCCAGGAGGATTTTCCGTTGCGGGCCCAGTTCCTGCAAAAGGTCCACCTTTTCTCGGCGGAGTATCTGCAGCCCATGGTGGAGTCGGGCATGGCCCGGGGTGAGCTGCGGGGGGACCTGGATGTCAAGACCACGGTTTTCTTCCTGGATGCGCTCATGGACCGCTTTCTCCAGGCATATTCCGTGTCGTTTCTGGATGCGGGAGCCGGCTTTTACCGGGCTTCATCCCGGGAGATCGAGCGCCGCGTGGACGAACTGGTGAACCTGCTCCGCCATGGGCTCGCCAGTGGACATCAGCCTTGAACGTTTCAAGCGAAAGTCATCGAAACCACATGCTGGACGCCAACCTATACAGCGAATTGGGCCTGGATGACATCCGGGCCAGGATCGAGACCGGAAAACGCCTCAGCATCGAGGATGGCGAGCGCCTCTTCGCCTGCCCCAACGTCCTGGCCGTCGGGGCCCTGGCCCACCAGGTGAGGCGCGGGATGCACGGCGATGCGGCCTATTACGTCGTGAACCAGCACATCAACTACTCGAACCTCTGCGTGAACGGATGCCGCTTCTGCGCTTTCGGCCGCAAGAAGGGAGATCCCCTGGCCTTCGAGCTGAGCCTGGAAGACATTTTGAACAAGGTCAGGGCCCGCTCGGACGATCCCATCACCGAAGTGCACATGGTGGGGGGCTGCCACCCGACCCTCCCCTTCGGGTTTTACGAAGAAGCCCTGAGAGGGATCAAAGCGCTTCGGCCCGAGCTGCGCATCAAGGCATTCACGGCCGTCGAGATCGCTCACTTCGCCACGCTGGAAGGCATCCCCACGCGCCAGGTGCTGGAGCGGCTGAAGGATGCCGGCCTGGACATGCTCCCGGGCGGGGGAGCCGAGGTCTTCAGCCCCCGCATCCGCAGCCTTCTCTGCCCCGAGAAGCTGAGCGGGGAAGGATGGCTCGACATCGTCCGCGAAGCCCACGAGCTGGGGATCAGGACCAACGCCACCATGCTCTACGGCCACATGGAAACCGAGCGGGAGCGGCTCGAGCACCTGGACGGACTGCGCCGCCTCCAGGACGAAACCGGAGGGCTGGTCTGCTTCATCCCCCTGCCCTTCCAGCCGGCGAACACCGGGATTCGGGATGTCCGGCCCACGACGGGCGTCGAGGATCTCAAGACCATGGCCGTAAGCCGGCTCATGCTGGACAACGTCCCCCACATCAAGGCCTACTGGGTGATGCTCACGGTAAAGCTGGCCCAGGTGGCCCTCTATTTCGGGGCAGACGACTTCGACGGCACGGTGGTGGAGGAGAAGATCGGCCACATGGCCGGGGCTGAGTCGGAGCAGGCCCTGACCCGTAGCGAGCTCGAGCGCGTCATCCGCGAGGGGGGCTTCAGGCCGGTGGAGCGGGATTGTTTTTTCGACGAGGTGGGGCGGGGTGGGAACGACAAGACGGCTGTTCTCACCACGAAGGGCACGAAGAGCGCGAAGGAATGATGGAAGCGGAGAGCATACTGCGGAGGGCGGCGCTGGGGGAGCGGCTGAGCATGGAAGAGGCGGCGGCCCTTTATACCGAGGCTGACTTTTTCGGGCTCGGCCGGGCGGCCCATTCGGTGCGGCTCGGGAAGCATCCCGATCCCGTCGTCACCTATGTGGTGGACCGGAACATCAACACCTCCAACATCTGCGTGTGCGGATGCCGCTTCTGTGCATTCTTCCGGGCCCCGGACCAGGAAGGGGGCTATGTGCTCACGCGGGAGGAGCTGACCCGCAAGATCGAGGAGACCCTGGAGCTCGGCGGGACCCAGATCCTGATGCAGGGGGGGCACCATCCGACGCTTCCTCTGTCGTTCTACGAGGACATGCTCCGGTACATCAAGGAACGATACCCCATTCACATCCATGCGTTCTCGCCCCCCGAGATCGTCCACTTCGCCGGACTGGAAGGGCTGGACGTGGGGAGGGTCATCGCACGTTTGAGGGCGGCCGGTCTCGACTCCATCCCGGGAGGCGGGGCCGAGATCCTGGTGGATTCCGTCCGGAAGGCCGTTTCCCCCAACAAGTGCTCGGCGGCGGAATGGCTGGGGGTCATGGAGGAAGCCCACGGCCAGGGCATGCGCACCACGGCCACCATGATGTTCGGGCACGAGGAGGAGCCGCGCCACCGCCTGGAGCATCTCATGGCCCTGCGCGAGCTCCAGGACCGGACGGGCGGCTTCACGGCCTTCATTCCCTGGGCATTCCAGCCGGCCAACACCGCCATCCGAAAGCCGCCCGAGACGGCCGTTTCCTACCTGCGCCTCCTGGCCGTGTCACGCCTGGTTCTCGACAACTTCGACAATGTCCAGGCTTCCTGGGTCACCATGGGGCCGAAGGTGGCTCAACTGGCCCTCCAGTTCGGCGCAAACGACTTCGGGTCCACTATGATCGAGGAAAATGTCGTGGCGGCGGCGGGGGTCCATTTCCGACTGTCGGTCCAGGAGATTCGCGGAATCATCGAGGCCGCCGGGTTCAGGCCTCGGCAGCGCACCATGGCCTACCGGCTGGTGGAGGAGTCCGATGATGACAACCCGTGAGCCGACGATTCTGCACCGGGCTTCCTGGCTGGTCCCCGTGAGCAGCCCCCCCATCGAGGACGGAGCCGTGCTCGTTCATGGAGAGCGCATTGTCTCCGCCGGGGACTACGGGACTGTCAGGAGCCAGGCCCCGGCCGGCACGTGCGAGCACGACCATGGGTCCGCAGCCCTCGTTCCCGGCCTGGTGAACGCCCACACACACCTCGAGCTCACCGGCTTCGCAGGCCTCATCCCGCTGCCTCAGCCGGGTTTTCCCGCGTGGCTCGGGAAGGTTTTCGAGCACCGGTCCGCCTTCAGCATCGAATCCATGCGAAGGAGCATCGATCAGGGCCTGCACCAGCTCACGGCCTCCGGAACGGCCATCTGCGGAGACATCAACAACGGCTCATGCCTGGAGCCCGCCCCGAAAACCTCGGGAGCATCCCGCCACGTGTTTTTCGAGGTCCTGGGATTCGACCGGCAGGGACTCACCGACGCCGTCGGCCTGGATATGCTCAACGCCTTCGCCGCGTCGGCCCGAAGGAGCCCGGCCATGAGCCTTGCCGCCCACGCGGCGTATTCGACCTCCCCCGAGGTCATCCGGGACGCCAAGGGGTGGTGCCGGAGGACCGGGCGCGTATTCAGCATCCATGCGGCGGAGCACGCGGAAGAGGTCGAATTCCTCCGAAGTGGAAGAGGATTCTGCCGCGAGCTTCTCCAGGGGCTCGGGCGCTGGGCCGCCCGCTGGAGCCCGCCGGGCATGAGCGCCCTGGCCTACCTGGACCGCCTGGGCGTGCTGGACCGCCAGACCCTGGTGGTCCACGCCGTTCATTTCGATGGAGAAGACTGGGAGATCGCCCGGCGACGAGGAATCTCCGTCTGCTTCTGCCCGCGGAGCAACCACAACCTGAGCGCCGGACCACCCGATATTCCCAGGGCCCTGGGGCTCGGGCTGGTCGCGGCTCTCGGGACCGACAGCCTCGCCAGCAACACCGATCTCGATCTTTTTCGGGAGGCCGTCTTCACCCTGGACCAGTATCCCGGGCTTTCGCCCGAAGCCGTCCTCGCCATGATCACGCTGGGAGGAGCCACGGCCATCGGCCAGGCGCAATCCTTCGGCGCCATCGAAGCCGGCAAGTCGTCCCGTCTCCTTGCGGTGGCCATTCCTGAATCGGCTTCACACAACCATCTTGCTGAATCAATCCTCCTTCAGGGGAAACGAGGAGCATGGAAATGGGTCAGCTCATGCACGAACGTTTGAGGCTGGGAAAGATCGGATACCTGAACGTTCTCCCCATCTATTACCCCCTGGAATCGGGCATCATCGCTCATCCCTTCGAGATCATCTCCGGGACTCCGGCACAGCTGAACCGGCTCATGGCCCTGGGGGATCTCGAGGTGAGCGTGGTCTCATCCATCGAGTACGCCCGGAACCCCGGCCGCTACTTCGTGCTCCCCGACCTTTCCATCAGCTGCCGGGGTCCGGTACGAAGCGTCGTGCTGTTCAGCCGGGTGCCCATCGAGCGCCTCGACGGCGAGACCGTCCTGGCAAGCACCCAGTCCCACACCTCGGTAGCCCTGCTCCAGGTACTCTTCCAGCTCCACCTCAACATCGAGGCACGGGTGGTCCCCGGAAACTGCACGGAGGTCCTCCGCGGCGAGAGCCCGCCCACCGCCTTCCTGGCCATAGGGGATGAGGCCCTGCGGCTCCAGGATCGCGGGGATTTCCCCTTCCGGCTGGACCTTGGAGAGGCCTGGCATTCCTGGACGGGGGTCCCCTTCGTTTTCGCCCTGTGGGTGATTCAGCGCTCGGCCATCGAACGCTGGAACGGCGTCCTCCTGGATGCCATTCGCGTGCTGGGCGCGGCCAGGGATTGGGGCCTTCGAAACCGGGGGCTCATCACTTCCCTTGCAGCCCAGAGGGGCCCCCTCACGAGGGATGAAGCCGAGGAATACTACGAGGGGTTGCACTTCGACCTGGACGGTGACGAAAGGGAGGGCCTCATGCTGTTCTTTCGGCTCCTGAGCCAGATCGGGGAAATCTTGAAAGTCCCTCCCCTGGAACTGTGCTCACCTTTCGAGTCCGTTGCATGAGGGGTGATTGTCATTGGGTTCACGGTTTCCGGTTCCTGGCTCGAGGGACTTCCACATCGATCAGGCGCCCCGGAGGGACATGGAGGGCTCCTTCAGGAGACAACGGTCATGAACGGTAAGAACCTTCGCTTGAAGCGTTTCATGCGCTCGCCGTCCGGCAGGATCGTCATATTCCCCCTGGACCACGGGGTGAGCTGCGGGATCATCCCGGGGCTGGAGGACATGGACCGGGTCATCCGGCTGGGCATCGGGGGCGGCGCCGACGGGTTCGTTCTCCACAAGGGCATGATGCGCTTCCTCGATCCCATGATCGGAACACTCCCGGGGGTTTTCATGCATCTTTCGGCCAGCACCCAGCTTGGGCCGGCCTTCCATCGCAAGGTGCTCGTCGGAACCGTTGAGGAAGCCATTCGACGGGGGGCAGACGGGGTGTCGCTGCACATCAACCTCGGGGACGCCCACGAACCGGAAATGCTCAAGGATTTCGGGAGAATCGGCGCGGCCTGCTCGGAGTGGCAGATGCCGCTCCTGACGATGATCTACGTTCGCGGAGCCGCCGTGCCTTCACCCCTGCCGGATTCGGCCATCGCGCACTGCACCCGGCTTGCCGCGGAGTTGGGGGCTGACCTGATCAAAATCCCATCCCCTCAGGATGAAGAAGCGCTGGAAGGGATCGTGAAGAGCGTACCGGTACCCGTGGTTGTGGCCGGCGGAAGCAGGAAGGACGATCCCCTCACGTTTCTCGAGCGCATGGGGAAGACGCTTCAGACGGGGATTGGCGGTGTCGCCATCGGACGCAACATTTTTCAGAGCGAGGACCCGGGGCGGTTGATGCGCGCCGTGAGCCGAATGGTGCATGAGAACGCCGGCGCCGCCGAAGCATGGGAATCCGGAAAGGCCCCGGACTAGCGCCGAATCCCACCCCCGGAAGAACGTCCTTCAGCTGGCTCTCAGGCTCGAGCTTGGGAGCCGGCGAACGCGGAGCGCCCCCTCAGGTCTCCCTGGTCCCTCAAACTCCTCTCTTCCCTTACGTCCCCCGGGTCCCTTCAGTCCCTGTTGTCCCTTTCGTCTCTTTTATTCCATCAAGCACCCTGCCGCCCCCCGCACCCTCCATCAATGCTTGAAAGCCCGCTGCCCCGTCAGCACCATGGTGGCATTGGCTTCATTGCAGGCTTCGATGACCTCCCAGTCCCTCATGGAGCCCCCGGGCTGAACCACGGCGGTGACGCCCTGCCGCAGCCCCACGTCGACACCGTCCCGGAACGGGAAAAAGGCATCCGACACCATGGCGGCCCCCCTCAGCCCCGCGTTGGCCTCGCGGGTCTCCGCGTCGATCGCTTCCTTCTCCTCGGCGGGCCGCTGCCCCTTTTCGATGGCCAGCTCCAGGTCCTTGTAAGGGATTCCGTGGCGGTCGAAGCAGAGCGCGTCGGCAAACTTCTGGTAGGCTTTGAAGACGGCGATTTCGGCCACTCCCACCCGGTCCTGCTCACCCGTCCCGATGCCCACGGTGCATTCATCCTTCACATAGAGCACCGAATTGGACGTGACCCCCTGTTCGACGAACCAGCCGAAAAGCAGGTCGTTCATCTCGCGCTCGGTGGGCACCCTCCCGATGCGGTAAACCTTTCCTTCATGGGTGGTCTCGGCCGGCTTGAGATCCCGGGCCCCCAGCACTCTGTTCAGGGGAGACTGCTGGACGATGATTCCCCCGTCCACCAGGGACTTGAAGTCCACAAAGCGCCTGCTGATGTAATCCGCCAATCGGTCGATCCTCGACACCTGTATGATCCGTAGATTGGGACGGCCCTTGAGAATGTCGAGGGTCCCTTCCTCGTACTCCGGGGCCGCCACCACTTCGAGGTAATTCTCGGCAATGAGGGCCGCCGTGGCCTTGTCCACCGCACGGTTCACCACCAGGCAGCCGCCGAATGCGGCGATGCGGTCGGCCCGGTTGGCCCGGTGATATGCATCGGCCAGTGACTTGCCGTAGGCCGCACCGCACGGATTATTGTGCTTGAGGATCACCGCAGCGGGCCTGGCCATGAGATATTTCAAAATATTCAACCCGTTGTCGAGGTCCGTCAGATTGATCTTGCCGGGGTGCTTCCCTTCTTGAAGCATATCCTCTTCGGCAATGGCGCTCACCAAACCGTTTCCGGGATCGATGAACCCGCAGCCGCCGAGGGTCAGGTTGCCGCCCACCAGCTCATACAGCGCGGATTCCTGCCCGGGGTTCTCACCGTACCTGAGCCCCTTCTCGATGAGCTCCCCCGTCTTCGAGTCGGGGAATTTCCACGAGCGCTTTCGATAGACCAGATCCTGGTCCCCGAAAGATATCTTCATGGACTCGGGAAAATGGTCCTCCATGACGGTCCGATACATCTTCTTCAGATCTTCAGCCATGCCTGCTCCTGCCACGAAAAGTCTCAAGTTTAAGGTTTCAAGTCTAAAGTTGAAAACCAGCCCGGATGCGGGCCTCTTCATTGTTTGGGTGGCCCAGGGGGGCCATGGGGAACTGCTGCGATAAGTATCGGGTTTCGAGCTCGCGGGGGCGAAGGATTCTCGCCCCCGCGATTCGTGGAAACGAGGATTCGGATCCTCAAGGAGTATAAGAGCCGGCCCGGGAGCCTTATCATCGTTCAGGGTGGCACCGAGGCTCATGATGAGGGGCTGCTCTGAATCGCGATTTCCCGCAAACCCTAGAATTTGTGGCTCACGCTGAGGCCGATCAAATGGGCGTGGCCGCCTTCAAACTCCGAATCCAGAACCCCTTCGGTGAAGAACCTGCCGTTGGAATCCACCGTTCGATCCGCGACCATGAGGTAGGTGTAGGAAAGATCCAGGGTCCAGCCGCGCCAGTGGATGCCGGGTCCGAAGCTGAACAGGTGACGATCGTTGGCGGGCACGAGGTAGTCCACATGCTCGTCAGGGCTCGGCTCCTGGTCGTAGACATAACCGAATCGCAGGTCCAGCATGTCGTTGACCTTATATTCAGCCCCGAAGAAGATGCGCCATGTATCCTCCCATTTCTTCTCCCGCTCCACGCGGCTGGTCCTGCCCGCGAGAGGTTCATCGTAGTCGATCACCAGCTTGTCGAAAGTGCTCCAGTTGGTCCAGATGGCGCCGACCTCAAGGCTCAGTTTGGGCATGGGATAGATGGCCAGGCCCATGTAGACCTCATCAGGGAGCGTGATGGAGCCATCGGCATCCGTATCGTTGAGGAAGCCGTCAAACTTTGCCCGGCCCTCCACGTCCTGGTCCATGCGGCTGCGGTAGGAAACACCCAGGGATGCCCACTGACAGGGACGATAGTGGATGGCAACGTTGCCGCCGTAGCCGAAGGAATCTCCCTCCAGGCGCTGATCGGTCTCGATGGTCCGCCCCTGCTGGTTGAAGCCGAGGAGGATCTTGTTCCGAAGCTCCAGATCGAACCACATGACGTTGAACCCGGCGGCAATGGAGAGCTGGTCATTGATCTTGAAGGCGATGTTCGGGTTGAAATTGAGGGTCTGGATCACGGCCTTGTAGCTGTTGAAACGGCCGGGCCAATTGGGGTCGAACTCGGTCCCCAGTCCGAAAAGGCTGAACAGGCCGACACCCAGGTAAAACTGATCGGTCAGCTGATGGGTCAGATAAACATGTGGCGGCAGCCAGACATTCTCCTCGGTTGGCGTTGTTTGCTCTCGTCGGGACAGGGGATCATTGCTGGTTTTGACTTTTGTCCTGGGTATAATGGCGGTCCCACCGGTCATGAACTGAGTCCCGGGCAACTGGGTGATGCCCGCCGGGTTGTAAAAGATGGCCGAAGGATCATCCGCCTTTCCCACCATGGCTCCGCCCATTGCGTTGGCCCTGGCACTGCCCTCGTAGAGAGCAAAACCGGCTCCATGAGACATGGAAACGAAGTAGAACAGCCCCAAAAACAGCCCCGATAGCAACCCCTTCCTTCTCATCTTCCCCCTCCGCTCTCCCGAAAAATCAGTGAACCCCCCATACCCACCTTCTCCTCCTCCAGAGAAGGCCTGCACACGGCACACGCCGCTGATCCGGAATTCCCGGCCGCACTGCACGTCCCGAAAACGCGCCAGCCTGAACATCGAGCTTTCTTCCCCCGCCCCCCGGAGAAGAAGCCCGTCGATCTCCATCCCTCAAACCGCGACACGCTTCCAACGCCTCAGGCCATCAAGAGCGCCAAGCCCCCTCCAGCCCGAGCAGCCCCGGGCGCTGAATCAAAGAGCGCGGATCGAGCTTCGGCACGACGGATTCAGACCATCACCATCGACCTCCCTCGTGCAGCTTGTTCCTCGAATGGCAAGAAAACGTGAAAGGACTCAAGGAAGCCAGTACCAAAAGAGCGCCCGACCTGTAAAGTGAATTGTGGTGCCGCGGCATGCAACTGCCCGTAACGTCGGAGCGGTTCGTCAATCACCCGGTTGACCACTCGACGGCGTGGGGATTGCCAGGGAGCCTTCAGCCCACGGCTCGGGTGAATGCTCAGCGGTCGAAGAACCTTCCACGCTCCAGAAGCTCACGCTGCTCCGCGGGGCTCTCCAGGAGGATCTGGTGCCTGACATAGCGCAGCCATCGCAGATCTTCGGCCTTGAGCTGATCGAGAGCATCGAACAGCTCGGAGATCCGGAAGTACACCAGGGAGTGCTCGGGGTGGATGAGGTCAAGATTGCCTTCGGGTCGTCGGCCCTGGACATCGTAGACCCTCACGATGGTCTCCATGAATTTGAGCAGCCTTCCGACCCCGCTGCTTCGTCCGTCCGGCATCGGCCTGTCGGCGTACACCGGCAGGGTCACTTCCCGTCTCTCGAAGTATTCCCGAATGATGCCGTAGTGGATGTCCCAGAGGTTCTCCCCGGAGCGAACCACCCGAACGCCGTAATAGGCCTCCCCCGAACGGGGGCCGGACCTCGTCTCCAGAATGGGCCTTCTGACCATTTCCCCGATGTCTCTTTCCTCGATGGTCGCAAGGACAGGCCCAAGCTCCGGCGGCTTCCCGAGGGCCCGCTCCATTTCCTCGATGGTGCGAATCCCCCCGACCGCCTCAAATGGCTCGTCTCTCCGCACGATGTGATCCACGCTCTTCTCCAGGTGGAAAGCCCGGCGCCGCTCGGGCTGAGTGGCTTCGGGGGCGATGTCGGGCAGGGGAGGCGACGGGGGAAGATCTCCGGTGAGACTTTCCATGGAATCCGGGCCGGGAGCCACGTCGGGGGAAACATGGGAGCCTGTATCCACGCCGTCCGGCTGCTCAGAGGTGGCGGCGGGAGCCGTCGAAGGAGACGAAAGGTGACCCGGAGCCTCTTCGGAGGGAATACCCTGGCGGCCCATCCAGAGATCCCTCAGTTCCCCGCGAAACCACAACAGCGCCCCAATCAGCGCAACCACGAATGCCAGCGTGACAAACACTTTCGAGCGTCCAGTCATCTTCACTCCTTTGTCGCCGAAGGGATCCGCCCCAAGATAGACGTGAACGAATCGAGCTGGACCCGCGCCGTCAAGGGACGGTCCACCAGCACTCCACCGGAAGTCCCGGCGGGCAGGCACTTCCACCCCGCGTCCGGTCTCACTCCCATGGAATTACATTGCTTCGACCGGTCGAGACCATCCCGCGCCAACTTCAAACGCGATGAGCTTGCACGGGAACAGCATTACTGTAATATAGTGATGGTTTCGACACATTTTTCGGCTCCATTCCCTCCAAACGGCAAAAACAGCAAGGAGTGTCGGCATGCAGAACTGGCAAGCATCGGCATCCACCACGCTCATAGGCAGTCTTCCCCACAGGGATCGCTCGCGGGCCCTCGAGATCGTCTTCAAGACGAGCCCCGAGATACCCATCTGGCCGCAGCTCTCCACCTATCCCGACGAACAGATGATGATCCAGTATCTGGAGGGGCTGCCGGGTCTCAGGGACCCGCACGGAAGGCTCCATGTAAACACGGTGGATCCGGACTTCGACCATGAGGTCCTTGGCTTCTATGAAGACTACCTCCACGTCGAGGCCGATGCGGCTTCTCTCCAGGACTCGCGATTCCAGATGGGAGCGGAGACGGGAAGGACTCTGTTCGAGTTCCTGTCAGCCGCGGAGGCCTGCAAGGGAAGCATCCGCGCGGTCAAGGGCCACGTGGTGGGCCCTTTCACCCTCCTTGCGGGTCTCAAGGATCAGCGGGACCGCGCGATCCTCTACGATGATCGCCTCCAGGACCTGGTGCCCAAGCATCTTGCCCTCAAGGCGCGCTGGCAGGTGAGGCAGCTGAAGGCCCTGGGGGTCCCCGTGATCCTTTTCGTCGATGAGCCGGCCCTGGCCGGATATGGCTCATCGGCTTTCATCAGCGTTTCCGAGGAGCTCATCCTGCAGCTCCTCCAGGAGGTGGTCGCCGGCATTCATGAGGAAGGGGCCCTGGCGGGAATCCACGTATGCGCCAACACGGACTGGAATCTGGCGTTCAAATCCGGCATGGATATTGTCAATCTGGACGCCCACAGCTACATGGAGAGGTTTCTCCTTTACGAGCAGGAAATCCTGAGCTTCATCGGCCGGGAGGGAATCATCGCATGGGGCATGGTCCCCACATCGGATCCCGCCGTCATCGGGAAGGAGACCGCTGAAGGGCTGGCGAAACGATGGCTGGCGGAAGTGCAGCCCCTCCTGTCCGCGGACCTTTCGCTGGCGACCCTGCTGGAGCATTCCCTTTTTACACCGAGCTGCGGATGCGGCAGCCTCTCGGAGCCCCTGGCCGAGCATGTGCTGGGCCTGACCCGGGAGTTGGGCGGCCTCATGAAGGCCGCGCTCGAGGACGCTAGGACTGGCTGACGAAAGGGAGGCGGCCCGGCCTCCCTCTCAATGCCATCGAAGGTGGCTCGGGGACCTCGACAATGCTGTTGAATCAGCGGTTTCAGAAGGGTTCCCGGGCCACGGGGACGCCCCATACCCTTCAGCCCTCCATTCCAGCGCCGGATCGCTCCCTGAGCTCGCCGATCAGGCGATCCTTCTCATCCCACAATCCATTGAGCCAATCGACGAATCGCCGCCGGAGCTCGCGGTCGGAGAAAAAGTCGCCCTGCAGCTCTCCGGTCACGGGAATCTGCCTGACGTGCACGATGACATCGACGGATTTAGCGCACAAAAAGGGCCACAGCCCCATCACGCCCAGAGGGTACACGATCGTCACGTCCAGGACCTTGTCCATCAAGTCCCCCATTGCCCCCAGGGTCACGGCGATTCCCCCAACCTTGGGCTTCAAAAGGTGCTCATAAGGCGAGGATTGCTCCTGGTGCTTCGCGGGCGTGAACCGGGTGCCTTCCACGAAGTTCATGACCGTCACCGGGCTCAGCTTGAACTTCTCGCAGGCCCGGCGCGCCGTATCCAGGTCCTTTCGGGCAGAT
The DNA here is from genome assembly GCA_025454175.1 of Syntrophobacteraceae bacterium. GTDB lineage: Bacteria > Desulfobacterota > Syntrophobacteria > Syntrophobacterales > Syntrophobacteraceae > JALOOX01. The sequence continues at coordinate 5,267 of JALOOX010000061.1, read as the reverse complement.
GACGATCGTTCCATGAAGGGATAGTCAAGGGCCCACCAGGCAAGCCCCATGACCGGCACCCAGAAGAGCTCCTGCTTCAGGAAGAACTTGAGAAAGGGGACCTTCCGGTGGAAAACCTTCTGCAGGACGACGATGTCGACCATGGTCTGGTGGTTGCTGACCAGAAGGTACCATCGGTCGCGCTTCAATCCTTCGAGACCCCGGACGTCCCAGCGGATGTCCTTGGTCAGGTCCAGCCCCACGCTGTTGACTCCCACCCAGCGCTGAGCGACATCATTGGCCACCCTTCCCCAGAAGACTCGCCAGCCCGGAACGGGAATCACCGCCTTGAGGAGAGCGATCAGGAACAGCAGGCTGCTCCAGAAAACCGTATTGAAGAAGACCACGAGAAGGGAGAGTGCTCCGCGGAGCGGAGCGGGATAAGAGCCCCAAAGCTTGGGCATGCAATTCTCCTTTGTGAAATATTGCGGACAGGGCCGCTTTCCGCACGTTATGCTTCCGGTTGAAAGGATTGTCTTTCCGCCCGTGAGGGCCGCTTCAGTATCTCTCATTGGAGGCATCATCACAAGGGTCTATGGATGTAAAAGGTCGGACTTGGCGGTACCATGCAAAACCAGAAGGAGCCGCAGTTCCGCCTTCCCACGCCGGTCACCGGGCGCCCGCCCCGCAGCTCGAAGCTAACGGAATTGCTGAAGAGGAATTCCTCAAAAACCGATATCCTCATGCGAATACACAAGGAGCGAGTTGATCTCGGATCCACAACCAGCGACAGCCCGCATCACTTCGGAGGAGCGGAGCATCCCCCCTGGGGCTTCCCTGAAAGATGAACAGGCCAATTGGCCTGTTCAGGAAGATGAGCAGACTACTGCAAGCCTGAAACCCGAGACTCGGAACCGGAGAACGTCATAGTCGGGTCCTTGAGTCTTCCTGAGCGTACGAACAGGAGTGGCAATGAAGTCAATCCTCGTGATCGATGATGAGGAGCTTTTGGTCAGAATGGTGAAAACAATGCTCGAGCGCGAGGGCTACCGGGTGTTGGTGGCTCCAAACGGAAAGCATGGGCTGAAGCTTTTCCGGGAGGAGCCGGTCGATCTCGTCATCACGGATATCTTCATGCCCGAAAAGGAGGGATTGGAGACGATTCGAGAGCTTCGAAGGGAATTCCCGGGTATCAAGATCATTGCAATGTCTGGAGGCATGGCCAGGGCAGAAGGGTTTTCAGCTCTTCCCCTTGCGGAGAAGCTCGGCGCGAACCACACGCTGTTGAAGCCCTTCGAACGGGCTCAGCTGCTGTCCGTGGTATCCGAGTGCCTGCAGTAGCAAGTCCCTCATGCCCCATGGGGGCACCCTAACCGATGAAAAGAGGCTTCAACCAGAAACCAGGAGCCAGAAACTTTTCAGAGCAGCAAAAAGGGGCACGGACCGCGGCGCTGCCGCCTGGTCCATGCCCCTCGCCAGTATCGGTTCAGGTCCCTATGAGACCGATCTGCTTTCAGCACTCCTGCCACACGGCTTTTCGCTTTTCCTGGAAAGCCTTGACACCCTCCTTGGCGTCCCGGGTGGTGCACAGACGCGCGAACAGCTCGTTCATGTGATCGAAGCTCTTGTAGTAATCAAGGTCGGCCACCTCGTAGAGACCCCGCTTGGCGATCTGAACCGCGATGGGGCTCTTGGCGGCCAGAAGCGCAGCCCATTCGCGGGCTTCCTTCTCAAGATCGGCCGCCGGAACGACCCGGTTCACCAGTCCCTTGCTCATGGCATCCTGAGCACCGATCAGGTCGCCGTAAAGTAGCATTTCCATGGCCACTTTCCGGCCAACGGAGCGCATGACCGGGACCACCGGCCCGACGCAGTTGAGTCCCACGTTGATGGCCGTCAGACCCAACCGGGCGTTGTCGGCCACTATCGCCAGATCGGCGGCAGCCACCAGGCCGGCGCCATTGGCGGCGGCCACTCCCTGCACCTGCGCGATGACCGGCTTGTGCATCCGGCTGATGGTGATGAGCGGGTTTTCCATCCTCTGTATCCAGGCCCTGTATTCCATGGCCGTCTTGCCTTCGAGCTCGCCCACGTCGATTCCCGCACAGAAATTCTTGCCCGCTCCTTTCAGCAGGATGACACGCACCTTCGGGTCCGCGTCGAGCGTCAGCAGCGCCTGATCCAGCTCCAATGCCAAAGGGGTGTTGAAGGTGTTGAGCTGTTGGGGGCGATTGAGGGTTATGGAAGCCACAAAATCTTCACTGATTTCAACGATGATGTTTTCGTATTGCATGAACAAAACCTCCTCGGGGAGTGTTGAATTGCGTCCGCCCGCCCGTCGAAGCCGGGAGCATGCATGGGCGAGCTTCGCTCAGCCCATGGCACCCTTCCGGTTTCAGGTCAGGGGCTTAAAAGCCAACAGCATGGCCCGGTTGTCCCGCCCCGTCCACTCTACGTCGTTCCCTCCCGGTCCTTCCCCTTCAGATTCAGCGTCTGCCTGACGAGGTTCTTATCACGCTCAAAATCAACGACCCGCTGAAGCATGATCTTCTGAGCCATGACGGGTCCCGCTCCATGCCAGGTCGCCACGCCGTGCTGTCCTGCGGTCCAGTGCTGGATCAGCTTGTGAACCTTCAGGATATTCTCCGTGGGCTCATCGGACCCGAAGCTGTAGAACTCAGTGACGTAGTCCTTGATTTCCGGATTGCTCAGCTCCTTGAGAGAGGGCATGGTCACCACCAGGCCACCCCCGATGTCGCCCGCCAGGGCCATGACCCGCCAAAATGCATTGCAGATATTGAGCTTCGCCACATTTCCCATGACTTCGTCAGGCAGGTACACGCCGGAGCCCGGAGGATCCTCCGTGCCCTTCATGGCCGCCGCCATGCCGCATGCCCTGCCCGTCTCCCGGAGAACAACCATTTCGGTCAACTGGTCGTTCACGTGGCTCACCTTTTCGAGTCCCTTGTATTCCTGGATGAGCTTGCATGCGCCGATGATCTGATTCATGAATCCCACTTTGCACGTGCCGCCGCAGGTCATCCTGTGGGTCTTGGCGAACCGGGCCACGAATTTCCCCGAGTATGCGGTTTCTCCACAGTGGAAGACCCGATCCCAGGGAACAAACACATTGTTGAAGACCACCATCGAGGTTTCCCTCTGGCCGAATCTCGGGTTCCCCAGCTCTTCCAGGCTGTCCGCCGTGTCCCTTTCCGCGGAATAGGGTGAATACTGGCAGATGTAGATGATTCCCTCGGCGTCCGTGGGAGTGGCGAAGGCGAGCGCATAGTCCTCTTCGCCCGGGGCATGCGAGGACTGGGGCAATACCACCAGCTCGTGGCTGGCGAACGCTCCACTGATGTTGATCTTGGCCCCCCGCACCACGATCCCGTCCTTGTTCTTCTCCACCACTTTCAACGACAAGTAGGGGTCGGGCCAATCGATGGTCTTCTGATTGCGCTTGCCACGCGGTTCCGTGAGGGCCCCGGCGACGGAGAGGTCCTTGCGCTGGACCATCTTGAGGTATTCCAGAAACTTGGGATAGTATTCGGTGCCCAGCTTCCGGTCCATCTCCCAGCACGTGCTGGCCAGGGAATGAAAAGCGTCGTAGCCGACACAGCGGTAGATGCAGGTCCCGAGCATTTCCGCCGTGAAGGTCCCGGCCTCCGCCTTCTTCACGAGATCGTCGGTGCTGGCGCTCACATGGGTGTAGCGGTTCACCACGTCATCGACGAGAGGGGAATGGCATGACATGATGTGCTTGTAGCGTGGATCCAGGGCCCATTCGTAGCTGGCCTTGTTTGCCTCGACCACCGTGCGGGTGTTCCGGTTCTCAAGGATATTGTCCACCTTCTTGCCGTTCATGTACACCCGAGGTCTCAGGGACTTCAGGCTCTCCTCGAACTGTTCCGGGGTCATCAGAGCCATTGCGTTCTCCTTTCAAGTTCCGTAGCTGTCCTCGGTGGATCCCGTTGCGGCCGATCCACCACTTCCTCTTGTGGCGACAAAGCCTTTCGACCTTCGATCCTTCACCGATCCGGCGCCAGCCGGTTCAGGTAGTCGAGCAGCGCGTTGATGGTCCGATCCAGTTTCTCGGCGGACTTGTCCACGCCGTAAATGACGGTCGCTCCGAGGAGACCGGCGAAAATCATTTCGGTGACGGCCTGGGTGTCCGTCGCAGCCTTGAGCTCGCCTGACTCCCTGCCCCGCTCGAGAAGTCCGTTGATCATGGATTTGAGCCCCTCAAAACCCTTGTTGACCTCGTGAGCCAGGTCCGGCATCTGGTCGTCGAGCTCCACCGACAGGGTGACGAAGATGCACCCTCCCGGAAGGCACTGGGTGTCCCGCAGGTAGATGTCCTTGAAGTTGGTGAGCAGTTTCTTCACTTTTTCAACGGGTGTGGGGATGGCCTCGAGTCCGGCCAGGTTGTTTTCACGCCAGATCGTGCGGGCCTCGTCGAGAACGGCGTGGAAAAGCTCTTCCTTGCTCCTGAAGTGGTTGTAGAAGCCACCCTTGGAGGCGCCGGCCGCGCTGATGATGTCCTGGACGGAAGTGCTCAGGTAGCCTTTGAGCGAGAAGAGCCTGAGGGCTTCGAGGATGATGGTCTGTTTCAAATCCATGGCATGACGTCCTCCAACAAAGACCGACCGGTCGGTCTTTGTGACACCTTTACCAAAACATTTTTCCCAGGTCAAACCTTTTCCTTGGGTACGCAACACGAGATGAGCGCGCACGAGACCGAACCAGCCATTCCATACTGATTCAGGATTGGATCTTTCTTTTCTTGATTCATCGCAAAGGCGCGAAGAACGCAAAGAAAGACAGAATTGGACCCTTTGCGTCCTTTGCGGTGAGAAATGTAGCTTTCAAGCTTATTCGGTATAATATGCGGGCGATTCTGCCCGGGGAGGTCCTGGACCTGGTGGATACTCTCTCAGAGCCTGTTTGGAAAATGCCGTGTCCGCGATATTTCGGGAGGCGATAAACCTACAACGCAAGATCTCGATCTCAGCTGCGTCATCCCGAGCGAATGCGAGGGATCTCGAAATTTCTCCCTTCGGTCGAAATGACATAATAGGCTGAAGTGGCGTTGTAGGGATAAGGCCATATGTTGAGCGCAGGATCTGGCATCCAACGCAAGAAACAAGGGAGTTCGCCGATGGATGTCTCGAGGTGCGGTTTGTGACGAGGGGCATCGAGGCGGTCAAATACTGGCTCTACCGATGGATTCCCCACGTCCGTGTCATCGAGCCCGAGGAACTGAGGGTCGAGATGCTTGGAGAGCTGAG
>JALOOX010000060.1 GCA_025454175.1 Syntrophobacteraceae bacterium | reverse complement strand
CAGCAAGGTGATTTAACGGTAGGGCCGGGTTGCGTCCCGGCCGACTTCTCCCCTCCTGCCTCAGCAAGATGAGCAATTCCCAAACAGGCTCTTAGAGGCCCCCTCTCCCCCATTTGGGGGAGAGGGCTGGGGTGAGGGGGTTGCAGAACGGATCCTCCCTCACCCATACCCTCTCCCCGAGGAAGAGGGAACGACCGCAAACCGTTGTGCAGACTGGAAATCTTGTCCCAGTGCTACCGCACGAAGGCCTTGCGCCCGGCGTACACGGCGGAATCCCCCAGCTCCTCCTCGATGCGCATGAGCTGGTTGTATTTTTCCACCCGCTCGCCGCGGCAGGGGGCGCCGGTCTTGAGCTGTCCCGTCGACATGGCCACCGTGAAGTCGGCGATGAAGCTGTCCACCGTCTCGCCCGACCGGTGGGAGACCATGGAGGCCCAGCCGGCCTTGCGGGCCATTTCGATGGCCGCGATGGTCTCGCTCAGGGAGCCGATCTGGTTCAGCTTGATCAGCACGGCGTTGGCCGAGCCTTCGGCGATGCCCCGGGCGATCCGCTCCACGTTGGTGACGAACAGGTCGTCCCCCACCAGCTCGATGCGGTCCCCCAGCTTCCGGTTGAGCAGCTTCCAGCCCTCCCAGTCGTCCTCGGCCAGGCCGTCTTCCAGGGACACGATGGGATACTGGCTCACCCAGTTGTTCCAGAGCTCGACCAGCTCGGCCGAAGAAATCTTTCGCCCCTCGGTGCGCAGGTGATACTGCCCGTCCTCGTAGATCCCGCTGGTGGCGGGATCGAGGGCGATCATGATCTGCTCCCCTGGCTTGTAACCTGCCTTTTCGATGGCTTTGAGGATCAGCTCCACGGCCTCGGCGTTGGTCTTCAAAGACGGTGCGAATCCGCCCTCGTCTCCCACGCCGGTGGCGTGCCCGCCGGATTTCAGGACACCTTTCAGCGCGTGGTACACTTCGCTCCCCCAGCGTACCGCCTCCCGGAAGCTCGGTGCGCCGACGGGGGCGATCATGAATTCCTGGAAGTCCGTGCCCTGCCAGTTGGCATGGGCACCGCCGTTCAGGATGTTGAACATGGGCACGGGAAGCACCTTGGCGGCCACTCCCCCGAGGTACCTGTACAGCGGCAGGCCGGCCCAGTCCGCCGCGGCGCGGGCCACCGCCAGGCTGACGCCCAGGATGGCGTTGGCCCCCAGCTTGCTCTTGTGGGGGGTCCCGTCCAGCGCCAGCATGGCCTGGTCAACGGCGCCCTGCTCGAGGGCGTCCATGCCGATGACGGCCTCGGCGATATCGTTGTTGACATGATCGACGGCCTTGAGGGTCCCTTTTCCGCCATAGCGGGACTTGTCATCGTCGCGCAGCTCCAGGGCTTCATGGATGCCGGTGGACGCGCCTGATGGAACGGCCGCCCGGCCGAAGGAGCCGTCCTCCAGGAAAACCTCCACCTCAACCGTCGGATTGCCCCGTGAATCCAGAATCTCTCTTCCAATCACCTTGACAATCTCTCCCATGATTCGCTCCTCTGAAAAGGTTTAAAGTTTCAGGTTTAAAGTTTCAGGTTGAAGGCCGGTCAGGCCGTGAGACATTCATGATCAAGGGCGACACGGAGAAGCATGAGACATATCCCGCGTCTGATCTGAGCGGATAGCCAATGGCTGTTCGCTCGGGTCAGGCATTGAAACGGACGGCATGCCGCGCGGCACCTAAAAGGGCCGTCTTGGGGTTCATGATCACCCGGACGGGGATATCCTGAAGCAGCGGCCTCATGCGGCCTTTCGCGGTGAAAGCGTTCAGGAATTCGGGCTCCTTCAGCTTCGAGATGATCTTCGGGGCGATACCCCCGCCCAGGACCACGCCGCCGGTGGCCAGGACTTTCAAGGCCAGGTTTCCCGCTTCGGCGCCGTAGAGCGAAACGAAGATCTCCAGGGCCTGGATGCAGATCGGGCTCCTTCCTTCCAGGGCGCAGCCGGAGATCACGGGAGCCGGATCGTCATGGCGCATCTGCTCCGCCAGCCAGGAAGGCTCCTCCGCTTTTCCCGAGTCCCTCAGGAACTGGTAAATGTTCACCAGCCCCGGTCCAGACACCAGCCTTTCGTAGCTCACGCGCCGGTAGAGCCTCATGCAGTACTCGAGAAGCTCCATTTCCAGGTGATTCCGGGGAGCGAAGTCCGTGTGGCCCCCTTCCGTCGCAAAAGGCCGATGAATGGAGCCGTCCCAGTACATGCCGGCCTCCCCCAGGCCCGTGCCGGCCGAGATGATGGCCATGTTGCCCGTCGCCTTTCGAGTCCCCTGGTTCAGAACCACGAAGTCCTTCCTCTGAAGGACCGCAATCCCGTAAGCATTGGCCTCGAGATCGTTGATGAGGCCGACGCGCTTCAGTCCGAGCCGCCGGGCCACGGTCCCGGCGTCGACCACCCAGGGCAGGTTCGTGGCCTCGCAGCGTCCGTTGCGCACGGGACCCGCGATGCCGATGGTGCAGCTCGTGAGCTCGCAGGGGTGGAGCTCGAGAAACTCGGCAAGGGCCGTTTCGAGGCTGGCCCGCTCGCGGCTCGGGAATGTCTTTTCGGCCGCGATCCTCAGCCCGTCGTCCGTCGCTTCAACGAGGGCGAGCCTGGTGTTGGTGCCTCCTATGTCGCCTGCCAGAATCACTGTTCCCCCTGTCGTCCTGAGGTTGAGAAGTATCGTTTTCATAAGTACCCTGGATGCCGGCTTTCGCCGGCATGACGAACCTTGATATGGCTTCTGCCGTCATTCCGGCAGTCTTTTAGCCGGAATCCAGAAGGCCCTCACAAAACGCAAGATCTCACCCTCAACGAGTATATCTTGCCGCCCTCCCGGTTCACCACCCGTACTCACTCGCTGCTCCTCGTAACCGATTGGGGCTCACCCTGATCCTGGGCCACAGGCAGACGAAAGGAAAAGCAGGCCCCGGCTCCCGGGGTGCTTTCACACCACAGCTCCCCCTTCAGCCTTTCGACCAAATCCTTCGCCACCGCCAGCCCATAGCCGCTCGAGGACTCTCCCCCCGTGGTCGCGGGGCTCAGCCGCACGCCCTGCTGAAAGAGCTTCGCCTGATCTTCCTGGCTCAATCCCGGACCCTCGTCACGCACGCTGCACACCACACCCGTCGAGTCCGACCGCAGCCCCACCCAGATCATTTCTTCAGGGTAAGAATACTTGACGGCGTTGGAGAGAAGATTGTCCATGATCGCTGCCACCGCCACCGGATCGGTCCAGACGGGAGGGATGTCGCCGGGAGCCTCGAAAATGATGGTGATACGCTTCCGTTCCGCGACCCGCTGATAGTAATCGCATGCCCGTTTCGCCAGGGGAGCCAAATCCCATTTCATGAACTGGAGATTGACTTCCCCGTGCGCGGACGAATTCGTCAGCTGGCTGACGGTGTTGCGCATCATGTCCGTCACATGGCCCAGCCCCTGAAGCCAAATACGGATTTGGGGGTTTGGGTGATTTTCCAATGAAGACAGGAGCAGTTCAGCGGTCCCCTTGGTCACCGTCAGGTAGTTGTTGAGCGCATGCGCCGAAAAAGCAACCCTCTTGGGGTCGAATGCAGGCATCTTCTCGAGCTCGAAAAGCGCCTGCTCCAGTTCAGCCTGGGCCCTCAGGATCGCCGCGGCGGCTTTTTCCTTCTCGATCATTCGCTTCCGAACCTTCTCGTCAATGGGCGTCCATCGTCATGGTCCTTCATGGCTGCCTGGACCCTCAATATCCCCCAAATCGCTCAAATTACAAGCCGGTTTTTGGCGTCCGCATGACCAGGGACCTTGAGAGAAGCCCCACTGGTCCGCTCACCTTTCATCCCTCATGGTTGAGTTTGTCCCATTTGTTCCAGCCGTCTCCAGTTGTCCACCTGTCCGCCGAGCTTGATGCCCCAGGCACGGAAAACCACGCGTCGAAGGACATGCTTTTTGTCCTCCATGGCGGATTTGTGGGCCTTCTGCTTCGCCAGTTCATAACTGTCGGGCTCCTTGGCGGCCTCGATCCTCAGCCGTCGTGTGGCATCATCGAGACTGACACCGTACCTGCCCAGATTGTACAGGAGGTATATGGCGTAGAGATTGTCGTAGTCTTCGTAATGTCCCTGGTCTTCCATGTAGTCGAGGGACAGCACCGAGGGGAAGCGGTTGGGCAGGTCCCTGTACATCGTGCTTCCCTCTTCCCGAGGGTTGATGTAGGTGGATCCCTCCCACTTCTTGTACAGGACCACGTCAAAGCGATAGCCGCGCCGGGCGCAGCTTTTCAGTATCTCCATGGCCGTTTCGGCAGGCAGGTTGGCCTTGGTGGCGGAAACGACATTCACCTTCGAGAGGAGGCCCGTACCTTTGAGGGGCACCTCCGCGAAGCCTGCCCCATGCTTGAAAGCCAGCGCAACGGTCTTGGCACAGTTCAGCTCCATGTACCCATAGACGATGGGGCCGTCATGATAGCCCGTATTGCTCTTTCCGGCGTGAAAGTCTTCGTTCAGACGATGAAAGAAAGCGGTCAGCCCTTCCTTGACACCTTGGGGAACCCCGGAAATGCGAATGCCTATGACAGACCGTTTGTAAATCTCACCCATATCCAGACCGAAAGCTGCCTCGGGTCCCAGCGAGGAGGTTGTCTTGAACAGGTACTCGGACTTTGGAACCATGCATATCAGGTTGCGATTATAGGTGCCGTGCTCGTGCTCGGGTGTCCGGTCGGCATAGAAGTTCGCCGAGTAGACCATGTCATCGCCGGGCACCTGGTCTCGGATGGCCAGGGCAATGTGGCCGGCGGAGCCTTGTTTTGATGTGCCGAAGCTGAGCAGCAGCTCCAGGTCATAGGCGTCCCGTCTGAGAAAGCTGATGATCTCGTCGATATTCGCGATATCCGGGCCTCCCTTGTGGCCGAAGTCCTGAGCGAGACCGGGGGACGCCAAAGCTGAGGCAATCAGAGTCCAGATGACCATGATGCCGGTCAGTGAAGGTTTCTTGTCCTTCATCCATATGTCCATGGGTGCCATATCCCCCTCGTACCTTGAATCGCCATCAGCCCGGGTAAGAAGCTATCGAAGGTCATCGATCAGCCGTTGAAACTCCCTTGATTTTGACAGGATGCGACGGGCCGCATCCCGAAGCCTGTCCACTTCCTCGGGCTTCAGAACGAACGAGGTGGGAAGCCGCTTGAAGTACGTGCGCTCCGCTTCGTCGTCCAGTGCGTCGAACTTCACTTGAACCAGGTAGAATTCAAGGTCGCCGCAGGAGCCCGGTTCCGTGGAAATGGGTCCCGAACCGCATCGTCCCCTGCGGATCTCGTCGGCCCAGCGGGGGAAGCTTTCGCTCAGCAGCGCCACGGTCTCCATGTTGTAGCGCTCGATGGCTATGGAGGAGTACGAGTCGAGCATGGCGCCGAAGGGCGGGACCTTCTCCCACCGGTCCCACTTGTCGTCGATGGCGGTCTCGGCATTCACCACCACGAAGACGATCTTTCGCACGCCCTCCATCCTGGCTTCCTTCAGGGTGGTCCATGGGTCACCCCGAAGCGTGACGCGCTCCAGCAGGGCCCGAAGTCCCAGGTTGTCGGCAACGCCTCCGTCCACCAGGTGGATGTAGGGTTTCCTCCTGGAATCGAGGAAAGGCATCAGGTTGTTGGCGAGATCGAAACGTCGGGACGTGACGTCCCTGGGCGGCTTCATGGCCTCCACCAGTGCCTCGGGCAGGTGGTACCCGCACTCACCGGCGTGGTTGCGCAAGGTGATGGGACTCAGCAGCAGGGGCACCGCCGATGAAGCGGCGCATGCCCTGGCCACGGAGAAGTCGGACAGGTCCGAGCAGATCGCGTCGAACATTTGCTGAACAAAGGAAAAACGGGTCCCATGAACCATGTCCGTGGCGTTGATGACGATCATCGGGGTACTGCGCTCGAGCAGATCGCCGAAGGTTTTCCCTTCGAAGACATGCTTGTTGTAGTAGTCCGCTGCCAGGTCACTGCGATCATAGTAGGCGGAGAAGAGCTTGGCCCAGTTGATGGGGTTGAAGAGTGTCGCCCGGGCGAGGTCTCCCTGGATGTCCTTTTTGAGAAAGCGCGTCTCGAAATCGTCAAACATCCGATCCCGAAAAAGACCGTAATAAGCCGCAGTGAAGCTCCCGCCCGAGACACCCGAGATCCAGTCCACTTCGTCCAGCAGTCGCCGCTCCCTCCCGCGGATGAGGACCGGGGTGTCCCGCAGCGCTTCCAAAACCCCATAGGAGAATGCGGCGGCTCGAGTCCCTCCACCGGAGAAGGTGAGCAGGAGCAACATCTGGTCGTCGTTGCCGGGATCCACGAGGTTGCCGGGCCGATAGCCCGCCTGAGGGTCGGCGTGCCTCAAGGGCTGATTGACGGGATAGTGGGCGCAGCCCGCCATCACCCCCACGAGCAGGAAAGCCGCGACCACGGCAAGGAGCGGTTTGACCTTCGTGGAACGGTACCATGAGACGTTCTCGTGCAGGGCGACCTCTTCCTTGACGGGAGTTCGGGGAACCGATGAGCTCGAGGCTTGATTCATGTTGCGTCCTTCATCCGGGGGATTTCACGACTTTTGCCGCGGCGGCCGCATCCACCAGCCAGTGCAGCTCGCCGTTCATGGGTTGAATCAATTGCGCCGGCCACACGTCGGGTTGAAAAGGCCCCTGGAGCACGTTCCACAGCATCTCCGCCTTGCCGGTGCCTTCCACCAGAAAAACCACATGCCGCCCCGCGTTGATGAGCGGCGCGGTGAACGTCACCCGCCACGCGGTCACCACTTCGACGTATTGCGCCACCACCCGGCGCCCCATTTCGCGCAGGGCGGCCGTCCCTGGAAACAGCGACGCCGTGTGCCCGTTGTGACCCATCCCCAGCAGGATGAGATCGAGCACCGGGAGCCGGTCCGAGCGGACCAGCCGGGCCATGTCCTGCTCATAGCGCAAGGACTCGATGGCCGGGTCGTCTTCACCGCGGATGCGGTGAATGTTCTCGGCGGGAATCGGTGAGTGATCGAGCCACGCATCGCGCACCATGCGATAGTTGCTGCGGGGATCGTCGGGTGGCACACAGCGTTCATCCCCGAAGAAGACATGGACCTTGTCCCATTGAATCCGGTCCCGATAGTCGGCGGTGGCCAGCCGCGCATAAACCGGTCTGGGGGTTCCGCCGCCGGAGAGCGCGATGATGAATCGACCTCTCTCGGCAATGGCGTCGGCAGCCGCCCCGACGATGAAATCCGCGGCGCCGCGGACGAAGCCCGGGTTGTCGGGAAAAACGTGTAGTCGGGTCATGGCGATCTGGGCAGTCGTTGTCACCAGGTTGTACTGGCGGTTGGCGGCCATCCGGCCGAGAGAACAGGGGGTGTCCGACGTCCCCGGCACGACGACCGAGAGCTCGGACACCCCCAAATCTCTGCTCAGCCTGCTTGTCAATGTCCCGGCGGTGCATTGACGACGATGTAGGTGACGTCGCTCCCCGAATAAGTGGGTTGATACCAGGTGGTGCCGCACTGAGAGTAGGTGATGCCGTTCACGATCACGTTGGTGCAGGAAAGGGACGAGTAGGTCGTCGCGGAAATGATGGTTCCGACAGCATAGGCCCCGGCCACGACCGCCGCCCCCGCCGCCACATAGCCCCAGGGGTGCCAGTCGTCCCAGTCATCCCAGTCGCCGTGCCAGTCGTCACTGATGTCGCGAGCGGCATCCTGGCGGTTTTGCTGCCGGTCGGTGACCTCCTGCTGCCGGTCGCCCCGGACATCCTGCCGCCCCTCCGTTCGCTCGGTCCGGTTCTCCTGCCGCGACTCGGTCCTGTCCGTGCGGCCCTCCTGGCGATCCCCCTGGGCCTCACCCCGCGCTCCCGCGCGGTCGGAGCGGGTATCCTGGCGCCCCTGGGACCTGTCGGAAGCGCTCTGCTGGCGATCCCCCCGGACTTCGCCCCGCGACGCCGTCCGGTCGCTCATGCCGGCCTGGCGATCCTGGGTCCTCGCCGTCTGGCCCACCTGACTCGACCTGTCGGACACGCCCGCACGGCTGCCCTGCATTCCCTGGCGCTCCGAGAATCCGGCGCTGCGGTCCATGCCGCCGCCTGGGCGGCTTCCGTAAGAGGAGCCGGCAGACCGTCCCCCGCCAAAGTCGCTCCTGCCGCTCGTCCCGCCCCTGGACGAAAAACTGCCGCCGCTGGCGGGTCCCGAACGGGAAAAGCCCCCGCCTCCTCCGCCGGAAAAGCTCCGTCCTCCTCCACCACCGCCTCGACCGCCACCGCCACCGCCCCGACCTCCTCCTCCGCCGCGGGCGTAGGCGTCCATGGCCAGGAAGAGCGCGAACAGCATGATGGTCGCAATGGACAAGGTCTTATACAGAGTCTTGTTTCTCATTTCTTTGCTCCTTTCTTCCCGGCGGGTTTGGCCGCGGGCTCGGCGGCCGGCCGGGGAACCTTCGCCAGGAATTCAATGCGACCGGCATCCTTGGGAATATCGAGGGTGAAGAGAGCCGCCGGCGGGCTGGGAGCCAGGTTCCAATCGGAGAAGTTGGCCCGGAACTGGGGCTGCCCTTCCTCATTCTTGTAAGTGAGGACGATCCGGCGAGGCAATGGGTCTCCCGCGGTCGGCACCCAAAGCTGCACGTCCACGGTCTCTCCGCGGCCGGCCACGTGGAAGCACGGGGTGCCATGGAGGGAAGAAGTCTCCACGATTTCCGCCTCGAGAATTCTGTTCTCAATCTGCCTGGGCAGGGAGGTCACCCAGAGCAGGGCCAGAGGCATGCGCAGCTTCAGGTCCCCGACAAGGTGCCTGATGGCCGAATCGATGTCTCCCTCAACCTCGGTTGACGCGTACATGTTCTTCCCGGGGCTGAAGACGGTGACCGTCTTCCCGTCAAAGGCGGTTCTGAACGTCTCGCCGTCGCTGCGCTCCACATCCACCCGAAACTTGTCGGGACGGGCGACCGTCATCTTGCGATGCTCTGCGAACTCGATCTTCTGACCGGACTCCTGCACCACGTCGTAGGCTGACTGGATCGTGACGCTGAGCTCCTTCAATTGGGACAGGAAGCTCGCCATGCGCATCACCTGCTCCATGGCAGGGTTGGGAGTTGTGGATCCGGCGGCGGGAGCTTCAGCCGCCGGGAGCGGGACGGCCGTCAGCGCGACCGCCATGAACATGCTGGTTGAAATGAAGAACCGTTTCACTCGATGCATGGGCAACCTCCTGCTTTTTAAGCGTCAGATGAAGTGATGCATTGTCTTTTGACCAATGACAGACTGCCGGGCGCGGTTCCGTGACTGCCCGCCGGCTCCCAGGCTGGAGCTCGGAGCCAGCCGTCTGGCCAGTCATTCACCCGGTTTTCTCATAAACATCCTGACCTCCTTCACTATGTTAATGCCGCACACAGACGGCGCACTCGCGCGTCTGCCAATCATGATCAATCTGGCCCGCGGGGGATACACCGCCCCCGGATGATCACTCGGTTTTCTTGTCTGCAGCGGCCTTGGCCAATGCCTCCGCCTCGGCCTGCATGACGGCGGCGGCTGCCGCCGCCCCGACAGCCTGCGGGGACATCGTCTGCGCTCCCGAAGGCCCGGTGCCTGCCGCGCCGGCCGGCTGCGGCGGTACGTAAACGGTCACCTTCCGGTCGGCGAACTCGATTCCCTTCTCCTTGAAGGCTTTCTGGAGCCGATGGTAGACTTCGCGGCGCAGGACGAACTGCTCGCCGGGGATACACTTGAATTTCACCCTCAGAATCATGGCCGAGTCGTCCATGGCCCGAACTCCCGAGGACTTGATGTCACTCAGCAGGACGTTTCCGATCTCTTCCTCTTTTCGAATCTCCTTGTTGATCTTCTTGACGATCTTGCGGACCACGTCGGGGTCGGTGTCGAAAGAGACCCGGATGTCAAGCTTTTCGATGATGTAGTCGCGGGTGAAGTTCTTGACCAGCTTGAGGTCCCCGAAGGGGACAATGAAGACTTGACCCCGGGGATGCCGCAGCCGGAGGGAGCGGAGAGAAATCGCCTCAACGGTTCCCTTGGCGGTGCCGGCCTCGACGTAGTCTCCCACCCGGAAGGCGTCGTCGATGAGAAAGAAGACCCCGGAAATGATGTCCTTCACCAGGGTCTGGGACCCGAAGCCGATGGCGAGGCCGATGACGCCGGCGCCGGCGAGGAGGGGCGCGATGTTCACACCGAGAGACGCCAGGATGCTGAAGCCGACGACCACGAAGAGAACAACCAGGATGAACTTCCGAAGCAGCATGAGAAGTGTTCCGCTTCGGGAACCGCCGGCGCCACCCTCCTCGGCTTCATCGCTCTGAAACGGCATTTCCTCCTCGAGCTTCTGGTCGATGCGGGCCTTGGCCACCTCCCATACAATCAGCCCGAGAATCAGGGCGATGAGAACGCCCAGGATGTTTCTGGCAAAGATCCACCCAAGGTCGAGCTCGATGCCCCAGAGCTCCAGGGCCGCGAAGGAGAGGAAGACCAGGAGCACTGTCCTGAAAGCCTTGCGGATCAATGGGAAGTAGATGCTCATGTCCTTACCCGAAGTCCCGACACGGCGAACCGGGGTCACTTCCAACGGCTCTCCATCGGCTGTCTCCCCGGCTTCCTCCGGCGCCGAGAAATCGATGATCTCCCGGGGCTTTCGCTCCAATCGTCCGAGCATCGCCTGGAGCCACTGGTCAAGGGCGATGCAAAGGGGAACGAGAAAGAGACTGAGGACGAGTCTGAGGATCGAGGCCTCGCCGTGGATGAGGGCATTGGCCCACCAGGTGACGCCCACGGTCAACACGAAGACTATAGCCGGATAGTGCCAGACGTCGGCGCACCTTCGACGAAGTGGCGATGCCCCGGGGAATTCCGGCTCCATGGGGCAGATCGCCTTGCCCACGCGGTGCCGGACCTTCCAGATCATGATCGCAAGCAGGATGCTCACGATGGGGCCGGCGGTGGCATGGACCAGCATGAACAGCTCCCGGCCGGCTCCGGACTTCTGCAGGGCCAGGGTCAGCATGGCCTCCGGCGAGACTGCCGCGGCAATCCAGATGATCCAGCGGTACAGCAGGCGCGCATCGGAATCGGACAGGGCCACCAGCCGCAGCTCGGGGGCCTTGGGTGCGGCCACCATGCGGGCGGTCAATTCGATGAGTCTGAAGTAGTAGGTGAGGAGGACTGCGCTCGAGACCAGGGTCCCGGTTTGCCACCGGCTGTCGATGATGAAAAAGGCCAGGAACGTCACGAGAATATAGACAGCGAGCCCAAAGCCATGGAGCATCAACCTGGATACGAAGAGGCCTGCCTTATCCCAGCCCCCGCGGGGGACCGCTTCGAGCAGCTGGCGGCGAAGCTCCTCGCTTTTCCAGAGGACGAGCCTTTCCGCGGCCAGGCCCACGAGAACGATGAGCACGATCAGAGCGACAGCCACGAGGAGGTGGTCGCTCCCCGGCCCTCCCACCATTTTCGTCCACAGCTCCGTTCCCGTGGATGCCTGAGCGCCGGAAATCATCCCGCGAAGTTGATCGCCAAGAGTGGACAGGGCGACCTGGGCTCCATAAAAACCCCGCACGATTCCCGCATCCGCTCCATGGGCGTGTCCCCTGGAGCTCTTGGCGGCTCGCTCAGCGGCGCTCTTCTTGAGCTCGGCGGCGAGCACTCGCCTGGCCTCCTCGTCGCTCAGACCCGCAAGATAGCCATCGACCTCGGCTGGGGAGAGATTTTCGGGGGTCTTTTCCGCCTTGGGTGCCGCCTTGGCCTTCATCTTCATGGGAAACTGAGCCAGGGCGGGGCCCCACAGCAGGAACAGCAGTCCCAGCATCAAAACGCAGGCGGCCCTGGTGGTACGCATGGTGACCATGATCCGACTCCTCAGCATCTTCGTCATGCCCCGTCAATGGAAAGGGGGCGTACATCAAGTAAATTAGAATGTAGAACGTCCCCGTCGATGCGGACGATTTCGTGAGCCACTGTTGAACCTCCTTCAGGTCAGGTTCAAGTCAAATCACTCCTGCGCCTCATCGGAGACCCCATCGAGAAACGCCTGGATGAGGGCTTCCCGCTCCCTGCTCACCGAATTCACCAGCACCTTGCCGCCAAGGCCGAAGCACTCCTCGGCCACCCGCTCGGGGTCGGCTCTGCGCACCAGCGTGAAAAGCGCGGAGCTTCCAGGCCTGAAGCTCTCGGCCAGGTCCTTCATGAACCGGTCGTCGATCCCCACATCGGTGAGGGAGGCGGAGACCGCCCCGGTCACCGCGCCGAATGCGACTCCCAACAGGGGACTGAGGAGGATGCTGCCGACGATGAGGCCCGTGATGCTCCCTGCCACGCCCCCTTTCCTGGTCATTTTGTGCATCTGGTGGACTTTCACCTTCCCATCTGCCTCCTTGACCACCACCACGGCATCCTCCAGCTCGACGAATCCCTCGCGCTGAAGCTTGAGGAGCTTGAGCCGCGCCTCCTCGGCCTTGAGCTCATCGTCGAAGACGATGACCGTGAGGTTGCTCGCGTACCTTTCCTTGAGCGTGGCCCTCAGGAGCTCCGGACCGACCCATTCGTCGAAGCTCGCCGCAAGCCGATTGGAGACCCCGAAGGAGTCCACCGCATGGATGCTCCCATCCCGGGAGTCGATGACGGTGTACTCGTCAATTTCCTCATAAGCCTTGTTGACGATGACCGTCTTGATCCCGATGTAGCCGATCACCACATAGTTGTTCCTGAACTTCGGCACCGTCGAACGGAAGGCAAGGGTGGTCCCGACGACGAAGTCACGCGACCCCAGACCCCTGAGCCAGCTCTCGTTGTGAACGGGATCCTCCGGGAGCTTCCTTCCATGGCTTTCCATGAATCCGGCATAGTCGTCGGGAAGCCTCAACCCGAGCATTCGCGAGGCATAAGCAGCAAACTCTCCCATGGTCGTCATCCTTTCAGCTAGCGGCCCAGGTCCACGATCTCCAGGCGGTTGTTGGCGTCTGGATGTTTGCCCGACGGGCCCTCGGTCAACACGGCGAGCTTCCCTTCGATTCCATTGGCATTGAGCCAGTCCGCCACGAATGACCTCCAGTCCTCGGGATGCTCGGGCTCGCAGACCGCGTACACCCCCGAGGAGAACTGCAGATGCTGACACGTGGCTTCCCGTGAGCTGACTGCGACGACCCAGATGGGCAGTCTGAACCGTGCAATGCTCCGGGCCGTGGCGCCGCTGCGCGTGGGGACGAAGACGGCGGCAGGGTCGGCGTACTCGAGGACCGCCTCCACGGCGAGGTCGATGAGCCTGGCCGGGGGCACGCTGCCCTTGAGCTCCATCCCCCTGAACAATTCGCGCGGACTGTGCATGGGCCGGAAAGGCTCGACGGTGGCGGCGATCCTGGCCAGCATGGCCGCCGAATCGACGGGGTAGTCCCCCATGGCCGATTCACCGGAAAGCATGACGGCATCGGTCCCGTCGAGGATGGCGTTGGCCACGTCGTTCGCCTCGGCACGGGTGGGCCGCCGGTTGGTTGTCATGGATTCAAGCATCTGGGTCGCCGTGATCACCGGTTTGGCCCGCAGGTTCGCCTTCCGCATGATCTGCTTCTGTATGATGGGAATCTGCTCGATGGGGAGCTCCACACCGAGATCTCCCCGGGCGATCATGATGCCGTCCGCCGCCATGATGATGTCGTCCAGGTGATCGAGGGCCCTGGATCGCTCGATCTTGGCGATGACGAAAGGCTGGAAGCCCAGGGCGGCCGCCGCATCGCGCACCGCCTGGATGTCGTCCGCGCCCTCGACGAAGGACTGGCTCACGGCATCCACGCCGTTTTCGAGGGCAAACTTCAAGCAACTGCGGTCGTGGTCGGTGAAGGCGCTGATGCCGAGGTCGATGCCCGGGAGATTCAGCCCCTTGCGCGAGCGCAGCTCACCGCCCACAACGATCCGGCAGTGGACGTCGTTTCCCTCGATCCTTTCCACGTCGACCTGGATCAACCCGTCGTTCAGGTAGAGCGTGTCGCCGGGCTTCACCACCCGGGGAAGGGGGGTGAAGGTGACGGAGACCCGCCCGGCGTCACCCATGATGTCGTCCGTGGTGAGGGTGAAAAGATCCCCCGGCCTCAGCTCGACGGGCTCGGAACCAAACTGCCCGATGCGCATCTTGGGGCCGGGCAGATCCGCCATGATGGCGAGTCGGCGCCCGGTGGCCCGGGCCGCTTCGCGCAAATCCTGGATCACGCCCCCGTGGCCGCTGAAATCACCATGTGAGAAATTGAGCCGAGCCACGCTCATGCCGGCCAGCAGCAGCTTCTCCATCACGTCACGGGAGCGTGACGCCGGTCCGATGGTGCAAACGATCTTGGTCTTGTTGATCGGGAGTGTCATCATGGTCCTCTCATGCATTGTCCAGGCGTCGGCTGCTGTTCGCTTTGTTCCCAACCAGCTCCCGAATGATGGTTATGGTTTCCCTGGCCGCATCGCACCTCCATCACAGCCCCTCACTCCAGGAGCTTGAACAGGATAGCCGCCAGAAAACCTCCCAGGGTGCTCAGACCCACGGCACTGGAGTTGCCGATGTGCACCGCCTCGGGAATCATGGCCGCCGCGATCATGGTCAGCATGGCCCCTGCTGCCAGCCCTTCGGCGAAGACCAGCCATGCATGGTGAAGCGCACCGGCCAGAAGGTAGCCGAGACCAGCTCCCAGGGCCGTGATGACCATGAGCGAGAACCACATCAGGAAAATCCGCTTCCGGCTCCAGCCCAGATGCCGCATGTTGACGGAACTGGAGAGTGCCTCGGGAAAATTCGACAGAAAAAGCCCCGCGATGAGAGTGAAGGGGATCACCTCCATGAAGGTCAGATCTCCCGCCGCCCCGGCCCTGGCCTGGAGGAATACCAGGAGTCCCGCGCCGATGACGAAGCTCTCGGGGACACCGTCGATGAGAATTCCCAGCCAGATCGCCAAGGGTGCGCCCCCATGCTCCTGCCTGGCCCGATGGAGGTCCGTGGCCGTGGGAATGTCGGTCCCCGTCCTCAGAGCCCGGGCTGCCGATCTGGCCCAGCTCACGGCCTGCTCATGCTGCGTGCTGACGTGTTGCTCCAGAAGCTCCAGTCGCTGACCGGCGAGATCGCGACACGCCTGGTCGAATTCCGGTGAGAGCTTCCGCAGGCGCTCAAAATCGGTCCTGCTCAGGGTAACACCCTTGACCTCCTCCTGTGCAGTGACCGTGCCCGGGCTGGGGAGCCCCGTCAACAAGGGGACCGCTCCGAGAACGTCGCCAACGCCTGCCAGGCCCACATGCCGGCCATCCCTTGATGCGCTGGCGGTCCCTTCCAGAATGAAAAGCAGCGATTCGGCGCCATGCCCCTGCCTGGCGATGACTTCATTCGGGTGGTAGCTCACAGGGCGGACAAGTCCGATCAGGCTGTTGATGTGATTCGTCGGCACGCTCTGCAGCAGAGGGAACCTCGACAGGTCCACCAGGAGCTTCTGCAGGCGCCGTCTTTTGGCGGACTGAAAGAATTCGACGGCAGTGGCCGTTTTCCTGAGAAACCCGCCATGGGCATTGACCACCTGGTCGAGGACGATGAACAGGATGCCGCCCAGAATCGCTCCCATCACCAGTGCATAGAAGCTCGTCAGAGGATCGCCGTGGTGCGGGGCGGCTTTGTGCTCGAGGGCGGCAACGGTGGGGGCCACCAGCTCCACCGAGAGGGCGGCGATGAGCGCCCCGGCCCCGAAGGCTGCCAGGATGGAGATGTAGAAGGGCCGCGGATTGGTCCGCAGACCCACCAGGGAGCCCAGAGGCAGTGACACGGCACTCAGGGCGCCCAGCAAGATGGCCCAGGTCGCGTACAGCCAGGATGATCCTTCCACGGGCAGAATCTCCGTCGTAGTGCTGCAATCCTCAAATGCTCGGATCTCCGCCCAAAGCCTGCGGGGATGACGTACACGGAATATGGCCACCTGATTCCAGGGACCTGTACAGAGCCGAAATCCACAAGACATTCACAAAACGCTGGGGCTCATCCTTCACGAGCATAGCCGTCGAGGGGCAGCTCCTCGAAGAGCTGCCGCAGCATGGCTGCACTGCGCCTCAATTCTTCGTCCTCCACGGCGGAGAGATCGGGGCGGAATTCCCCCAGGATTCCGCCGGCCCCCACCAGGCGAGGAATCGACAAGCAGGTTCCTCTAAGCTCGGCCACATCTTCCGTGAGACCGGAGACCGTGAGGATGCGCCGCTCGTCGTCCCGAATGGCCTGGACGATGTGGGCCAGCCCGGCGCCGATCCCGAAATAGGTGGCTCCCTTGCCCTCGATGATCCGGTAGGCCGCATGGCGCACGCCGTCACTGATGCCCGCCACGATCTCCTCCGTGAGGTGCTGCCCCCGCTGCGCCGCAAAATCGGCTATGGGCATGCCGCCCACCTTGACGCTCGACCACGCCAGCACCTCGGAATCCCCGTGCTCGCCCAGAACATAAGCGTGGACCGAGCTCGGGGAGACGCCCAGGTGCTCTCCCAGGAGGGCCCGGAATCGAGCCGTGTCGAGGATGGTCCCGCTCCCGATGACTCTTTCCGGGGGCAGCTCCGACAGCTTCACCGTCACGTGCGTCATGATGTCCACGGGGTTGGACGCCACCAGCAGGATGGGCTCCTTCGTGTACCGGAGCACCTGCCCGACCACCGCGGAGAACACGGCCGCATTGCGCTCGAGCAGCTGCAGTCGCGTCTCCCCCGGGCGCTGCCCTACCCCGCAGCAGAGGATCACCACGTCGGCATCCTCCAGCAGGGGGTAATCCCCGGCAACGACGCGCGCAGCCCGCGCAAAGGGCGTTGCATGGAGGATGTCCTCGGCATGGGCCCGGGCCGCTTTGGTGTTCAGGTCGACGAGCGCGAGATCGTTCACCAGCCCTTTCAGCACGAGGGTGTAGGCGGCCGTGCTGCCCACAAATCCGCATCCAACGATTCCGACCTTCATGAAAAATCCTTTCCCGGCTTACTGCTCCAAAACCAGAATGGACCTGGCCTGCACCGGGACATCGAGACGGGAAACGGGATGACCTTTTCCCGCCTCCGCAATGTCGTCGGGGCTCGAGAGACCGGTGTCCACGACACGTCGCCAGTCGCCCTCCCGACCTTCCTGCACCGTGAAGACCACGTCCTCCCAGTGACCGTTGATCATCACGTAGAGATCTGAATCCCCGAGCTTCGAGCCACGGAGAAAGTAGCCAAGAGACCGTGATTCGGGCGAGAGGTCCACCGCGCCCGTCGGTCCATGCCACCGGACATCGTCGCGCCAGTAGCGGCCCCGCCCGATGGACGGATGGGCTTTCCGGAATGCGATCATGCCCTTGAAGAACCGGAACATCTCCCGGTTGCGCTCCAGGAGATCCCAATCCAGCCAGGTGATCTCGTTGTCCTGGTTGTAGGGGTTGTTGTTCCCCTGCTGGGTGTTCATGAATTCGTCGCCGGCGCAGAACATGGGGGTGCCGTTGGCGAGCATGAGCAGGCAGAAAAAGTTTTTGATCTGCCGCCTCCGAAGGGCCCTGACCTCCCAGGGAGCCCCCGTGTCGCCTTCCCATCCGCAGTTCCAGCTCAGGTTGTCGTTGGTCCCGTCCGTGTTGTCGTGACCGTTGGCTTCGTTGTGCTTCTCGTTGTACGCCACCAGGTCGTGGAGGCAGAAACCGTCGTGGGCGGTGATGAAGTTCACACTCTGGCAGGGTCGGTACACCTCCACCGGGCCCTCCGGAAAAAGGTCGTCGCTGCCGTAGAGGCGCTGCATCAGCGCACCCACCTTCCCCGGGTCTCCCTTCACGAAGGAGCGGACGTCGTCCCGGAACTTGCCGTTCCACTGGCGCCACATGAGGCCGGGGAAGCTCCGGCCGAGAAGATAGCTGCCGATGTCCCAGGCCTCGGCCACGAGTCTCACGTCCCGCAGGTAGCCGAGGAGACCGATCTCGGAGACGAGCGGCGGATCCAGGGTGTTGACGGAGCCGTCGAG
Organism: Syntrophobacteraceae bacterium; assembly: GCA_025454175.1. Taxonomy (GTDB): domain Bacteria; phylum Desulfobacterota; class Syntrophobacteria; order Syntrophobacterales; family Syntrophobacteraceae; genus JALOOX01. The sequence continues at coordinate 36,288 of JALOOX010000060.1, read as the reverse complement.
AGAGCGCGTGAAGATCGACGCCAGGTCGAATCGGAAGCCGTCCACGTGCAGGTTCACGGCCCAGTGCTGCAGGCTGGAGAGGATGAGGGCCCGGACGATGGGGTGCGCGCAGTTCATGGTGTTCCCGCAGCCGGTGTCGTTCAGGTACTCTCCGGTTTCCCGCCGCACGAGGTAGTAGCATCTGTTGTCGATGCCGCGGTAGCTGGTCGTCGGACCGTCGTCGCCGGATTCGCTGGTGTGGTTGTAGACCACGTCGAGCCACACCTCGATGCCGGCATCGTGGAAGGCCTTCACCATGGACCGGAATTCCTCGTGGGGATCTCCCGATGCGTAGGCATGGTGGGGCGAAAAGAAATTGAGGGTCATGTAGCCCCAGTAGCTCCCCTCCTGGGGATCGAACTGGTGCACGGGAAGGAGCTCCACCACGGTGATTCCGAGGTCCTGGAGGTAGGGGATCTTCTCCGTGATCCCGGCAAAGGTTCCCCGTTTTTCCGGACTCACTCCCGAGCTGGCCCTGGCCGTGAAGCCCTTCACGTGGAGCTCGTAGACGATGCAGTCGTGGGTGTGCCGGGGTCGCGGGGCCGTATCCGCATCGAACGGTTTGAGCCCTCTGGAAAGTCTCCCGAGCGGCGCCGTGCCATCGGTGGGACCGGGCTTCGAGGCCGAAGACCGGCTGTATCCCGGCGGGAAGTAAACGGATGGAGCGAAGGGATCCAGGAGCACCTTCCCGGCATCGAACCGGTGGCCGCCGGCGGGGTCGTGAGGCCCGTCGATCCGGTATCCGTAGAGGGTCGCTCCGCCGAGATCCCCCTCCGGCACGCGGCAGTGCCAGATCAGGCCGCTTTTGTTGAGCAGGGGGTCCAACGCGTGGCGGTGAACCGGCCTGGCCGGGTCGCGCTCGCTGTAGAGCAGCAGCGTGACGCTGGTGGCATGGCGTGAAAACAGGGCAAAGTTGTAGGCGCGCTCCGACTCCACCCACGTCGCCCCCAGGGGCCACGGCCCCCCTTCGGCTCTCGCCCATTCATCCGTTGCACGCGGCTGTTCCATGGCCTTTTCCTGACGATGTCTCATGCCCCCCGGGGGCAGTTGGTGGCCGGGACGCAACCCGGCCCTACCGTCTGACGTACCAGCCCACCCCATCAATCCAGGGTGACCGGAGCGGGCTTGACCTTCCAGATATCCCGGCAATACTCGCGGATGGCCCGGTCCGATGAGAACTTCCCCATGCGGGCCGTGTTGAGAATGGACATGCGGGTCCAGCGCTCGGGGTCGCGGTAGGCCGCCTCCACCTGTCCCTGGGCCTCCACGTAGGGTCCGAAGTCGGCGAACAGCATGAACGTGTCGTGGAACAGGAGCGAGTCCACCAGGGGCTTGAAGAGCCCCGGGTCGCCGTTGGAAAAATGGCCCGAGCTGATCCGTTCGATGACCTCCCGGAGCTCCTGGTTCTGGTGATAAACCTCCAGCGGGTGGTACCCGTTCCGCTGGAGCGAAACGACCTCCTCGGCCGTGAGGCCGAACAGGAAGAAGTTCTCGGCTCCCACCTCCTCCCGGATTTCCACGTTGGCGCCGTCCAGGGTGCCGATGGTCAGGGCCCCGTTCATGGAAAACTTCATGTTGCCGGTCCCGGAAGCCTCCTTCCCCGCCGTGGAGATCTGCTCCGACAGGTCGCACGCCGGGTAGATGAACTTGGCGTTCTTGACGTTGAAATCGGGGAAGAAAACCACCTTCAGCCTCCCGGCCACGTCGGGATCATGATTGACCACGTCTCCCACGGAATTGATGAGCTTGATGATCCGCTTGGCCATGAAATACCCGGGGGCGGCTTTCCCGCCGAAGATGAAGGTCCGGGGGCAGATATCGCAGGAAGGATCCTGTTTGATGCGATTGTAGAGGGCGATGATGTGGAGCACGTTCAGGTGCTGGCGCTTGTACTCGTGGATCCGCTTCACCTGGATGTCGAACAAGGAAGACGGGTCGACCTCGATGCCGGTGCGCTCGAGGATGAGCCGTGCGAGATTGTGCTTGTTCCCAAGCTTCACCCGTCGCCACTCCTGGCGAAACGACGCATCGTCCGCGAACTTTTCGAGCCGGCGGAGCCCCTCCGGCTTGACGACCCAGGTGTCGCCGATTTTCCCATTGATGAGCCGGCTCAGCCCCGGATTGCTCAAGACCATGAAGCGCCGGGGGGTGACCCCGTTGGTCTTGTTGCTGAATTTCTGGGGCATCATCTCGTGAAAGTCGCGCAGCACGGTTTCCTTGAGGAGCCTGGTGTGGAGCTCCGCAACGCCGTTGATGGCATGGCTCCCGACGCAGGCCAGGTGGGCCATGCGCACGTACCGCTGGCCCTGCTCGTCGATGAGGGACATCCTGGCGAGCCGTTCGTCGTCTCCGGGGAATCGTTCCCTGACTTCCTCGAGGAACCGTCGGTTGATCTCGAAGATGATCTCCATGTGCCTCGGAAAAAGACCGGCAAAGAGGTCGACGGGCCATTTCTCGAGGGCCTCGGGAAGCAGCGTGTGATTGGTGTAGGCGAAGGTGCTTCGGGTGATCTCCCACGCGGGCTCCCAGTCCATGCCGTGCTCGTCGACGAGCAGCCGCATGAGCTCGGCAACCCCTATGGCGGGGTGGGTGTCGTTGAGCTGGACTGCAAAGTGCCCGGCGAAATGTCTCAGCTCGCCGCCGAATCCCCTGTGGATGCGCAGCATGTCCTGAAGGGAGCAGGAAACGAAGAAAACCTGCTGCTCGAGGCGCAGCTGTTTGCCCTGGAGGGGCTCATCGTTGGGGTAGAGCACCTTGGTGATGTTCTCGGAGGCTACCTTCTCTTCGACGGCCCCGTTCGACGGCCCCGTAGTAATCGCCCACGTTGAAGGCTTCGAGCTCGAAGGACTCCACCGCCTCGGCCTTCCAGAGCCGCAGCAGGTTGCAGGTGTTGACGTGGTATCCCAGGATGGGGGTGTCGTACGCGACCCCCTTCACGGTCCGGTGGGGAATCCATCGAACCCGGTAGCGGCCCTGGTCGTCTTCGTAAGGCTCGGTCCGCCCTCCAAAGCTCACCTGGTAGGTGATCTCCGGCCGGGCCAGCTCCCAGGGGTTGCCGTTGTGAAGCCACTCGTCGGTGCGCTCCACCTGCCAGCCGTCCCGGATCTCCTGGTCGAAAATGCCGAATTCGTAGCGGATGCCGTACCCCAGGGCGCGGATCTCCAGCGTCGCGAGGGAATCCAGGTAGCACGCCGCCAGCCGGCCCAGGCCCCCGTTGCCGAGCCCGGGCTCCTCCTCCTGGTCGAAGACGGCCTGGATGTCGAAGCCTTCCACGTCGCAGGTCTTGCGGAGCTCGTCGTAAATGCCCAGGTTGATCAAATTGTTTTCGAGATGAGGCCCCAGGAGGAATTCCGCCGACAGGTAGCTGACGATCCTGAGCCCCGTCCGCCCCATCTGCTCGACGCTCTTGATCCATCGGTGCAGCAGCTGGTCCCGCACCGTGTACGCGAGGGCCATGTAGAGATCATTCCTGGTGGCGCCCCGGGGAAACCGCCCCTGGGTGTAGAAGAGATGCTCCCGGAAATTGCGCCTCAACCCTTCGAGGCTCAGGTCCGAACGACCGCCGGGGCAGACGTCCGCCACCGATTCCTTGTCCTTGACATCGCTCACCATCTCGCAGCTCCCTTGGCTCTGGTTCGCTCCGCAGCGCCGATGGCGCTATTTTGCGGCAGAAAGGCTGGTTCCCGTCCCCCGAAGGGCCGTGACCGCCGCCTTGACCCGCTCGGCCATGGCCGCCTCGGCCAGGGCCAGGTAGGATCGGGGATCGTATTTCTTTTTGTTCCCCACCTCGCCGTCCACCTTGAGGACCCCGTCATAGTTCCGGAACATGTGGTCGGCTATGGCCCGGGTGAAGGCGTACTGGGTGTCGGTGTCGATGTTCATCTTGACGACGCCGTAGTCGATGGCCTCGTGAATCTCCTCCAGGAGGGAGCCGGAGCCGCCGTGGAACACCAGGTCGAACCGGGCATCCCGGCCGCACTCCCTCTCCACGGCGTCCTGGCCGTCCTTGAGAATGGAAGGTTTGAGCTTCACATGCCCAGGCTTGTAGACCCCGTGGACGTTGCCGAAAGTGGCGGCCAGGAGAAAACGCGCTCCCTTGACGGCCCCCAGGCGGCGGGCGACTTCCAGCATGTCCTCGGGGGTGGTGTAGAGCTTCTCGGCCGGAGCCCCCTCCGCTTTGATGCCGTCCTCCTCGCCGCCGACCACCCCGGCCTCCACCTCCAGGATCAGCTCACTCCGGTGGCAGCGCTCCAGGAGCGGCACGGCGATGTCCAGGTTCTCCTTCAGAGAGAGGGCGCTCCCGTCGAACATGTGGCTGTTGAAGAGATTGGGAAGCCCGGCCTTGCGACGCCGCTCCGTTTCCGCCACCAGGGGAGCCAGAAAGGTGTCCAGCACCTGGGCCTGGCAGTGGTCCGTGTGCAAAGCCACGGTGATGTCGTAGCGGTCGGCCACCCTGTGGACGTGCTCGGCCAGGGATATGGCGCCCAGCACCATGTCCTTCACCGACGACCCGGACGCGAAGGCGGCCCCTCCCGTGGACACCTGGACGATTCCGTCACTTCGGCTCTCGGCCAGTCCCTTCAAAACGGCATTGGCGGTGGTGAGGGAGCTGACGTTGATGGCCGGATAGGCAAAACGGTGCTCCCTGGCCTTGTCGAGCATACGGCAATAGGTCCTGTAATCAGCTACGGGCATGAGGCCTCCTCCTGTCTGGTTGATATGAATCAGGTTCCGTGCCTGGATGTGATCAAGTCAAAGGCATTGGCGGCTCCGCCTGGGGAGAGAGACAGAAGCTCAAGCCCCGTCTTCACTCAATCTTCCGGAAACGGGTCGTCAGCCGGTGTAATCCACCCCCAGGCCGTCCATGGCCGCCAGGCGGGAGATCAGGTCCTCGACGCGGGAGCTGTAGCCCCACTCGTTGTCATACCAGGAGATCACCTTGACCAGGGTTCCCTCCATGATCTGGGTGAGGGCCGGGTCGAAGATGCTCGAGTGGCTGTTCCCGATGATGTCGCTGGAGACGACGGGGTCCTCCTGGTACTGGAGAATGTCCTTGAGCTCCCCCTCGGCCGCCTTCCGGACCGCCGCGTTCACCTCTTCCCTGGTCACCGCCCTGGCGAGCTCGACGGTCAGGTCCACCACGCTTCCATCGGGCACCGGGACCCGCATGGCCATCCCGTCCAGCTTGCCCTCAAGTTCGGGGATGACGCGGCCTATGGCTCGCGCCGCCCCGGTTTCCGTTGGAATGATGTTCATGCTCGCGTGGCGTGAACGCCTGAAATCCTTGTGCGGCGCGTCGACCAGCCTCTGGTCGGCGGTGAAGGCATGGATGGTGGTGAGGAGTCCGCGCTTGATGCCGAACTCCCGGTGCAGCACCAGGGCCAGCGGCGCCGCGCAGTTGGTCGTGCAGCTGGCGTTGCTGATGATCCTGGCCTCCTTGGTCAGGACGTGATCATTCACGCCGAGCACGACGGTGCTCTCGAGATAGTCCTTGGTGGGCACCGTCACGATGACACGCCTGGCCCCGGCCCTGAGGTGGCTCTCGAGCTCGCTGATCTTCCGGAACCTGCCGGTGCTCTCGATGACGTAGTCCACCCCAAGCTTGCTCCAGGGGAGCTTCTCGGGGTCCTTTTCCCCGAGCACCTTGAAAGGATCGTTGTCGACGGTCAGAATGTCTCCCTCGAGTCGCACCTCGCCCGGATACATTCCGTGGACGCTGTCGTACTTGAATGCGTACGCGAGATGCTCGGGGGCGGTCAGGTCGTTGATGGCCACCACGTCGAAATGCTTGCGCATCTTGGCGATGCGGGTGACGATCCGGCCGATGCGGCCAAAGCCGTTGATGGCAATCCTGGGAACGGACATGTCACGCCTCCTTTGATTGGGATGTTCGTTGGAAATCCTCGGTCATCCTTCCTTGTCGTGCGACGGGGGGTATGATGGCGCCGGCAATCCTCGCATCGCGAGCCCTCACTCCCCCGGCTCAGAACGCCGCTCCCGGGCCATCCAATACCGCAAAGGATCACATCACCGCCGGCTGACCCGTGGAAGCCAGGACGATGCTCCACAGTCTCCCGCCCGGGTCGATCTTCTTGCGCCGGGAAACGGCCATGGGAATCGGAACGTGGGTGAACTCCCCGCCCCAGTCGCCCACCACCATGTTGGTTCGGCCCGACATGCCCGCGTGGACCGCGTTGTGCCCTAGAAGCAGGCAGAACGCCGAGTCGTGGGCATTGGCCGGTACACTCCGTATGATGTAGCTGGGGTCGATGTACTTGAGGGTCATGTCCTTCCCGAGGCCCCTGTAATGAGCAATGATGCGGTCCCGAAGGAAAACCCCGATATCCCCGAAGCGAACGTTGCCTGACGCATCCCGTTCCTGGGTGCCCTGCATCAGGTCCTGGCCCGCCCCTTCGCCCACCACGATGACGGCATGCCCCTTTCTCTCAAGTCGCTTTTCGAGGGCGTCGAGGAAGCCTTCCAGGGTGAAGGGAATCTCGGGCACCAGGCAGAAATTGACGTCGTTGTAGGCCAGGGCGGCGTAGGCGGCGATGAAGCCGGACTCACGTCCCATGAGCTTCACCAGTCCCACGCCGTTCCTGGCGCCGAGGGCTTCCGTGTGGGCCGACGTGATGGCTGTTCCCGCTTCCGTGACGGCCGTTTCGAAGCCGAAGGACCTCTGAAGACACGATATGTCGTTGTCGATGGTCTTGGGGACGCCGATGACCGCGATCTTCAGCCCCCGTTTGCCGATTTCCTCGGAGATGGCCTGGGCTCCCCTCAAGGTCCCGTCCCCGCCGATGGCGAAGAGAATTCCAACATTCATCCGCTCCAGGGTGTCCACCATCTCCGGGACCTCCTGAGGCCCCCGCGACGAGCCCAGGATCGTGCCCCCCTGGTCATGAATCCCCGCCACCAGGCCGGGAGTGAGCTCCACGGGGGTGTGCCCGTGCCGTGGGGACAGGCCCTCGTAGCCGTAGCGGAAGCCAAAGATGGTCCGCACCCCATAGTGGTGGTAAAGGCTCATCACGATGGCGCGAATGACATCGTTCAAGCCCGGGCAGAGCCCTCCGCATGTGACGATGCCGCACTTGAGCTTGGAGGGATCGAAGTAGATCTTCTCCCTGGGTCCCGCCTTCTCGAAAAAGGGCGGGGATTGTCCTGCCCGCAGGTGCTCCTCGATCTTCTCAAGATGGTTGTGGTAGAGCACATGGTCCCTGTCGGAAATGGTGTGCCCGTTGGTCATGGGGGACGGTATGCGACACTCCCCCAGTGTCGATATGGAAAAGTCGAGCTCGGGTATCTGCATGGAGGGTCTCCTGCTGCTCCAAGAAGTTCCTGGTTTCTAGTTCCTAGTTCCTGGTTTCTAGTTCCTGGTTCCTGGTTTCTAGTTTCTGGTTTCGTGTTGAAAGCCAGCCCGGCCGCGGGCCGCCAGGTTGACCGCATCGAGCAGCGATTCCTGATCGAACGGCTTGCGAAGATAAGCCACTGCATCCGTTTTGGCGACCCACTCCCTCCATTGCGGGTTGTCATGAGCGGTCATGAATATCACCGGGTGAATCATCTTGATGGACGCGAGCTTTTCGTAGAGCTCCGGGCCGGACATGCCCGGAAGACGCATGTCCAGCAGGATACAGCCTTCCATGTGCAGCCAGTCGGAGCGAAGGAGAGCCTCGGCGGATTCGAAGGTGATGACGAGGTATCCATGGACCCGGAGCAATCGCTTCAGGGCCTTGCGAATGGACTCGTCATCGTCCACCACGAATACATTGTAAGGCTTCTCGGGCAACACTTCGGCTCCTCTTCCGGAGGGGAATGACAAGGCTCCCCGCCTTGCGGTTTGCTCCGACTCCACGAGCACGGGAGCGAAGGATAAGGCACACATGGGAAAAGTCCTCTCTCATCGCATGGGGAGCATAGGGGAGAGTGAAAAGGAATACAATTGGACCTTGGTCCAATAGGACGGGCAAGCAATGAAATGCCCCAAACCCCCTGCCCTGGAGCGCCTCATGGCACCCCGCGGTCTTCTGTATTGCCTGAATGAAGCGATCAGCTCTTAGTTTTTGGATATTAGCTCAATACATTGGCAGTTTATAGTATAATCGGCATACTCTGACGGCATGACGGTCTACAGTTGCAGCCTGTTGAGGTTTTTGGCTGCAAGCCAACAGCTCAATGCTAATGGCTCCTCTCGGGTATTGGACCAAGGTCTAATATCTTTGCGCCATTCATTCCTGTAAACGTGGAGTCGCCTGCGGGCGGGCACGGAAAGCAAGGGTCCTTATTTCCCCCGGGCCTTGTGGGTGCGGGACTGATGCACAGGGAGTGGAAGGCTGTGAGGCGCCGGCGCATCGCCTTGTGGGATTCGTAATTGCGCGCCTCATGGTCTGATTTTCAAGAACCAGCCAGGAAGGATGGAGGAATGAACATGAATCCAATGGTGACGAAGATCGTTTTGCTGATTGTCTTGTTGAGCATTGCCGCCTGTGGGCATGTACAAACCATGTCCACACCGGATCTCGTGACCGTGCAGGACTTTGGCTGCCCTGCCGGCGATGACCCGTGCCCGTATGCACCATACTGTCATCCCTGAATGGTGCCCCATCAATTTGCCGGATGAGCCCATCAAAGGAGGAGGAGGAAGATGAAGAGGCGAATAGTGTTTCTGAGCGTCTTGCTGCTGGCGGCAATGGTGATGGCCGCCGTCCCCGTAGCGGCTGAGGAGAAGGCGGCGGACAACATGCAGATCGTTCTTGAAAAGATCCGTGCCGACAAGAAGCTTCTTGTCGCGGACAACATGCAGTTGACCGAGGCCGAAGCCAAATCCTTCTGGCCGGTCTATGAGCGCTACCAGGATGAGCTGTTTCTGCTTCGAGCCAGAACCCTGAATCTGATCAAGGAGTATGAGGATTCCTATGAGAAATTGACCAACGATATTGCGAAGAAGCTGCTTGACGAATCCATCAATATCGAAGCTTTGCGACTGAAGCTGATTCAGGCCTACCTCCCCAAGTTTCGAAAAGCCCTGCCCGACAGGAAGGTGGCTCGCTACTACCAGCTGGAAAACAAGATCCAGGCTGCCCTGATGTATGAGCTGGCTCGAAACATACCGCTCGCCAAAACGGATGGGTAGCTCACGCCCCCGCCGCGGGCTCGACAGTGAGTCGGGGAGCCGGTGGAGTTTGCCGTTTCCCTGCCCTGTAAAGTTTCAAGTTCAAGGTTTCAGGCTTCAAGTTGAAAACCAGCCCCGCCGGCAGCCTTTTCATGATTTCGGGTGACCCGAAGGGCATGAGAGACTGCTGTGCCCGGTTTGGTCCCGGGCTCGCCAAACACGAACTGTTTGAAATCGAGGACACGATCATGAGATATTGCAGCTTTAAGTTGGCACTCCTGGCTCTCCTGTTGGCTGGAACCATGCTCATTAACCCTCACCCCGTCCTGGGTGCATCCGCCGCGGAAATCGACCGTGCCGCGAGGAGCGCCCTGCAGCAGCTCTACGCCCAATCGCCTTCAGCGAAGGCGCTGGGACAAAAAGCCAGAGCCGTCCTGGTCTTCCCGAGCATCGTCAAGGGGGGCTTCATCGTGGGAGGTCAGTATGGGGAGGGGGTTCTCGTCACGCGCGGGAAAACAGCGGGGTATTACAGCACGATCCAGGCGTCCTACGGACTGCAGGCGGGACTGCAGAAATACGGTTACGCCTTGTTTTTGATGAGCGATTCGGCCATTGACTATATCAATCGGACCGACGGCTGGGAGCTTGGCACCGGGCCCAGCATCGTTATCGTGGACGTGGGAAAAGCCGCCTCGATGTCCACGACGACCCTGCATTCGGATATCTACGCCTTCTTCTTCGGCCAAAAGGGTCTCATGGGCGGTCTCGGCCTTCAGGGTACGAAAATCAGCCGGATCAGCAAGTGACAGGTGACTCATCGCTGAACGAATGAACCGGAAAAGTCCACCACGGGATGAAGAGCAGGCTCCTGCGCTACACTACGGCTACGTGGTGCTCGCCCTGATCGTGTCCGCGGTCTTCAGCGCACTGGGGCTTGCGCGGTTTGGCTACACAACCATCCTGCCCGCCATGCAGGAGGGGCTGCAGCTCTCGAACACCCAGGTCGGGGAGCTCCAGACACTGAACCTCATCGGGTATCTGCTCACGGTCGTCTTTGCCGGCATGCTCGCCGCCCGCTTTGGCCCCCGAATCGTCATCTCGGTGTCGCTGCTCATCGTGAGCCTTGCCATGATTTTCACCGGTCTTTTTCCTTCTTTCAGCTCGGCCTGCATCGGCCGCTTCCTTGCCGGGGTCGGCGGCGCGGGCGGCAATGTTCCGGCCATGGGCCTGGTTTCCGCATGGTTTGGCATGCGAAGGCGCGGGCTTGCCTCGGGCATCGGCGTGGCCGGCTCAAGCCTGGGACTCATCGTGACCGGCCCATTGATCCCCGCCATCCTCGATGCGTGGGGTACCGACGGCTGGCGGGTCAGCTGGGTTGTGCTCGGCGCACTGGGGCTTGTGGCTTGCGGGCTCTGCGCGCTGCTGCTGCGAAACCGGCCCCTGGAGAAGGGGCTGACCCCGGTGGGCGCCAGCCACGCTGAAACCCAGCAGGGCACGGCCATCAACGGCACCGCTGTTCTGCGCTGGGGGCTCGTCTATAAATCCCGCATGCTGTGGCGGCTTTCCGCCATCTACTTTGCCTTCGGCTTTTCCTACATCATCTATTCGACGTTCTTCATCACGCACCTCGTTCGGGAGAGCGGTTTTACAGTTGCCGCCGCAGGCTCGCTCTGGATGAAGATCGGCATCGTGTCCCTGGTGAGCGGCTTCCTCTGGGGCGGCGTTTCGGACCGCTTCGGCCGACGGATCGCATTGGTGGCCGTCTTCACTTTGCAGGGCCTGGGATTCGCCGTTTTCGGGCTCAGCAATGAGCCGAGGGCGGTGTTCCTGTCCGCCGCCCTGTTTGCGCTCACCGCCTGGAGCATCCCGGCGCTCATGGCCGCCCTTGCGGGCGACGTGTTCGGTCCCACGCTGGCGCCCGCCGCCCTTGGCCTCCTGACCGTCATCTTCGGCATCGGGCAGGCCATCGGGCCTTATCTTGCCGGAGCCATTGCCGACGCCACCGAGTCATTCGCCCCGGCATTCGTCATCGCCGGTGCGGTAGCCCTGGTCCTGGGAGCGGGAGGGTCTTTGCTGCTCCGGCCTGACAAGCACGGCGGCTGAGCCGTCGTGCGGCGGCTCCAAGAGCCTGTTTGGTAATGGCAGGCCGGGACGAAAGATCCGGATCGGGTGGAGACACAGCACCTTATAGGCCGGGACGCAACCCGGCCCTACCAGCGAGGTTCTTAACGGTAGGGCCGGGTTGCGTCCCGGCCGGGGTTAGCGGGACTTATACCCAGACCCGCGGGCCTATTCTGTCATTTCGACCGAAGGGAGAAATCTCGAGATCCCTCGCATTCGCTCGGGATGACACAGCTGAGATCGAGATCTTGCGTTGTAGGGCTAAAATCTTCCTGGTTTCAAGTTGAAAACCAGCGCCTCGTGAGCCCCTTCACTGTTCAGGGTGCCCGGAGGGGCATGGGGAAATGCTGAAACTACAAGATCTTCTCCAGAATGGATTTCGTGATCATGTAGGTCGGCTGGATTCCTTCCACTCCCAGGCTGCCCGAGGCGAGGGTCTGCCCGCTCTTGAGGGGGTTGTCCGAGGCATAATAGGCATATCGAACCTTGACATCCTTTGAGATGTGCCCCCGAATCATGGCGGCATTGATGGCGCGATGATAGTGGCCCCCTTCCATCTCCAGGCCAACGGCCTTCCAGCTCGTGGTCTTGAAAGTCTCCAGCACATCCCGGTTCTGCAGGGACGTTCCGAGCACCGTGATCACCGGCCCCACAAAAACATCCTCGTAGCCTGCGAAGTCCTCCGTCGTCAGGTCATTGTCGAGGATGTAATTGTGCGCGGACCCTTCGAGCACATGGGCCGTGGGGATCATGATGTCGCCCTTCTTTCCCATGAGCGTTCCCGCCTTGCCCATCACCGAAATGGAGCGGAGGTTCAGGTTCTTTTCCGCTCCTTCCATCACCATGGGCTTCAGCAGTGAATCGATCAGCTCATAAGCCTGCGTTCCAAAGGCATAATCCATGACGAGAATGACCGGTTTCTCCACTGCCACAGCCTGCATGTCAATTCTCAGGTCCGGGTGCAAACCGTCCACATTCAGCGCGGCGGTATCGATGATCTGGCAGTCCACATGCGCGCCGGACTCATCCGGAACTTCATGGAAGCCATGCTGTTTGGCATAGTCCAGGATTTGAACCCTGCTGTTCCGTATCTCCTGGATGAACGCATGCAAATCCTGACTGATGTCAGTGTCCAGACCGCGTCTCGTTGTGGGGAATCCATACAGGAGGTTGAGCACGCTGTGAAGGTTTGAGCTTATTAGATGCAAGGGACGAGAGTGTAGATTCAAGTCCCATAGTTTTTGTTTGATGTTGGCAGCCCACTTCTTGCCATAGATATGATGAAGAATGACAAGACTTAAATCCGGAGTGAACTGAATTTCTACGTCAAATTGGTTTTCGACTATGTACTCATTCCCTTTGCCAAGTTTATATATGATGGAAAACAGGCTGTTGCTGGCGTTTAACTGTCTTCTCGACTGATCAAAATATTGATAGGACGCCTTGGTTTCATGAAACGTCCTGCCAAGAATGATACTCAAGGTCCAGATTGCCCGGTTCAGGCGCTCATTGTCGAGCTCGTCTTCAAGCTCCACCAATTTTTCGAATTCCTTCCATTCGGTAGTCAGGTTTCCTTCCTGGTCTCTCATCTTGCTGTGAATATTTTTCGCCTCGATGTGCAGGAAGGTCAGATGAGTCAGGATATCGTAGATTTCGCTGAAACCCCGTGTGATCACAAAGCACATCTCCTTGTCATTGATGCGATAGGAGGTCCTTCTGCGCTTCGGTGGCTGCAGCATCACAAAAGGGGTATCCCCGAGGTCCTCCTCGGAGGTCATCACGAAACGGCTGCACTCCTCGATTCCCCTGGGGAGCCTGTCCATCACGTACTCCAGCCCCTTCAGCTCAATGCTCCTGGGGTCGTTCATGGTGCCGTAAATCTCGGGGCTGAGGGTCTTGAGAGCATCCTGGAGCACCTGGCCGGACCGTCCGTTCATTTTGAAGCGCCCCATCAGCAGAAGGGCGTCCGCGGCGATCCTGAAATTGCGGATCGCCAGTCTTCCAGCATGTGACCTTGTGGTTTCCTCCATCAATCAACCTCCGCACGGTGGTCGGCCAATGGGCCGACGTCCCCTCCCGTCTGTTTATGCCAGCTCCATGTCCTTCTCGATCCATTCCCTCGTGGTGCCCGCCCCCCGGGACGTCAATGCTGTTGAATTTCGAAGGGAAGAGCACCCGCAGGGTATCAAAATGGGTTGACCCGAATCAACAGGGACAGTCGTGGGACTCTCCCTGGATTCCGGGATTCCGTTGCCTTGACGATCCTGATCCGCTAATCTGATGCGTATGGCAGGCCTCCATGAGCACGGCCAGGAGACGGTCCGAAAACTGTCCTTTCGAGCGATTGCGAGAAATCTTCTTCATCGCGGCACCACGAGTCCATGAGATTTCTCTCTCCGCTACGCTCCGTTCGAAATGACAAGAACGTGTTCTCGGACAGCGTCCCAGAACCTGAGCATATGGATTCCAGCAGGGAGAGGCGACTTGTTGTGAAGACCGATGAAAAACCGGTGGTGTACGTGGTGGATGACGATCCCTCCGTACTGAAAGCCCTGGGGCGACTGGTCCGATCGGCGGGCTATGAGGTCGAGACCTTCTCGTCCGCCGAGGAGTTCCTGGATTTTCAGCATCGGGAGCTGCCGGGCTGCCTCATCCTCGATGTCGAGATGCCCACACTGGGGGGGCTCGAGCTGCAGGAGCGTCTGGCCGCCAGGGGCATCGCACTTCCCGTGATCTTCATCACCGGTCATGGGACGGTGCCCATGAGTGTGCGGGCCATGAAAGCCGGCGCGGTGGATTTTCTCCAGAAGCCTTTTCTGGACGAGGATCTCCTGGATGTCATTTCCCGGGCTGTCGCCCGGGACCGGCAGGTCATGCGGGAGCGATGGCAGCTTCAGGAGCTCCGTGCGCGTCTGAAGGACCTTACTCCGCGTGAATATGAAGTCTTCAGTCTTGTCGTCACCGGTATGCTGAACAAGCAGATCGCTTTCGACCTCGGGACCACCGAAAAAACCGTCAAGGTGCACCGAGCCCGCGTCATGCGGAAGCTCGGCGCCGACTCCCTGGCGGACCTGGTCCGCATCGCCGATAAGCTGGGGATCAGCTCTTCGGAGACCTGTTGAGATGGAGTCCAAGATCGCGGGTCCTTCATCCCGTCATCGGCCAACCTGACCACCTGCTTCCCCGCCGTCCATCCCTCCTTCCCGGCATATGGGCAGGGTGAAGGTGAACGTGGCGCCGCCGCCGGGGTTGTTGGCGGCTCCCATCTCTCCGCCATGGGCCCTGATGATGGTCCGGCTTATGGAAAGCCCCATACCCATTCCCTCGGGCTTCGTGGTGAAGAACGGCTCGAAGAGACGGTCCACGTTGCGCTCGTCGATGCCTGTGCCCGAGTCCGAAACCGAGACCCTGGCCATCCGGTCGTCCACCATCTCCGTTTTGAGGAGAATCCTTCTCAAGGTGCGAGACGCGCTGTTCATGGCTCCGGCCCCGTTCACCATCAGGTTGAAGAGCACCTGCTGCAACTGCACGCGGTCCCCCCGGACCAGGATGGGACCGCCATTCGTCTCGGCGGTGACGACCAGTCCTTCAAGGAGGGAAGCGCTTCGCACGAGGGCGACGCACTCCATGACGGTTTCGTTCAGGTCGAGCTCTTCGGAGGAAGCGGTCTGTTTTTTCAGAAGGGCGCGCATTCTACGGATCACCTCGCTGACCCTTTTGTCATCCGAGACAATATCCGCCAGTATCTCCCTGACCTCCTCCAGGTCCGGCTCGGCTGTCGACAGGAATCGTTGGGCGGCCTGGGCATTGGCGAGGATGGCCGTGAGGGGCTGGTTGATTTCATGGGCCAGGGATGTGGCCAGCTCTCCCATCGTGGCGACCCGCGTCACGTGGGCCAGCTCCGTCATCTGCCGGTGAGCCTCCGCCTCGGCCCGTCGTCGCTGGGTGATGTCCCGTGTGGTATGAATGATTCCCTCGATCTCACCGGTTCCATCAAGAATGGGGTCCACCGAAAACAGGAGCGAGCTATCCTTTTCATCATCGTGGACTTCTCTCTCCGCGTGCCTTTTGGTCTTCAACATCTCTTCAAGCGGGCATTCCTTGGAGGGCTTCTCCTTGCCGCAAAGCAGGGAGCAACAGTTGTTCCCGAGTATTCGTTCGAGGGGGAGATCCAGGAAGGAAACCGCCGCCTGATTGGCCCGGACGACTCGAAGGCCGCGGTCCAGCACCATGATCTGTTCCGGAATGCTGTCGAAAGTCGTCTTCCACTCGTCCGCAGCTCTCCGAAGCCGCTCCTCGCCGCGGATCAGGGCCTGGCTCGCCTGCCGTCGCTTCCTCAGGTTGTGAACAAGTGCGCCGATGAGGAAGCTTTGCAGGATCAGGACCGACCCAATCCCCAGGATCTGCGGCCTGTATGCCTCCCAAGCCGAGAAGTCCCTGTTCCGGATGATGCTGCCGGGGGGGAGGCTTGCCTCGCTGATCCCCCAGCGCTTGAGCTGGCGCCAGTCGAAGATGACCCGGTCCGCCCTTTCCTCCAGCATTGGGATTTCATCGGGTCTTTCTCCGGACAGAAGACGCAGCGCCGATTGGGCGGTCTTTTCCCCAAGCCTTTCAAAGCTGTATACACGCCCACCGACAATTCCCGCCCCCACCAAGTATTCCGACATGCCGTAGACCGGCACATTCGATTTTTCGGATATCATCGAGGCGGCCTGAGGGGATAGAAAGGTCTTCCCGTCGGTGTCCTTGAAAATAGTCACAAAAAAAACGATGGACGGCTCGGGCAATCCGGACACCTTCTGGAGGAGTCTCTCCATGGGAAGCCCGCGAAGAGAGTGGAGCCTGACCCGGTCTCCAAAGCTCTGAAATGCTTCTGCAGCCAGCTTTTCCATCGCGCGGTCGACGTCGGACTCCCCTGAGACGACGAACACGTCGCGAACATCGGGGTGAAGCCCCAGCGCAACATCCAGGGTGCCTTCGAAGTCGAACCTTCCCGTCACGACCGCTCCGGGACTGAGCAGCAAGCTGCCATCGAGGAGCCGATTGTCGATGTCCACATACAGCACAGGTGTGCCGGGGAAGAGCTCGTCCTTGTATTTGGCAAGAAAATCAAGCGCGGGACCCAGGACGGCAATGATCAGGTCGATATTCCGCCCGGCATACTTCTGCCGGTAAAGGTGCACGAGGTCCTCAAAGTAGAGCTCATCGGGAAAGCGGAGCAGGTCCATGCTCTCGGCGTAGAAGTCGAAAAAGAACGACGGAGAAGCCCTCAGGACGGATCGAAGGTTGTTATCGAAATAAAAGAACCCCGGAAAGTTGTTCTCATAGGGAAAAAGGATCAGGACTCGCTTTTCAGCCCCCGATGCCCGGGCACTGCAGGAGACGGCGACGCAAACCGCAACGATGGCAAGGCATGCAAGAGACTTGAGGAGCCAATGCGCACGGCCTCTGAAGATGTCGCACTCCGGCCGGTGCCGCCGCCAAATGCTGTTCTGTCGACCTTGAGCCAAGAAGATCCCCCCAAACCCTTCGCCTCGACGTTGTCGACCCGCCTGTCAAATCCCACAGGAAAGCATGACGATTCCGTCCTTATATCACGGAAAGAAAGGAGAAGGGTAGTGAGGGACGATCGTTTCAGTTCCGGGAAAGCTCCTGTATCCTCTCGACGCCGGGAGGAATCCGGAGACTTCGCTCGCATTGTCCGTCCTTATGGTGCCCGGTCATTTTTGCGTCCAGAGCCCTCACCGCTGGACAGATTCAGGACCGGGGGCGCGTTTTCCCAGGGGTAGCCGGCGACGGCCATTTCGTAGCCCACGTTGAAGAGCTTGCGCATGTACACCATGTCGAAATCCTCCAGGTGGGGCTCGTTGAAGGTCGGTGGAATGTATGCCAGGTTGAAATCGAGCCCGTCCCGCTGGGAGAGATAATAGATGCCCACCAGGTCCCCCCTCCCCTGGTTCTGAATGAGGGAGGAGATGGCCCTCCCGATGATGGAGAGGGTGCGCCGTTGCACTTCGGTCCATTGCGGATCCAAACGGGCATTGCGGATAATGTAGACCGTTCTCTCGCGTTGGGCCTGTGTGTCCCGCGCCATCTCGCCCAGCTTGAATGACGGCGGGTAAATGAAGACCTGGGCGACGGTGCCGCCATCCACGTGCATTTCCTGATGTGCTTTCCCATTGACCTCGACGTCCATGAGCACCGGCGGAAAAGCCCCGGGGATGGACGCCGAAGCCAGCATGATCTTTCTGAAAAGATCGAGGGCTTGGGGAGCCCCGCTGGCGGCGATCTGCCCCATGTTCCAGATGACGCCCTTCCGTGAATCGAGATCCGTCGTTCCGATGAGCAGGAGCCGACCCTTGCGATACTCGGCCGCGACGGCATCCAGCATCTTCTGGTCCACATAAAGGCTGAGCAGGCTCCAGAGGGGTGTCGTGTCCGCCGCGGCATCCTTGAAGGGAATCGTCAGGAGATTGCGGGGCTTGAAGATGTCCTTCCTGGACACGTTCGTGTAAACGTGCCTGAGGACATGGTCATAATCGGGACCCAGAAAGGCGAAGGGGGCGATGAGGGCCCCCGTGCTGATGCCGGTGACGGCTTTGAATTCGGGACGATCTCCCGCCGCGGTCCATCCAACCAGCAATCCGGCGCCGAAAGCCCCGTCATCTCCTCCGCCGGAGACGGCGAGGAAGGAAACCGGAGGCAGCGGGCCCCGATGACCCGAGGCAGCCAGGAAGGCCTTTTCGCGTTCGAAAGCCTCCTGACCCATGCGGGCGAAATCGGTCTCGGCGAAATCCGAGTGGATGCGAGCATCGGGAATACCGGGGATGACGGCCTCCCCCAGGCGCTCGTGGGGTACCGCGGGCAGTCGTGGCAGGGTGCCGCAGCCACTGGCGAGCAGGGCGGCCATGGCGACGGCACAAAAAAGAACACGTGGCAGATCGAATCTCACAGACATGCTTCGTTCCCTTTCTTCAAATTACCGACACTGATTGCCGGAGCGGTTCGTCCGAGGGACCGTTTGTCCAAGCCATGAGCCCGCCAAAAACCATTCCGTGATCATTTCACCTCGCTCACCTGAAGAGCCACGATTCGCGCGATGAGGACAGCCGGAAACAGCTGCCCCGACAGGGCCTCCATCATGGCGAGGCTCCTGGCGAATGGGGCCACGGGCAGGACATCGCCATAGCCCACCGTGGTGAGCGTCACGAAGCTGAAGTAAATGAAAGTGCTTTGCCTTGCCGCCGCTGATGGGGGAAGTCCGCTGGGGGATGAGGGCAGCTGAAAAGCCCCTGGCAGAATCACCTCCACCAGCTGGTAGAGCGCTGCCCACATGAGCCCCTGCATGAGGTAGACGGCAACGGCGCCCAGTACCCGATGTCCCGTCTTCGGTCCTCGCTCGAAAACCCGCACCAGGAGCGCGAGAACGATCATTCCAAAGAACAGTGCGCTGCACCCATGCTGCAAGGCCAGCAGGCCGGTCTGAGTGGGTGCGAAGGAAACCCAGCGGAGCACGGCGGCGGGAATGGCGGCCAGCAGCATGAGCCGCCTCGGGCGGGCGCCGGGAGACGCACTGACGACTCCCGAAAGGAGCACCAACATGAACAGCACATCGAGGACCGTCCCCGTGTTGTAGTGCTTCGAAAGCGGACTGATGATGAAAATGTATAGCGTCAGTGAAACGAGGAGAGCCGACAGACCGGCGTCCGCGGACCAGAACGATATCGGGCTTCGAATCAGCCGCTGTCGGAGGTCATGGATCAGGCTCATGCGGCACGCATTTTCACTGCTTCGCCAGGATCCGGATCATGTCGTCTTCCCAGGTCGCCTTCGGATACTCGACGATTCGGCCCATTTCTCCGGAGCCGGAAAGGATCACCAGGGTCGGGACCCTCTGGACGGCATATCCAGCGGCGGTGCCCGATGGCTCTTTCTTGGATCGGTCGACTCCAAAAAGCCTGACCCGTTCAGCCGGGACTTCGGCCTGCTCCAGGATCGCCATGATCATGCCCAGCTGCTGAAGGGTGTCCTTGCACCAGGAGCCCCCAAAGATCAGGAAGTCAGCTTGTGCTTCATTCTGAAGCGTCTTGAGTGAGGCGGCCTTGTCGGGCTGGACCCGATACCAGTCCGCCGCCTCCCATCCCGTCTCCGCCTGCCACTTTGGCCAGGTGGTCTCCCCAAGGATCGTCCTGCCGAGTGGATCGGCCTCCGAAGACCCTTTGGATGCCGCCGTCCTGTCAGCCATGGTTGCAGTCTGACAGCCCGCTGCCAGAATCAGAGCCAGAAGCGCCAATGCCGGCCGGATTCCCCGATCACGTTTCATCTTGTCTTGCCCTCTCTGCATCGTTCCATAAAAAGCTCTCAAGTTTCGGATTTCAGGTTCTGGAATTCGGGCCCGAGACCGGCTTGGGTCCTTCGGACCCGCCTCCCTGGATGACTTGCCCGCTCCGCTCGATGAGCCGGCAGGGCGGGATTGCCCTCCCGTCATGCCTCAGCTTGCGGATGGGGCTTTCCTCGCGACTTCCGCGGCGGGGACTCCCCCAGTCTCGGCACCGGTAAGCACGCCCTGCTCGGCGGCTTCCACCCATCCGCCCCCCATGGACTTGTAGAGGTTGATGTAGGCGTTCAGGACATTCCCCTGGACCGCCGTGGCGTTGAGCTCCGCGTTGAAGAGGCTCCTCTCGGCGTCGGTCACCTCGATGTAGCTCGCATAGCCTTCGTCGAAGCGCAGCATGGACAGGCGGGCATAAGTGCGCAGGGCGTCGATCTGGTCGCCCAGGGCCTGCATCTGCTCCTGGAACTTCACCCGGTCCACCAGGGCGTCCTCCACCTCGCGGAACCCGTTCTGGATGGCCGCCTGATACGCGTAAAGGGTCTGCTGCTGGAAGGCTTCGGCGGCCTTCACCTGCCCTTCGATGCGGCCTGCCGTGAAGATCGGCATGGCGAGCGGCGCCGCCAGGCTCCAGACCTTGGTGGAGCCCATGAAAAGATTGGAGAGGTCGGTGCTGGAGTAGCCGAGAAGCCCGGTGAGGGAAATCGTCGGGAAGTAAAGGGCCCTGGCCTCTCCGATGCGGGCGTTGGCCGCGATCAGGTTCTGCTCGGCCTGGCGGATGTCGGGGCGCCGTTCCAGGAGATCCGACGGAAGACCCTCCGGCACGCCGGGCATGCCCAGCTCGTCCAGGTGACGGCCCCGCACGATGTCGCCCGGGTTTTGGCCGAGAAGGATGCTCAGCGCATTTTCCGTCTGGACGATGGCCCGCTCGATTTCCGGAATCCTCGACAGGGCGTCCCGGTACTCGGCATCGGACTGGCTGAGCACCACCTCCGAGACCACGCCCCCATCGAAGCGCATCTGGAAGATGTCGAAGCTCTTCTTGCGGCCTTCGGCGGTTTTCCTGGTGATTTCGAGCTGCTTGTCGAGGGTCAGGAGATCCACATAGGTTGCCGCCACGGACGAGACGAGCGTCAGGACCACGACCCTTCGGGCCTCCTCGGTGGCGAGGAGATCCGCCCGGGCAGCCTCGGTGGCGCGCCGCAGCCTCCCGAAGAAGTCGATCTCCCAGCTTCCGTTCAGAAACACGTCATAGGTGTCGAAGGTCGCCCGGACCGACGGGATGGGACTGAGGCCATCCTGGCTCACCCGCTGCCGGGCAAAGGTGGCGCCCGCTCCCACCTGGGGGAAGAGGTTGCCGCGCGTGGTGACATAGCGGCCCGCAAACTCCTCGATCCTGGCCGTCGCGATGCGAAGGTCCTTGTTCTCCTCGAGGGCGATCTCGACCAGCTCATTCAAAACGGGATCCTGGAACTGCTCCCACCAGGCCGTGTTGGCGACCTCCCTCCCTTCCGTTGCCTCGAAGCGCCAGCCCGCCGGCACATCCACCGCGGGGCGCCTGTAGTCCGGTCCCACGGCACAGCCAGAAAGCAGCGCCGCAAGCACACAGGCGAGAACCTGGTTACGCATGCTCCCCTCCCTTCTCCTCGTTCTCCGCAACATGTTGAACCGCTCCCCCCGTGTGTCCACCAGGCGACTCCCCGCGGTGGGCCATGCGCTCCACCACGTAAAAGGTCACCGGAATGAGAAAGATGGCGATGAATGACGCGGCGAGCATGCCGCCGATGACGCCGATACCCATGACCTGCCGGGCGATGGCCCCGGCCCCCGAAGCGATGGCCAGCGGCACGCAGCCCAGGATGAAGGCGAAGCTCGTCATCAGGATGGGGCGCAGCCGCAGCCGCGCTCCCTCGAGGGCCGCATCCATGATGCTCTTTCCCTTTTCGAGCTCGACTTTGGCGAACTCCACAATGAGAATGGCGTTCTTGGCCGAGAGCCCGATGAGCATGATGAGCCCGATCTGGGCGTAGAGATTGAACTCCAGCTGGCGGACGAATATGCCGGCGAAAGCTCCGAATATGGCCACGGGAGTCACGAGAAGCACGCTGAAGGGAAGAGACCAGCTCTCGTACTGGGCGGCGAGGATCAGAAATACGAAGATGAGGGACAGGGCAAAGATCACCGATATCGGCACTCCCTCCTGGGCCTTCTTTTCCTGGAACGACATGCCGAGGTAGTCGTAGCCCATCTCCCGCGGCATGTTCTGCCTGAATACCTCCTCCAGGGCCCGCATGGCCTGGGCCGAGCTGAACCCCGGTGCGGGGGTGGCGTTGATCTGGGCCGAACGGTAGAGGTTGTAGCGCATGGTGAACTCGGGGCCCGAGCGGTCCTCGAACCGGATGAGCGTCGAGAGCGGAACGGACCCACCACTCTCATTCCTCACATAGAACTGCCCCAGCTGCTCGGCTTCGGTGCGGTATTCCCCCTCGGCCTGCAGGTACACCTGCCACTGGCGTCCGAATCGATTGAAATAGTTGATGAAATACCCTCCCATGAAGGCCTGGAGCGTTCCATACACGTCCTTCAGGTCAACGCCCTGCTTCAAGACCTTGTCGCGCTCCACATCCACGAAGATCTGCGGGACCGTCGGCAGAAAGGTCGTGGTCGCCCGTGCGATCTCCGGCCGTTTGGACGCGGCCGCCAGGAACTTCTGCGTGTTCTCCCACAGGAAGGGGATGTCCTTGCCCGCACGGTCCTGCAGCAGGAACGTGACTCCTCCCGAGGTCCCGATCCCCGGAATGGCCGGGGGCGAGAAGGCGAAGGCCGTCCCCTGGGGCAGCCCGCTCAACCGCCGGTTGAGGCTCGCCATGATGGCCCCGTATTTTTCCTCGGGCTTCTTGCGCTCATGCCAGGGCTTCAAGGTGATGAAGAAGAAGCCGCTGTAGGTGTTGGAGACGCCCGAGAGCATGCTGTAGCCCACGACGGTCGTGCAGTATTTGACGCCCGGGGTCTCCATGATGATCTTCTCGAGCTCGCGGCAGGCTTCATCGGTCCGCTGGAGCGAGGCTGCGTTGGGGAGCTGCACGCCGGCGTACAAATAACCCTGGTCCTCCTCCGGGAGAAAGCCGCCGGGCACCCGGCCTCCGAGGAGCCCCGTCGCCCCGGTGAAGACCAGGAGGAGAATCAGGCTGATGGCGAACTTCCGGATGAAGAAGCCGGAGAGCTTCACATAGCCATTGGTGGCCTTTCCGAAGACGTTGTTGAACCCCCGGTAGAAGGCGCCGAGGGGGCCCCGGGCCTGCTTTTTGGGCTTCAGGATCAGGGCCGAGAGCGCCGGGCTCAGGGTCAGGGCGTTGAAGGCCGAAATCAGGACCGAAATGGCGATGGTGAGGGCAAACTGCTGGTAGAGCTTGCCCGTGATGCCCGGGATGAAAACCGTCGGCAGAAAAACGGCCGAAAGGACCAGGGCGATGGCCACCACGGGTCCCGAGACCTCCTCCATGGCCTTGAGGGTCGCCTCCTTGGGCGACAGCCCGTGCTCGATGTGATGCTCCACCGCCTCCACCACCACGATGGCGTCGTCCACCACGAGGCCGATGGCGAGCACCAGGCCCATGAGCGCGATGGTGTTGATGGAGAAGCCGATCATGGGGAAGAACATGAAAGTTCCGATGAGGGAGACCGGAACCGCGAGAGCCGGAATGAGCGTGGCCCGCCATCCCTGGAGGAAGATGAACACCACGATGATGACGAGGACCAGGGCTTCAACGAGGGTGTGGAGGATCTCCTTGATCCCCTCCCGAACGGCCTGGGTGGTGTCGAGGGAAACGGTGTAGTCCAGATCCGAGGGAAATGACGTCTGCTTCACTTCCTCCATGAGCTTCTTCACACCGTCCACGGCCTGGATGGCGTTGGTTCCCGGAAGCTGGTAGAGAGCCAGGACGGCGGACGCTTTCCCGTTGAGCCGTCCGTTCATGGCATAGGTCTGGGAGCCGAGCTCGAGTCTGGCTACATCGCTCAGGCGCACCAGCGACCCGTCGGGATTCGCCCTGACCACGATCCGGCCGAACTCCTCCGGAGTCTCGAGCCTTCCCTGGGCCCGGATGGCGTAGGTATACTCCTGCCCCGGTGGCGCGGGCTCCGCGCCTACCTGGCCCGCCGGGTTCACCGTGTTCTGTTTTTTGACCGCGTCCACGAGCTCTGGAATCGTGATGTTGAGCTTGGCCAGAACGTCGGGCCTCACCCACAGCCGCATGGCGTACTGGCCCGCACCAAAGACCGTGACGCTCGCGATGCCGGGGACGCGCGTCAGCTGGTCGTTCAGGTTGATGTAGGCGTAGTTGGCGAGAAATGTCGCATCGTAGGTATCGTTGGGGGAGAAAAGCGAGACCAGCATGAGGGGCGACGAGGTGGATTTTTTGACCGTGACCCCGTAGTCGCGCACCTCGGCGGGGAGCTTCGAGTCGGCCTGGCTCTTTCGCATCTGGGCCAGCACCTGGTCGATGTTCGGGTCCGTCGCCACGTCGAAGTTCACGTACAGCTTGAGCTCCCCGTTGTTGGCGTTGAGCGAGTACATGTAATTCATGTTGTCGACCCCGCTCATCTCCTGCTCGATGGGGGTCGCAACGGACTGCTCGACCGTCTGGGCGTCCGCTCCGGTGTAGGTGGTGTTGATGACGATCTCGGGCGGGACGATGTCCGGATACTGCGCGATGGGCAGCCCCAGAATGGACACCATCCCGACGATCACCGTGATGATGGCGATGACGATGGCCACGATGGGCCGGTTGACGAAGAACTTTGCCATGGAGGGACCGCCTTTCGTTTCTGAGCATTCAGCTAAAAGCTAATCGCTAACAGCTTATTTCACCTTCGGCGTCACCTTCAGGCCGTCCTTGACTTTCTGAAGGCCCTCGGAGACGATCCTTTCCCCGGGCTTGAGCCCCTCGGTGATGACCCAGAGGTTTTCCGAGCGCTCGCCCACCTTGACGGTCCGCAGCTGCACCACGTTGTCCGCGTCCACCACGGCCACCTGGTAGCGCCCCTGGAGCTCGGAGACGGCTCGCTGCGGCACCAGGAGAGCCCCCGCCTCCTGCTTGATGACGGCCCGAATCCTGGCGTACTGGCCGGGACGCAGGAAGTTGTCCGGGTTGGGAAAGGTGGTCGCTACCTTGAGAGTGCCCGTCTGGGGATCCACCTGGCGGTCCGCGTAGGCGAAGCGCCCCTGGTGCTTCCAGGTGGAGCCGTCCGCCAGGATGAGCTCGAGAGGCATGTGGGCGCCGCCCGAGGATGCCCTCTCCTTCGCTTCCGGGGCCAGCTGCAGGTACTCGGTTTCACTGAGGGAGACGTACACCTTGATGGGGTCCACCGTGGAGATGGTGGTCAGGGGCTTGCTCTGGGGCGTCCCCACGAGATCGCCGATCTGGGCGTTGGCAAGTCCAGCGATGCCGTCGATGGGAGAGGTGATTTTCGTGAATTCCAGGTCGAGAGCCTTCTTCCTGTAATTGGCCCTGGCCTGCAGCACCTCGGCCTCGGCCGCCTGGACCGAGCCAACCGCGTCGTCCTTGTCCTTCTGGCTCACGGCGTTGGCCTTGGCCAGGGGCAGGATGCGCTTGAGGGTGGCCTGGCGTGTCGTGAGCACGGCTTCGTACTTGGCCAGGGCGGCCCTGGCCTCATCCAGGCCCGCCTGGAAGGGACGCGGGTCGATCTCGAAAAGGAGGGTCCCCTTCCGGACGAAATCCCCCTCCTTGTAGTTCTGCCTGATGAGGTAACCCTGGACCTGGGCCTGGATGACGGCATTCACCAGGCCGTCCGTGGAAGCCACCCACTCCTTGAACACCGGGAGGTCCTTCTGGATGACCGTCATGACTTCCACTTCGGGCGGCGGCGGGGTTGCCGCCGGCTTTTCCTGCGCCCATGCGGGTTGAACCGTCATGAAGGCAGCCCATGCAAGGATTGAAATCCACTTTCCCTTCACGTCGCTCCCCCTCTCTTGAATGGCCCATTGACAGGGTCCATGATTCGTGGTGATCTCTCTACGACTCCGGCTGGCAGTTAACCAGGATACAGCATCAAGCGCAATTGGACTTTGGTCCAATAGGAGAAGGTCTCGAAACCTGAATAGTCCACCACCATCAAAGGCGGCCGCTTCAAATTGTCATGCTTATCCCACGTTATTGGACCAAGGTCCAATATCTTCTCGACATGGAACCCTGTAGGTTGAATATGAATACAGGTGAACACAAGGAGCTCACGGACGCAAAGGAGGCGACAATGGTCATTCGGGGTTCAGTCTTCAATCGGTCATGGATGTTCTTGATGGTCTCAGCAATAACCCTGGCCCTGTTCCAGGCTCCTGCCCGGCCGGCGGCAGCCGCGGCGGCGGCGCCCAGGTTCGAATCCCCCGGAAAATACCAGGCGTCGAGCATCCTGCCGCCTCAGCTCCTTTCCGGCCCGCATCATCGGGTCCGCGACGCCGTGGTGTCCTACGGATACATGCACCACTTCGTGGTGGATTCCGACTTCGGGGTCTTCGAGGTCACGGGCCATATGGCCCTGCGCAAGCTGGTCCGGGAGATCGGAGCCATCGCCCAGTTGAGGGAAGTCAAGAAGAGCGACGCCTATCTGCAAGGTCTCAAGCATGCAGCCTCTCAGCCCATCGAGTTCGGCGCCAACCTGCTCACGGACCCGGTGGATACCGTGAGCGGGATTCCCAAGGGGGTTGCCCGCCTGTTTGGAAACGTCAAGACGGGGCTCACAACGACGGCGGGCCCGGGAGAAGACAGCAAGGTCGAACAGGCTCTGGCGGTGTCCTCCAACAAGCGGATGCTGGCTTCCAAGCTGGGAGTGGATGTCTACTCCAGCAACAGTGTTCTCCAGAAGGAGCTCAACAGCTTGGCATGGGCCACCGCCATGGGCTCCCTGTCGCTTTCGGTGGCCCTGGCCCCCGTAGGTGGCCCCGCCGTGGCCGCCGTCTCCGTGACGAGGGTCTCCCAGCAGCTCACCGACCTGCTCCGGGACTATCCGCCCCAAAGGCTGCGCGAGATCAACCAGCAGAAGCTGGAGGCCATGGGGGTTGCGCCCGGGCTCGCATCACAGTTCCTGGACCACCAGGCCTACACCGCCACCCATGACACGGTGATCGTCCAGTCCCTGGAGACCCTTTCGGGCGCCAGGGGGCGCGATCTCTTCATACAGCAGGCGCTCACGGCCGACGACGAGGAGTCGGCGAACTTCTTCATGCAGATTGCCGAAACCCTGAGGGGCTACCATTCCAAAGTGTCCCCCATCAAGGACATCAGCGCTTTCGGACCCCTCGTCTTTGCCAGGGCAGCCAGCGGGGTCGCCCTCATTCCCCTTCCCCTCGATGCGGCGATCTGGACCGAGCGGGCCAGCCAGCGGGTCCCGGCGGCGGTGTCCGCCTACAAGGCTGCCAACCCCGGCGCGAAGAAATTCGAAGTGTGGATCATCGGCACGGCGAGCAAGATGGCCAGGGAAGAGCTGGCGAAGCTCGGCGGCCAGGTTTCGGAAAGGATCGAAAAACGGGTTGAATTTGTCTTTTGACGTGAGCCTTCGAAGCCAGAATCGAAGATACGGGCGGGCACGGGCGTTGTGCTGACCATGGCCGCCGACCGGGAGCAGGGAAAGATCGCTCCCGTCAACCCGAGGGCCCTCACCTGGTATGGAGAGGCCAACGTCATCATCGATGAGTGGGCCGACCAGTTCGTTCAGACAGCCAACAGGCGCCCCGGAGAGGTCGGCTTACTCCACCTCCCGGAGGATATGAGGCCCGATATGGGGACTGAGGGCTTCTACGGTGCGAGAGCCGTACCGGTCAGGGAGCTCCAGGATTTCCTGCTTTCGTTACGATCATGGCGGTGATGCCTGGCTACGAACATTCCACCTGAGTCATGAGGAAGCCAGTCAGACCGGCCGCTTGCATGGCTCTTTGCATCCTGCTTCCGACAAACAGGTGGACCAGGATCCCATTCACCCTGAAGATCTGTCGGGTGCCCACCGACTGCCCTTGCAGGCAGATCTTCTCGGCCTCGAGGACGGCTTTGGCGCCGGCCATTTCTGTGTAGATGGAGCGCTCCCAGTCGAAGGCCTCCAGGTTGTCCAGGATGTTCATGAAGAAGTAGCTCAAGTTGACGGTGCCCGTCTCGCGGCAAACGAGGTTCACCGGGAAGAACTGCACGAATTCCCGCTCAACAGACTCGACAACTTCACGAAAGCGCTGCGACACCACGGGGAAGACCTGGATGCCCAGAAGAAAATCCGTCTTCCTGGCCGCTTGACGCCGATAAAGCAACCGGGGCTGGACAGCCGGCGCCTCCAGGGGCTCCCCCCTGTAGTAGCCGGAAAAAGGCTCGGCCCCTTCCATGCCTTCGACAAATACGTCCTTTTCATCCCCGAAGGCAACGATCTCGTAAATCGCTTCCACGCCAGCCCGCTTTGTCAATTCAGCAGCTCCGTTCCGTTCATCAGGCGATTTCGCGTATTCGCCAGCAATGTGTGCACGTTGTTCAAAGCTTCCTGCCGGGTCAGGTTCCCCATTTCGTACTGCATGCGAATGCTGTCGAACCTCGACGCCATTCGGGTTGTGTAGTTGGGGTGCGAGCCCAAATGAATGGCTGCGCCGTGCCAGGCTCCCGAGCGCATGGCGGCGTCGGGTGGGAGCATGACCCCGTTACGAAGCCCATTCTCGAATTCGAATCCGATGTCGTCCAGGAAATTTCTGAGGACCGGGTTGTTTCGCAGTTCGCGCGGAGCGATGTGATGCGCCTGATAAAAAGGCGGCTGAAGACCGACAATGCCGCGGCGCAGCTGAGCCGTGCTCTCGCGATTGTTCATGAGCCGCGCCCTCAGGCGGAGGGCGTCGTCGGCGGAACCGCGGATGTTGTATAAACGGCGGAAAAGGTCACGCACCTCCTCGGGCGATGCGCCCATAAGCTCGCGGACAAAAGCGCTGGGATCCTCGTGGACGCCGACCACAAAACCGTGGCGTCCTCCAACACGCACCCGCTGGCCGAGCTGCGGGCGAGCGCGTCCCTCGCCCGCGAAGCTCATGTAAACGGGATCCTCGCTGTCGGCCAGAAGGATCCAGGGATTGATGTACCCTTCCAGGCGAATCCGACGCATGAGTCGCCGAATGCGGAATCGCCTGAAACGAAAACGGTTGCTGAGGCGTGACGCCAGGTCGCGGAGCGACCGGATGCCGCGACCGATCCCGTCGCCGATGCCGTCCAGGATGATCCGTCCATTTCGCAGGGTGGCCCCGGCAATGCGGCGCACGTTGCCCGCCCCGATCTCCAACGCCTCCCTGGCGGTTGCCCGCAATCCGCCTGCGGCTCTTCCAGCCCCTGCAAAAGGCCGGACGGCAGCCCTGGCTGCCTTCCGGGACAGGCTCACGGCTGCATGGCGCATGGCGCGGCCGGCACTGCCCCGGGCCGCCCGTATGCCTGCCTGGACCGAGGCCTTGATGGACTTGAGGATCGCCGCCGCGCTGAACAGCAGGGCAAAGACCAGCTCCACCGCGCCCGCCGCCAGTCCCCGGGCCAGGCTCTTGGCAGCATCGGTGATTTCACCGACCATCGCCAGCGCTACATACCGGCCCACGTAGTAGGCAATGCGCACCATCGCTACACCGATGAGCACCGCGCCGATGATCTCCATGATCTGGGCCAGCACCGGGATCGCCGCCCCTTCGGTGAGGATGATCACCGCAATGAGTGCGATGGCCACCGCGATGAGCGTCGGCACCAGCCAATGTTTGTTGCAGTCGAACCATTTCGCCACCCCCTTCTTCATCTGGTTCAGCAGGAAGCGGCCCCTCTGGGACCGGGTGAGGGGGCCGACCTGCGCTTCGAGCGGCACCTCTCCTGGCGCTGCCGGCTCCTCCCTCGCCTCGTTATCGCAGCTGAGATCCAGGGGCTGGTCCATCAAGCGCTGCAGCTGCTCATCCACGGTGAGGGGTTCTGTCTCCGCGGTGGGCAATGAGGCCTCTTCCAGGTCTTCTGCGTCCAAACCTCCTGCTTGGGCCTCGGCGATCATGGCCTCGATGGTCGACCACTCTCCGGCCCCTTCGTTGGGGAATTCCATGGCTCCACCCTCGGGCAGGTCGAGCCCGTGAACAAAATCGGGATCGAAGGCGGCGTCGGCCACGCGATCGACCACGATGTCCTCTTCGAGACCGCTGAAGAGATCGGGGACGGCGGGTCCGCCTGAGGGCGTCGAAACAGCTTCTTCACCGCCGGTCCTTGATGGAGCCGCTCCCGGTTCGAAGGGCAGAGGCTGGTTCAGATCCATTCCGATCACTTCCTCCTCGAGCTGACCCTGCAGGTGATCGGGCATCTGGCGCGCGGCGGCGATGAGGTTGCCGATCCAGGAGAAGTCCTCGCCGGTCATCATCCGGGCCACCCGGTTGGACATGGCGACCTTTTCCTCCATGGGTCGGGTCCGGGCGGTGTTCAGCGACTCGATGATGGAGCTCTTGGCCCGGGGCCAGGCGTCGCCGAAATTGGCGAAGTCCGGCATGGCCCGGATCACCGCAATGGCGCAGTCGATGAAAAAGTCGATGATGGGCGGTTTCACGCATTCGGGGGCGACGCGCCACGCCCAGCCGGCCAGCACCATGGTGAGAATGAACGGGTTGACCGGAAAGATGAGGATGGCGCCGATGAGGATGGCGATGGGGCGGATGAAGGTGAGAAAATCGATGGCCATCTGCTTGAGGTCGCGCAGGAGGGCGACCAGCTCATCCAGGAACCAGTTGACCGCCTCCGTGACCCGGTCGGCCAGGCGCGTCACCGCCCGAAACAGGGCTCCCAGGATGGGCAGGGCGCCGAGGGAAGCCAGGAGGCTGGTTACGGCGGCGGTGATTTGCGCCATCATGGAGGTCAGCCAGTCCGAGGCCGCCTGCAGGACGCCCTGGAACCACTGCATTCCCGACTGGATGGCGGGGATGATCTGCTGGTGGAGGACTTCCCGGGCCCGCACGATGATGCCGATGTTGTCCCAGTTCTCGCGGAGCCAGCCGATACCCTGCCAGAGGAGCGGTCCGCCCACGCCGATGGCCACGATGGGCCCCAGTGGCGTGAATAGCGCGAAGACGCCGGCGGCGATTTGCAGGGGCAGGAGATAAGGCCCCAGCTCTTCCTTGATGGCGTCCCAGGCCTCCTGGGCCTTGTTGCGCAGCCAGGAGAGGACGTCCCCCGCGCCGTCCCAGGCCAGGTTGAAGATGCGCTTGAACTCGGCCCAGGCGCCGGCGAACCACCCGCGCACGCCGGCGGTCTGGTCCCAGAGCCATTGGGCCTGGTTGGAAATCCACTCCCAGGCCCCGCCCGCGAGGTCACTCAGGATCTCCACCGCCGGAGCGCCGAAATCGTTCCAGAGACCGCCCAGGAATTCGCCGGCTTCGCTCAGCAGGGCCCGTATGCCGTCGAAGGCCGGCCCCATGAGCCGTTCGCCGAAGGCCGCCACGGTGCGGACGGCTTCGAAGAGCGAGCTGCAGTTTCCGCCGGCCAGGTCGGCGGCGATCCGGGAGACGGAGCCGGTGAATTCGCCGAACACGCCGCGCAGGGCCGGAACCAGGCCTTCACGCTGAATCCGCCGGCCGAAACCGTTGAACAGGACATCCAGCCCCTGGAAGATGCGCCGCTTGATCTCACCGACGATGTCGCCCCGCAGGAAGGCCAGAAGCCCCGGCGCGTGCTCCTCGAGATAGCCGATGACGAGATCCCGGACACTTTCGTAGGCATCGACGGCGGTGTCGACCACGGCCCTGGCGCCTCCGGCCACCTTGCCACCCACGTACTCGGCGCCGCTCACCACGGTCTCGCCCACGTCCCGGGCCGTTTCGGCCACGGCAGCCGTGGACCGGTTCCAGAGATCCTCGGCGTCATCCAGGAGCCCCGGCTGGAGCCGCGGAGCCGCGGAGCTGGAAGTCAGCTCGCCGGAGACCGCCGCCGATGATCCCGGGGCCGAACCTCGATCCTCGGACGCCATGGAGCCCCCGTGGGCTCCCTGCTGCACCACGTGGGTCAGCTCGTGGGCGATGAGCCTTATGCCTTCTGTGGTATCCGGGGCGAATTCGCCGGCGCCGAAAGCGATGTCACGGCCGGCGGTGAAGGCCCGGGCTCCCAGCATGCGGGCCACCCTCTCGGCCGGTTCGCCGGTGTGGATCCTGACGGTGCCGAAGTCATAGCCCAGCGCGCCTTCAAAAGCCGACCGTCGAGGAAGGGGACGTCCTCCTCGGCGGATGGCGGCGATTTCGTCGGCCAGCCTCTGCCCCACGGCGAGGCTCTCCTCGTTCCATTCGTCGGCCTCGGGCCACTCTTCCGGGCTCTCCGGTCTCGAGTCGCTCCGCTGGTCATGGCCTGCGGCGAGCCGCTGGATCTTTCTGCCGGCGGGTCCGACGGGGGAGGGAGACTGCACCTTCGGAGAGCTGGAGCCCGAGGTGGAACCGGGCTCCGAACGGTGGCCCACCGATTTCCCGCGCCCACTTCCCGAAGGGTGGGCATCGGGAGCGGACGGGCCGGCTTGAAGGACCTTCAAGACCCTTTCGGAAACGCGGTCCGCTTCCCGTTCGAAGTGGTCGTCAGGGCGTCCGATCTCGGGAGTGCTCCTTCCGTTGGATCGGCGCAGCAGGGCGGCCACCGTTTCGTGCTGGCCCTCCACCCCGGGGTGGGGCCGCCGCGCGGCGGGCTTCCTGTTGCGCTCTTTCCGAAGAACGGCTTGAGCTTCCATGCTTCGATTCCGGTGACCTCTGCATTCCCGGGACGCGGCGCCCGGGTCACTGTTGTCCGGGGCGGCCCCTATGGCCCCCCACCGGACTGCCGGCCGGACTGTCCACTTTGTGCGCGGCGGGCCAGGATCTGGCGCCCCAGTGCGCGGACCATGCGCCGCAGGGTCTCGATCAGCGTGTTAAGCAGGTTCCGGGCCGCGCCCAGGGCGCCGGTCCTGGTCCGTCTCGCCGCGCGGGTGCTCGTATCCTCGGGGATGGGAGCGCCAGGGGGTGTGTGGACATGAAACGAGGGTGCACCGCCGGCGGCTCCGCCCAACTCCCGCTGCACCCGGTAGGCGATCTCGTTGGAAAGAAAACTGCCTCCGGGCCCCCGGACCACCGTGGCCCGGAACTGCCGGCCGGAAGCGCTGAAGCGGATGTCGGCCGTCACGCCCCGCGCCGTCCCGATCCTTTGCATGGTGCGGACGATTTCACGCAGGGCGGTCTCATCGCTGATCTCGAGCAACGGCGACACCACGGTCTGACCGAGACCGAGGGCTGCAGCCGCACTTCGAGCTTCCGCCAGGCTGCCGAAACGGAACGTGACGCCCCGATCGACGGTCGGCTGCCGCACGACAGGCAGGCTGCGACGGGTCCGGCCGGCCGTACCCCGGGCAATGTCCTCGAGGTCCACGCCGGTTTCCAGGATGGCGGGGCCGCCGCCGGGCACGGCCGTCAGGCCGGCAAGACGGGGGCGCTCCACGGGAAACATCCGGTGCGGCTGGATGGAGCCCGGATCCCGCACGCCCACGGCGAACTGTTCGATGGACACGGGGTCGGTGGAGGCAAGGTTCGGGTCGACGCTGACGGTGATCACCCCGTCGAGGTCGGGTCCGGCACGGCGAGCCATGTCCTCGACGATGCCTTCGTCGAACTGGGCGGCGCTCACCGGCATCACCACACCCTCCACGGCGGCGCGGTCCCGCCCGTCGAGGGTGACGGTGGTCCCGTCCATGGCCATGGCCGCGGCGCCCGAAGGGTTCCACTCGCCGGGCCGCGGCGGCGGGCGAACCGCCCCGGGGGATGAAGGCACGAAGCCCGCGTGAAAAGGATCGAAGCCGGTGACCATCAGTCTCACCAGCTCGCCTCCCCTCGGCACCCGCCGCTGAAGGCCGATGTCCTCCCCCCCTCGGGCCGACCGGTTGAAATCCCGGTCGATGACCTCGAAGGTGCTCCGCACATTGGCGGCCGCCTGGGGGTTGCCCTGGTAAGCGGGGGGCTCGATGCCTCCCAATGCCCGGATCATGGCCCGAAGACGATGGAGGCGGTCGAAGTGGACCCGGTCGCCGAGGTCGCCACCCTCCAGGTCGCCGCTGCGGCGGCCGAAGCCGGCCAGCCGGCTCACGGCTGCCCGGGCGAAGTGCCACAGCCGGCTGCCCGCGCTGGTTCCCAGCGTGGAGGCATCGGTCGTGGAAACCGTCTGTCCCCCGTCGATGACGGACCGGACCTCGTGGAGAGCCGCTTCAAGCACGCCGTGCAGCCTGGCCAGGCTCGCCCCCGCCAATGTCCTGATCCAGTCGGAAATACGCCGCGCGCGAACGCCGCCCATGCGCCGCATTGCGGGGCGGGAGGCCGCCCGCGGAGGGCCGGCCGCCTCCAGGATGGTGTGGTCCGGATCGTCCCAGGTCCAGACGCGGACGGGCTGGCGCGCGCTGCCCCTGGGCCGCGGAAGATCCACGTCCACCATCTCGTCGCGCTCCATGGTGCTCACTTCGATCCTTCGACCGGGCGCCGACCGCAGGGGACCTCCGCGGCTGCGCAGCTCCGCCACCCGCGCCGCCGAAAGGGGGCGCTGCCCCGCCGCCTGCCGCTCCTGGTTGAGCTCGTCCACAATCCCCTGGACCTGCCTCCCGCTGATGGGCTGGTTGCCCTGCAGCAGTCGCATTCGATCGATCCCGCCGGACGCATCCCGGCAAATGTCCATGACGGTCTGGCTGTGGCCGCCCGTGCGGGGTCGATCGAGGCCATTGCCGTGATGGTCCCACACCAGCTGGTCCCCCGGATGGAGGAGCCGCTCGAGCCGCGCGAAATCCCGGATGGGGCTCCCCTGGGCGTCGCTGTAGGGGCTGACCACCCGCTCGAGGTTTCCGGAAAACGCTTCTCGGATGACCCCGCCGACCCGTGCCTGGGCGGCACCTCCCTCGATGTCCCCGATGACCCACCGTCCATAGGTTTCGGTGCGTCGATGGGCCGCAAGGTAGACGTGGCGCAGAATCACCAGGATGTCCGCACAGTCGGCCGGAAGCTGGTAGGCGGTCTGTCGCAGGTTTGCTGGCAGGTTTTGCCGGACCCACTCGTCCGTGGGATGATCGATGAACCGCTCCCCCAGGAGAGGCCGACCCACGGGAGCGGGGGGGCGCGAGGCGGCCGGCGCGGTGGTCTCCCTGGATGCGGGGCCCTCGCCCAGTACCTCGAAGCTTGCCCGGGCCGCCCCCGGCAGAAGAGAGCCTTCCCGGGACGGGAACGTCGGCAGATTCCGAAAAGCCAGCAGCCACTGCTCGAAGGTGGGGCAGTTTTCGGGCTCCCGGGTCGAGCACGCGGCCTGTGGTTGATGCTGCACGGCCGGCGCCCGCCGGGACCGCCCCTGCTGAATCACGTGGGCCAGCTCATGGGCCAGCAGGTGGCGGCCGGAATCATGGGAACCGTATTCCCCGGGGCCGAAAGCGATGTGACTTCCCCGGGTGAACGCCCTGGCGCCCATGGATCGAGCGGCCTCGGCCGCAGCGCCCCCGGTGTGCAGCCGCACCCGGCTGAAGTCCTCGGCGAATCGGGGCTCGAAATAGTCCATTTCGGCTTCGGAGAGTGGGCGCCCCTGCCTCAGGGCCCGGATTTGACTTGCGGCGGCGGGCGCATGGGCGGGCATCTCCCCCGGGAGTGCACCATCCCGGGACCTGGTCGATTCTGTTGTTGAAGCATCGTTGAGCGCTCCCAACCCTGAATCCCTGGAGCCGAAATCCCCGCCGCCGTAGGCCGGGACGGCGCATTCCGGCCCGGCACAGGGGCCTTGGGGAGCCCTCCCCATGCTCACCACCCGGTCGGCGATGCCGTCGGCCTCCCGCTCCCAGGGATCGGCCTCCTGGCCCCGTACGAGCTTGGCCCGCACGCCGGACTCAGGGGAGCTATGTCCCTGGAGCACCTCTCGCACCTCGTCGGGCTGGCCCGACTCCGGTCCGCCATGGTGCGGCCGGGCCACACCCGGACGGAATCGGAAGCGCCCGAATTTGTAAAAGGAGGCGAAGGATAACATGGGAGCGAGCCTCGGCTCTGAAAAGTTCCTGGTTCCCGGTTCCTAGGAGGTTGTCCGAGAACACCTCGTTGTCATTTCGAACGGAGCGTAGCGAAGAGAGAAATCTCGAAAGGTCGAGATGTTACTGCGAGCGGGATTTCTCGCTATCGCTCGAAATGACAGTTGTCGGACAGCCTCCTAGTACGCCCGGGCGGAGATGATCATCCAGATCGGCTGGCTCCCAAGCTCGAGCTTGGGAGCCAGCAAGAGGTTAAGGCTTGCGCCCGGCAGTACTGGAACAACCGCCTCTTCATGTGGAGCCAATTCCACGGTACCATCCTGACACTCCATTACGACAAAGAGATTCGATTCGATCTCACGGGCCTTTTGTTTTCCCCCTCTCCCCCGATTTTGGGGGAGAGGGTCGGGGTGAGGGGGACGCCTCATTCAGCACCGTCAGCACAGACTGCAACACCCCCTCCATTTTCTCGAAAACCTCATTATTCCAAAATCTCAGGATCCTGTCCCCCTGGCTCTCCAGGAAAAGCGATCGCTTTTTTGTCCTGTTCGACGTTTTCAGCGTGCTGCCCGCCATCCAGCTCCACGATGAGGCGACAATCGAGACAAACAAAATCGACGATAAACGGTCCAATGGGGTGCTGCCGGCGAAACTT
>JALOOX010000159.1 GCA_025454175.1 Syntrophobacteraceae bacterium | reverse complement strand
ACTTGAAACTTGAAACTTGAAACAGGCCTCCCACAACCCATGGCTGAATTCACCAAGCTCATTCACAAGTATCTGCGCCACGACAAGAAGTTCCCCCACGTGTGGTGCCCGGGCTGCGGCAACGGCATCCTGCTGGGGTCCCTCATCCGCGCCATCGACCGGACGGGCTTCGAGAAGGACGACATCGTTCTGGTGTCCGGGATTGGATGCGCCGGTCGGCTGCCCGTCTACGTGGACTTCAACACGCTTCATACCACCCACGGCCGGGCCCTCACCTTCGCCACCGGCGTGAAGCTCGCCAACCCCAAGCTGCAGGTGATCGTGATCATGGGGGATGGGGACGCCACGGCCATCGGCGGGAATCACTTCATCCACGCAGCTCGGCGCAACCTGAATCTCACGGCCATCATCGTCAACAACGGCATCTACGGAATGACCGGCGGCCAGTACTCGCCGACGACCCCTTACGGCGCCCTGGCGACCACGGCCCTGTACGGCAACATCGAGCAGGCGTTCTCCATCGCTGAGCTGGCCGTCACGGCGGGAGCCGGCATGGTGGCCCGCGGCACGGTGTACCATGCATCCCTGCTGGATGACCTCATTGAGAAGGCCATCCTCAAGCGCGGTTTTGCGGTGGTGGAGGTCATCAGCCATTGCCACACCCAGTATGGACGGCGGAACAAGGCCGGGGGCGCCGTGGAAATGCTCCGCCGGCAGAAGGAAGCCGCCGTTCGTGTCGAAAGGGCGAGCGCCATGAGCGAGGAGGAGCTGCGGGGGCGGTTCACCATCGGGGTGCTCGTGGACCGGGATCTTCCCATTTACACCCAGGAGTACCGGCGCATTCGCGAGGCTGCCGAAGCAGCGGCTTCGCGCGAGCGTCCAGGACAGGCCGGATGATACCGGCCCCAGGTCAGGAAGGGCGGATGCATCGATACGAGATCAGGCTGAGCGGATCGGGGGGGCAGGGCATCATCATGGCGGGGATCATCCTGGCCGAGGCGGCGGGTATTTACGACGGAAAATACGTTTGCCAGACCCAGAGCTATGGGCCTGAGGCCCGGGGTGGCGCCAGCAAGGCAGAGGTGGTCATCAGCGACGAGGAGATCGACTATCCAAAGGCGGTGAAGCCCGACCTGCTGCTGGCCATGAATCAGAAGTCGTGCGACATGTATCTTTTCGACCTGAAGCCTTCCGGGACCTTGATCGTGGACTCGTCCCTGGTTAAACAACTGCCGACGACCCGGGCGTTTACCCTTCCCTTCACCAGGATTGCCCGTGAAACCCTGGGGAAGGAGCTTGTGGCCAACATTGTTGCCCTGGGGGCCCTGGTGGAGCTCACCGACGTGGTGGCGCCCGGCAGCCTTGAAGCCGCCGTCCTGGCCCGAATTCCCCCCGGCACCGAGGACCTGAACCGAAAGGCCCTCGAGGCCGGAATCGAGGCGGCAAGACAGTTCCTCGCTCAACGAACGGAAAGCATGATCGATGCGGATTCTCTTGACGAATGACGACGGCATCTATGCCAAAGGAATCGAGGCGCTTTACCTCGCCCTCGCCGCGGAGCACGAAGTGACGGTGGTGGCTCCCGAGACGGAGCAGAGCGCCGTCGGGCATGCCATCACTTTCCTGGACCCCTTGCGGGTGAAGTCCGTCCGGCGAAACGGGCACTTTTTCGGCTACGCTCTCAGCGGCACGCCGGCCGATTGCGTGAAGATCGCCATCACCGAGCTCATGAAGCCGCCGCCCCAGGTGGTGGTTTCCGGAATCAACCTCGGAGCCAACGTGGGCGTCAACGTGATCTATTCCGGGACCGTCTCGGCAGCCACGGAGGCGGCGGTTCTGGGAGTCCCTTCCATCGCGGTTTCCATGGACTCCTTCGACACCGCCGACTTCACGTCGGCCACCCAATTCATCCCCGGGCTGCTTCGGATCCTGGAGCTCAAGGGTCTCCCCCCCGGAGTCACCCTCAACGTCAACGTACCCAACGTGCCATATTCCCAGGTGCGGGGCGTGAAGATCACGCACCAGGGGAAGATGAGGGCGGTGGAGACTTACGATCATTCTGGGGGACCCCCACGAGGAGGCCGACTCCACCGTGCTGGCGGAGAACTGCATCTCCGTCACGCCCATTCACCATGACCTGACCGACTATTCCCTCATGGAGACCTTGAAAACCTGGGAGCTTTGAGCGTGCGAGCTCGCAGGGAGAATCACGTTTACAATTCCGATGGTGGATGATCCCCAAAGACCTGGCCAAGGGAGGCGAGCACCGCCCTCCCGCGACTTATCTTCATGGTGAGAAGATAGCCTTCAGCATGACCCTGGATGATGGAATGAACGAAGAAGACCACCAATCCCGTCGAAATCAGACCGAATTCACCGGGTGCCGGTTCCACCCCGAGCGCCCGGCGGTCGTTCGCTGCAACAAGTATGAGTACCACTACTGCCAGGAATGCGTCGAAGCCTGCGACGCCTGCACTGACCCCAATCTCTATTGCCAGCACCGAACCCAGTGCTTCATCTGGGAGGTGTGCCGCGG
Organism: Syntrophobacteraceae bacterium; assembly: GCA_025454175.1. Taxonomy (GTDB): domain Bacteria; phylum Desulfobacterota; class Syntrophobacteria; order Syntrophobacterales; family Syntrophobacteraceae; genus JALOOX01. The sequence goes on along the minus strand of JALOOX010000159.1, from coordinate 293 downwards.
CGAAATCAAGCGGCGCAGGAGGGATGCCACTTGCGCGGGACTGCCGCCCGGAAAGATCGAGCCCACGACGGATTCTCCCGCCCATTCGGGACCTAAATTGAGCCATTAGCTCCAAATACAGTCCCACACAATTGAGTGTCCAATACTTGAGTCGTCATTCCGGCAACTTTCAAGCCGGAACCCACAAAAGGAACCTGGATGCCGGCCAAAAGACTGCCGGCATGATGAGTTGAACCTAAATACCCGCAGCCTCACACTCAAATGGCTGAGAGCCCGGCTTTGCGCTGGAGAAG
>JALOOX010000111.1 GCA_025454175.1 Syntrophobacteraceae bacterium | reverse complement strand
TTTGACTACCGGGAGCGGGCATCTCCCGGAGGAGGACTTGCACCTCCCTGTTCGCGCCTGCTCCCAGGCGCACGGATTCCGGCTTTCGCCGGAATGACGACCAGAGCGAATCATTCGCTTATCAGCAGCATTGTACTCCTCGATTGGGCCGGACTGCAGCCGGCTAATCCTCTCGCATCGCCTCTTTGTCGAGGGCGAAAAGGCTCTTGAGCTCATTCGTGGAGAGCTCGGTCAGCCAGCCTTCTCCCGTTCCCACCACGTCATCCGAGATCTCCTGCTTGTTTTGAATCATTTCGTCGATCCTCTCCTCGAGAGTCCCGGCGCAGACGAATTTGTGGACCTGAACGTTTCGCTTCTGCCCGATCCGGAATGCCCGGTCGGTCGCCTGGTTTTCAACGGCGGGGTTCCACCAGCGATCGAAGTGAAAGACATGGTTTGCCTGCGTGAGATTGAGCCCCGTGCCTCCCGCCTTGAGCGAGAGGATAAAGATCCGCGGCCCGCCTTTCTCCGTTTGGAACCGCTCGACCATCTGGTCCCGCCGTTTCTTGGGGACACCGCCATGCAGAAAGAGCACCTCGCGGCCGAAGGTTTCCTGCAGATAGCGCTGGATGATCTCGCCCATTTCCGAAAACTGGGAAAATATCAGGGCACGGTCTCCGACCTCGAATATCTCTTCCATCATCTCGGTCAGGCGGGCGAGCTTGCCGGATCGACCCGGAATGGGCGAGTTGTCGCCGAGAAACTGCGCCGGGTGATTGCAGACCTGCTTCAGCTTGGAAAGCGTTGCCAGGACGACACCTTTTCGCTGAATGCCGCCGGTCGCATCGAGGGCCTGCAGCGCATCTGTCGCAACGGCTTCATAAAGTGAGGCCTGCTCCTTGGTGAGTGTGCAGTAAACCTTCATCTCCATCTTGTCCGGGAGGTCGGTGATGACGTTTTTGTCCGTTTTCAACCTGCGCAGGATGAACGGGCCGGTCAACCGTTTGAGTCGCCTTGCGGCCTCGGCGTCGCGGTTTGCCTGGATGGGGATGAAGAACGTTCGTTTGAACTCGGATTGTGTGCTCAGAAACCCCGGGTTCAGGAATTCCATGATGGACCAGAGGTCTCCCACGTTGTTTTCAACGGGGGTGCCGGTGAGCGCGATACGGTAGTCCGCCTGAAGGGCACGAGCGGCTTTGGCCTGCCTGGTTTCGGGATTTTTGATGTTTTGGGCCTCATCCAGGATGATCCCTCCCCATGCCACGCCCTTGAAGACTTCGAAATCACGGTGCAGAAGGGCGTAGCTCGTGATCACGATGGCATGCCTTTGGGCTTCCTTCTTGAAGCTCTTCCCCTTGGACCTCCCGGTTCCATGATGAATCATGACCGGAAGATCCGGAGTGAAGCGGGCAGCTTCCTTTTGCCAGTTGTTCACGACCGACATGGGGCAGGTCAGGAGAACGGGCCGGCTCCCGTTCGCTTCCCGGTCCTTCTGGATCATGGCCAATGTCTGAATGGTCTTTCCAAGCCCCATGTCGTCCGCAAGGCAGGCACCGAGCCCCCAGCGCCGAAGAAAGCTCATCCACGAAAAGCCCCGGACCTGGTAGGGTCGAAGCTCCCCGAGAAAACCTCCCGGTGTCGGCAGTTCTTCGAACTTGGAGCGGCCCTCCAGCTGAGAGATGACCTCCTTGATCCAGCCCGTCGCCTTGACCCCATCGGAGGGGATCGGAGAATCGGGCCTTTGAGCCCCGAGAGCCAGTCGGATCACTTCTCGCGCCGTGGCTTCGCGGGAAGCCTTTTGCTTCCAGAAATCCAGGGCCGCCTTGATCTCGTCTCCATTCAGCTGAACCCACTGTCCACGGATTTTAACCAGCGGCGCCTTGAGCCTTGCGAGCGCCTCAAGCTCTTCACGGGACAGGACCTCGGTTCCAATGGCGACTTCCCAGTCGAAATGAACGATCTCTTCGAGCGAAAGGCGGGCTCCACCCTGCATCTTGGGGCTCTTCACCCTGGCACGGCTCGTGAGCTTGTGTTTCGTGCCCTTATGGGTCCACCACGCCGGGAGCAGAATGCCGAAGCCGGATTGCTCCAGAACCGGCGCTTTCTCCGTCAGGAACTCGTAGGCTTCGCTGGTTTCGAGATCGTAGCCTCCGGGCGCGGATTTGCGCAGGCTCGCCTCGATATGGGGACAAAGCGTCGAAGCCTGCCCCAGGGCCGAAAGGAGATACTCCCTGGGATCAAAATCCAAGTGCTTCAGAACCGATGCCTTGCGTCCCCGGGCGCTCCACGCAAGCTGCGCCGGAACGAGGAGGCTCGGATCATCCGCAGCCTGGAGGAGGTAGTGGACCTTCCAGGGCTCTCCGCCTTCCGATTCCGTTTCAGGCCCCGCGGGCTCTTCCAGGCGAAAACAGAGTCGGAAAGGGGAGGAGATGGAAACCGTGACGGGCCGATGCCAGTCTTGAACCTGAAGGGCAAACTGGGCAAGCTCCGTCCTGTTACCCTCCATCCTCGCCTCGGTGGAGCGCAAGGCATGGAGCCACTGGTCGTGAAGGCTCTCGAATGTCGGACCTTTTTTGCCCTTTGCGCTCTTTCGCGCAGGAGGAGGAGTGGGTTCCGAACTGGAGCACCGCACGAGCTGGTCCATGAGCTCGCCCAGGAAGGAAGAAATGAGGGTTGCCGCAGGGACCTCCGGAGCCGTGGTCGGCTCCGGGCTCAGTGCCCGGCATGAAGGCGGCATGGCTTCGGCAAGCTTTTTCAAAGCGGGGCCGGCGAATCCGGAAAAGACAGGTCGCCATTTGGCGAAAAATGATCCCTCTTCTTCCGTAATTCCGGGCAGAAACTGCTGGCGTGCCGTCATGGCTCCCGCAAACCGCAGGACGTGTGTCAGAAAGGCTGAATCTTTTCCAATGATCACCCCGGAAGAAAGGACCGTCCTGCCGGTGCAGGCCAGGAGAAAGTCGATGGCTTCGGCCGCTGAAAGCGGAATGACCGTTACCATCCAGGGACGCAGGAGGGCCTCCGCACTCGATTCAAGCGGTTCCGGCGACTCGCTTATGAGCGGGCTCGATGCGACCGGGTTGGACTTCAGGGTCGGGAGCCATATGAAGAGCTTCTGCGCGGGAGCAGAGAAAGTAATACCGGATTGCACCAGCGCTGCCTGGAGAGCTTCGAAACCTGCATCATATGGCGACCACTCGGGTCGGGGAGCCTTCGGCTTTCTTCCGGGGGACTTTCCGGAAGCAGTCTTTGATGGCCTGGGGCGTTCCGCCCACAGGCAAAGCCCAACACCGTGGATACCGGCGTGAAGAATGATCATCTCGCGCTGAGCCCCTGGTAAGCGTCTACCGGAGTAGGGAGGTGACTGAACAATGGGTTCCAGCAGAGGTCTTCCGGCAGAGTGCTGTCAACGAAAACGACGCCAAGCCGCAGAAGACCCCATGTCCTCGGCAAAGGAATATCATGGCTGACGCGAAGCCTGCAAGGCAGTTTGCTTCTGCATCAGATTGCTGGGAAGTGATCTGAGCGAATCCGAAAACGAGGTTGCCATGCCGATGAACGTCGATTTAACTCCTCAGGTGGAAGACATGGTCAAAAAGAAGGTGGCGCCCGGCCTTTACAACTCCGCCAGCGAGGTCATCCGAGAGGCGTTGCGCCTCATGGAGGAACAGGACCGTCTGCGCGCTATCAAGCTTGAGCAATTGAAGCAGGATATCCGCGAGGGATTGGACAGCGGTGATCCGACGCCTTGGAGCCCGGAAGAGATCAAGAAGGAAGGTCGTAAAAGGCGCGCTGCCAGGGCGACACCCAATTCAGAGGCATAGATGCCCGTCGTCGTCAAGCGACCCCGAGCTGGTGCGTGTCGAGGAGGTTCTGCCCTCGCGGCGGTTGCGCGCCGCGCTCCAGGTGGGATCGATATTTCGCCAGGAGAGCGTTTGCTTGACAGCTTGAAGAACCGTTTTTAAGTAAAATGTAGTTGAACAATGCTCACCGATTCCTTGGATGAGAGAAACGAGGTGGAGACGATGAAGCGACTGTTGAGTGCTTTGTTGGTATTGGGCTTAGCCTGCGTCCTTGCCACGGTGGCAGGTTATGCGGCTACCATGTATGAAGGATATCCGATGGCCGGTTCTGGAACGCTGATGCAGTGCGAGCTGGATTTCCGGGATATGGATTCGGGGAACAAGGGATTTCTCACGAGTCGAGACCTGTACCATGCGTACTACCCTCCGGGACAGATAAAGGGGCCTTCGCCAGTGGGAAAGGCCTATTCGCTGTTCGCAACTTATGACCGGGACAATGACAACCGTATGACGGTGGATGAGTATTGTGCCTGGAAAGCGAGATAACTCGTCGACGGGGGATAATGAGAGCGGTTGAATGGGAAGGGGACCTGCCCGGGATCGGTTTGGGGGGAGGTCCCCTTTTTTTTACACCTCGGACATGGACGGGGAAAAAGCGCAGGCTGCAGGTCGAGGATGGGCCTGCTTGCTTCGAGCCGCAACGCCACGTGAAAGTACCCGGGAAGACCCTGAGCGGTGGTGGGGTGTGGCGCGGGCACCTTGAGGCCGTGTGAGTCCGTTGTTATCCTGCCCGTTGGTCCCTGGGAGTATTCAAGGCTGCCACGAGGCTCGCCTTTGCCGACTCATGCAGGGTTATACTGCGAACGGCTTGAATTTGGCGTCATCCCGAACGCATGTGCGGGATCTCTTTGGATTTCTCCCTTCGGTCGAAAGGACGGAAAGTCCGGTTTTCAGCCGTCTGCGGTATATCAATGGGCAGGGGTGGACTCCATGAAACGGTTCTGGCCGATCATAACCGCCACATCGCTGGGAATGGGGATGATGCTCTCCCCCGAAAACCTGGCGGCCCTCGGGCGATCCGCCGGGGACCTCGGCAGTGGAATCATCCTGGCCATCCTCGCGGCGGTCCTGGTTCACCGCGGAACGATCGCGGGCTATTCCCGGGAGCTGAGGGACGAGTCCCCGCAAACGGTGGAAGCCTCGGTCATCGGTCAGGCTTTCGGGAGGGTTTCGAGCATCGCGTGCTTTCTGTGCTGCAGGGTTCTCCTCGCCGTGACCCTGGCAACCGCGATCCTGGCCACGGCGGGCTTCGTCTTCAACGAGGTCTTCCTCCACTGGTTTCCCAATTTCGCCTTTGCGGCGTTGCTGCTGGCGGGTATTCTCGTTTTGAACCTCTCGTCCGATTCCCTGGCGCGGAGGCTCCAGGCCGCGTTTGTCCTCGCGGCCATGGCTTCGCTGACCGCGCTTTCGCTCATGGGACTCTGGGGGTTGGGCGGGGAGCCTTCAACTGTCGCGCCGCGGCCTCTCGCCCTCCTTCCGCCGCGTCAACTGCTGATTCCCATGATGGCTCTCATCGGATTCGACCTGGCCCTTTTTAACGGGGGCGGGCGGGGAGAGACTTCGGTCCCGGCTGGATCGGCCATGACAGCCTCTATCGCCGCCGCGGCCCTCGCCCTCGGTCTCTGGACCTGGGTATCGACGACAGCCGTCCCGGGAGCGAGGCTCGCCCAAAGCACCATACCGCACATGATCGCCGCGCGAGCCGTCGGAGGAGAGTGGGGTCGCATCCTCATGGGGGTGACGGTCCTGAGCGGCTCGGCCGCCGCCATCAACGCGCTCTTCATCGCTCTTCCCCTGAACCTCCTGGGGGTTGTGTCCGCGGCATTGGGGCCTCCCACCGCATCCCGGATAAAATGGGTGCGTATCACGGCCCTGATGGTCCTGGGCCTGCTCGTTTCCGGGATGCTGGCCCTCGGGATGGCGGGTGAGCCGGCCATTGACGCCTGGGTGCGGGCCGGCATGCTCTTCTGGCTCCTGAGCTACATTCTGTTTCATGGAGCGGGGCTTTGGCTGGAGCTTCGGAAACGCTCCGCCTCCTCGACGCGCCCGCCCCGGGCTGAACTTTGGAAAACGATGATCGTTCTGGCGATCCTCGGGATGAGCCTTATCATATTGATTAAGTCGGACCCCGATGGTGGGGCTTTGACTGCGTTCATGACCAAGTCGGCGGCCGCTTGCTTGCTCATCAGCTGGCTGACCTGGCGTGTTGCGGGAAGACGAAGACAAACCAATTGAAGAAATGAGGAGGCAAACGATGAAATCGATCAAAATGCCCATGATTGCTTGGCTGATACTCGGCGTGGTGATGCTGGGATCGAGCTTCAGCCCGGCGATGGCAGCCAGGGAAGCTCCGCGCATGAGCATCGACGAGTTGAAGGGGATGCTCGGCTCCAAGGACCTGGTCGTCATCGATGCTCGAGCCGGGAAAGACTGGTCCTCCAGCGAGCTCAAGATCAAGACCTCCGTCCGGGAGGAGCCCAAGGACTTCGATTCCTGGGCCGGCAAGTATTCCAAGGATAAGAAGATCGTCATCTACTGCGCCTGACCCAATGAGGGAACCAGTGCCAGTTTGGCACAGAAGCTCATGGAAAAGGGATACGACAAGGTCTACGCACTCAAGGGCGGATGGCACGAATGGCACCGGGCCAAATATCCGGTGGAAGACAAATGAGCATCCGGCCCACATTCCATACATCAGAACCATGGTTCCGGCTTTCTCAAGCTTGAGCTCCCGCTGGTCTTGAGGACAACGGGGGGTAACGTCGAAAAGGCCGGGCAGGAATGATCTTCCTGCCCGGCGAGCCTCCCGGGCTCAACGGCGTTGACTTAGAGCCTGTTTGGGAATTGCTCATCCTGCCCGGTCGCGGGTGGGGATAAGCCCCGCCAACACCGGCCGGGACGCAACCCGGCCCTACCGTTAAATATACCGCAGACGGCTGAAAACTGGGCCTTCTGTCATTTCGACCGAAGGGAGAAATCTAAAGAGATCCCTCACATGCGTTCGGGATGACAAAAAGCCAAATATAAGCCGTTCGCAGTAGAACCTTGCTGGTAGGGCCGGGTTGCGTCCCGGCCGATCTGGCTTCACAGCACGGTCCTTTTCAGCCATGCCCTGTATTTCAATGACAACTCCATGACGCAAGGGAGGTCCACATGAGGAATGCCCGAAGGCTTCTGGTTGCCGCAGCCCTGCTGGTGGGCGCTTTTTCGCCGTCGTTTCCCGGCATGGCCCAGGAATCGACGAAAGCCAGCGAGAACTGGCTGCTCGACGCCAAGGATGATACGGAAAGGTTCAGGCGCGTTCAGCAGATGTTCGGAGGCTTCTCGGCGGCAATGCTCGTGGTGGCTGAACGATACGAACGGACCTACGACGCCGTTGCCGAAGGCAACCATGAACTGGCGAGCTATCATTGGAAAAAGATCAGGGAGGCCATGGAGCTCGGGACTCTCAGACGCCCCGGACGCGAGGCCAACGCCCAGGCGCTCTTCCTGAAGGAAACCTGGGGGGCTACGGAGAAAGCCATCGCCTCCAAGGACAATGCGAAGGCAAAAGAGTGGCTCCTTGCCGCCCGGTCGGCCTGCATGGCATGTCACATGGCCGAGAAAGTGGTGTTCATGAACGACCAGCCGCTGTTCCGGAGGACCGCCACCTTCCCCTGAAAGGTCCCAAGGGCCTCGAGGGGGATCCCATCAGCCAGTACTCCCGGGCGGCCATTGTTGTTGACTTAACGTCAGCCCGGCGAAGGCCGGGGTCCAGAAAGTGGCACAAAACCTATAGGGGTAGGGACGGCGCATTGACTTGCGCCGCCCCTCCCTCCGAACCGGACTGGCGGATCTCCCGCATCCGGCTCTCCAGTCGGTGGTTTTACCT
>JALOOX010000158.1 GCA_025454175.1 Syntrophobacteraceae bacterium | reverse complement strand
TTCACTCCTTTCTCGGGCTGTTGCTTCGCTTCACTTCCGCCATTCGCCCCAGGAATTGATCCGGCGGAAGAAAATCCACCAGTCTCAGATCCTCCCGCTCCTTCCCCGTGGCATCGAGAAAGACAATGGTCGGAACCCCCTTCACGTCGTATTGCCGCAGCAGCTGCTCATGCACCGGGTTGCCACCCTTGGTCACATCGACCTTGATCATGACGAAGCCGCTCGCCGCCTGCTCCACGACCGATGCGTCGTGGAAGGTGACTTCCTCGAGCTCCACGCATGGCGCGCACCACGTGGCGAAGAAGTCGATGATGACCGGCTTCTTGAGGCTCACGGCCTCCTTGAGCGCTTCTTCGGAATAGGGCTTCCACGTGACGCCCGGGCCTCGCAGGGACCAGGACGCGACCAGGAAAGTCGAAAGGACCAGGCACGCCACGCCGACCCCGCCCTTGAGCCAGGGAAACGCCCGGAACCCCGCCTGGCTCCCGTCGATCCAGCCCAGGTGGAGACCCGCCGCCAGGGCCACCCCGGCCTGCAGAAAAACGCTCCAGTCTCCCGGCAGCACCGGTCTCAGGAAATGGGCGGCCATCCCCACCAGGACCCAGCCCATGAGCTTCCTCACCCAGACCATCCAGCCGCCGGACCGTGGGAGCCTCTCGAGCTGTCCCGAGAACATGGCCAGGAGAAAGAGCGGCAGCCCCAGTCCCAGGCTCAGGGTGAAGAAGATGAGAAATCCCAGCCAGGGGCTCCCCATGCTCGCCACCCAGGTGAGAAGCCCCAGCACGAAGGGGCCGATGCAGGGGGCCGCCACCACGCCCAGGGTGAGCCCCATGAAAAGGCTTCCGAAATAGCCCGTGTAAGACCTGGCGGCCGCCTGCGTGAAACCGCTCGGAAGCCGCATCTCCCACAGGCCGAAGAGACTTGTGGCGAACAGGACCAGCACCGCCGCCACTCCGATGAGAACGGCGGGATTCTGGAGCATCGAGCCCATGAGCCCTCCGCTCAGGGAGGCCGCAACCCCAAGGGCGGAGTTGGTGACCGCCAGCCCCATCATGTAGCAGAGCCCATGCGCGACAAGCTTCCCCTGCCCCGACCCTGACTGCGTGGCCTGGCCTCCGAAATAGGAGACCGTGATGGGGATCAGCGGATAGACGCAAGGCGTGAGGTTCAACGCCATGCCGCCCGCGAAAATCCCGAGGAGTGTCCAGATCATGGCCCAGCCGTGGAGGGGGCCCGGGGCTTCGGGTTCCTCGCTCCTCTGTGCGAGACCCGCGGGGGCCATCGCAACGGGCATCCCTTTAGCCTGCCATTCGGGATAGCCGTAGGGGTCGCGATATACGTTTCGATAACCGAGCTTCACGGCCACACGGGCCGCCGAGTCGCTGCGAGCTCAGGTGAGGCCCGCTCAGTAAAAGATGAGCGTTCGATCCTTGTCGGGTCCGAGGAGCGCTTCGAGGTCCTTCGCCTTGCGCCACCTGGACCACGAAGTGGGCTCCATGGGGAAATTGACCGCACCTTCGAGATGCCCCGTCCGAAACTCCCACTCCTGGCGGGTGTCCACCAGGAGGAGGCTCCCGGCATCCTTCCGGTAGCGCTCGGCGAGCTCGTCGGTGGTGATGATCCTGTAGCCGCCGGCTTTCGCCTCGGCCAGGACATCCTCCCAGGTGGCCTCCCTGGGAGTGACCGCGCGGTTGGTGAGCCAGAGGGCTCCCACCGTCAGCATCACCGCCACCAGGGCTATGAATGCTGTCTTCCTGTTCTGCATGGAACGGTCCTTCCTGTCGATGAAGACGTCCCTGTTTCTCAAAGCTTCCCTTCGCGTTTGAGCTTCGAGAGGAGAAATGTCGCCCCCCTGAGGGAAAGCCCGGTCCTTTCCACAAGATCTTCCGGATCGATAGGACCAACCTCCCTCCCAAGTGAGATGATCTCCTCTTCCAGCTCTTCAAACCAGTCTTTCCACCAGCCTCTGGCACATCTGCGTCGGGTCGACACCTTCGCCCATGCACTCGGCCAGTCAGAGATGGACCAGGCTCGAGACCTTGTCACCCCTCGATTCACCCATCAGCTCCCAGAGGAACTGCGATCGCACCTCTGCTCCCAGCGTCGAGAAGAGCGTCTGGAGGATCCTGGTGATCTCCGCCAGAACCTCCTCAGGGTCCATCCGATTGATGATTCTCTCTATCTCTTCCATGTGGATTCCATCACCTCCCCCAGGTCAAAAGGTTCTCCTGGCAGCCAGCAGATCGGTGGCCACCGTGCTCAACGTTCGAATCACATCGAGAATCCTCGGGTCCGAAAGCTCGTAGTAAATAAAGGGCCCCTGCCGTTCGATCGCGACCAGCAGCGATCGTTTCAGCTCCTTGAGGTGGTGCGAGACAAGCGGTTGAGAAAGACTGAGCTCTTCGACGATGCTCGATACGGATTTCTTTCCGTTGCTCACAGACAGTAAAATCCGCAGCCGGTTCTCGTCGGACAGGCTCTTGGCAAGGAATGCCACCGTCTGGAAATGCTCGTTCTGAAGAATCGGGTCCCTCTGCACGTCAGTCTCCACCAGGCGATTCCTCCCGTTATTCTTGATGATTTGTGGTCCTACTTAAAAGTATATAAGCGTACATTTATATGTCAATGAATTTTTCGAAGAAAGCTTGCCCGACGATACAGCCCTGTTATCGGAGCGCCATCAGCGCACGTCGGTTCGACTTTTCCCGTGGGAAGGCAGTGCTCCTCCCGGGCGGGCCCATGAGAGGCTCGATTGGAGCTTTGGGATTAGAGATCTTCCATGAGTTGGGTGTAAAGCGCTTCAAACAAAATTGCGCCCACCTCCAGGGCCCGCAGGTCATCCTTCAGGACTTTGACCAGACCGCGGCAGATCACATCGATCCCGGGGGCCTCGGGCGGGGGCAACAGGTCGTTGACCGAATCGGCCGCATCCACGATGGCGCAGATCTGGTCCATGACGCGGTCATTGATGGAATACTCCTTGAGGATCGTGCAGAACGTGCACCGACCACGCCGGTGACTGAGGTTGGCGCCCGGAATATCGAAGGGAATACCGTCCATCTCCTTCCAGTCGCGTCCCCTCGGGATGAGCACGAATTCCGCATCCTTATCGATGGCCCGACGAATGAGCCAGCCACACGCGATCCGGTCCACGCCCACCCCTGACCAGGTGATCCATTTCATGGCGCCTTTCCTTTCGTGCTTCCCGCCTCCTCTTTGAGCTCACGAGCCCTGCCCTCGCATGCGGCCCGGATCTCGACGGAGAGAGGCGACCTGAGATAGTCCTGCGATTTCACTTTGTGATACTGCCCCCACAGCTCCCGAAGCTTTTCCTCATCCGGGCCGCACCGCACTTCCTCCAGGATGCCGCGGTACTGAGCGTTCACCTGCTCCAGGAAGAAGTCCCGCATCTCACGTTCCCGGGCTTCGGTCCGAGCGCTTACCTCCCAAACCGAAGCCTCCCCGCCTTCGTCCCGGATTTCCGCGGCAACCCACTCGAAGGCTTCGAGCGTGCGCTCCGAGCCCGGCAGGACGTAGACGGAATCCTGCAACGTGTAGACGCCAAGGCGTTTGAGCTTGCGCCAGGTGGCCACCTTGAGCGCCGACGTGCGGGCACGCGGCAGTTTGGTGATGAGCATGATCCAGTCCATTGGCACTCCAAGTTCTGAATGATTCAGTAATTCAAGTTACAATGATTAACCGGAGCCCGGTCAGGAGTCAAATCCTTACCGGCTTGGATAGATTTTTTGGATACCAAACCATGCCCTCTTGACTGGCGGGGCTTCAAGAACTATATGAGTAACGTACGTTACATTTAAGGCTCGACCGCAAGGAGTCCTCCAATGAAAGAAGTCGCAACCCTGGCAGCAAACCTGATGGCCGCTTCCGCGCGCACCGCGCCCAAGGCCGGCGGCAAGGATTTCCTGGAAATCGTCGTCATCACGGACGAGGGAGATCTGAATCGGATCGCCCAAACCATGCAGGATTATGCGCCCAGGAGCACCAACGAAGCTTTCTGGCTCCGGGATGCGGACAACATCGAGCACTCCGAAGCCGTGGTCCTGATCGGCCTCAGGAAGTTCCAGGCGGCGGGCTACGACTGCGGGGCGTGCGGGTTTCCGACCTGCGCGGAATTCCAGAAGGAGCGGAAGCCGACGGACAAGGAAATGGGCTACACGGGACCGCATTGCGTCATGCGCATGATGGACATTGG
>JALOOX010000059.1 GCA_025454175.1 Syntrophobacteraceae bacterium | reverse complement strand
CCGCCAGTTCTTGCCTTCCCGCAGCATGGGGGTCTTGAGCCGGTCCGGGTTGTAGATGGCATGCAGGGCCGCCTGCCCCCTCATGCAGAGCTTCCCCTCATTGATGGGATGCAGGGGGTTCCCCTCCAGCTTGACGACTCTTCCTTCTCGGTTCTTGGCCAGCACACCGCAGCCCGCCGGGCATTCACGGCAGGTCGTGGCGTACCACGTGGGCGCTCCGGCCACCATGTCCTCGGGCGCATTCACCGGAGCATGCAGCGTCTTGTCGGGACGGGGACCGCCGTAAGGGTCGGGAGTGCAGGCGGAGGCACACGCGATGCTTCCCGAGCCTACAATTTTCAGAAAGGTGCGCCGATTCATCTGGAGGCGATCTCCCTTGAAAATCCGGTTGCGCTCGGACAACGCCGAACGGGGTCGCACGCCTGGAAGGAAGGTATCGAGAGCCGAAAGCCCCTGAGCCGGGCAGCTCCAAAATCCCGCAGGGAAATGAGATCATTTATGGATTATTAGAATTGCCCCAACGTGTCAAGGCCAACAGGCCAATGGCAGTCAGAATAATGGATGGCGCAATCAAGGAACGCAACTCCCAGGAGCTCAAAGCGGAGGACCGGGGAGAGATCGTCACCCAATCGTCACCCAATCTTCACCTGCCGAACACTTGCCTGCGATAAAGATTCTCCCGGATGAGCAGATTCCCGGGGCCCCATGTCCAGACGATCCCCCGATCTTCAGCGGGAGGTCGCCACCCCGTCCCCGGGTCTGCCTGCTGAACGGGAGATACGCTGATGAAAACCATGGATGAGGCTGGAATGATCTGCCGCGAGAAGCCTGGATTCGAGGGGAGCATGCGCGTGATGGGCGAAAAGGTCCCCACCTTGAAATCAATTCTCCAGAAACTGGGAATCGACAACTCCCCCTCGAATCGCCTCACCGAGTCCCTCCCGTTCTCCCTTCACGACACCACGGCAGGCACGGAGAACGAGCTTCAGGTGGCCGTCCGCGGAGACCGAAGCACCGTGGATCTCCCTTTCACCATAGCCCAGTCCAATTACTTCGCCAACATCATGAAACGGGCCTCGGCGGGTGACACTCCCAGGGATGTCGTCAGCCACCTCGAACGGTACCTGAGCCAGAACAGGGAAAAGATCTGGGAGAACAGCTGGGTTCGGTTCCCCCTTCGGCTTCTGACTCCCCTGGCTCGGCAGGTTCTCGAGACCGACCTGCTGGCGGACAAGTCCACTCCTCAACTGGGCGCGCGATCGGACCTGAAGCGATTTCTCATCCACGAGAACGGCGAGCGCACCCTGCGCATTCCCATCAGTTACCTCCTCAAAATCTCCCTGGCCGACGCCGTGGGCTCACAGGACAACCTGCCTCGGCAAGTGCGGGAAACCGGGCTCCGACTGCTGGCCCACTTCCTGAACGACAACACCTCACCCGAGACGTTCTCCTTTCATCCCGTCGCCCTCCGCCCGCGGACCGGCATGGGTCGGGCCATCGCCCGGGAAACCGCCAAACGGTTTCTGCTGACGCAGTTGCTGGTCCAATACGCCAATGAGCGTTTCGAGCTTCGGTCCAGGGGCCAGGAAGTCCTCGTCTATTTCGCTCCCCATCCGCCCATCCGGCAGAAGGAGCTCAACGACTCCATTTCGGATGCCTTCTACCGCGAGCTGTTCATGAGCCCCTGCCTGTCCGGGTGGGACCGGGGAGAGGAAAAGCACCGGTACATGTGCCTGTGCCACCAGGTGCTGAGCCGCAGCCAGCTCAATGCCATCGCCAAGCTGCGCGAAGCCGGCATCATCACCCGCAACCTCGTGGTTCTGCCCAACCTCTCCAACATCTGCCTCGCCAACAACGGCACCCACCTCAGCCTGGGCAGCCGCAAGCTGACCCGAGCCCTGCGGGATGCTTCGTCTGGATTCACGCGGGCCGATGAGAAATACCTGGGCGACCTGGTCATCAAGATCGTCGAGCATTTCCTGCCGCTCCTCGTGGGGGCCTACAGCGCGTCCCCCTACAGGCTGGACTTCTGCGACTTTCACCCCGAAAAGGCCCTGGGCTACCTGCCCCACGAGCTGGACTACACGCACCTGCGCATGATCTGGCGGCGCTGGAGGAAGAAGGCCAACCTGCGCATCTTCGGCTACGCCATGACCCCCTTCGGCCCCGAGTGGCTGGATCGCACCCTGGCTGCCGTCCTCAAGCTCAAGGGCGACGTGGTGCCCGATTTCCGCCTCATCGACTATTTCGTCGCGCTCATGAGCACCGAGCGCAGCCCCGGACTGGACGGCCGGCTCGGGAATGGAGACCGGCTCAAGGATGACCTGGCCGAGCTCGGCGTTTTCGACTCCCGCATGGCCCTCTACATGCTCTACCGCCTTCGCGAGCACCACAAGGTCGGATTCAGCGGATTCGAGGGTAGACACTACAGCCTCTTCAGCTCGCTGCTGGACGATCTGGGCCATGCAGCCAACCTCCAGGTGCTGGTGAACGGCTTCGCCCTCAAGGCCATTGCGGAAGGTAAGGTCACCCACGGCGATATTCCGGACGATCCCACCGTCGAGAGCGAAAGGCGGCAGATCTTCTTCGGCAGCGCCATCGGCATCCCGACCTTTTATGTTCGCCAGGATACGGGCAACCGGTTCCTGAAAAGCATCCTCGAAAAGACCGAGCGGATTCGCTCGAGCCGGCGTTACCCGGGATACCTGAGAGTCCATAACGCCGAGTATCGCAAGGCGCTGGGCAGGATCCTCATGCGCGAGGCCGACGACCTCATCGAGCTGCAGGGCATGGGCTCGACCATCAAGGACATGCTGGAGCGTCTGGACCACCCGGCGGAGGCGGGCGCCGGCGGGAAGATCGAGCGGGGAATCCTGCTGGAGCTTGGGGCTCGATCCCCCATGCAGGTGAGCGCGAGGGATTTCAATTCGGCCGCCGAGCGCTACTACCGCGAGAAGCTGAGGCTCGATAACACGGCCGAGGGGATGGCCGTTCTGGAAGAGGATATCAGATCCATGGAAGCCGCCTACGACCTGGACCAAGAGACCTATCGGCCGCTTTTCGCCCATGCCCTGGGCGAGGTCCCCGCCACCGAATTCCTGAGTCGAATCCGGCAGGGAATCCGCCCGGAAAGCCTGGGGACCGAGGAAATCCTGAAGCTCATCAATCTCCTGCTCATCACCATATATCGCGATATGGAAAAGGAGGAATCGACGTCGCATGAACTTACGGGGCATCCCATTGACGGAGCACCAGTATATCAGACGGCAAACGGGTGAGATCGAAACCGAGAGGCTCATCGCCGACCGAATAGTGAACCGGATCTATTGCTCGGCGAGGGAAAAGCCGGGGCGACTCTTCGAGCTCCTGACGAGCGCAAGGATCTCGAAGCTGCTGGGACTCGTGCAGTTCGACCTGAGACTCGGACCGGCATGGCGTGGAAACGGAGGTCTCGGCAGGCTGGGCATCGACTGGTCCGAGACCCTGGATCCCCCCGAGTCCATGCGGACCCTGCGGGACGTTTTCGAGCGCAAGATCCGCTACTGGGAGTGCCGCCCCATGGACGCCGACCCCCGGGTCATGGTCTCACCGGCGGACTCGCGCATTCTTCTCGGGTCATTTCGCGAGACGTCGTGCCTGGTTCTCAAGGAAAAATTCTTCGACTATGCGGAGCTCATCGGACCGGAAAAGGCGGGCTGGCTCGAAGCTTTCGCGCTCTGCGACTTCGCCGTCTTCCGGCTGACTCCCGACAAGTACCACTACAACCACACCCCAGTGGCCGGCAAGGTCCTCGATATTTACGAGATCCCGGGGGACTACCACTCGTGCAACCCCGGAGCCGTCGTGAACGCAGTCACTCCGTATTCCAAGAACAAGCGGGTGGTCACCATCCTGGATACGGACGTCGCCGGGGGCTCGGGCGTGGGGCTCGTGGCCATGATCGAAATCGTGGCCCTCATGATCGGAGACATCGTTCAGTGTTACAGCGAGGAGCGCTATGACGACCCAAAGCCCGTGCGGAAGGGGATGTTTCTGAAGAAGGGAATGCCCAAGAGCCTCTATCGCCCGGGAAGCAGCACGGATGTGCTTCTGTTCCAGGCCGGCCGGGTGCGATTCTCCATGGATCTGCTGGAGAACATGCACCGACCCGGGGCATCGAGCCGCTTTTCGGCGGGCTTCGGAAGACCCCTGGTGGAAACCGACCTGAAAGTGAGGTCGACCATCGGCAGGACGATCCCTTGAACGAAGAAGAGGGGGGAGAGCAAACACGTGATCAACCTTATATTTGTCGCGGCGCTGGGAGCTGCCCTCTGGCTGGCGCTCCGCTGGGCATTCCATCACTTCCCGGGCGAGGAATGGCAGTTTCTGGCCGCGGTTCCCAAGTCCAGGCAGGGAGACGGCGTCCGGGAGGGCACCAACCTGACGTACTACGGCGTCCTGAGCGCAACGGCGTACACTCTCGGCGTGGCGCTCTTCCTGGTCATGGCAGGCTCCATCGGTATCACGCGGCTGGCTTCCTGCGCCCTGATCCTGCTGCTGCTGGCCCTGTGCGTGCCCGCCTCCCGTTGGGTCGCGCGCATCGTCGAGAACAAGCGCCACACGTTCACCGTCGGCGGCGCCTCCTTCGTGGGAATGATCCTCGCTCCCTGGATGATCGCGCTGTTCAACGGGGTCCTGGGGCTCCTCGGGAAGGCCCCCGTGCCAAACCTTGCCGTTCTGGCCGCCATCGCCATTGCCTACGCCTTCGGAGAGGGAATCGGTCGCCTGGCCTGCATCAGCTTCGGCTGCTGCTACGGTCGGTCCCTCGAGACCTCGCACCCGTTTTGGAGAAAAGCCTTCGAGAACCGGCACTTCGTTTTTTCGGGAAAGACGAAGAAAATTGCCTACGCGAGCGGTCTCGACGGGCAGCCCGTGATCCCGATCCAGGCGCTGACGGCCGTCTGCTACATCGCCACGGGTCTGGCTTCGATGGCCCTATTCCTGACCTCGTGCTTCGGGGCCGCATTTCTGCTTTCCGTCGGCGTCACTCAGGCCTGGCGGGCCTTCTCGGAATTCCTGCGGGCGGACTATCGTGGCGAGCAGCCCATCTCCGCCTACCAGATCATGGCCGCCCTCGCCGTGGCCTATGCCTTCCTCGTCCGCTGGGCGCTTCCCGCGGGCGGGGGCGCGGAGCCGAGCATCATGGTGGGTCTCGAAGCCCTCTGGGATCCCGGCATCCTGCTCCTCCTCCAGGGCCTCTGGGTGGCCACCTTCCTCTACACCGGCCGCAGCACCGTGACAGGCTCGACCCTCTCCTTCCACGTGTTCAAGGACCGCATCTGAAATGCATCCCAAATGAGAAAACCCGCGGGAGAGAGGGGGTCCCACGGGCTTTCCACTGTCGTCAGAGAGGTTTGGGACAAGAGGGAAGTCTCGATTCGCTATGGGAGGATAATAAACTCACCAGGCTCTTCGAGTGTTACGAAGCCATGAAGTTTGTTTGACATTTCCGCGACACGCGGGCTCCAGGGCTCCCCGCCCTCGTCGGCGGCGTGAGTGTCAGGCACAGGCCAGGCCGGCCCGAGGGGACGCATACCGCTGAAAACGCGCCGCCCCATCCCCGCCCATGTAGCGTTCGAGCAATCTGGGATCGGTCTTGTTGAGATCCACGAGGATCAAGCCATCCAGGACGTCGCTGAAATTCGGGTCCACGCTGAAGGCCAGGATCTCGCCCCCGAGCTTCATGTAATGCTTGAGCAGGATGGGAATGCCCTTCTGGTCCTTTTCGATATCCGACACCAGCTCCGAGAGATCCTGGATGTCTCGGAGCTGGGTGCATGCGGCCTGGAGATCCCTCCGCTTCGATCCGCGCCGCCGGATGGGGTGCTTTCCCCGCACAAGCCGGCTCAGCTCGGTGGGCGGGCTCTTCCGGGAGTAGGCCACGATGAGCTGCCTCGAAAGGGCATGGTAGCTGTTGTTGATGCTGACGGGTCCAAAGAGCGTCCTGTACCGCGGGTTGGCCACCAGAAACGCACCGATTCCCTTCCAGAGGAGCATGAGGGGCTGGTAGCTCTTCTGGTACTCCGGACGCACGAAGGATCTTCCCAGCTCGATGGCGGGATTGATGCGCTCCATGAGCTCGAGGCGACAGTCGAACAAAGTGCTGGTGTAGAGGCCCTGTGCTCCCCGGGCTTCGAGGATCTGGTCCGCAAGCCCCAGCCTGTAGCCCCCCACGATCTCCGCCCTGTCCTTGCTCCAGAGAAAGAGCTGCAGATAATGGGTGTCGAAGGCGTCCAGGTCGATGGATTTTCCGGTGCCTTCGCCGGCGTCCCGGAAAGTGATCTCCCGGAGCCTGCCGATTTCCCGCAGTGTGCGGGGGATTTGATCCGCCGAAGCCGCGAAAACCGAGAAACGGTCCGTCTCCACCAGGAGACAATCCGGCGGCAGCGCCTCCACCTCCCGCTGGATGAGACCGGGATCCAGCGGCTCGGCGATGGGCTCCCGCCGCGGTCCCGGGAATCTCGGGAGGAACGATGCGGATGAGCGGCGCGGGGAGCCCTTCCGGCTTCCGAGGATGTAGGTCCGCATGCGGAGGTAGTCGAGGAGCTCCCGGTCCCCGGAGAAGTCGGCCACCTTCTCGCCGGGAATCGGCTTCCCCACCCGGACCTCGATGCTCCGACCGCCCTTGTTGAACACCTCGCGCAGGAGCATCAGGGTTCTCAGTCGAGGATGGACAAGTCCCAGCACCTGAAAAAGCAGGCTGTTCTTCCCGTTGAAGTAGACCGGAAGCACCCGGGCGCCGGTCTTTCTGATGATGCGCGCCACCGTTTCGCTCCAGGGCGGATCCGAGATACACCGCTTCCCAAGGCTCAGGTGGGATACCTCTCCAGCCGGGAACACGCCCAGGGCCCCGCCGGATCGAATCCACTGGAGGGTCTCCCGCAACGGGGCGATGTTTGCGCGGCCTGCCCCCGCCCCCCCGAACGGGTCCACGTAAATGTAGGTCTCTCCGAGGCCCGCCAGGTCCAGGTGCCTCAGCAAGTGATTGACCATGACCTTCACATCGGTTCGAACCGAGCGCAGGAGCGCCCCGAGAACCAGTCCCTCCACCGCTCCGAACGGGTGGTTGGCCACCACCACCAGGGGCCCCCTGGCGGGAATCATCGCACGATCGATGTCCGAGACTCGATACCTCACATCCAGCAGTTCCAGGGCTGTCGACTCCGCCCCATGACGATGAACGCTCGCATTGAATTTCCTATGCACCTCCCTCATGCGATCCAGCCTCAGGGCTCGATCCACGAACGGCTTCAGGTATCGCGATAACAGCTGAAAAACGGGGCTTTGGAGAGGCAACTGCATCATGAGGGAGTCAACGGGCGTCTCCGTGTTGTCCATCGATCGCATACTCTTCCTCCGAGCATGAGTTGGTGCCGGCGGGAATCCGCCCGCCGCGAGCGGACATCCCAGGATCTGGCGAAAAACCGCATCTATTCATGGAGGAAGAGTGTGTCAGTCTCGTTAAAGCTTTGCGAAATTACGGTGAAATCATCAGGGAACGGGGGGCAGGTGTTGGATTGTGATCTTCAATGAGTGATTTGTGGCCATTTGGGGTCAGGTCTTGCAGTACGGCATGGAATAGACCGTGCGTGACACAAGACCTGACCCCGTTAGAGATCAGCTCGCCATCCGGGACCTGATATCTTCCACCCAGTCCTGGACCGTCCTGGAGATTTGGTCGCGCAGGCTTCGGGTGCGCTCAAGCTTTTCCTCCCAGGTTCCCTCGAATGCGGCGGGGTCCTCGAAGCTCCAGTGGATCCTCTGGGTAATGCCGGGGAACACGGGACAGCGCTCGGCCGAGGACTCGTCACAGACGGAAATCACGAAGTCGTAGAGCCTGCCGGCCTTGTACAGCTCGAAAACGCTCTGCCCCTTCCTGTGGGACAGGTCGACCCCCCAGTCCTTCATGACCTCGACCACCAGGGGATTGGCCGAGCCGGGAGAGAGCCCCGCGCTGCTCACCTCGAAATCATCCCCGCCCCAGCGCTTCAGGCTGCTCTCAGCCATGAGACTCCGGGCGCTGTTGTGGACGCAGACGAACAGTACCTTCAACTTCGCCATTGTCTCATTCTCCAGTGCACAAGACGTTGTCCTTGCCGGCCATCTGATGATGGCATGTCCCGCAAACCAGGAACTGAACGTGCTCGGCAATGTTGGTGACATGGTCCCCCATGCGCTCCATGCACTTCGCGACGAGCAGCAGGTGAGAGCACGGGGTGACGGCATGCTGGTCCCCGGTCATGTAACCCCGAAGGGTGCACAGGAGGGAGGTGTACATGCGATCCATCTCGTCATCCCGGTGCCACACCCGGAGGGCCAGGTCGGCATCCCGGTTGAGGTAGGCCCGGAGCACGTCTGCGAGCATTTCCTGCGCATGCTCTCCCATGCGGACGATCTGGCCGATGGGCTCCTCCATGGGGACCTCGTTGAGGTCCTCGACCCTTTTGGCGACATTGGCGGCATAGTCCGCAATCCGCTCGAGATCGATGGACACTCTCAGGGCCGCCACAATGACCCTGAGATCCAGGGCGACGGGCTGCCTCAGGGCCAGAAGTCTCACGGTCATCCTGTCCACTTCATGCTCCAGCTCATCCACACTCCTGTCCTTGAGGACGACCGTCCTTGCCATCTCGAGGTCCCGCTGCACAATGGCTTTCAAGGCGTCACCGATCTGGGCGATGGCCAGTTTTCCCATCGCATCGATGGATTGGTCAAGCGCCTTGAGCTCACTGGAGAATGTGCGAACCGTATGCTCCGTCACCATCTGTAACCTTTCCTTCAGCAATCCCCGCAGACCAAAACGCGGCCGGCCCCTTCGAGGCAATGCTCTCCGGCGGCCCCACCGGCGTTCGAAAGCCCGTGGCCGGGCTCCTCTCCGGCACATTCACATTCACGACATCAAACCAAACAGAATGCTAGCCAAAACGTCCCGTCACGTAGTCCTCGGTCTTGGCGACCATGGGGTTGGTGAAAATGGTCGTCGTTTCACCATACTCGATGAGCTTTCCCAGGTACATGAAAGCCGTGTTGTCCGAAACACGGGCCGCCTGCTGCATGTTGTGGGTGACGATGATGATGGTGTAGTGGCCTCGCAACTGGTAGATCAGCTCTTCGATCTTGGCCGTCGCGATGGGGTCCAGGGCCGAGCAGGGCTCGTCCATGAGGAGCACATCAGGGTCCGCCGCGATGGCCCGGGCGATGCACAACCGCTGCTGCTGTCCTCCCGAAAGACCGAGGGCGTTGTCCTTGAGCCGATCTTTCACCTCTTCCCAGAGGGCGGCTCCCTTGAGGGCCCTTTGGGTCGTCTCCGCCAGGACGGTTCGGTCATGGATGCCGTCCACCTTCAGAGGATAGGTGACGTTCTCCGCAATTGTCATGGGGAACGGGTTGGGCTTCTGAAAAACCATCCCCATGCGCTTTCGCAGGCCGATGACGTCGATGTTGGGTGCGTAAATGTCCGTCCCCTCAATGGCAATGCGTCCCGTGGTCTTCAAGCCATCGATGAGATCGTTCATACGGTTCAGGGACCTGAGGAGGGTGGATTTGCCGCAGCCGGAAGGACCGATGAGGGCGGTGACCAGGCCTTGCTCGATATCCATGTCGATGTCGAAAAGGGCCTGCTTGGAGCTGTAAAAAAGGTTGAAGCCATGGACCTCGATGAGCGTTCCGCCGGAACCGGGCTTCACATGGTAGACCGTCTGCTCCTTGTGCTCAGGCGGCACGGTGGATTCAACCGGTTCCAAGGGAACTGTCGCAACAGCCACAGGGCACTCCTTCCTGATGAAAGAACGAGGGATCATCGCCAGGGGCCATGGAGCCCCTCGGCATCAGCCTGCAAACCATGAGTATCATGACGGTAGCGCCTGAGCCTCGGGAGCCCCACCGTCAGAAATGACCGACCAGAAACTTCCGTTTGAGCCTGTTGCGAATCATGATGGCCATGGCATTCATCATAGCCACCAGGGAGATGAGCAGCAGGGTCGTGACGAAAACCATGGGCTTGCCCGCCTCGGAGTTGCGGGACTGGAAGCCCACATCGAAGATGTGAAATCCGAGATGCATGAAGCTCCTCTCGAAGTGAATGAACGGGAAGAACTGATCGATGGGAAGCTCCGGAGCGATCTTCACCACCCCCACCAGCATGAGGGGCGCAACCTCCCCCGCGCCCCTCGCCATGGCCAGGATGAGGCCGGTCATGATGCCCGGCATGGCTCGCGGCAGGACGATGTACTTGATAGTCTGCCACTTGGAGGCTCCGCAGGCGAGGGAGCCCTCCCGCATGGACTGCGGCACCGCGGCCAGGGCCTCCTCCGTCGCCACGATGACCACCGGCACCGTCAGGAGGGCCAGGGTCAGGGATGCCCAGAGCAGACCGCCGGTCCCGAAGGTCGGGTTGGGCAACCGCTCGGGGTAAAAGACCTGGTCGATGGTCCCCCCGACGATGTAGGCAAAGAAGCCGAGCCCGAAGACTCCATAGACGATGGAGGGCACTCCCGCCAGGTTGTTGACGCAGATGCGCACCATGGAGACCAGCTTGCCCTGCCGGGCATATTCCCGGAGGTACAGGGCCGTCATGACCCCGAACGGTGCCACGGCAATGGCCATCAGGATCGTCATGGCGAAAGTCCCGAAAATGGCCGGGAGAACACCTCCCTCGGTATTGGCCTCACGCGGCTCCGCGGTCAGGAACTCCTTCCATCGCGAGAAGAACACCCCCAGCTTGTTCGGCAGCGACAGGTCATTGGCGGCATAGAGCCTGACGATCTGCGACAGGAGGAGGGTCTTTTCCTTGCCCTGAACATCGACCAGAGTCACCGTGTAGCGCGCATCCTGCTCCTTGACCGAGCGAGCCTCCTCGCTCAACAGATTGTACTGGGCCTGCATCTCCGCGTTCCGAAACGCGTAGGTCCGCGCGGCCTCCCTGTAGGCTTCGCTGCCTTCGCCCTTTTTGATCCCGAGCCTTCTGAGCGCCAACCGCTCGGAGTTCATGCGGTGATTGATGGCTCCTATGTTTTCGCGCTCTATCCTTCGAATCCGGTCCCGCCGCGTGGAGGCCTCCTTCAGGGCCTCGCCCAGGGCCCTGTCCTCGAGCACCGACCCCGTCTGGACTTCTCCCGCCAGGTCGACGTGCTTGATGAAGCCGATGAAGGGACCCCATTCCATCCTTTCAATAAAAAACACGTTGGAAGGCGTCGATACCTTGGCCACCTCGAAGGCTGACACCCATCGGAAATCCTCGTTGTAAAGATCGAAGTTCCCGGTGCGGTAAAGGGTTCGCCTGGCCAGTCCCTCGTCGGCGGCCACAATCTCGCGGGCTCTCTCGCTCATGTTCTGAAGCTGCTGGGGAGAAGGCCGATAGAGCTCGGACCGGAAGGGCTCCCCAGCCAGCCGGGAGCCGTCGCTCAGGGTCAGGACCTTGATGGGCTTGGGATAGAAGGTGATGAGGCCGTTCCAGAGGATGAGCACGAGGAAGCCAAAGACCATCATGAGGCCCAGAGCCAGTGCGCCGCCAAACCCCCACAAAAAGGGCTCTCCCTTGGCCGTCAGGTCGGAGCGGGGGGACCGGCGGGCTGAAACCGCGCTCTTGCGGGTCTCCTCAGTCTCAGCCGAATCCAGACTCATGGCAATGGACGTGACCTCAATATTCCTGTTCATGGGCGATACCCTTCAAAAACAACAATTCCTTCCACATGCGGAAATGCGGACCGGCGCCCGGGGGCACAGGCCCACCGCTCAAAGGCACGGTTTCCCCAGGAGGCTGTCCGAGACCACCTTTTGGTCATTTCGAACGGAGCGTAGCGAAGAGAGAAATCTTGAAATGCCGCTATGTTACTGCGATCAAGATTTTATCGCTCGAAATGACCGTTCTCGGACAGCCTCCTAGAGCTGCATGGCGCGCTTCCTGAATCGCTGCCGGATGATTTCCGCCAACGTGTTGATGACGAAGGTCATGGCAAAAAGTATCAAGGCCGTCAGAAACAGCACCCGATACAGCGTGCCATCCTTGACGGCTTCCGGCAGCTCCACGGCGATGTTCGCCGAAAGGGCCCGGAGACCGTTGAACAGGTTCCAGTCGATGATGGGCGTGTTCCCAGTGGCCATGACCACGATCATGGTCTCCCCCACGGCGCGCCCCATCCCGATCATGATGGCCGAAAAGACCCCGCTCACCGCCGTTGGCAGAACCACCCAGATGGCTGTCTGCCAGGGGGTCGCGCCACACGCGAGGCTTGCGGCACGCAGATGCTCGGGCACGGCGTTCAAGGCATCCTCGGCCAGAGTGTAAATGATGGGTATTACGGCAAAGCCCATGGCAAAACCCACCACCAGCGTGTTGCGCTGAACATACGTGTCAATGAAGGTCCCCCTGGCATCGAAGCCGAATTTCGCCATGAGGCGGGCCAGTGCGTACGCGAGGGATATGGCGATCAGACCCTGGGCAACCCAGTGAAGAAAGGAGATGAGAGCCCCCACGAAAGGTGCTTCCCGTCGCAGCTTCTGCTTGAGCCGGTTGCCGTAGAGACGGGAGCATATAAAAGTCATCAGCACGAAGAGAACGGGCAGGAGGATGAGAAAGAGGAAAGGCTCTGCTCCCCCCAGGCTTCCGTTCACCCAGAGGATGAAATTGCCTGAAAAGAAGGCGTTCTCGAAAACAGGTCCCAGACGATAGGCTGTGAAGACACCCACCGCGGCCATGAGGATGATGAGCAGAAACTTCGGTATCCCCTCGCAGCGGAGGGCTATTCGTCCGGGCACGAACTGCCAGAGGTACGCGGACCCGATGAGACAGAGTGGAAAAACGAAGAAGCACAGAATCACCGCCGCAATCCAGGTCTCCACCACGGGGGCCAGAACCAGGGCGGCGACGAAGCCCAGGACCACCGAAGGCAGGGAGGCCATCATCTCCATGAGCGGCTTGACCATGGCCCGCACCCGGTGGTGCATGAACTCCGAGGTGTAAATGGCCCCCAGCAAGGCAATGGGGATGGCGAAGATCAGCGAGTAGACCGTGGCCTTGACGGTCCCGAAAATGAGCGGAATGAGCGAAAGCTTGGGCTCGAACTCGTCCGTCGCCGCCGAAGACTGCCAGGTGTAGGCGGGCTCGGGATATCCCTCGTACCACACCTTGCGAAACAGCGTGCGGACAGAAGTCTCCGGATGAGGGATGGAAAGCCTCCACAAGGTCGCCTCTCCACTCTGCCTGATCCCCAGGATGCCGTCGGCCCGGGGAGCGAAGGCCAGAACCGCGAAGGGCTCCCTTCCGGCGGCAAGGTCCAGCAGGGTGCTTTCCGACGTGCCATGGCGCACCAGGATATGGCCCTCGTCGTCAACCGTCAGAAAAGTCTTGTCACGCTGGGTCGGCTGGAAGCTTCGGACCGCCGTCGAATGGCTTTCAAACTCCCGCGTGCGCACCATGGCGAATCCGTCCTCGGTGCGGCTGTCTTCCCGGGCAAGACGGAAATAAATGTTCACGGAGCCGTCGGAGCCGCCCACGACCAGGGAGCTCTCCCCGGCCAGAAACCCGAAAGTCGTCAACTGCACATGGTCCGGAAGCAGGTCTGCCTCCTCGGCAAGCAGGGGTTCTTTGAGGTTCTGGGTATTGTAGCGGAAGACGCGGCCGCTCTTTTCAGCGACATAAACCTGGTCGGCCTTCTGGGTCATGAGGACATGTGACGGTGCAACCCCTTCGGGAAGAGGCGGCAGCTTCGACCGGGTGACCGCGACGGTGGTCTGGCCCGTCAACATGTTCAGCCGAGACTCGGCCAGGCTCAGGTTGATCTCTCCCCCCGTGTCCACCGTCACGAAAGCCCTGGTCGGACGCTCGGCCAGTCCGCCGAGCCTGTAGTCCATGGCCAGAACGGGGAACCCGCTCCCCGCCACGCTGCTTTCTTCCTCGATCTTCGCCTCGAGACTCACCCTGCGTACCTGGTTTCCCGGGACCTTGGAGTAGACGGCCGACCCATCGGTGTAATCCCGTTCATCCAGGACACGGAGACCCTGGGGCATGGTCTCCTCCGGGAGAATGTCCAACTTGATCTTGAGCCGGCCGAAGCGAACCGTGCCGTCCTCCATCCCGAAAGCCAGGTTTTCACGATCCTGAGCCAGACCCACCGCCGTCACTTCCCCGCTCCCGAAATTGAAGCCGGGCAACTGCATGGCCGCGCCCGTGGCGGCATGAAAAGCACGAATGCCTCCATGGGAATCCACGAGAACGGCCAGCGACTGGTGCTCGTCCATGGTCACCGCGACGATGCGGTCGTCCAGCTCGGGCACCCGGTAGCTCACTTCGCCGGTCACCGTACCCCGGTTGAACAGGGGCAGGACTTCCTCCACCAGGAAAACGAGGATCCCGAAGACCGCGATGATGACGAGGATTCCCCCGACGGTGATGGTCCAGTCCGCCACCCGGTCGGCAATGAGAACCGACCGGCGCGCCTCCTTGGTCCGGCGCGCCACCGGCTCATAGACGTTCTCCCCGGTCGGGGTCTCGGACGAGACGGGCTCGGAGCCCGCAGAATTTGGTCTCATGGTGATTTCGCCACGGAAAGGTTCATGGAAACAAGCCGGGCGAGGTTCGGGGGGAACCCGAACCTCGCCCTCTCATATTCGACGGGATGGAGCATGGGGACCAGATGTCTACTTGATTCCCAAAGCCTTCATGTCCTCTTCCGCCATCGCCTGCGAGACAGGATAGAAGCCGTCCTTGAGGACCACCTGCTGGCCCTGCTTGGAGAAGATGAACTTGATGAGCTCGGCCCGCAGCGGGTCCATCGGCTCTCCGGGCTTTTTGTTCAGGTAGACGTAAAGGAACCGGGCCAGCGGATAATCGCCGCTGTAAGCATTTTCAGCCGTGGCATCGAAGCAGGCGCCTTCCTTCACGGCCAGAGGCACGATGCGGACATCGGCCGTCTTGTAGCCCACGCCCGAATAGCCCATGGCGTACTTGTCCGAGGCTATGCCCTGCACCACCGCCGACGAGCCCGGCTGCTCCTTGACGGTGTCCCTGTAATCCCCGCCGAACAACGCCACTTCCTTGAAGTATCCGTAGGTGCCCGAAGCCGAGTTCCGGCCGTAGAGCGAGATGGGCTTGTCGGCCCATTCCCCCTTCAAGCCAAGATCGCCCCAGGTCATCACATCCTTGGCCGCCCCACCCTTTCGGGTCTTGGAGAAAATGGCGTCCAGCTGCTGAAGGGTCAAGCACTTGATGGGGTTGTCCTTGTGCACGAACACCGCGAGGGAGTCCACGGCCGTGCGGATGTGAGACGGCTTGTAGCCGAACTTCTGCTCGAAGGTCTCGATCTCCTTGGCCTTCATTTCCCGGGACATGGGGCCGAACTGAGCCGTCCCCTCGATGAGGGCCGGCGGAGCCGTGGAGGAGCCCTTGCCTTCGATCTCGATCTTCACGCTGGGATACTGCGCCCTGAATCCCTCCGACCAGAGGCTCATGAGATTATTCAGAGTATCCGAGCCTATGGACTTGATATTGCCCGAAACTCCGCTCACGGGCTTGTAGTCGGACAGCTTCGGATCCAGCTCCACCGCCATGGTCGTCGTCGCGACCAGAAGCGCTCCGGCCATCACCGCCACGCCAGCAAGACTTCTCCTACCAAGAGCTTTCTTCAACATCCTTTACCTCCTTCACCATTCTGTTTTCGTGTCATTCGCTGTTCATCAGGCCTGGGCAGCCACTTCAGCCCCAAGCCCCGACAAAGTGTAGGCAAGGAATGTTACAAAATGATGACAAAAACCGCGAAGACGTCAGCGGCTGTCACATTTGTTCCATTCCCTGACTCGACGACCGTTTCATCCGTTTGGAGCCTGCCCCGGACAACATCTCCAGCTGCCTTCGGCACGCAAGGCAAACCGTCGTGAACGGCTGGACCTTCAGGCGATCCACCCCGATCTCGTCTCCACACTCTTCACAAATCCCGTATTCCCCGTCCGAGAGACGCTGGATAGCCGCCAGTATCTCCCGAAACTTCATGTGGTGATGCCGATGGATTCGAATGTTGAATTCCTGGCTGTACTGATGGGACGCAAAATCCACCTCGTCCATGGGCTCGCGGTGGTCCAGGGCGTCCAGAAGGCCCGGAAGCATGCCCCTGGCTTCGGGAAGCGCATCCAGCAACTGGCGGTTCAGGACCTCAGAGAAGTATTGAAGCATTTCCTTGTTCATGATCCTCTGCTCCTCCATGAAAGGGATGCCTGATGAAGGATCTCCCCCGACGGGGCGGCGGGTTCCGAGGGGACGAAGGGGGCTTCCCTCCCCGGAGACTGGGAAGCCTCGAGCATGAGCGGCGGAGACGCCGGAATGGGAGACCCTTTCGAATAGTGATAGGCAATGATTGTTACGGTCTCATGTCGGAACCGCAACAATTCAGAGCTCATGGAGTTATACAGGGCTCACCCTTAGAGCAGCCTGGCCCCGAGCTCCGCCACCCGGGAGCGCTCCCCCTTGACAAGGGTCACATGACCCGCGATGTCCTCGCCCTTGAGCTTCTCGACGAGGTAGCTCAGGCCGTTGCTGCTGGCATCGAGGTACGGGTGGTCGATCTGCTCCGGGTCCCCGGTGAAGACGATCTTGGTCCCTTCCCCCACCCGCGTGATCAGCGTCTTGATCATGTGCGGAGAGAGGTTCTGGGCCTCGTCACAGAGAATCAACTGCTTGGGAATGCTCCTGCCGCGGATGTACGTGAGGGCTTCCATCTCGATGGTCCCCCGCTCCCGCAGATCGTCCAGCAGGTCGTAAGGCTCCGCCGAGTCTCTCAGGAGGTATTCCAGGTTGTCGTAGATCGGCTGCATCCAGGGCCGCAGCTTTTCCTCCTTGGTGCCGGGCAGATATCCCAGATCGTCGCCCATGGGAGTGACGGGGCGCGTGATGAGCAGCCGAGTGTACACCCTTTGCTCGAGCACCTTCTCCAGCCCCGCCGCCAGAGCCAGGAGGGTCTTGCCCGTGCCCGCCCGGCCAAGGAGCGTCACCAGTTTGATGTCATCGTTCAGGAGCATGTCCATGGCGAACTTCTGCTCCTTGTTCAACGCCCGAATCCCCCAGCAGACCGCATCGCCGTTCACCAGGGGACAGAGGGCTCCACCCGCGTATCGGGCCAGCGCCGACTGGGAAGGATTCTCGTGGCTCCTCACCACGAACATCTGGTTGGGGAAAGCCGCGAAGGCCCCGTTCATGACCAGCCTGCCCTGCTGATAGAAGCCGTCCAGATCCTCCCGGGTCAGATGAATTTCGCCGGTTCCCGTGTACAGCTGATGATAGTCCACCTTGTCGTTGTAGAAATCCTCGGCCGGGATCGACAGAACATCAGCCTTTATCCTCAGGTTCAGGTCCTTGGTCACAAGGATCACGGGCTGTCTCCCCTTGCGGCTCAAATTGAAGGCAACCGCGAGAATCCGGTTGTCGAACTTGTCCGGCTCGAGACCCTTGGGGAAATCCATGAGCTCCTGGTGGTTGAGCTCGATCCTTATCCTCCCTCCCTTTTCCAATGCGATGCCCTCGGAGAGCCGGCCGGAGCCCCGCAGACCGTCCAGGATCTGTGAGACCAGCCTGGCGTTCCTGCCCACCTCATCCTGGCGCCTCTTCTGGTTGTCGATCTCCTCGATGACCGAGAAGGGGACCACGATGTCATTGTCTTCAAATGCAAAGAGAGCTTGTGGATTGTGCAGCAGGACATTGGTGTCGAGCACATAGATCTTACTCATGGTGAGGGGCTCCTTTCTAAAATGACAGGAGGACCGGGAGACACGGAGTCGGGGGAGCCTGGAACGAGAGGATGCGAGCGGGCGCGGGCCCGGGATTTGAGGTCGTCGGGGGATGCACGGCGGTTTGCGAAGATCGCCGCGACAACTTGGAGGGGGTTTGTTACGAGAACCAGATCGGTTTCCCGGGTCATGTCGTCTTGAGCACCATGCCTCGAAGACCGCCTGCAAGCGGGGTGGGGGTGAGGTGGCGGCGATCAGCCGCGCACCCCGACCCAGTGCTTTCCCGTGGTGCGTCCCCTGGCCTGCCCGGCAGCCTTCTCAAACAGCCTGAACAATGGGGGGAGCCGATTCATGATGATCGCGGCGGTAGAGCCTCCAGGTCTTGTTGAACGCGCTCTCGAAGGAGCGATCCTCCATGTACTGCCTGGCAGCCCTCCCCATTTGCCTCATGCGGCCCGGATCCCTCAGGAGGAGCTCGATGGCGTCCAGAAACGCGCCGGAATCCCTGTGATCCACCACCAGCCCGGTCTTTCCGGGGATGACGTTCTCCTGGGGTCCGCCGAGGTCCGTGACGATGACGGGAATGCCCGACGCCTGCGCCTCCAGCACCACGTTCCCGAAGGTGTCCGTTGTGCTCGGAAAAACGAAAAGGTCCGAGGAAGCATACACCGCGGCCAGGTCCTCCCCTTCGAGATACCCCGTGAACGTGCAGGGAAGCCCCCGCATGCTCTCCCGCATCTCGTTCATGTAAGGGCCGTCCCCCACCAGCACCAGGTGAATGTCGGGATGAGCCCTCACCAGCTCTTTGAAAACCCCCTCCAGGTGCTGCAGGTTCTTCTCCTTCGATATCCTGCCCACGTAGAGCAGCTTGGCTCCGGAACGAATCCGGTGGCGGTCCTCCAGGTAGCCGTTCCGCTTCGAGGGATGAAACCTCTGGATGTCGATGCCGCGAGGAAACAGTTGGATCTTTTGGGGTGAGATGCCCTTCTCGATGAGCTCGTTCGCTGTGCTGTTGGACGGCACGAACACCAGATCGGTTTGATCATAATACCAGATCGTGTACTTCCACACCAGGTCCTCGATGGCATGGTCGTTGGTGAGATACTGCGCATACTGAGGAAGCGCCGTGTGGTACGTGCCGTAGAAGGGCAGCTTGAGGATCCGGGCGATGGCCAGGGCGGCAATGCCTATGGGACCAGGGGTCGCCGAGTGGATGTGCGTGAAGCCCTCCTCGTAGCAATAGTTGAGCATTTCCAGAAATGGCGGAAAATGCAGCTTCTGCTCGGGATACTCCGGAAGCTCGTAGACGCCGATGGGACGAAAGTTGTGGACCCCGGCGCAGGCATGGTGCTCCGCGGCGTCACAGGTGATGAGCGTCAGGTTTTTGTTGGTCTTGAGGGCGATGCGCACCTGCTGCTGGAGGGTTCTCGCCACGCCGTTCACTTCGTGGAACGTGTCCGTGAAATGGGCCACCTTGATGCGGCTCGGCCCGGCCTCGCCCTTGCCTTCCCCGGTGAAATGCCGCAGGGCCTCCCGGCTGAACCGGCGCTGACTGCTGAAGATCGAATAGGAGACGAAGTAGGGAGCCAGCAGCGTGTAAAGACCACCGGCCGAGCCCACCGACTGGAAGACGTTGAAGACATTGGCTCCGCTGAGATGATCGAGGAGATGGTTTGAGAAGTGCAACAGCGACCGGTTCGAGAGCTGGTTCACGAACCGAAACCACTTCTTCTCGAGGTTTCGCAGGTCCATGTCCCTGCTTTCCACGATATTCATGAGCTCGGGGTCTTTGCGGATCAACGCCTGCGTTTCCGCCTTCAGAAGATCGAGGACATTCTTGGACATGGAAGGCTTGTTACGGGGCCGCCTGCGATGATTCCAGAGGAGCGTGATCCTGGACAGAAACCCTTCCTCCTCCGGGCGGCTGGATTGGAGAAAACGATCCAGGAACTTGAGAAAGAGATCCTTGGAGACATATCTGTCGAGCCCCATCTTGTTCTTGTAGAATTGATAGGCGATCCCGTACAGGTTGTGAGCCAGGGTCTGGGGGGTTGAGGCCCGCCCGATGGGCTCGGATCGATGCTCCTCGAGGGCGGCCAGGAATTCCTGCACCGTTTGCGGCCCCTCGATCTGGGTGTAGGTGCCCGCAATGGTGAGGGAGCTGTGGTCGTCGGATCCTCCGGTCAGGTTCTTGCGCCAGGGCTCGGGGAATGCGGGCTCCAGACCATGTCTGTCCGCAAGCTGATCGATGTCCTCGGAGGTGAGGGAGGACAGGATGATCCTCAGGGCATGATTCTGCTCGGCATCCCGCGCACCGTTGAGCTCGAAGTTCTTGAAAAGCAGCAGGAGCTTCTCGAAATGCTCGATGGTCAGCCGGTCATTGACCGAGTAAAGGGGATGGGCCAGGACGTGGCAGATCCGCCGCTCCCGCAGATAGCCCGTGAGATCGTACACGTTCTCCCGCAGCGCCTGGATGTCGTCGTGCACGGCTTCGTCGATGTCGTAAACCAGGACGTGGACCTTGCACTTGTCCTCGGGGAAATACGAGGTGACCTCCTCGCTCACGAAGGTGTCGGGCAGATGAGCGATCTCCAGCGCCCCGGAAATGCTGTTGTGATCGGTGATGGTGACGTGGGTCATGCCTCGCTTCCTGGCAAGCCGGTAGATCTGCAGCGGTTCGGTGAAGCTCTCGGGACATCCCAGCTTTTTGAGAACCCACTGAGTTGGGCGCCTGGAATGCCTCGAGTGCACGTGGAGGTCGATTCGGGCTTCCGTGTCAGTCATTGCATCTCCTTCTCGATCCTGCTCCTGAATGGTCATGGGCCCCTGGACGGATAACCGCCGGCGGCATGGAATAATGAGCTTCCTGGTCGACCCCGGCCTGTCCGGCCCGATGGATCGAAGCCTTCGACCATGGGCCGGCCGCCGTTGAATGGTTATGAGCCTCCAATCCCTCGATGCCCGCGAAAAGGCCGGCTCTCCACTGGCCCCTCTCCTCGGGCTCCACGGGATTCACATGTTGACAACCGGATCGACAACGGCATGCGTGGGAAGAATTGCGCATTCCACAACTCCTCAGGCCATCCCCCAGGGGAGGTTGGCCTCAATCGATGAAGACGGTCTCCCCGGCCCTCACCCGCTGGCCGGGCTCCACCCGGACCCTCATGAAGTCCAGGGCCGGAACCAGCAGATCCACCTGCGACCCGATCCGAATCATCCCGAACACTTCTCCCCTGGCAACGGCGGAGCCCTCCGGGAAATAGCTGTCGATGCCCCGAACGCTCCCGCCGGCGATCTGGATGACACAGCACCCGATGGGAGCTCCCTTGAATGAGCCCTGGAACTTGGTCACGGTCCGCTCGTTCTGGAGCACATGGGGGCTTTCTCCGTGGAAAGGCCGGATTCCGAGCAGAGTCCTCCAGTGCATGGACGTCATGTGGAGGTTCCCGCCCCTGGCCGGATGGTGCCGCACCCACTCCACCGTGCCGTCAATGGGCGCCCTGTTGTAGTGAACGTCAAAGGGACTCATGAAGACGCCGATGAGGATCCTGGCCCCCTGAAGATCGCTGGGAGCGATCTCGTCCAGCCGCGCCTCCAACCCCTGCTTGATGCTGAGCACCGCCTCGCCGGGCTGAAAATGCTTCACGTAAACGACCGTCCCGTCGGCCGGGCAAAGAATGGAGCCTCCGGCGGGAGGATGGCGGGGAGGATTTCTGAAGAACCAGACATAACGCCAATAGAGAAAAACCAAGACCATCGAAAGGGACAAGATCGAAAGACACCAGATTACTGTACGTATTCCCATGTCTCATCCTGAAGGACACGGACAATGGCAACTCCCGAAGAAAAGGGAAAATTCACCACTTCGAAGTGATCCTCATGTCTTTTGAGGATATTGAGCCAGCGCTTCACGCCGGCATGCCGCAGGATCTCCCTGATATAGATATGCGTGTCGTGAAGCAGGATATAGGAATTCTTGTGAGTGTGATTCAACATCTCCAGGAAATCATGGCGAACGTCATTGAAGGAGTGGTTTCCATCAATGAATCCCACGTCGACGGGTTTGAGGTTCAATTGGCGATATTCATGAAAGAAATCGCGGCTGGTCTTCTTGAAATGTCTGACGATTTCTGAAACCCCGAACCTGCTGAAGTGAGCATGAACCTCCTGGGGATCATCCCATTGGCTGTGCCCCCCGATGGTCTTGAGGGGTCCATCCTTCAGGAGGGAATAGGACGGGTCGACGAAGCTCAGCTCTCCGAAGCCATTGTCCTTGAGCCCCAGGGCAAGACACACCACGCTGAACCCGAAGCCCGAGCCGATGACCGCGATGTGCCGTGGCCGAAGTGTTCTGACGAGTCCATAATAGAGGAAACCGAATCCGAGGTTGAGGCTGCCGGGCTCTTCATGATGTCCCAGGGGTTTCGCGTGCTTGAAGATATCCTCGATGATATTCTTCGTGAGACTCAAGTCCCGCATCTGTGCGCTCCTGATCGTGATCGTTCGCGCATCTCTATAAAGCGAAAATATGACGGAATCGTTTCAACTCGGAGTCATTTTGAAGATGGGGCTCGCCTCGAGGAAAAAAGACGCCGGGCCGGGTGACGCGATTGCTATAAAAAGCTTCTGGGTGCTGGTTTCTAGTTGAAAACCAGCCCTTCGAGGGCCTTTTCATTGTTTGGGGTTGCCCGGATGGGCATGGGGAGCTTCCCTGGAGGGAAGGGCCCCCTCCACTGGTGGGCGCAATTCCTTGACCGTTTGCAGGTCTTCAGGCCGGAGTCTGAAAACCAGCCGAACCTGACGACCGTGAGGCCGAGGCATGGGGGCAATGCTGATTTCCCAAACAGGCTCTCAGGCTCGCGGGGTACCGGTTGTCAGGGCAACGGCATTGATCGTCGGAGTTGGGTGGGGACCGGCTCATCGTGCCCGCCGGAACCGGTTGATGAATTCTGCTCCAATGCTCGGGAGTCTGAAACTCCTGTCAGGCCGGCCGGTCGCAGGCGTGCTGCATGAGGGGCTGATCGGGAGACGCCTGACTCGAGGCCGGGGCGTCACGGGTTGAGATCGTCCAGGGGGCTCAGGACGCCATGCCCCCCTTGCTGCAGCACGTGTGTATAAACCATGGTCGTCGAGACATCGTTGTGGCCGAGCAGGGCCTGGATGGTGCGAATATCCGTGCCTCACTGGAGGAGATGAGTTGCAAAACCGTGGCGAAAGCAGTGCGATGTGATCCTTTTGGTGATCCCCGCCCGCGCCGCTGCTGATTTGATGGCTTTGTTCACGATACTCGGGTCAATAGGGTGGCGGCGCACCACCCCACTCAGGGGATCCGTCGACAGACTTCCCGCCGGGAGCACGTATTGCCATCCCCACCCTTTCGGCGCCGATGGGAACTTGCGTGCAAGGGCATGAGGAGGATAGACTTCACCGAATCCCCGGGCCAGATCCCCGTCATGGATCGCTCTGACCCGTGCGAGGTGATTCTGGAGAAGAGGGCCGATGGAGACGGGAAAGGTCGTGACCCTGTCTTCTGCCCCTTTTCCGGAGCGGACGGTGATGGATTTCATCTTGAAGTCGATGTCCTGCACGCGCAACCGGAGAGCCTCCATGATCCGCGGGTCGCTTCCATGGAGCAGCTTCACCACCAGCTGTGGCGTTCCGCTGAGCAAGGGGATGATTCTGGATATCTCCTCCCGGGTCATGACCACGGGAATGTTCACCTTCCTGTGAGAAACCAGGGGACGCCCTTAATTTATTAACTCTACATAGGAGGTTGGGATCCAGTCGGTCGCCCGAGGACCCAATGCCTCAGTAATGGATGAGCTGAAGCTGGCTTAAGTTAACAGGTTAACGGTGTTCCTACATCCCCTGCCGTTCTTGTAGGCAGACAACAAGCCCAACCTGTCGTTGCACCAGACGCCGAATAGCTGGCGCTGGTGAACTTCATGTTAGCCCGCTGTGTCGTAGAGCTCTGTCATGGCGCAGGTCATAGGAGGACATCATGGACTACTCGTTCTTGGTCGATACGTATGCAACCGAGCGGCTGAAGACGCTCAATGTGTGGAGCATGTTCCAGGATGACGACTTGGACATCCGCCCTCACGACCTGCTCAGCCGCGATCGGACTGCCCATGAGCATATGGTCCATCAGTGCCTGAGCGAAGACAAGTGGTTTCGCACCATGTTTGGCATTGAGGTGGGGATGGCCCCGCTTCCAGAACCTGAAACACGCTTGGCCTTCATTCAGCGGTATGCAGAGGATTCGGGGAAGCGGCTCGCCCATCTACGGGAGAAAGACCACGTGTGGTGGAAACAAGAGGTGGCCTTTTTTGATACAACGCACAGCCGAGCCTGGATCATGGTGCGGCGGATAGCCCATACTGCTCATCATCGAGCTGAACAGACGATGCTGCTGCGGCTCCTAGGGCGGGCGGTGTACAGTGTCTACGGGCCATCGGTAGATACGGGCGGGCTGCCGATCAATAATGCGGTTACGATCCATGCCTACTCGGACATTGCCTCACTGCTGGAAGGGGAGGCGCATGGAGGCCGGAAAGCCGCCTTGCCTGGGCCGGGTGAGCACCCGAGCACTGAGCGGCCAGATCGGTAAGGGCGTGGGGGAGCGGGGGGCTACATGAAGCCGCCGGGCTTGTCGGGCTTGTCCGTTTTGGCGGCGATGCTCGCCGCGTACCAGAACGCCGTGTACCAGGCCGGCGCGGCGAAATTCCCGATGCTGATCTGGTAGATTCCGGAGCAAATGAGCCCCAGCAATGCGATGCTCGGTATGTCGAGCTCGCCCCCGGTCAACTGCTCGATCTGAGCATCCACCACTCGAAAACCGTGAACCACCTTGCTGGAGAGCGGGAAAGCCCGGGGTGTGGCTGCGCGGAGGGTGTACCATTGGCTCGTCGCTGCCGGGTCCGCGAATTCATCCACTCCACCGGAGGCCTCGATGAGCACGCTCGCGGTCAGGGGGTTCACCTCAACGCGCTCCGCACGGCCCCCCTCGAGCAAAACAGCTTGCAGCCCCGCAAAATAACCGGAGTCCCCCTTCCTGGAAGGGATTCTGATCCGCAGACGATGGGCCGTGCGGTGTGCGATATGAGCTTCCGGCGCCATGGGAGCACCCTCAATCCGAAGTAGAGCCGGACCCGATGTCGGCATCGGCGGAGACACCGGAGCCCGCTTCGACATATTCCTGTGAGAGCTCCGCCCTGGCTTCGGCAGCCAGATCCTCCAGGACCTCCCTGGTCTCGGCCAGGACTTCCTTGCCCTTCTCATAAACGATGAAGCCGCTCTTGATGGCAGCCTTGGCCAGGGGCTTGAGGATCGCAGCCACCGCCGGTACGACGGTCGGAGCCAGAATCAACGCACCTACCCCGATCGCCAGTCCCGTTCCCAACTTGATGCCATTGTTCCAGAGTGCCATATCAAGCCTCCTCGAAGCTCCCTCACTGAAATTCCTGTTGTGGTGACGGCAATCGCTCACCACATGGATGTCCCCAGAAGTCCCACCGGGACACCCACGCCTCGGGCCGCCCCAACCGACAGCGTATCGCTCCCCTGAGCGTCGATCGTCAGCATGAAATTTCAGAATACTCGCGGGAGGTCAGTGTGTCAGCATGAACTTTCATGCTTTACCTCCAACTTCTATTGCAGCCCCAAAACCTTGTCAATAGAGTTGGAATCCCACATTCCTCCCTTTACGGCTCCCCGCGGCCCAGAGCCTCCTAGGATCGAACGAAGCGTAGCGAAGAGAGAAATCTCGAAAAGTCGAGGTGTTACTGCGAGCGAGATTTCTCGCTATCGCTCGAAATGACAGTTCTCGGACAGCCGCCGAGAGCAAGGTAATGACAGACGACGTTTACAAACCACGGGGAGTGTGCTAGCGGACGTTGGGAATGCCAGGGGGGACCACCGTTGGCCCCCCCGCACCGTGGAGCCCCGGACTCACGAGGTGATATGCCGATGGTGGATTTGGAAGCCAATCAGTCCCCAGACCCGTCTCATGCCCGGCGATCGAGCGTCATCGCGGACCTGCTGCTGATTGCCCCCCACACCGAAATCGTCCACCATATTCCCGGCAGAATTCGATTGAGACTCAAGCGGTCGGGGCTTGACGTGATTGCCAAGATCGATGTCGAGAGCCTCATGCGCGGCGTCCCGGGCATCCGGAGCCTCCGAATCAATCCCGTGGTCGGCTCGCTGACTCTCGAATACGATCAGAAGCGACTCTCTTATTCGCTTTGGGAAAAGCTTGGCGCCCTCCGCAATCGTCCTGAGCTGAGGGACCAGGTCGAGGCTTTGCTCAAGGACGTCTGGGGATGAGTGATACGTTCCACGGCATGGCGTGGAAAAGGAAGGAGCATGCTGAATGATCAGGAAGGAGATGCGTCGCGGGGTCAGGCTTCGGAGCGACAAGACCCGCGCCTGAGCCGGCTCCGAACCCTTGGCAGACTAAATCAAAACGCTCAGGAGCGACATCGGCGTTCCCGCGAAGGTCTTCTCGAGGACCAGGCCAAATATGGCCTTTCCAATCACCTGCCCGGTCTTTTCCATTCGGTTGTGGAAGTACTGATCTCCGGTCATGAGCCGAGAAGAATCGAAGAGACCCTCCTTCTCGAGTATTTCAAGAATTCCCTTGGAATTGACCGTCGTGGAATCGTAGTTCAGCAGA
This sequence comes from Syntrophobacteraceae bacterium, assembly GCA_025454175.1. Classification (GTDB taxonomy): domain Bacteria; phylum Desulfobacterota; class Syntrophobacteria; order Syntrophobacterales; family Syntrophobacteraceae; genus JALOOX01. Next base: position 17,318 of record JALOOX010000059.1, on the reverse strand, counting down.
ATGCTTCCGGTGGTGGTGTTCACGTTCACCGCGTACACGCCGGGGATGGCCCTGACCATTTCCTCTATCCTCTGCGCAACCCAGGCCTGCCCCTTGGCGGACGGTGTTTTGACACGCAGCCTTCCCGGAACCTCATGGACATAATAGCTCATTCCCGCTCCTCATCCTGAACCTTGAGAAAAGTGCGACACCTGGGGTACGCCGAGCACCGAAACCGGATGCCGTCATGCTCCCGCTTGTACGCATGCATGCCGCGATTGCAGACGGGACAGCTCGGCCGATCGTGAACCTCGATACGCTTCCGGTCGGTGGTGAACTGCCTGCCGCACAGGAGGCATCGGAAGCGCTGCTTGCCCTGTCGCGTCCTTCCATAGCGGTAGAATGCCTCGGATCGGCAGGCGGGACACACGATATCCTTGACCTCCAGCCCCAAGGATAGGACCCGCAAGTCGCAGTCTGGTGAAGAACAGGTTACAATTGTGTTACAAATGCTCTCATCCGATCCATCCATGACCCGGTCCCGACCTTTGGAGGGGTTGAGCAGACGCTTCTTTCTCCGGCCTGTGACGGCCATTTCATGAAAACGCCTTATACTCGCAGGCTCAGTGTTACAGGATTGTGAAGGACAGGTGACACTTGAGCGCTATTTTCGGGCTCGGCAGCTGGATGGATCGTGGAGCGGGAAGGAACGCACTGGTGGTGAAGCGGGGGGACCTCCGCACAAAAAGCAAGCCCGGACTCAATGCGCCCGGGCTCGTTTTCGTCGGATGACTGGCAGGGCACCTTAAGGGGCCGGAGGAAGGAGGCCCATCTTCCTTTTCAGATCTTCCAAGGACTTCTGGTTGTCAGCAACGCGAGTCGTGAGCACCTGGCTGACCCGGGCCTCGAGGGACGTCGTCCCCGCTGCCACCTCTCCATACGCCGTGGCCAGCGATTCCTCCTCGCTGACCTTCTGCTTCATCTTCTCGAGCATGTTGAGGGTGCTGGATGAGTCGATCTTGGCCAGCTGCTGGTTCACCCTTCGCATGGAATTGGCCGTCTTGGCCCGGGCCCTGAGCGTGACCAGCTCGTTTTCGTAGGTCGAAATGGTCTTGCGGAGATCTTCCACCTTGGCCTGCAGCTGCTGCGACATGGCATTCTGATTCTGATAGTCCTGAAACAGCTGGGCTGCCCGGCGGTCCGCGGACTCCTTTTCGTTGAGCACTTCCATGGCCAGCTGCTCGGCCTGGGCCGGGTCGATTTCTCCCGATTGAGCCCTCTGGAGCAGGAGCATGGCTTTGCGCTCCATGTCCTGGGCGAGCTTGCCCGAATCATCGGCCTGCTTCTTGAGCCTTATGGCCAATCCCTTGATTTCCGCCAGGCTGTGCATGGCCTCTCCGAGATCCCGCTTGAGATCCCTGATGCCCTGCTCGGTCATCTTGATGGGATCCTCGAGCTTGTCCACAATGGAATGGGCCTCCGACTGGCCGATCTTGAACAACCGATTGAAAATACCCGCCATGGTTCTCTCCTTATGCCTGCTTGCTCATTTCGAGCAGTTCATCGCCATGCTCGGCCAGTGCGAGGGCCAATGCGCGAATGGAGGCTTCCAGCTCGTTCTTGTCGAGATTCTCCAGTTGAAGCGTATCGCGATAAAAGACGTGCATGGCCTCCTCGTCCAGTAGAAACGCCCCATGGACCAGGGTCGCGTTCATCTGGAGAAGTCGCCGGTAAAAGTCCACTCCCGCTCCAGCCGGAACGGGCATGATGAGCTGCTCGACAATGAGAATGGGATCCTCGCAGTCGAGGATCAAGTTCGTAACGCCGCTGTCCTGGTCGTCCACGATGAGAAGGTCCTCTTCGGGATCCTCATCGATGATGGCAATATCCAGGTCCGACAAGAAAGCTCTCAGCTTCTGCATGCAGTCAACCATTGGTTGCTCCTCCTAATTCAGATCATGCCACGTTCAAACCCACTGAAAAAACTCCCCGCGCCGTCTCCCCTTGCGGAGACCGCGCTCACTTGATGGACCACCCGATCAGAAAGGACATGGCCACGTAGACCACGGCCTCGATAACCCCCACTCCGATGTTGGGCTTCTCCTGGTGCACCAGCTCGTCCGTCAGGCGCCCTCCGGGGAGGAGGACGCGGTCCGCCGCGAACCTTGCCGCGGGAAGCACCACGAGCCCGAAAACGGCGACACTGACGAAAAAAGCGATGTTCTGGCTCCAGGACACGAACGTCCCCTGGGCCGCGAAACGCACGATGTTTCCGATGCCGAGGAGCATCCCTGCAAAGGCGGCCCCCACCGCCACGTTGTCTTTTTCCAGGGCGTCCTGCACATCGAAGGGCGCCATCCAGTTGTAGATCTTGGCCGACGCGATGAGGGCCGCTTGGCCGAGAGCCCAGAAAACGAGCACCTCGAGCACATGGCCGCCCGCCGCAAGGCTGCCGTAAATGATGAGCCCAACGGCCACGCTGTTGGCCGCCTCGATGACTCCCACCCCGCAGTTCTGATCTTGAAGGATTTCCTTTTCGCCGCTGAAACGGTGCAGAATGAGCCAGTCGTTGATCCAGACGGATGCATTCAGCAGGACTATGGCGATGGCGCCGTAGAGGAAGATATCGATGAGGTTCACCGTCAGGGAGATGGGAGGTCCGGACATGGCCCCGCCCAGAGCAATGGTCAACCCCAGCATGTAACCGCCTAAAGTCAGGGCAAAAGCCAGGTTGTCCCGTTCAATGAGCTGCTCCTTGAACCCAAACCCGCGGTGAGTGAAATCGAATAAGAACTTGCCGACAACAAAGAGGACCAGCGCCGACAACAGGTAGACCACACCCAGAACGATCGTGCCCATGAACATGCTGAATCTCCCTTTCCCCTACCTTCTGCTTCTGCCGCCTGAAAAGGAGCTCCTTCCGCCCCTGGAGGAAAAACCGCCCGAAGGGGATGAAGACGGCCGCGACCGGCCCATCCTCGATTCGACCTTCTTGGCGAACGAATCCTTCCGTTCGGCCATCCTGGCCTGCTGCCGATCGAAGAATCCCGTGTCGGACTTGCGGGTGACGGTCCCCTGGGTCCCGAACTGGGGCTTCCCCTGGGAGTCCCTCCCATAATAAGTAGACCCCCTGCTTCTCGAGGTGTTGTAGTCTCTCCAGTGGCCGTGATCCACCCGGCGCTGGTTCTGGAATGCATCGCCCATTTCACCGATGAGGCGGGAGAGCACCATGCCGGTGGCCAGCCACGTCCAGCCCTGGTTGCCTTTGCTGTCGGTCTCCCACTTACCGAACCGGGGATCCCCGACGTAATCAAAAAGAGGAGGCTGCGGAACCTTGTCGACGGTCCCGTCCCGCTTCTTGGACAGAATCACCATCCCCAGGGCGTCCTGGTACTCCCTGTAGACCTCCTCATCCACCTTGACCCAGTCGGTCAACCTCTGGGTGAAGTTCGGCTGCCCGCCCTCCACGCTCTTCCCGCCGTCCTCCGGATAGATGATCCGGTAGCGATGGAAGTAGTCATGGAAAAACAGCCCCTTGGAATTCATGTCGTTGAGAATGACACTGTATTCCGGATAACGGTCCAGGCCGCGGCGCATGGCATCCACGGACGAGCCACCACCGCATCCCTGGAGGGCGAGCACCAGCAAACCGACGAGCAGCATGCGCGTGTAAATCAAATGCATCCTCGTTCTCCTCGCGGCAAGCACACGCCGCCTACCCACGCCGTCCAGGAAGAATGTTGGTGAACTGATACTCCTCAACGGAATTCCCCAGGTAGGCGTGGAATTCGATGTCTCCCCATTGCTCGATGGTCAGCACCCGCTCCCGGCGCTCATCCTCGTAATCCCAGTACAGGAAAGGCAGGGCGGGGCCGCGACCATTTCGATAGAACTGTGCTCCACCGTAGCTCTGCATGAAGTAAGCGATTCCATCATGCTCGATGGATTCGGGAGGGTCGCCGTTCTGCTGGATGTGACTCTTGAGCCGCTCGTCGATAAATCCCAGGGGGACCTTTCGCGTGAGCGTCCAGGTAACCCCGTCGGCCTCCACCCGATTGAGATAATGCATCTCGCCGTCGGCTCGCAGCTCCCAGTCGTCCGTCCTGAAGCCATCCCCCGTGTCGTGATGATGCCTGGCCACCACTTCGAAGGTGCGGCCATCGTAGTCCACCAGGTAGCCGGGCGCCAGCTTTTCGAGCACAAGATCCACCAGGGGATCGATGGCCGGCTCCTCCTCCTTGACGCCAAAAAGCTTCTTCCAAAATGACATGAGCCCTCCAGGGTAGAAGTGGTGTTCATCCATGTTGAGTGGTCGGCCGCCGGGAACACCCGCACAGGGCATGATCGGCACTCTCCACCGGTATGCATTTGGAGCCGCGGATCGTCATGTCAAGGCAGCCCCACGGGGTCGTTCGAGTCCCCGGCCATCGACCGAGGGACAAATACCAAATCCGACGGTCCACACACAAGGCAAACCCTGGCCTTCGAGGCGCCACCGAGACTCCGGGATGCATCACCGGGCGCCCAGCCCGGAAATCTCGGTTGAATGCAGTGGGGGCTTGCCCGGAGACGGCTGGACAACGTTATATGGCGAAGAAGCGAGCGACCGGGGCGCTCAAGCGCCGAAAGCCGCACAATGGCGGATCCGGACGCCAGCGGCGATGGATTCAGCCTGGCTTCTTCTTGGACAGGAGGAGCATGCGGACCCGCATGTAATCATCCTTGAGCTCCTTGTCGCCGGGGTCCATCTTCAGCAGCTGATCGAGCTTTTTGAGGGCCTCGCCGTAACTTCCCAGGCTTTCATGAAGCTTGGCGGACTGGCGATAGTGCTTCTTCTCCTTGGGCTGCAAGCGTATAAGCTCATCCAGCTCCTTGAGGGCTCCCCTGGTGTCTCCCTGCTGGATGAGCCCGTAGAGCACATAATTGTGCAGAGCGACGGAATCGGGCCTGCGCTCCAGGGCCTGCCTGAAATAGGCGACCATGCCCTTATAGTCCTTCTTCTCCTTATATCTCGCGAAAATGGTGTCATGGTAGGCGGGGTTGCCGGGGTCGACCTGGGCGAGGGTCTCAATCGTCCTGTTCACCCCCTCCTCGTTCTTCTGCTTCCGGTAGAGGTCCAGAAGGTATTTCCTCACCTCCACGTCCTTCGGGTCCAGCGCGGCCAGAGCCTCGAAGGACTCCGTCGCCTTGGCCCATCGCTTGGCCTCGTAATGAAGGACGGCCAGGTTGTGAAGCACCGTCTTGTTTTTGGGCTGAAGCTCCGCCAGCTTCTCGTAGGTCTTCTGAAGCCCCTCCTTGTCGTTGGTCTTCTCCAGCAGAGCCACCAGGCGCACCAGGGCCTCCTTGTGATGAGGGCTCTTCTGCAGCACGGCCTCGTAACTGCCGCGCGCCCCGGAGTGCGCTCCCTTCTTTTCCTGCATCTCGGCCAGCTGCATCCAGCTCCTGAGGTCCGACGGATTCCGCTGGAGGTAGCGCTCCATGGCCTGGATGGCCTTGTCGATGTCATTACCCTGCTGGTAGGTTACGGCGAGATTGTAAAGAACGTCAGGATCCCTTACGCCGGAGCGAATCACCTTTTCATAGGAATCCGCGGCCTTCCTCCAGTTTCGAGTCTGTGTGCTGAGATCCGCCAGGACCAGCAGAGCCGAGCTTTGAAATGGCTTGGGAATATCCTGAAGGCTCTTGTCGAGGAACTTGGCCCATTCCTCCTTGGATTTTTGCTTCTGACCGTACTGGAGGAGCTCCTTGAAAACCTCGGGGTCCTCGGAAAGCTTCAGGAGCTCGATGAAAACCGCCAGCGCGTCATCCACCCGCTTCTGGACCTGGTGGATGGAGAGGAGCTTCTCCAGGATCGGCCTGGATTTCCCGGACTGGTCGATTTCCTCGTAAAGCCTGGCCGCTTCGCTGTATTTCTTGGCTTCGAAATAGAGCCCAGCCAGCTGCGTCTTGACGAGGATGTTGCCGGGGTTGTCCCGCAGAGCGTTTTCGAGGTACTTGATCCTTCCCTCCCCTTCTCCGGTCTCGGCGGCCTTCTGGAGCCAATCCTTGGCATCCAGCTGGACCAGAAACGAAACCTTGCCGATGGGCCTGCCCCAGGACTGAACCTCTATTTCCAAAGTTTTGGCAGTCTCGAACTCAGCGTTGGGCCATAACTCGCGGATGGCAACAGGCCTTTTCCCAAGCTCCCGGAGATCCACCTCCGTAGCCACGAGCCTCGTTCGCCAGGCGAGCCACCCATCGGTCTGAATCTCATCGATGCGCAGGACATCCCTCGGATTCAGGACGACCTGGGACTCCGGCATCAGGATGACTTCCTTGCCGTTCAGCTGCAGGCGCAAGGCGACGAGCTGCTTGGGGAGGACGGCGCTGCCCCAGCCCAGGTAGCTCGCTCCGGCCACAACGGCTCCAACGACGGCCAGGATCAGCAAGGAGATGGTCACCCACCTCAGGCGGCCGGCTCCGGGCTTTCGGGAGGGAGGCTTCCGGGGAGCGGGCACCGAGATGGAATCGTCCAGACTGTAAGGATATCCTCCTCGTCTCTTGGGGCTCATGACGGTTCTCTCTGGGAGCTTCCCCGCCGCGCGGCTTCGTAAAGCTCCCTGACCTCGGAGGGCGACAGGCGTCTCGCCTCGCCCGGCTTCAGCTTTCCAAGTCTCAAGGGACCGTAGCCGACTCTTCGGATCTTCAGGACCGGGTGCCCAACGGATGCGCACATCCGCTTGATCTGCCGATACCACCCCTGGTGCAGCACTATCCCGAGCCAGGCCGCATCGGCCAGCCGCCGCAACAGCCTGACTTCGGCGGGCGCCGTCAGCCCTTCCTCCAGGCGCACACCACGGGCAAGCCGGCGCAGGACCTCAGGCTCTGGATGACCCTTGACCTTCACTTCGTAGCTCTTCCGGACCCCGAAGCGAGGATGCTGGAGGCGATGGGCGAGGAATCCGTCGTTGGTGAGTACCAGGAGCCCCTCCGCGTCATAGTCCAGGCGCCCGACGGGAAACACCCGCTCGGCAGTTTCGGGAATCCAGTCCATGACCGTGCGGCGCCCCTGGGGATCCCTGAGCGTCGTCACGCACCCTCCAGGCTTGTGAAGCAGCCAGTAGACCTTCGAATGACTCACGGACACCGGATTCCCATCGACCCTGATGTCGTCGGATTCCGGGTCCACCCGCCGGCCCAGCTCCGTGATGGTGAGCCCGTTGACCCGCACGCGCCCCTGGCTGATCATCTCTTCAGCCGCCCTGCGGGATGCCACTCCCGCCTGAGCCAGCACCTTCTGCAATCGGATGGGTTCCATGACGTCGTCTTGCACGGGGTCAACCCGATGAGGATCGAAAAAGACGGACCGGCTTCTCAGAGCGGCCTGCCCAGCCCAATGGCTCCCCGCACCTCGCTCAGCGTTTCCCTCGCCTGCCTTCGGGCCGTCTCGGTACCTGCCCGCATCTGCTCCCGAACCCAGTCCATACGGCCCTCCAGATCCAACCTCATCTGCCGGATCGGTGCAAGCACCTTCAGGACATTGTCGGTGAGCTTCCTCTTGCAGTCCACACAGCCAATGCTCGCCGTTCGGCACCCTTGGGCGATCTCCTCGATCTCGGAGGGCGATGAGTAGATCCTGTGATAGGCAAACACGGGCGAAAGCTCGGGGTCGCCAGGATCGTTCCGGCGGACCCGATGAGGATCGGTCATCATCCTGGCGATCTTCTCGCGAATGGTCTCCTCCGGCTCCGTGATATAAATGCAGTTGCCGTAGCTCTTGCTCATTTTCCGGCCGTCCGTTCCCGGCAGCACGGGAACTTCCGTGAGAAGCGGGTCGGGAACCGGAAAAACCTCTTTCTCATACATGAAGTTGAATCGCCTGGCGATCTCGCGGGTCATTTCCACATGGGGCAGCTGGTCCTTGCCGACCGGGACTCCATGAGCCTTGTAGATGATGATATCCGCCGCCTGCAAAACCGGATAGCCCAGGAAGCCGTAGGTCGACAGGTCCTTCTGCGTCAGCTGCTGCTGCTGCTCCTTGTAGGTGGGGTTTCTCTCCAGCCACGGCAGGGGAGTGATCATCCCGAGCAGGAGATACAGCTCGGCATGCTCCATGACGGAGGATTGGACAAAGAGGGTCGACCGGTCGGGATCCAGCCCAACGCTGAGCCAATCCAGCACCATGTCCCACGTGTTGGCCTCGATCTGGCCCGGCGAGGCGTAGTCCGTGGTGAGGGCATGCCAGTCGGCCACGAAATAGAAGCAGTCATAACGCTGCTGCAGCTGAACCCAGTTGTCGAGGGCCCCGTGAAGGTTGCCCAGATGAAGGCGACCCGTGGGGCGCATTCCGCTCAAGACTCTCTTGCGTTCCGCCATCCAGTGAGCTCCTGTGAGTTCTTCAGGTTCTTCGTTCCATTATCGGAGAAAGATGCCGAGGAAAAGATTCAGTACGGGCCAGATGATGACACCCCACATATTCGTGCCGATGAGGATGAGCACGATGAGCATCCCATAGCCTTCCAGGCGCTCCAGAGTCCGCGCCATTGCCGAAGGCGCCACGCCCATGAGCACCCGGCCTCCATCCAGCGGTGGGATGGGCAGCAGGTTGATGACCATGAGCACCAGGTTGAATTCCACCGAGATCTCAGCCATCCTGAGGAGGGGTTCCACAATCCATCCGAGCCAGGCCTCCCCCGGACCACGACCAGGCTGGATTCCTGACAGAATAAACCGGTAGACTCCGGCACTGAGCGCCGCGAGGAGGAAGTTCGCCAGGGGGCCGGCAGCCGCCACCAGGGCCATGTCCCCCCGGCCTCCCCTCAAATTGGCGGAATTCACCGGCACGGGCCTTGCCCAGCCGAAAAGAAAAGGAGCATTCAGGAGGAAGAGCACCGCCGGCAGAAGCAGAGTGCCCACGGGGTCTATGTGCACCAGGGGATTCAGGGTGATCCGTCCCAGCCGACGCGCGGTGGGATCCCCTCGTTTCTCGGCCACCCACCCGTGGGCCACCTCATGGGCAATGACGGCAAGAAGAAGCGGGACAACATAAAGCACTGCCCTGGTGACTGTATTACCGAAAATCTCCATGGACTATCAAGGGCTTCACGACGGCACCCGGCATCATCGGCGCAAGCCGCCCGTCAAAATTCCCGGTTGCCGTCGACCTGTAAGCTTACCAGCACCATGATTCAGGCTGCCGGGATCGGCACGACCGCGCCTCCGCCCTTGGCGAGAAACTGCCCGTACCGCGTATGCACCCTGGCCACCTCTTCCTGTCGATTCTTGATGTCGCCGTTCAGTCTGGCATCCAGAAGATCATCCAGGATCTCCCGGTAGATCGCGCCCGGCGGAATTCCCATTTCCTTGAGGTCCTGACCGCGCAATTCCGTTCTGACATGGCGGTAGCGGTGGAAGTAATGGCTGATCGCCCGCCGCACCTCATCCCGCTGGGTCTTGGCCATCATGTACAGCAGCTCCTCCGGCCTGAAAGGCTGGAGTGCCCGATAGATATCACTGGGCCGGTATTCGGGCAACTGGAAAAACCCCCACAGGACTTCCTCCACGTGGCGGATGGCCCACAGCAGTCGTCCCTTGAGCGCTTCGTTGAGGTCCAGTCGACCGGCGACCCTGGAAAGCTCCTCGGCGGGCAGTCCCACGAAGAGTGCGAGAAAATAGGCCCACCATCTTTCCAGGGGCTCCTCCAGAAAGCTCAGCTGATACCATAACATGCTCTCCTTCAGCCGCCCGTAAACCGCCTCGACCCGCGCGTCGAAACGGACAGCGGTGGAAAGGACGGACATAACGCCGTATTCCCCCATGCGCTGCACGGCGGGCAGCGGATCGTCCTCCTTCAAGATGAGCTGGATTTCATGAAAAAACCGATAACCGCCCAGCTTCTCGATCAGCCCCATGCGCACGGCGCTTCGAATTAGGGTGGCCGTCTGTTTGCCGATGCGAAAACCGAAGCGCTGCTCGAACCGAAGCGCCCTCAATATCCGCGTGGGGTCCTCCACAAAGCTCAGGTTGTGCAGGACACGGATGGCCTTTTCCTTCAGATCCCGCTGCCCGCCGAAGAAATCGATGAGCTGCCCGAAATGCTCCGGGCCCAAATCGATGGACAGGGTGTTGATGGTGAAATCCCTCCGGTAGAGATCCATTTTCAGCGATCCGAATTCAACCACGGGCAGCGCCGCCGGATACTGGTAATACTCGTAGCGGGCCGTGGCGATGTCCACCCGCAGGCCGTCGGGAAAGATCAAAACCGCCGTGTTGAACTTCTTGTGGGACCGGACCTTGACCTCCCGAATGCTGGAAAAAGCCTTGGCGAACTCGATCCCGTCTCCCTCGACCACGACATCGATATCCAGGTTGGGCCGCCGCAGCAGCAGGTCCCGCACGAAGCCCCCCACCGCGTAGGCCTTGAACTGGAGATCCTGGGCCAGTCGCCCCAAATCCTTCAGAATCTGAATGATATCTCTCGGAAGCTGCTCCGAGATCAACCCCGCAACACTCTTTCGCTTGGGCCAGTGCGAAGCGCTCTCGTTGCTCCGGCCATTCAGGGGCTGCGGCGTCGCGGATCGGTCCGTGACCAGGAAATTGAGGAGATCCCGCCGGGTGATGACCCCGATGGCTTTCCCATCCTCCACCACCGGAAGGATGCGCTGCTGATGCTCCACCAGGTAAGTCTGAATCTCCAGAAGGTTGGCGTAAGGATCCACCGTGCCGAAATCAGGGTTGACAAACTCCCGCAGCCCCTGATGCTCGAGCCCGTGAAACACGGCTTTCTCGAGGAACTGACGGTTGGTCAATCCTATGATCCTGCCCTCCTCCATGACGGGCATGGAGTTGATGTTGTAGCGCACCATGATCTGAGCGGCCTCGCCGATGGGAGTGTCGGCATCCACCGAAATCACGGGACTCGTCATCAGGTGCTTCGCCGAGGGAAAAGGCTTGATGGTGGTTCTCAGGATCTCGATCAGCCGATCCTCCACCTGAATCAAGGTCAAATCCCGGATCGACGCGGAGGCCGCGGTGGCATGCCCCCCTCCGCCGAACTCCGTGGCGATCAGGCCGACATTGACCTCCGGGATGCGGCTCCGCGCCACCAGGTAGACGCGGTCGTCCATGCGCGCCAGTGCGAACATCACATTCAGGTTGTGGATATCCTTGAACTTATGCACCAGAACGGCAAAGTCCCCCACATAGCGGTCGATGGACACCGTCGCCACGCACACCTCGATGCCGTGGATGCTGAACGTCCTGGCTGAATGGATCATGTCGTTCAGGAGCGTGACCTGCTCGGGAGTCATCTCCGGAGTGACCATGTCGGACACGAAATTCAGATCCGCCCCCTGCCTCCTCAGGAAGGCCGCGGCTTCGAAGTCCTCCGCCGTGGTCGAGTTGAACGTGAAAGAGCCGGTGTCCTCGTAGAGGCCAAGGCTCAAAATGGTGGCCTCCTCCGGCGTGATCTCGATCTTCCGCTCGCGGATGATCTCCGTCAGAATCGTCACGCAGGCTCCCACGGCTTTGTAGAAGAGCCGGCTCGGCTGGATATCATCCTCGGATTCCGGATGATGATCGAAGACATGGACCTCCATTCCGGGCTTTCGGACGATCTCATCGAACCTGCCGATTCGCGACCACTGCCGCGTGTCCACCAGAATGAGCCGCGTCACCTGGTCGAGGTCCAGGTCCCGGAGCCGCTTGAAGTCATAGAGATACATGGTGGACTTCACGAAGAAATTTCGGAGCGTCTTCTCCTGGGACCCCGAAAAGACGAGCAGGGCCTCCGGGTAAAGCTTCTTGGCGGCAATCATGGAAGCCATGGCGTCGAAGTCGGCATTGATGTGAGTCGTGATCACTTCCATGTTTTCGAAGATCCTGAATCCGGAGGCAAAGCCAACGAAGGGGTCAAGGAATCGCCGATGTCACCCCCGGCCGCCGCTTCACGGCCTCGGGTGGTGCTTCTGGTGGATTTCCTTCAACCGGGCGCGCGCCACATGAGTGTAAATCTGAGTGGTCGAAATATCCACGTGGCCGAGCAGGGCCTGAACCGTGCGCAGGTCGGCTCCGTTCTCGAGCAGGTGGGTCGCGAAGGAATGGCGCAGCATGTGAGGCGTCAGATTCTGTCGAATGCCCGCCTGGACGGCGTAATGCTTGATCAGCTTCCAGAACCCCTGGCGGCTGAGCGACCGGCCCCGGTGATTGAGGAAGACCTCGGACGGCCCGGCTTTCCCGAGCAACCGGGGACGTCCCCACTCAAGATAAGCCCGCAGCGCATCCGCCGCATACTCTCCCATGGGAGTCAGCCGCTCCTTGTCTCCCTTGCCGAGGACCACCAGGTAGCCCGGCGTCAGGTGCACCTGGCCGAGCTGAAGGCTGGTGAGCTCGCTCACCCGGACACCCGTGGCATACATGAGCTCGAGCATGGCCTTATCCCGAAGACCGAGGGGCACGCGCACATCCGGCTGCCGAAGCAGTGCCTCCACCTCGGAGGAGTTGAGAACCCTCGGCAGCTTGAGGCTCACCCTGGGAAACCGCAGCCGGGAGCCCGGATTCTCCGTGATCAGGCCACAACCCATCAAATATTTGAAAAACGAGCGGATCGTCGCCAGTTTGCGCGCGCGGCTCCTCGGAGCCATCTCCCGGTCACCCCCGTCAAGGCAGCCCTGGAGATCTTCCCGACTCACCTCGTCCCAACGGGTGCGGCCCAGGCGGGCAAGACCCCGGCTCACGTCACGCAGGTCGGAGGCGTAGGCGGTCAGCGTGTTGGCGCTCAGCCCCCGTTCCAACAGGAGGTGCTCCAGAAATCGGTCGACCCAACCGTCATCCATGATAAGGCGGCTTTCGGCGGGATGGCCGGACAACGGGCCATCGGCGCCCGGCATCCGGCCATCGGCATGGGTGGATTCGAACAGAGGAAAATCCCCGGTGACTCGGGCATCAGGATGCCCTGGAGCGCGCGGGCGTTGTGATCGTCTGGAAACGGTAGTCCACCAGGAGAGAGGTGTGGACGATATCACCCGATCTCCGCGTCGAGACCACATCGATGTGGTGCGTCTTGCCCTCGTAATCCGGGAAGGAAATGCGGGTCCCATCCGCAAACCCCTTCCTGTTGAACCAGACGTCTGGAGGCAGCAGCCATGTCTTTCCGAAACGATCCTCGAAACGGAAATACTCCAGGGCATCCCGGGGGAACTGGAGATAGAGGCACAGCTCCTCGTCCGAAACATGCCGCTTGAGCTCACCCTCCAGGAATGCCCTTCGGGCATCGAGGTCCTCGTCCGGAAGCTTCTGGATCCCGGCCTCGTCGGAAAGGATCTGGTACCATCGCTTGCCGTCGGTCCGATTGCTCTCCAGGACCTTCTGGTAAATCCACTCCTGGGGCTCGTAAAACGGAAACGGACCGTACCGGCCCAGCAGCAGCCGCTTCAGGTCGTCCGAAGGTTTTTCGTAGCGGCCGTGCAGAACGTTGTTGACCGCCGTGGTCCAAAGGATCTGGCTTCCCGGAGTGACGGACCAGATGTTGCCCATCTCCCGGTTCACCTGCACGAGCTCGGCGAAAACCTCGTGGATGCGCTCGAGCAAACCCAGTTTTTCAGCCTGCTCGAAGGCCATGCTGGCGGCGCCGCCCGTCAGCTTGTGACGTTTCACCGTGGGATCAAACCCGCGGTAAGGGCTTTCGAACCGCTCGTAGAGCCTGCGCTCGCGCCGCAGGATGTCCGAGGTGTCCACCAGGGGCTGGATCTTGAGGCCGGGGGACTGCATGCCGTAATCGTGCAGGATCTGGATGAAGCTGAGAGCCGGCGCCTGGCTGTAAATCCCCCCGAAGCCATGGTCGGACACCTCGATGATCTTCACCCCCTCGAGGGCAGCCGAGACCATCCTGCCCAAGTCATTCCCATCGGTATTGTGTCCATGGTATTCGAGAAGGAGGTCGGGAAACCGGTCCCGAATCGCGCGAACCAGCGAGGCAATCCTCTGGGGAGAACCGACGGCGGAATGGTTCTTGATCCCCAGGATAATGTCCTCACCCAGGGCCTGGATGATTTCCTCCACCTTCCGGACATAGAAATCGTCCGTGTGGCCCGCGCCGGTGTTGAAACAAATGCAGGGCATGAGAACCTTGCCCGCCCTCCGCACCTCCTCGGCCACCAGCTCCAGGTTTGGAACATGATTCAGGAAATCGTAAATGCGCCATACGTCGATGTAGCGGGAAAACAAGCGGACCGTCAGCCGAATCACGTTGTCGGGATAAGGCCGGTACCCAAAAAGATTCCTCCCCCGGCACACGGTCTGGAGCAGGGTGCGGGGCATGGCCTTCCGAACCAGCCTCAGCTTCTCGAACGGGTTGATCTGCTTGCGCATGAGGTCGACGTGGACCGAGGCTCCGCCCGAGATCTCGAAGGCAAAATACCCGGTCTCGTCCCGGTAGGGCGCCACCCGAAGGGTCGTCTGAGGCATGATGCGGCCGTTGAAATCGGACTGCGAAACATCCCGCTCATTGTTGGTCAGGAAATAGCCCGGACTTTTCCGAACGAATTCCAGTATCTCGGCGCTCGTGGACTGCGGGGCTGGACGTTCCAGTTCGTTCATGAAGCATTCTCCTTCAATTAAAACCACACCCCGACATCTGGAGGTCAGAGGGATTCCGCATATGGGTTGAAGCCGTGGGCATTGATTTCCGCGATGAGCCGCGCCAGCTTCTCCATCTCACCGGTCTCCTCCTGGTATTCCAGCAGATGCGGATGAGTCTCGATGTAGGAGGTGTCAAAACGCTGCCCTATGAAGTCCGGATCGTTGACGATCTGCTTGTAGAAAGGGACGGTCGTTTTGACCCCGGTCAGGATGAACCCGTCGAGTGTCCTGCGGAGTCGATCCACGGCCTCGAGCCAGGTGAAGCCGTAAACGGTGAGCTTCACCAGCATGGAATCGTAGTAGCGCGGAATCTCGTAACCCTGGTATATGGCTCCGTCAAGGCGGGTCCCGTGGCCTCCCGGCGACTGGTAGACCTCGATGAGCCCCGGGCTTGCCATGAAATTGCTCTTGGGATCCTCGGCGGTGATCCGCAGCTCGATGGCGGTCCCCCGAAACTGAACCTCCTGCTGGGAGAACGATATCGGCTCTCCAGCGGCGATCCTGATCTGCTCGCGGACAATGTCGATGCCCGTGATCATTTCGGTCACCGTGTGCTCCACCTGGATGCGCGTGTTCACCTCGAGGAAATAGTAGTTGTCCTGGGCGTCCAGGAGGAACTCCACGGTGCCCGCGTTGACATAGCTGCTGGCCCGGGCCGCACGAACGGCCTCCTGGCAGATGCGCTCGTTGACCAGGGGCGGAAGAGAGGCGGGAGCGATCTCCACCATCTTCTGGTGACGCCGCTGTATGGAACAGTTCCGAGTTCCAAGGTGGATATAATGGCCGAAATGGTCGGCCAGAATCTGGACCTCCACATGGCGCGGGCGCTCCAGTCCCTTTTCGAGATAGATATCATCCCGTCCGAACGCCATCCTCGCCTCGGAACGGGCCAGTCGAAGCCCCTTGATCAGCTCGTCAATGCTCTGGGTGGCTCGGATGCCCCGCCCCCCGCCTCCAGCCACCGCTTTCACCATGATGGGAAAACCGTATTTCTCGGCGAAGGCTATGGCCTGCTTCTCTCCGGCTTCGTCGGAGTCGAGGATTCCGCTTCCCGGAATACAGGGGATGCCGGCTTCGGTCATGACCCGACGCGCGATGACCTTGTCTCCCATGTCGATGATGACCTGGGGCGGCGGCCCCACGAAAACAAGGCCGGCTTCGGTGCATTCCTTTGAAAAATTTGGGTTCTCCGCAAGGAAGCCGTAGCCCGGATGGATGGCTTCGGCCTTGGTCCGCAGCGCCGCCTGGATGATACGGTCGATGCTGAGATAATCCTTTCGGGGACCCGTCCCGATGCAGATCGCCTCGTCCGCCCTCATGATGTGCATGGCGGTCTTGTCGGTCTCCTCATAAATGGCAACGGTCTTGATCCCCAGCTCCTGAGCCGAGCGGATGATGCGAATGGCGATTTCGCCTCGATTGGCAACCAGCAGTTTCTTGAACATACGTCACGCCCACCCTAGATGTGCAGCCAACAGCAATCCTTCCCCCACAGAGCCGCTCCTCGGTCCCCGTCTCTCCCCCCGCAATGCTGTTGAATTCAAGCTGCCTGGGCGTGCAGAGGGAGTGACGGGGCGACACGGTGATTGTGAGATGGAGAGATTCTCCGCATCCCCGTGCTTCCCACTCCCCCTGTCCCTGGCTTCATTCAACAGCATTGCCCCCCGCGACGGCGGACGTACGGACAGGGGGCGGGCTCAACTGACCGAAAGCTCCTCTTACCGCAGGCGGCTTTGGCGAGTCAACCATTGTGAAGGGCAAGGCCGGAAACAATGGTCCGGCCAGCCTCCTCAAACGGCAGTGCTTTCGTTCCTTACCAGGCAGAAAACCGCCGGAATGAATCCCTTCAAGCCTTCAACAGGAGTCCATCATGGAATGGAATGGAAGACCTTGACGGAATCTAGCGTTAATGGGGAAAAACATCAATGAGGGGATAGCGCGCAGCGATCAGGCCGAGTGTCGCCCGCGACCGGTGGAAAGGCATGATCACCTGATCCCGGAAGAAGGAATGAAAATGAGGACTTCGGACAGCAGAAGCATCACCAGCGGGCTGACGCGGGACGTCTTCGAGAACGTTTCATGCGGCTCAGCTGGTTGAGGTAATCTCGACCCAAAAGGTTACACATGAAAGGCTTGATGACCGCATCCACTTCCCACTTGGGGCGGTTCTCGTCCCGCAGCAGGTCTTTGATGCTGCTCCAACTGGCGGCACTGTAGTACTCGCAGCCCTTACCTTCGTTAAAAAATTCGCAATGTTGCTGACTCACATACTTTTCATACTTCTTACAATACCGTATCTTCATAGCCCCACTCCTTTTTCACAACCTGTACGAACCGCTCTAACTGCAAGCATATATTCAATATAAGGTTCCCGCAGTCTAAATACAATCTGTGAAACGAATATTTTCAGGTTTTATGCCAGTTTTTCCGGGCCGTGAATGAAGGCGCATGGGCCGATCCAGGTTCTCCGCCCACGACCCATTGCGCATGTCGTTGACTCAGGCGAGGGGCAACTGGTAATCATCCGGCGGTACCGGCGGAGGAACGTCATTCCCGCGCGCTTCTGGCGGGAATCCAGTGTCTTTTTGTGGGATTGCAGGCCACTGGATCCCCGCCAAGAACCTGCGGGGATGACGAACCGATGGTGCCGATGGATGCTGTTTTTACCATGAATCGCTCTGGTCTCCATTCCGGCGAAGCTTCTCCCGGCATTCTTCAAGCCG
>JALOOX010000058.1 GCA_025454175.1 Syntrophobacteraceae bacterium | reverse complement strand
GAGCTGCTCGTCCGGTTGCAGCGCTTCGTAGATCACGCGCAGGTTGCGGTAGCCGGTGTCGAAGGTCTCCTCCGCGCCTTCCTCATCGCGGAGGATCTTCATGGCGGCGATAAAGGCTGGGTGCGACCCGTCACGGGGAACTATTTCGACTGGGAAGAGCGCCCACAGGGTGTCGAACTGCTTGCGGAAGTGCTCGCGGATGCGCTCGAAGGGAAAGGCGATGTCGCCCAGTTCCTCGGGCCGGTAGTTCAGCGCCTCGTTCAGGTGATCGAAGATGCCGTAGTAGTCGAGCACCAGGCCATGCCCCTTCAGCTCGCTGTAGGGCCGATTCACCCGGGCGATGGTCTGCAGCAGGGTGTGGTCGCGCAGGTTCTTGTCGAGATAAAGCGCCTGCAGGATTGGGGCGTCGAAGCCGGTGAGCAGCATGTCGCACACCACCAGCAGCTCCACCTTGCGGAATTCCTTGTCCTGGTGCTCCGGCAGCTCGGACCGTGCCGGGATCAGAAACTCGTTGAGCAGCTTCTTGCGTTTGGCCTCTCCGAGGTAAAGCGCCTTGATCTCGCCAGAGTCCTTTTCCGGCGATTCGGAAATCACCGCCATCACCGCCTCATCCCCAAGCCGATCTTTTAGGGCTTCGGTGTAAAGTGTGACGGTCTTCTTGTCTTTGCTCACCAGCATTGCCTTGAAACCATTGGGACGCACATGCTCTCGGAAGTGCTCCACTACATCATCGGCAATCTGCTCGATGCGCTTGTCCAACGTCAATAGCACGTCGAGGGTGGAGGACTGGCTCACCAGCTTGTTTTGCTCGGCCTCGGGCAGGTGGCCGAATTCCCGCTTGAAGGCGGCATCGAGCCTGGCCCCGTAGAGCTGCCAATCGGTCTTGCGCGGCTGCCAGTGGATCGGTTTGATCACACCGTCGCGAAGAGCGTCACTGACGGTGTACGGGCGGCCCATGTAGCGCTCGATCGTGCCGTCGTCCTTCACCTGGCCCCAGGCCACCGGCGTATTGTGGTCGTCCCTCTCGATGGGGGTGCCGGTGAAGCCGAACAGCGAGGCCCCGTCCACCGCCGCCCGCATGTAGGTGCCCAGTTCCCGCTCCTGGGTGCGGTGGGCCTCGTCGGCCATGACGATGACGTTCTGGCGCTGCTTGGTGATGTGTTTGGGCATTCCCTCGAACAGGTGGACGGTGGTGAGGATCACCCCGCGATAGTCCCCCGCCAGCCTGGCCTCCAGGTCGCGCTTGCTGGCCGCCACATGCACGTTCTCCGTGCTGGTGGCCATCAGCTCGCGGCTCATCTGGTCGCCAAGCTGCTCGCGGTCCACCAGCAGGACCACCGTGGGCTGGCTCAGCTTCGAGTCCTCCCACAGGCTGCGGGCGGCGTAGATCATGGTCAGCGTCTTGCCCGAACCCTGGGTGTGCCAGATCAGTCCGCGCCGCTTCTCCGGAGGCAGGGTCAGGTCGGTGGCGCGGCCGAGGATGTCCTTCACTGCCTGATATTGCTGGTAGCGCACGACCACCTTGTCGGTCTTTCCGTCCCTGGTGACGAAAAGGATGAAATGGCGAATGAAGTCGAGCATGTTGGCCCGGTCGAACAGGCCGTAGAGGGAGACCTTCATCTCATCGAATTCGTCGATGCTGTGCGGCCAGGGGTCGCGCCATTGCAGCCAGAACTGCAGGCGCCGCCCCGGCACGCCGTACATCATGCGAGTCTCGTTCACCCCCACGCCGTAGGCGTTGGTGTAGAAGAGCTGGTCGATCTCCTCGGCGTACATGCCGAGCTGCCTGGCCCCCTCGCGCCAATCGGGCTTGTTGCGGCTGGCGGTCTTGGCCTCGATCACCACCACCGGGATGCCGTTGATGAGCAGCACGATGTCCGGCCGCCGGGGGGAGTTGCCGTCCACCGGGAACTGGTTGGTCACCCACCATTCGTTGGCGTCGAGGTTGTCAAAGTCGATCAGCCGCACGTCCCGGGCATTCTCGGCAGGGTCAAACTTGTGATTGACACCGTTTTGAAGCCAGGCCAGCCACTGCTGGTTGTCGCGGCAGGCGCGCAGCTTGGTCATGATGGCGTCCACCCGCGCCTCGTCGGTGAGGATGGTGGGGTTGAGCTGTTTGAGTTTTTCCCGCAGCAGCGGCAGCAAGAGCACTTCGCGCTCGTCCGGGCGCAGCGCGGTCACCTGCTCGCGGGAGCGGTAGGTCCAGCCCAGCGCGGGCGTTTGCAGATGCTTGATGATCTCCCGCTCGACGGTGGTCTCCTCGTTGAACAGGCGCACTACCGCAGGCGGCGTGGTGAGGTAGCCCGGTAATATCTCCCTCGCTTCATCCATGGATGGCCCCCTCGGGTATGCGGATTCTCCCGGTGAGGAGATTTTGCAGCAGGGATTTCTTGACCTGTTGGAGGGCTTCCACTTTCTTCACATTTGCTTCAATATTCGCATCAAATGCATTCAAGGCCTCAGCGATTCGGTCTTGCTCATCTCTTGAGGGCCTAGGGACAACCACATTTCGGAAATCCCGTTTCCCGATATTCTTCATACTGTCACTGGTTCCGGTCGCATTTGCTTCAATCTGTCTACGCGCCTGCGGGTGTTTCAGCACAGCGACCAACCAATCGGGGTTTACTTCCTCTTTCGGGTGCAGCCGCCACGTCTTGTCACAAAGCAGCAACCTTGTGTAAAGTGACTGTACTCGATGAACTGCACCGCAAAGCTCTGTGGTGTTAGCTCGACTGACGATGATGTCGCCGACTTTAACTTCGGCATTCACGTCAGGTTCTATGGTTGCGGGAAGCGCTTTGTTTTCCATCTCCTCAAACCGGTCCCAACTTACAGCGCTAACCTTCAGCACCCCCCAATGCCCGGGCTTAGCAGCGTCTGATTCGCACATCGGACTTGCCCCAGCGTCCATACCTGTCAGCAGATGTTTGACGCAAACCAAGTCCCAAGTGTTTGGATAGCTCCAGAATTTCGAGTCAATAAGTTCAGAGCTGCCGAAGCCAGATTCGAGGGCTTTGTGCGCGAATGAGCGCTTCAACTCCCGCGTGGCTTCCAGCTCGGCCTTGGTCTTGGCGATGGCGTCGCCGGCCAGCTTCAGCGCAGCGGCAATGCGGCGTTGTTCGGCTGCTCCTGGGGTGGCCAATGACAGTTTAGCGAGCAAACGTTTGTCGAGGTGTGGGATTGCGCCGCCAATCGTCGCGGTGTTGTTGTAGGGATAGAGTGATTCAAGGACGCAAAACAGATAATCCGCGTCAAAACCTTCCTTGGGTCGATATGCCAGCAAAGTTGAGCCCAGCACTCCACGAACGCCCCGAATGGCCAAGCCGGACCGGGATCCGTCCGCTACGACTGCGGTATCACATTTATACGAATTTTTCCGTTCTGTCCCGTGAATTCGTATCGCGGACCCTTTCCCCCTCTTTGGCGGGCGACATCCAACTCTCATTTTTGATTACACCCATTCCAATCTGCAGGTGGCTGGTATTTTTCGGCAGAATAATACAGAGGATGAACTCCAGCGGGGCGCATTAGGCATTCCCTCCCCAGTCAATGCCGAGCCCTGAAAGCAGAGCCTTCAATGACGACAATGATCTTTTCGATTCGGCAACGCAGTCTTTTAACGTCTCTGCTGCCGCATCCAACGGCACCACCGTCTCCGGCTCGAAGGTATCCACATAGCGCGGCAGATTGAGGTTGAATTCGTTCTCCTCAATTTCGACCTTGTCCACCAGGGCGAAGTAGCGCCGCGCCTCATCGGGATCGTTGCAAATGCGGCGCAGGTCGTCGGCCGCCTCGTTCAGATGGGCAATCTCGCGCTCGGCGGCGAGCTTGATCTCCTGCTCACGGGTGTCGCGCTCCTCCTGCAGTTTGTTCAGTTCCTTGATGGCTTTGTTGAGCTGCTTGAGGTGGGCTTTGATGGCGGCGATGAGCTGCTTGCGGGCATCGTCGAGGACCTTCTTCGGTTTGGCGAGTTTGGCCTTGAGCGCTGCCTTCTCGCCGTGCCCGGCGGCGTCGATCTTGGCCTGAATGCTCTCCACTTCCGTCTTGAGCGGGGCGAGGGGGCCGAACCATTTATGCTCGGGGTGGATGGCGTCATTGACAGCGGCCACTTTGAGATCGAGCGCGTCGAGCTCGGCCTGTTCGGCCACCAGGCTTTCCAGCGGGGCAAGCACCGGGCCGAAGGCGTCCTCGACGTCGGCCAGGCGCTGGTCGCGCTTTGCCTCCACCTCGCGGATCAGCTGCGCGGCGTGGCTCTCCACGAGGGTTTTGGCCTCTTCCAGGTCGCCGAAGGCGTGCCAGGGCACCAGGACGCGCATCAGGTCCGAGGGGCGCAGCAGGTTCTGCGGGTTGGCCTTCTGGAAGTGGCGCGAGGCCCAGATCATCAAGGTCTTGCCCTTGCGCGCCTCCGGCTTGTTCTTGTTCAGGAGCAGCAGGCAGGCGGGCACGCCGTTGCCGTAGAAGAGCTTGGAGGGGAGCACCACGATGCACTCGATCAGGTCCGCTTCCACAAAGCCTCGCCGGATCACGTACTCGGCATCGGCCTTCTGGTTCTGGCCGTCTTCCTCCTCGGTCTGTTCCGGCTGCCCGCGAAACAGCACGCCCTGGGACATGACCACCATCCCCTTGCCGGACTCACCGGTCTGCGGGTCGAGATCCTTGAGGGACTTGGCGATCTGCAGCAGCCAGGCCCAGTCGCCATTGGAGGTGGGCGGCATGCCGAAGGACAGGCGGCCGAACTTGTCGCCGCCGGCCACCGTGTCGTACCCCCAGTCCTCCAGCGAAAAGGGCGGATTCATGATGACACGGTCGAACTGCTTCAGGCGGTTGGCGGCGGTCAGGTGACGCGGGTCGCGCAGGGAATCGCCCTGCTTGTGCTCCCACACCGGCACTCCGTGCAGGATCATGTTGATGCGCGAGATGTTGTAGGTGGCGACGTTGGACTCCTGGCCGTGCAGGAAGAGCTGGCGTGCGTCGCCGCCGTGCTTCTTCACGTAGCGGATGCACTGGAGCAGCAGGCCGCCGGAGCCGCTGGCCCAGTCGCAGATGCTCATGCCTGCCTTGGGCTCCAGCATCTCGGACATGAGAAACCCGACTTCGGCCGGGGTGTAGAACTCGCCGCTGGATTTCCCCGCCTTGCTGGCGAAGTTGCGGATCAGGTATTCGTAGGCGTTGCCGAACAAATCGTCGGAAACGTGGGCGCGGTCGAAGGTCTTGCTGCCGAAGTGGTTGATGAGATTGACCAGTTTGTCACGGGGCAGCTCGTCCTGCTTGTTGAAATCGATCTTGCCGGTGAGGATGCCGTCGAAGTTGTTCTGCCGGTGGGCGTTGGCCCGCTCGATGGCGAGCATGGCGTCGTTCAGGGCCTGGCCGAGGCCAACCTCCCTGCTGTCCTTCGGTGGCTTTGGAGGCTTGCGGGCAACCTTGTTCCATTCCGCTGCCTCGGGAACGATGAAATGGTGGTTCAGCGGATCGCGGGCCAGCTGCAGCGCCTGCTCCCGCGGTACACCCGCCGTGATCAGGGTATCGGCCTGGGTGCGGACCTCCTCCTCATAGCAGTCGTTGATGCGCTTGTAGAACAGCAGGGCGAACACATAGCCGCGAAACTCGGAATGGTCGGCATTGCCGCGCAGGATGTCGGCCGCCTTGTCGAGATAGCTCTCCAGCTCGCCCTGGGTCATCCGCCGGGTGGGCCGCACCACGATGGGCGCTTCGAGCGTGGTGAGAAATTCGGTCAGATTCATGAATACTCCATTCCCTGTGTGTCGTCGCCGGGGTTAGGGTCTTTTGGGCTCCGCCGCCCCGCCGGACTCGACCCAGACATCCACCTGGCTCTTCTTGAACTTCCAGAGGCGGCCCATGCGGTGAGCGGGCATGCCATGCTTGTCGATCCATTTGTACACGGTGTCATTGCTGACCCCGAGGTATTTGCAGATCTCGGTGATCGACAACCATCGGTCTTCCATCTCGTTCATTCTCAAGACTCCGCAGGCGTTCCGGTTTGCAGCCGCGTCCGCCAGAGGCGAAACGGGAGAGCGCTACGCGCACCTCTCCCAGGTTAAAAACTCCCTTAATGTACAAAGGGTATTCGTGCGAAGTCAAACGATCTTTGCCGATTTCGACCGAAATTATCCTTATTCAATCGACGCCATAGGTCGTGTTCCAGCTTGGGCCGAATAATCGGCAAGGAGTGACCAAGACTATTTTTCGGCTGTCCCGACACATCCTGCGACCACCCGGTAAGTAAGGGTCCTGAGACTGAGCATTAGGAATCAGGAGAAAGGAGGTCCCCATGTCCATGAACTTTCTGGACGAGACTGATGACTGGCCGGAGTATCAGACCATCAGGGAGGAGATCCATCGGCTGGAGAGTGAGTACGGCGAGTTGAGCAGGGAGTTGCAGGCAATCCAGTCGATCTCGCTGTCCGACGTCTCAGCCGAGGAAATGGCGCAAAAGGTGGAGTCCATGAAGACGAAGCTGAAGGAAGTCCAGAGAAAGCTCGACGCCTCCCTCAGCCTGTACCGGTAGCACCACACCGATCCGGACGAAAGCGCTCCTCGTGGTCACAGTACTCCCTTGGACGACGGGACACCGCCGCGGCGCGGATCCAGCTGGGTGGCCTGGTCGAGAGCGCGGCCCAGGGCTTTGAAGACGGCTTCGATCATGTGGTGGGTGTTGCTCCCGTAGAGGACATGAACGTGCAGGGTGATGCCCCCGCGCTGGCTCAAGGCACGAAGAAACTCCGGCATGAGCTCGGTTTCGAAGTCCCCCACGCGGGCGGACATGGGCGGGACTTCATAAAGCAGGTAAGGACGGTTGGAGAGATCCAGGACCACCCGGGCACAAGCCTCATCCATGGGCACATGGGCTTCGCCGTAACGCCGGATGGATTTGCGCTCACCGGCAGCCTGGGCAAGGGCTTCGCCCAGGCTGATCCCTATGTCTTCCACCGTGTGGTGGGCATCGATCTCGAGGTCGCCCCTGGCCTGGATGGTCAGGTCGAAAAACCCGTGGACCGCGAAGAGGGTCAGCATGTGGTCCAGGAAGGGAGCTCCCGTCTGAAGGCTGGCCCTTCCCTGTCCATCCAGGTTGAATTCCACGCGAACATCCGTTTCCCCCGTTTTTCGGTGGATCTGCCCCATCCGTTCTCCCATCGTCCTCCCCTGTTGCGAAAGGTTTCATGTTTAAGGTTTCAAGTTTCAAGTTAAGGACCAGACGTCGTGAGGTCCTTTTCATTGTTCAGGGTCTCCCGGGGGGCCGTGAGGGAATACAGAGAACAGATGCCCTCTAGACATCAAAGCGATCGCCAGCCCGGGCCCCCTTCTCCTGGGCCCACTCGACGGCGGAAACCTTGCCTCCCGTGGCCGAGCGCATTTTGGCCACCACCAGTTGGCCTCCCGATACCGCCACATGAAGGCCCTGATTGTCAAGGGCCAGGATGGAGGCGGGGGCGGCCGAGGATGGCTCGGGCACAAACCGGCATCCGAAAAACCGCGTCTTTTCTCCCTTGAAGAGGGCAAAAGCCCCCGGCTGCGGATCGCATCCCCGAACCAGGTTGTGGATCTCCTCCCCGGCTTTGGACCAGTCGATTCCCGCCACGGCATCGGTGCACGGCGGCTCATAGGTGGCCAGGGATTCGTCCTGCGCGATCCTCGGAGCCTTCCCCTGCTTGATCAATTCGATGGATTCGACAAGGGCATCGATCCCCATGGGGAAAAGATGGTTGAAATAAAGGGTTCCCGTCGTATCGTCCGGCTGAATGGGGATTTCTTTCCGCAGGATAATGGGACCCGTGTCGATGCCTCCATCGGGAAAGAAGATCGTGAGACCCGTCATGGTGTCTCCCATGATGACCGCCCAGTTGATGGCGCTCGATCCCCGATGGCGCGGCAGTATGGACGGGTGATAGCAGATGGCTCCATGGGTTGCGGCTTCGAAGAACTTCGCCGGAATGATGTCCGTCACGAAGGCCAGCACCGTGAGGTCCGGCCGCAGTTCCCGGTATTGGGCAAATACCTGGTCATCCTTGTAGGTGGTGGGCTGATAAACCGGAATACCCCTGGCATCGGCAGCTTCCTTCACGGGGTCGGCCTTGCCCTTCCTGTCGGGCGGTGCATAGACGGCCACGATGTTCTCACCCCGCTCCAGAAGCTTCTCCAGCGTCTTGACCCCGAAAGCCGCCTGACCGATCAATAGAATGCGCATCTTTTCCCCCCGCTTGAATGAAATGATCCCCCTCATGGGCAATGTCGTCGAATTGCCCCTCCCCGGGTCGCCGCGGCCAGGCATTCATACTCGTTGAGGTCAAGAAGTGGGCGTTTCTGTAATCACCCTGGATGCCGGCTTTCGCCGGCATGACGGACGGTGATGTCGCCTCAGACGTCATTCCGGCAGTCTTCAAGCCGGAATCCAGAAGACCTTCATAAAACGCAAGATCTCATCCTCTACGGGTATAGCTTCGGGCAGGAGTTGCTATTGATGCCCTCCCCGGCCGCGGCCGCCTGAACAGGACGCCCGGCTCCTCTTGAAGCCATCCACGATATACCGTGCATCCCGGCATGCAGGAATGTCATTCCGGCGGTTGTTCATTGATCCGTCAGTGCTGGGGTATGGGAGGGAGGATTAATGGGGAATTGTGCGAGTGTTCCACTGAGAGCTCTTGGGGGAGTCACCGATCCACGAAGCGCCGGCATCAGATTCTCATGATGGGGAGCACGGCTAAACAAGTGCCGCAGAATTCCATGCCCACCCAGGATCCACGCTTCGACCCCTACCATGGGCCATTGAAAACAGCAAGGAAAAACCCCCGCGGCGAAAGACGCCCCCCTTGCCCCTGCTAGGGCGCCTTGAAGTAGGACGTGAGGCGCTCCAATACCCATGGCTTTCGCTGCTTGAAGGGCCGCTGCCGCAGCCTGCACGGATCGAATCCGCAGATGGGGCATTCCGGCTCCGAGCAGGGCTCCGCGTGGATCATGGCTTCCACCACCCCGCCCAGCCGGGTCTCCAGAATGCGCCTGAGCTCCATGACCTCGGCGTGAGCATCCTCGAGGGTCAGGTCCCTCGGCAGAATGAGGTGGAAATCCAGGAAAAGGCGGTTCCCCGCCCGCCACGCCCGAAGCCTGTGGATATCGATCCAGTTCTCCCTGCGCTGCTCGTTGACCAGGCGCGATATCTCATTGAGGAGCTCCGGGTCCGCCGCATCCATCAAGCCGGCATAGGAGTGGCGCATGAGCCTGGCGCCTGTCACCAGGATGATCACGGCCATGAGGCAGGCTATGGCGCCGTCCAGCCAATAGAGGCCTGTCTGCCGGACCAGGAGCAACCCGGCCAGAACTCCGACCGTGGAGCAGACATCGGTGAGGACGTGCTTGCCGTCGGCGATGAGCGTGAGAGAGCGGCTGCGCCTGCCCAGGCGCAGGAGCCCCAATCCAAGGACCAGGTTCACCAGGCCCGTCAGCATGAGAAGCCAGAGGCCCGCCTCGAGATGGGGAAGCTCGTGGGGTGTGATGATCTGCTGATAGCCCTGATGAACAATTCCCACGGCCGCTATGACGATGAGCGCCCCCTCGAAGCCCGCCGAGAAATACTCGATCTTGCCATGACCGTAAGGGTGGCAGAAATCGGGAGGCCTGGAAACGAGGATCACGCTCATCAGGGCAAAACCGCTCGCCACCACGTTGATGATGGATTCCAGGGCATCGGAGAGGATCGCCGTCGATCCCGTCAGACTGTAATTGTAGAACTTGAGACCCATCAGGGCTGTGCCCACGAGAAGTGAGAAACA
The DNA here is from genome assembly GCA_025454175.1 of Syntrophobacteraceae bacterium. Classification (GTDB taxonomy): domain Bacteria; phylum Desulfobacterota; class Syntrophobacteria; order Syntrophobacterales; family Syntrophobacteraceae; genus JALOOX01. Next base: position 36,709 of record JALOOX010000058.1, on the reverse strand, counting down.
CACCGCAATGATTCGTTTTCGGGCGAGCTCGCTTTCGGCGCTGTTCGCATTCATTTCGCGGGGCACCTCTTTGGACCGGGGACGAGGCGGTCCCGTGGCCGGACCAGCCGGAAAGTGGCCTGCCCCTCCCGGAATGGCCGGAGGGATGGAATCAAACCACATGAATCATCTTAGACCCAAGCCACGGTGAATACAAGCCAGGCTTCAGCACACCTGGAACAAATGATTTCATCTCCTCGCCCCTTCGCGCTATACTTGGGGTTGAGCTGGATGACTGCAATGGCGTCATGCCGGCGAGGCTGCTGCAACATGCGGCAATTCAGAACTGCCCGGAGTCCCTGAGCCATGACGGCGCGCCTGAGTATTCTCGGCTTTTTCAAACGAATTCGTCCCGAGTCTCCCAAGAAGGACCTCACCGGCATTTTCCGGGGCAAGTACGAGCAGTTCAAGCAGCTCCTGGATTCGAACGCGGAGCTCTCAAGGATCATCACCGATATCGAGGACAAGCTCATGGGCCATCGGGTGTTCGGCATGGCCTATGTCCGCTCTCAGTCGGCCCGCGCCGTCTTTTACACCCTGCGCATGGTGAGCAGCCTCAACACCCTTTCGGGCAACCGCCATCAACGGCTCTTCGAAATCGTGGAGCAGATCAACGCGAAAATCAAGGAAACCCTGGAAAGCCGCAGGGAGATCGATATCGAGGACTGGATCCTGCCCTATTCGGGCATCACCAGGGAGATGGTCGACTGGGTGGGCGGAAAGAACGCGAACCTCGGAGAGGTCCTCAACCGGGTGAACCTCCCCATCCCCGATGGGTTCGCCATCACCACCGTGGCCTTCAACCACTTCATGGCCGCCAACGACCTGGTCGATGAGGTCGACAAGCGTAAGATGGCGATCGACCCGGCAAACCCTGAAAGCCTGAACGAAGCCAGCGAGGAGATCCAACGGCTCATCATCTCGGCCTCCGTTCCGGAGCCATTGGCCCAGGCCATCCTGGACGCCCACGACGCCCTGACGGCCAGGATATCAGCCCGGGGAGACCGGGGATCCGAGGTCCAGGTTTCCCTGCGGAGCAGTGCCATCGGGGAAGACAGTGAGCTTTCCTTTGCCGGCCAGTACCTGTCGGTTTTGAATGTGCCGAGGGACCGGCTCGTTCAAACCTATAAGTTCATTGTGGCCAGCCTTTACACGCCGAGAGCCATTTCCTACCGATTGACCAAGGGGATCCGCGATGAGGACATCGCCATGAGCGTGGCCTGTCTCGAAATGATCGAATCCGTTGCCAGCGGCGTCCTCTATTCTCACCACCCCTTCGACCCATCCCTGGATCAGATTCTCGTCAACGGGGTCTGGGGGCTCGGACCCTATGCCGTGGACGGAGTGGTGACGCCGGACAGCTACACCGTGAGCAAGGACCCCGAGCACCGGATCATTGAGCGATCGATTTCATCAAAGGCGGTGCAGTTGGTGACCAACCCCCAGGGGGGACTCATCGAGATGCCCGTTCCGGGGAATATGCAGGAAGCTTCCTGCCTTTCAGACGAACAGGTGCGCATTCTTGCCGCTTTCGCCGAGCGGCTGGAGGCTCACTACGGGCAGCCCCAGGACGTGGAATGGGCCCTGGACCGGGGAGGCCGTCTCCTCGTTCTCCAGGCGAGACCCCTCCACGTCGAAGGATCCGATTCGTCGCACCCGGTCCCCGAGCCCATAGTGACCTCGGGTCTGAGCCCCATCATCGAAAACGCGGCCATCGCCGCGCCTGGAGTCGGCTGTGGCCCGGCCTTCCAGGTGACCTCCGACGACGACCTTTCGGAATTCCCCGACGGGGCGGTTCTCGTGGCCAAACATTCGTCCCCCAAGTTCGTGGTGGTCATGCAGAAGGCTCAGGCCATCATCGCCGATTCGGGCAGTGTCACGGGGCACATGGCGTCCCTCTCCCGCGAATTCGGCGTCCCAACCCTTCTCAATGCCAGGAAGGCCATGGAATCCATCCCCACCGGCATGGTGGTGACCGTGGACGGTTTCACCGGAAGAGTCTACCCGGGACGGGTGGAAGAGCTCCTGGCCTTTCAGAAGCCGAGGGAAACCCACATGAAGGGAACCCCCGTCTACGAGACCCTCAAACAGGTCTCCCAAGCCATCACACCCCTTCGCCTGGTGGACCCCAAATCCGCCTCCTTTTCAGCCGAGTATTGCCAGTCGCTGCACGACGTGATGCGCCTGGTCCATGAGTCGTCCTACACGGAAATGTTCCAGATCAGCGACGTGGTGTCCGCCGAGGAAGGCCATGCCGTGAAGCTGGACGCTCCGATCCCCCTGGACCTGAGGGTCATCGACCTGGGAGGAGGGATAGAGGGTGTGCGCCCCAACACCCGCAAGGTCAAGGTCAAACAGATCTCCTCGGCGCCGTTCAAGGCGCTGCTCCGGGGAATGCTCATCGACGAACTGAGGTATCATCGGCCCCGCCCCGTGGAGTTCGGTGGTTTTCTGTCGGTGATGAGCGAGCAGATGCTCTCCAACACTTACGGCGCCGAACGTTTCGGCGACCGAAGCTATGCCATCGTCTCGGACAAGTACCTCAACTTCAGCTCCCGCGTGGGCTACCACTACGGCATCCTGGATTCCTACTGCGGGCAGACCATCAACAAGAACTACATCACCTTCTCGTTCAAGGGGGGCGCCGCCGACGACGTGAGACGAAACCGGAGGGCCCGGGCCATTGGGCTCATCCTCAAGGAGCTGGGCTTTAGCGTCGAGGTCATGGGAGACCGGGTGGATGCCAAGTTCCAGAAGTATCCCTCCGAGGATATCGAGGACAAGCTGGACCAGGTCGGACGGCTCCTGCTCTTCACGCGGCAGATGGACATGCTGATGCACTGTGAGACCAGCGTCCCCGCCATCGCCCGCGCATTCCTGGTGGGGGACTATGGACTCGAGGGAAAAGGCGCGGATGCGGGAGACGATGCCCTCGATGGATTGTCCGCGCTGCACTGCGAAAAAGGAGCGATGGGACATGAATCCGGTTCAAACTGAAAAGCTCGGGGGCCTGCTGGACGCCCTGGGGCACGATGAAGAGCCCATGGGAATGTTCTATTCGGATGTGGAGCCCGAAGCCGGATATGCCCCCAAGCCGGGAGTGCTGCCCGACGTTGAGCAGGAGGCGCGCAACGAAGTGGACTGGAAGGGGCTCTGGGACAACTTCTCCTGCGTTTTCGGGCAGCTCTGGCTGGCCCGCAGGAAGCGCACGGCCGCCTACTTCTCCAGGGAGCGATTCGGGTGCCTGGGGTGCGCCTTCTTCCTGGGCTTCATGAAACCCCAGCTGAATTTCATCGTGCACTACGTCTCCACGGGCATTCCCGGCATCATCGAGGGTGAGCGCTACCTGGACTCTCCGGAGGCAACTCGTCAATTCTATGACATGATGGATCCGGAGCCTGCTCCCCGCCGCTTCTGCGTTTTCAAGCCGGTGTCCCAGATCACCGCCCCCGACGAACCGGAGTTTGTCGTTTTCTTCGGGCGGTCCGAAGTCATCTCGGGGCTGCACCAGCTGGCCACCTTCGTCACGGGGGACTTCGAAGCGGTGTGCTCGCCTTTTGGCGCGGGTTGCGCCAATATTGTGACGTGGCCCCTGCGGTATCGGGCCCAGGGAAAGGTGAAAGCCGTTCTGGGCGGTTGGGACCCTTCAGACCGACGTTTTCTCAAGACCGATGAGATCACGTTCACCGTCCCCCGGGCGATGTTCGAGCAGATGCTTTTTCGCTGGGACCAGTCCTTTCTGACCACGGATACATGGCGGAACATCAGGAAGAAAGTCGAAAAGAGTCGGAAGACCTGGGATGAGGTTTGAGCTTCGGCCACTTTTCGCTGGCTTGACCGGGATTTTGGTTTTTTTCAAGAGAGGGGTTTGGGAAACCGGACGGCTCCAATCGCCAAAGCCGCCCGGCTCCCCAGGGATGGAAAGGAGGCAACCGTTAAGATAGCATTTTCTGGGCCAGATCCGCCTTCCTGCATTCACATTCAGCCTGCGTACAATTCAACACATTAATGACTCCATGAGACCGCAGGTCCGTCCCACTGTCAGGCCGTCACGTCGAGGATGCTTCCAGGCAGCCCGGACGGGTCTCCTTGCGAGCGCTGCGGCGGTGGGATGGCGTTCATCATTTCGAGGATTTGGGCGGCGCTGCCTTGCCTGATATCCAGGGCGGCCATGAAGAGGGATGCTTGAGCCTGAAGCATCGCTTCCGCCGTTTCCCCCTGGGATGCGATGATCTCCGATACCTGCTGCTGCAGTTCCGGAGTGCCCTGGGGAGCGGCATTGCCGGCGCTGGAAGCCGGAGCTGCGCCGCTCGACTTCGTGGGAGCCTGCATGGGGCTCATATGGGTCTGTACAGCTCCAATCATCCGATTCTCCTTCAGTAAGAGCGATTCCGCGCTGCACGATCACAGGACATTATCGGCAGGGTCGCGGAAAAGCATCACTCCGTCCGTTTTCCATTGTGCGCTCCGTCGGGGATGGCTATAGACACACGCGAGCACTTTCGTGACATTGAAAAGTGCTGTCCGTGCCGGTTATTTTGAGAATGATCCAGGACCTGCGGTTCCGTGGGGCCTGTTCACCATGGGAGGATGCAATCGAAATGGCGCTCATCGGCTTGCGGGACCTCAGTGTGAGCTTCGGTGGACCGTCCCTGCTCGACGGGGTGAGCCTGAACATCGAACCCGGGGAGCGAGTGTGCCTGATTGGCCGGAACGGGTCCGGAAAAACGACGATCCTGAAGCTCCTGAGCGGTGACATACTCCCCGACCACGGAGAAGTGGTTCGGCGGCAGGGACTTCGCGTCGCCCTGCTTCCGCAGGAGGTTCCCCATGACATCCAGGGTCCCGGCAGCGCTGTCGTGTCATCGGTTCTGAACGGTCCAGGGGCAGGGGCCGGCGAGCCGCAGGAATCAGAGGATTCCGGGTGGCGCGTGCAAAACCAGGTGGACCTGATCATGTCGCGCCTGGCACTTGATCCCCATGCCCGCTTTGAAACCCTCTCCTCGGGGCTGAAGAGGAGAGTCCTTCTGGCCAGGGGCCTCGTGGGCGATCCGGATCTCCTGCTGCTGGACGAGCCCACCAATCACCTGGACATCGAAGCCATCCATTGGATGGAGGATTTCCTGCTGAAGTTTCCCGGAACCATCGTCTTTGTGACCCACGACCGCATGTTCCTGAAACGACTGGCGACCCGCATCGTGGAGGTGGATCGGGGAAAGCTGCTGGACTGGTCCTGTGACTACGAGACGTTTGTCCGGCGGCGAGAAGCCGCCCTGGCGGCTGAAAGCGAGCAATGGCATCAGTTCGACAAGAAGCTGGCCCGGGAGGAGGTCTGGATCCGCCAGGGAATCAAGGCGCGTCGGACGCGCAACGAGGGAAGGGTTCGAGCCCTCGAATCCATGAGGGAGCTCCGAAGGGCTCGCCGCGCGCATCCGGGCAGTGTTCGGATGCGCGCCCAGGAAGCCTTCACATCCGGGAAGGTGGTCATCGAGGCATCGGGAGTGGACTTCTCCCACGGCGCCGGAGAGCCCATCGTTCGAGAATTCACCACGCTCATCCTGCGCGGCGAGAAGATCGGGATCATTGGCCCCAACGGATCGGGGAAAACCACCCTCCTGCGGCTGCTCCTGGGAGATCTCGTTCCACGGGCAGGTCGACTACGCCACGGAGCGAACCTCCAGGTGGCTTACTTCGATCAGCTTCGAGAACAGCTGGACGGTGAAAAGTCCGTCCTCGAGAACGTCGGCGGAGGAAACGACACCGTCCTTTTCAACGGGAAGCCGCGCCACATCGTGGGCTACCTTCAGGACTTTCTCTTCTCCCCGGAGCGGGCGCGGTCTCCCGTCCGCATCCTCTCCGGGGGAGAGCGCAACAGGCTGCTCCTGGCCCGTCTCTTCACGAGACCCTTCAATGTCCTCGTCATGGACGAGCCCACCAACGACCTGGACACCGAGACCCTCGAACTGCTCGAAGAGCTGCTTCTGGACTACACTGGCACCCTGCTCCTCGTGAGCCACGACCGAGCCTTCCTCAACAACGTCGTGACCAGCACCCTGGTTCTCGAAGGCCAGGGACGCGTCGGTGAATACGTGGGGGGCTACGACGACTGGCTCCGGCAGCGAAGAGCCACGGCCTCGCCCTTGGCGGAGAAGAAATCCCCTGACCCGGCACGCCGCCAAAGCCCCGGCACGTCGCGACGGTCCCTGAGCTACAGGGAGCAGCGCGAGCTCGATGCCCTCCCCGAACGCATCACCGCGCTGGAAGCCAAGCAGAGGGACCTGTACGAGGCCATGTCCCATGCGTCCTTTTACCAGAAGCAGGGAAAAGAAATCGCCGAGGCCAGGAACAGGCTTGAAGCCCTCGAAAGGGAAATGGAGGATGCCTACCAGCGCTGGGAAGCCCTCGAGGCGATCAAGGCGGGAACCTGAGAATGCTCGATGGATGGTGCTCCGGTTCTAACGGGCTCATTCATCGAGCAACGTCCAGATCGATGATCATCATGTGGCCTTCCTTGTTCTTAATGGCCTTGAACCACCCCTTTTTCTCGAATTCCTTGGCCAGGTTGGTCATCTTCTTGTAGCCAGTGTTCTTGATCTTGAATGATTTATCCAACTGTCTCATTTTATTGGCTATAACAGTCAGCTGATGTTCCTCGCTGGGATCCAGGCTGACGAGCACCCGTTTGAAGAGCTCCTCGGCGGTCTTGTCCTTGGCGCTCTCGCCCTCCTCTTCCAAGGGAGGTCGCTTTTCTCCCGCCGCGAGGCTGTCCTTCCTCGGCTTGGCGGTCTTCTTCTCCTTGCGGGAAGCCGTCTTCTGGAGCTGCGGAAGCTCCATGATGTTGTCCGTGCAGCTCGTGAAAATGGGGCGCTGAGCGTCATCCGCCTGGGTGATGAGCCAGACCTCCTTGCCGTACTTCCTCAGGAGATCCATGATGACGGAGAAATCCGAATCCCGGGTGACGAAGACAAAGCGGTCGATGGAAGGTTTTTCGAGATAGAGCTTCTCAAAGGCGTTGAGGCTGATGATCAGGTCGGCACGGTTCTTCTTGCCGGAGATATGGGGAGCTTCCCGAATGTCAAAATTGTGGTTGATCAACTGCTCCCGCAGCTTTGAAATTGAATTGGTGTTTCCGCAGGCAAATTTCACCGCGAAAACGTACTCCTCCGGATCTTCCTTGTCCTCCTCCAGGATGATGTCCTGGAGCATTTTGTCCAGGTTCAAGATGCCGGCGACGTTTTCGAGATCTATATACACCGCTATGAACTTCCTCATACCACCTCGCTTCAAGTGAGACTCAAGGGAATACCCCGCATCCTCCGCAGGATGCCGGCAAACCGTCCAATGTCGTCCGTCCGACACGGTCTTGCAGCTTACCACGACTTCATGAAAAATGGTGCATATTGTGGCGACGCCTTGACGCGCTCCTCGCCGGCCGTTAATGAGAATCCGAGAGCGGCGCCGCCGTGTCCGTCTTCATGGAATCCGGGACGATGGCTTTCCGTCGATGCGCCCGGGCTGGATTCGCCGGGCTCCGCGCGACCAATCAACAAGCCGGAGATATCGCAGATGCATACCTCCCCAGCGGTTCAAAAACCGACCATCCTCATTGCCCTGGGCGGAAATGCGCTCATCCGCAAGGGAGAGGAGGGCTCCATTGCCGATCAGCTGGAAAACCTCAGGACCCCGATGCGCCAGATCGCCAGACTCTCGAGGCGATATCGGATCGTCGTCACTCACGGCAACGGTCCCCAGGTGGGGAACCTGCTCCTTCAACAGGAATGCTGCGGCACTCTCCCCCGGCTGCCTCTCGAAATCCTTGTGGCCCAAACCCAGGGGCAGATTGGATACATGATCGAATCCACCCTCGACAACGAGCTCATGGAGCTCGGTCTCGATGGCGAGCAGCTTTTTGTGAGCATCTTGAGCTACGTTGTTGTCGATGAAAAAGACCCCGCCTTCTCGAATCCGACCAAGCCCATCGGTCCGGGCTTTTCGGAATCCGAGGCCCTGGCCCTGCCCTATCCCACCACCTGGACCCCCAAGGGATACCGGCGGGTGGTGGCATCCCCCAGGCCGCTCACCATCGTGGAGAAACGTGAAATCAGGAGGTTGATCCAGATGGGATTCCTGGTGATCGCCTGTGGAGGGGGAGGGATTCCGGTGGTGAGAGAGCGGAGAGCCTTCCACGGTGTGGATGCCGTCATCGACAAGGATCTCGCCAGCGCGGTGCTGGCAAGGGAAGTGGAGGCCGAGATGCTCGTCATCGCCACCGACGTGCCGGGTGTGGCCCTTTCCTACGGACTTCCCGGGCAGCGATTCCTGGACAGGCTGTCCCCCGCCGAGGCGGCCTTTCACCTGGGACAGGGGGAGCTCCCCGAAGGCTCCATGAAGCCCAAGGTCGAGGCGGCCTGCGATTTTGTGGAACGTACCGGCAAAGTTGCCGTCATCTGCCACATCGGGGACATCGAAAAGGCCGTATCCCACAAAGCCGGCACCCTGTTCCCTCCCGAGCAGCCCCGCACGGCCCGGCTGGACGGGAAGAAGGAGCCCATGGGCTAAGTACAGCCCCACGGCATGAGATGCCCATCTCGTCACTCGTCATGCCGGCAGTCTTCAGGCCGGCATCCAGTTCCATGCTCTGATGAAGAATGGGCGGTCATGAACCCCGCCCATACGCCCAGGGACTGGGTTGGTGTTCGTGGGGGCGGGGTTTATCCCCGCCCAAAAGGCAATTGTCGGACAGCCTCCCGGCCCATGCCGCCCGTCGCGTCGCGTGCACCGAGGATTCAGGCGGCCTCGTCCAGGGCCTTGCGAATCAACTGCAGCAGGTCCCGCATCTCATAGGGCTTTCTGACAATGAATCGTGCGTGACTCAGCTGCTCGCTTCCCCAGCCCTCCATCTCCACGTAGCCGCTCGCCACGATGATCCGGGCCTCGGGGTTGATCTCGACGAGTCTTTCCATGCACTGGTAACCGCTTTTGCCCGGCATGATGAGATCCAGGATCACGAGATCGATGCGGCTGTGCTCTTTCTCGTAAATCGCAATGGCGGCATCGGCATCGGCGGCGGTCAAAACCACGTACCCATAAAGGCCAAGGACCTGTTCGCCCAGTGAGCGGAGGAAATCCTCGTCATCGACCAGGAGAATGGTCTCCCGGCCGCCAGACACCTCGGGCTCTGCTTCAGCGGGGACATCCGCTTCCTCGCGAGCTCCAACGGGCAGATAGATGTCGAAGGAAGTGCCTTTCCCGGGCTCGCTCTCGCAGGTGATGACCCCGGAATGATTCTGAACGATGCCGTAGACTATGGCCAGGCCCAACCCGGTGCCTTTTCCCACCTCCTTTGTGGTGTAGAAGGGATCGAAGATTCTGCTCACCGTGGAGCCCTCCATCCCGTGTCCCGTGTCGCTCACGCGCAGCCGCACATAATTCCCCGAAAGCAGCGACGGCTGCCCCGTGGTCTCGTCGGCGCTCGAGGCCCAGCTTTCGGTCCTGATCGCCAGGGTCCCGCCCTGGGGCATGGCATCCCTCGCGTTGAGGGCCAGGTTGATGAGTACCTGTTCAATCTGCTGCGGGTCGGCTTTGACAGTGGGGAGCTCCTCCGCAAGCTCCAGCCGGATGTCGATCATCTTGGGAAGGGTGCGCTTCAGGATCCGATTGGTCTCGCGGACTTCCTCGTTGAGATCCAGCGGGCGCAGCTTGCTCTCGGACTTGCGGCTGTAGGTCAGAAGCTGATGCGTCAGCTGGCCTCCTCTGGCGGCCGCCCGGCAGATGGCTCTCAGACGTTGATAATCCTGGCTGCCGCTGTCTTTTCCCATGAGCATCAGCTCGGCGTATCCCTGGACGCTCTGCAGCAGGTTGTTGAATTCATGGGCAATGCCTCCCGCCAGGGTCCCGATGGCCTCCATCTTCTGAACCTGGCGGAGCTGAGACTCCAGCTCCTCGCGAACCTCCTGAGCCCGCTGGAGCTCGTGAAAACCCTTCTGGAGCTCCTTGACATGCCACTGGAGCTGCTCGTAAAGGAGGGCGTTCCGAAGTCCCACGCTCACCTGGTTCGAGAAGGCCTGGATGAAGTCCTCCTCTTCCCTGAAATCCCGCCTCACCCTGGAAGCCACCGTGAGCACGCCCAGAACCTCCTCATCGCTCACCAGTGGAATGGATGCGACCGACTGAAATTTACCGCTCTTGAAGTGGCTGCAGGAACAGCGGGGGTCACTCATGACATCGACGGAATAAACGGGTTCTCCCGTGGCCGCGGACTCGCCGCACAAACAGTCGCCGACGGATCGCACCGAAATGGGCTCGCCGTGGATCAGGAATTCCCTTGGGCTTACGGCAAGGGGCAGAAGAAAACGCCCGCGGCGCAGGAGAAAGACCACCGCATCCGGCATCAGGGCCTTCTGGATTTCCTCCACCGCCGACTCGGCCACCGTCTCGTGGGCGAGGGTGGCGTTCACTTTGCGGCCGAGGCGATTGAGTGCGGCGAGCTCAGCAGCGCGCATGCTCAGTTTCTCTTCCGTTGCCTTGCGGGTCTCGACCTCTTGGGAGAGGTCCTGGTTCGCCTTTTCGAGCTCCTGGGTGCGCTCATGAACCAGATCTTGAAGATAATCACGAAACTGGAAAAGCTCGGCTCGGGCACGCGACTGCTGTACAGCCGCGGCGACCAGATTGGCCGCCGTCTTGAGCGCCTCCAGCTCACCCGCGGCCCACTCCCGCTCGCGGGAGCATTCGTCGAAGCCCACGAATCCCCACCACTCCCCGTCCACCATGATGGGGGCCGCAACCAGCGAAAGGATGGACTGGGCGCCAAGGAGTCTCTGCTCGGAGGCCGGGAAATCCCTGACATTCCCCTGGATGCACTCCCCCTTCTCCATGGTCCCCACCCATCGCCCCATGCCCCCTTCTTCCCAGGGGAGGTCGCACACGTCCGGATTGGCTTCCTGGGAAGAAATCCCCGGAGCCGCCCATTCCGCAAGCTGGCTGGTGACCAGAACCCCATCATCGCGCCGCCTGTTCACGAAGAGGTAAACGCGACTGACACTTGCGGCGGCACCTAAGCTCCCCAGCACTTCCCTCAGCGTCGAAACATGGAAGCCCTGACGCAGAAAGGTTTCCGCCGCCGTGTTGACAGCCTCGAGAATGGCGTCCCGGCGATGAAGTGTCTCCTGATAGCGTCTCAACTCAGTGATATCTCTGGAGATGCCCATAAGGCCCCACAGCTCGCCGGCGGGATCCCGCAGGGGTATCTTGATGACGGCCAGGATCCGTGAAAAACCGTCCCCGTCCTCCAACCGCTCCTCAACGACGATGGGCTCCCCAGTCTCGAAGACCATCCGATCGCTTCGTTTGAAGGTCTCGGCGATGGAAGCGGTGTGGATTTCGTCATCCGTCCTCCCGATGACCTGTTCCCTGGGGATGGCCCAATACTCGGAGGCAGCCCGGTTGAACAGAACATATCTTCCCTGTCGATCCTTCACGAAAACCCGGTCGGGCAGAAGGTCCATGGTAATGCGGTTCAGATCGTCCAGGTCCGAGACGCTTTCAGGACTGGCGAGGAAGTCCATGGCTTCGAGCTTGCGAGCCTGCTGCCAAAGCCCCCCCAGCCTTTCGATGAACTGCACCGTTGGGCGCCCTGTCTTCTCCATCGCATCCGTTTTCAGGTGAGCGGTCTTCGATGAACAGCGGCCAGTCCGAACGAACTGGCTGATTTATTCATATATCAGAACAATGAGCGTACCAAAAGACTCATTGCGCCGTCCATTCCGTTTCAGCCCGACTCGTGACCATCGAGCATGGTGGAGAGTCAGTCGCGGAAAGCTCCCCGATTCCCGAGCACAAGGGGACCGAACCGCAAAAACCGTTGACCCCGCAGCCCGGCTGGGATTACTTTCCTCGAGGCAAAAACGGCGCCAATTTCAATAGACATTTCACCGGTCACCGGGGGCAGAATCTTGTCCGCATTGGCATCAGGGCTCCTTAACCATGTGAGAAATCGGCTGTTCCAAAGCTGGACCAGTATGGACAGCACTCCCCTTTCGCCGCCGGCCCGAAGGGCGCTTCAACTGGCCACACCTTTCTATCTCCAGGGGCTCGCCAGGGACCAGGAGCGGGCCCGCCGTCGAGCGCGGAGCCTGCCCGCTTTCGTCATCAGCATCGGGAACCTGGTGGTCGGCGGCACGGGCAAAACCCCCTTCACCCTGTGGCTCGCGGACCATCTGGCCAGCCAGGGATTCCGTGTGGCCGTCGTGAGCCGCGGGTATGGCGGCAGTGTGGGCAAGGCCGCCCAGGTTCCCCTGACGGGGGAGACCTCGACGCTGGTTCGCCGGTACGGTGACGAGCCGGTGCTCCTGGCCCGTAAGCTGAGCTCCATTCCGGTCTGGGTGGGACAAGAGAGATACGAGGCAGGCCTTGCGGCCATCCGCTCCTCGCGGGCCGAGGTGCTCATCCTGGATGACGGCTTTCAGCACCTGGCTCTCCATCGCGACCTGGACCTGGTCCTGCTGGACTCCCGAAACCCCTTCGGCAACGGAGAGATCCTGCCCCTCGGGCCACTCCGGGAGCCGGTGAGTCACCTTCAGCGGGCCTCGGCATTCGTTCTGACGCGCGCCGACGAACCGGAACGGTCGGCAGCCACGCGCCGCCTCATCCGGGAGCGCTTCCCGGGAAAGCCGGTTTTCGCCTGCACTCACCAAATCACGGATCCAGCGCCCGGAATGGGAACCCCGCGCATCGCCTTCCAAAAGCTGGCACACGACCCCGCTGGTGCTTTCGCCGGCATCGCTCATCCGGAATCATTCTTCGAGGCCCTCCGCCGCGAGGGAGCCCTTCTCAGAAGGGAGTGGGCCTTTCCGGACCACCATGTCTACAGCCGCGGGGACCTGATGAACATTCTGGAGGGCGTACGCCGGGACGGCCTGCGTTGGCTTGTCACCACCGAAAAGGACTACGTGCGGCTCCCCTCGTGGTTCCAGTCCATGACCCTCCCCGTCGGCATCGAGCTGGACTTCGGATCGGATTTGAAGTTCCTCCATGGAAGCATCGGCTCCGCCCTGGAGAGCATCGCTGATCGGCGGGACGCGGAATATACTGATTAGAGACTGGTTCTTTCTTTTCTTGATTCACCGCAAAGGCACGAAGAACGCTAAGAAATGGGCCCTTTGCGTTCTTTGCGCCTTTGCGGTGAGAAAATCAAATATTTCAGCCTCGACGAGCATGGCTTTCACGGACTCCGCGTGAAGACCGCCACCGCGTTCTGCCCACCGAAACCGAACGAATTGCACAGGGCGGCCTCGATGCGCACCTCCCTGGCCTCGTTCGCCACGATGTTCAGGTCACACTCCGAGTCCCTCGTCCGGTAGTTGATGGTGGGCGGGATGATGCCGTGATGCAGGGTCAGGACGGTGGCCGCCGCCTCGATGGCGCCGGCCGCCCCGAGGGTATGGCCGATCATGGACTTGTTGGAGCTGACCAGGGCTCTTCGATGATGCTCACCAAAAGCCAGCCTGATGGCATTGGACTCGACTCTGTCGTTGACCCTGGTCGATGTCCCATGGGCGTTGATGTGGCCGACATCCTCAAGGTTCAGCCCCGCGCTCTTCACAGCCTGCGCCATGGCCATGGCCGCGGCCCTGCCGTCGGGCTCGGGAATGGCGATGTTGTAAGCATCGCTCGTCATGCCGAATCCGGCCACTCGGGCCAGGATCTCGGCTCCCCGCCTCCTGGCGTGATCGAAGGTTTCGAGGACCAGAATACCGGCGCCCTCCCCCAGCACGAATCCATCCCGGTCGGCGTCGAACGGCCGACTGGCTTCCTCGAACCGGTCATTGCGCTCCGAAAGCACTCCCATGCACGAGTAGCCGTCCAGAACGAAAGGGGTGACGGTGGATTCGGCGCCGCCCGCGAGCACAACGTCGGCGCCCCCCTGGCGAAGGATGCCGAGGGCTGTCCCAATGGCGTGGCACCCGGTGGCGCAGGCGGTGGCCACACCGAGGTTCGGGCCCCGGATCCCCAGCACGATGGCCACGTTGGAGGCAGGCATGCTGGGGATGACCTTGGGCACCGTCAGGGGATTCACCGAGCCCGTCCCCTTTTCCCGGAACTTCAGGAACTGCTCCTCGAGGTTGCCATAGTCCCCCGCCGCGGATCCGACGACGCAGCCGATGCGGAAGCTGTCTTCCCGGTCCAGATCCAGGCCCGAGTCATGAACCGCTTCGACGGCTGCGCATGCGGCGAACTGGGACACCCTCGCCATCCTCCGGATCTGCTTGTGGCCTAGCCAGGTTTCGGGTGTGAACCCGCCCACTTCCGCCGCGATCCGGGTCTTGTGCCCCGATGCATCGAAGGCCGAAATCGGCTTCACGCCCGAGACTCCCTCGATGAGAGCGCTCCAGAACGTCTTTCTCGTGCATCCGATGGATGTGACGACCCCCACCCCCGTCACCACGACATCTTCCGAATGGCTCATTCCCAAACCCATCGCCAGAAGGTTGGATATTTGCCCGGTCAACGGCCTCCGCCGCGGCTCCGAGCGCCCTGTCTCTTTCGATGACTCTCAGGTGTAATCCGGGTATTCGGGCACATACATGAGCGACTCGATGGTTCCGCCGAGGTCATCGGGTCTCGGCAGGGCCGCCAATCCGCGCTCGTAGGCCACCTCCGCCACCGCCTCGGCAATGACCCGGGAAACTTCCCGGATCCTGGTCAAGGGCGGATAGATTCGCCCCTGCTCGAAGTCGCCCGGGGAAACCTGCTCCGCCAGCGTTTTGGCCGCGACGAAAAACATCTCGTCGGAGACGCGCGAAGCCCGACAGGCGATGACCCCCAGCCCCACTCCCGGAAAGATGTAGACGTTGTTCCCCTGCGCGGGGAAGAAGGTCTTCCCTCCAAGGGTGACGGGATCGAAGGGACTGCCGCTGGCAAAGATGGCCCGGCCACCAGTCCACGTGTACGCCTCTTCGGCGCTGCACTCGGTGTTCGACGTTGGATTCGAAAGAGAGAAGACCATGGGTCTCTCATTGATCTCGGCCATGGCCTCCAGAACCGGCCGGGTGAAGACCCTTGCCTTGCCGGAAACCCCGATGAGCGCCGTGGGCCTGAGGGCACGGACGGCATCGACGAGATCCGTGATGGCCTCGTGCTCATGGGCGTAATGGAGCTTATGGCTCTTGAGATCCGTTCGGCTCTTGACCACCAAGCCCTTGGAATCCATGAACCAGCAGCGCCCTCGGGCGGACTCCAGCGAAAGCCCCTCGTCCACCATGGCCGAGACCGTCAGGTCACCGGTCCCGATTCCGGCCTCCCCAGCCCCCATGAAAAGCAAACGCTGGTCCTTCAGCCGGCCCCCGGTCATCCGCATGGCCGAATAGAGCCCGGCCAGGGTCACCGAGGCCGTCCCCTGGATGTCGTCGTTGAAACAGCAGACCAGGTCACGGTAATGTTGAAGGAAACGGAACGCATTCCGGTTGGCGAAATCCTCGAACTGGATGAGGGCGCCGGGGAAGACCTCCTGGACGGACATGACAAACTCCTCCACGAGGGCGTCATACTCCTCCCCCCGCACACGCCGCTGCCTCAGGCCGATGTAGAGCGGGTCGTTCAACCGTGACTCGTTTTCCGTCCCCACATCCAGGGCCACGGGCAGGGTAAAGGATGGATGGAGCCCGGCGCAGGCCGTGTAGAGGGCAAGCTTCCCCACGGGAATGCCCATGCCGTCCGCGCCAAGGTCGCCCAGTCCGAGGATGCGCTCACCGTCGGTGATGACGATGATGCGGATGTCCTTGTAGGGCCAGTTGCGCAGCAGATCGGCCACCCGCCCGCGATCCCGGGCGGAAATGAAGATGCCGCGGGGCCTCCTGAAGATGTGGCCGTATTCCATGCAGGCCTGGCCCACGGTAGGCGTGTACACGATGGGCATCAACTCCTCGATGTTGCCGAGGAGCACCCGGTAAAAAAGCGTCTTGTTTCGATCCTGGAGACTGATGAGGAAGATGTATTTCTCCAGGTCGTTGGGCTTCCGCCGAAGGTTCTCCAGGACCCGAAGCTCCTGCTCCTCGATGGTGTGGACCCTCGGCGGGAGGAGTCCGCGAAGCCCAAGGGAGTCCCTTTCCTCCTCGGTGAATGCGGTGCCCTTGTTCAAGGCTGGGTCCCTGAGCAAAGCCACTCCGAGAGGCAGGCTCGAGAGCCTGCTGGTCCTCTGGACGCGCTTCACCACGTCGTCGAAAGCGCTGCTCCCGCACATGGCCTGGAGGTTGATGTGACTCAGGAACTTCGAGAGCATCCCGCTGTCCACCAGGTCCCTGTTGAAGCGTATGACCATATCGTCGCCGTCGTGCTCCACCCTGTACATTTCAACCTCGGTTCCGGATCATTCATCCTGGCTTGTGGTTCCTGGTTTCTGGTTCCTGGTTTGTGGTTTGTGATTCGAGGACTGTTCTCAACAAGCCGGGTGAGCATCCCGGCCCGCGGTGCGTCAGGGTTTGATGACGACCATCTTGAGGTTGGTCATCTCCTCCAGGGCAAACCGCACTCCTTCCCGACCAAGGCCGCTCATCTTGTTGCCCCCGTATGGCATGTGGTCCACGCGAAAGATGGAGGTGTCGTTGATCATGATCCCGCCTGCATTGATCTGGTCGACGGCATACAGTGCCTTCCTCATGTCGCGGGTGTAAATGCCGGCCTGGAGCCCGTAAGGAGATTCCTCCACCATCCGGACGGCGTCCTCGAACCGTTCGTATTCATAGATGGAGACCAGGGGAGCGAAGGCCTCGATGCACATGACCTTCATCTCGGGGCGGACATCGGCGAGGACCGTGGGATAAAACACAGCCCCTTCCCGCCTGCCGCCGATGAGCACCCGGGCCCCCTCCGCCACCGCCTCCCTCACCCAGAGCTCGGCGCGCACGGCCTCGCTCTCGACAATCATGGGGCCCACATCGCAGTCCCGATCCAGGGGATTCCCCACGACGAGCCTGGCCGTGGAATCCACGAGACGGCTCGTGAGCTCGGCGGCAATCTCCCGGTGCACGTAAAGACGCTGGAGCGAGATGCAGACCTGGCCCGAGTTGGCGAAGGCGCTCATGACGCAGCGTGGAACCGCATCATCCAGGTCCGCGTCGGGCTCGATGATGGTCCCCGAATTGTTTCCAAGCTCGAGGGTCACCTTCTTGAGACCGGCCCGCCGGATGATGGCCTCCCCCACGGGAGGGCTGCCCGTGAAGGACACCTTGGCAACGCCGGGATGCGTCACCAGCCAGTCCCCAACGGTATCCCCGGGCCCCACCACGATGCTGAAGACTCCCGGCGGCAAGCCGGCCTCTTCCAGGACTTCAGCCAGCCGGATGGCCGTCAGGGGAGTCGTCGAAGCGGGCTTCAGCACCACGCAGTTGCCCGCGGCCAGTGCTGGTCCAACCTTGTGAGCCACCAGGTTCAGGGGAAAGTTGAACGGCGTTATGGCGGCCACCACCCCCACGGGGGTCCGGAGATAGAACCCAAGGCGCCCCTCACCCGTCGGGCTCGCGTCCATGGGCACCGTCTCTCCGTGGATGCGCTTGGCTTCCTCCGCCGAAAACTGAAAAGTCTCCATGGCGCGGGAAACCTCGCCCACGGAATATTTCCAGGCCTTGCCGGCTTCGCGGCAGATGAGCTCCGCCAGCTCTTCCTTCCGGCGATCCAGGATCTGAACCGCCCTGGCGAGAATGGAGGCCCTGCGGTGCGCGGGCATCGCACGATAGGCGGCAAAAGCCTCGCGCGCGCCGACCACGGCCCTCTCCAGGGTCTCCCGGCCGACAACCGGGACCGTACCAATAACTTTCCCGGAGTATTTATCGATGACGGGCATATTGTCCAGGTCTTCGATCCACTGCCCCGCCACCGGCAATTTGCAGGATCCGGCGCTATCCAGCATCAGGTCTTCTCCTCCACGGTGCAAGAGTCTCAGAGAGTCGGCCGCTCTCGATCGGGAAGCACCCAGATCTCCTCCATTTCACGGGGCTCCAGGAGCTCGTCAAATTTCACGTGCAGGCAGTACCCCTCGAAGGGAACATGGGAGATGGCGACGATGAAGCCTTTCTTGGTCAGCTTCACTTTCGGCTGAACCCCCGGAATGGTGACCGTAAAGCCCACGTTTCGACCGAGCAGCGCCCGCACGGTCTTGCGATCGCTGATGTTCACCATGAACGCCACACCCCCGCGGGAGATGTCGGCCACGTCCCCCCGAAAAGGCTTGGCCACCGGTTTCCATGATCCGCTGAAAAGCTGAACCGCCGCGTTGCCGCTGATCATCTTTCGATTGTGCCCCCTGCGGTCCACGCCCTTCTGTTTGAGAAGAGAAGGCGTGTCGTGGACTCTGGCGCAAAATTCCCGCAGCTTGCCCTCGATGGCCGGATAATCCCTTTCCCAGGCGTTGAGAGCCTCCCGATCCAGAACGGCCAGCTCCGAGCGGGAAAGGGTCACCAGGGAGACGGTACAGATGCTCTCCGTAAAGAAGCCGTCCGCCGGCGCGATCTCGCCCTGGCCGAGCCTCCTGAGAACGATTTCACGGGGCCCGTCGCGCCACAGCAGAGCCAGTTCTCCCCGATCGATCAGGTAGAGCTTCGGGTGCTGCTCACCCTGGTTGAAAATGGTCTGCATGGCCTCCCGGACCTCCTTGGTGAGGGCGTGGTAGAACGCCGTTCCCTCCCCTGGGCTCAGCCGGTCGTAAAGATCGGCCCAGACGGACCGGTGCGCGGTGTCCACGGCCTGGCTCTTTTCCTCCTCGATGATCTCGGCCGACTCGATGATCTCGGTCAGGGCCAGATCATCGATCTCGATGAGCCTGGCCCGAAGAGCTTCAGCCCTGGCGAAATCCTTGCCCCTGGCGCATTGGACAATCATCTCGAAAAGCAGCTTGACGGCAGCATCCCTGTTGTTCTGCTCGAGATGGGAATTGACGAGCTCTTCATGCCGGGAAATAGGGTCCATTCCACCATCCTCCCTGGTTAGATCGTTACCGCCCGAAAGGGATTCATGTACCCTACTGTAATATCTCCCTAAGAGGACTTCCGGCATGGGACCTCCCTCGAGTCGCGCTCCAGCATGCCTTCACTGGAGGCCCGTGATGCAAAAGACGCTTCCCGAGCCGTAATCGGCGACATGGTATTGGCGGCTGAATGACAAGGAAGATGATCTACGTTTGAGCTGGGCCATGAGCTTTGCCTCCCCTGGACTTCATGAAGAATGACGCCACCCATCAGACACTGAAGGAGAGCGCTCCAGCTCCTCTGAGGCGACCAATCAGGGCACTCACAGTGAGTGTCTGATGACGGGGGGAGACGCAAGCTCAGCATATGATTGTTGAAGCTTGATCGAACAAAGAGGTGCCTTCATAACGGGGGATAGGAGAGCTACGTAACATTCTGGCTCAACGGTGGCCGGAAGGCTAAGCCTGGAGGCCATCCGATTGCAGCCGGGGGTTCGGCCTTGCTTCTACTCCGCCTCAGCCTCCCGAACTCGTGGGTCGCGGGCCAGCTTCTTCGCCAGACGGTGAGCTACCCTTTCTACGTCCGTCTTTGTATCTCGCGTGGTGTTCCTTTGGATTTCTGTCTGCGACAGAGTCATCTTCGTCCAATCCAGGCCGTCGATCTCACACTTGAACAGATTGTCGAAATCCATACAATTCAATGTGATACTGTCCCATTCAATCGAAACTGTGTCGTCTGCGTCGACTGAATGGATCCTTCCTCGCCAGCCGCCAATGTCGAAGCTAAAATCAGGATCTAACGTTCCATTCAGGACTACTATTGTGTCGCCAACTTCAAATGACATGGCCCACCTCAATTGAAGTATTCTGTGGTGTCTTGGCCGAATGGGCGCCGGAGCACCTGAGGAGCGGAGGCCATCAGGTCAATCCTCGTGGTTCAGCCGCACTTGCGAGGTGGGATAAAGGCGGATGAAGACCGGCGGCCATTCACGCCGACGCGCAAGCGGCCGCGTCAACCAGTGATTCTATTGTTTCAGTAAGACTCCTGGATGCGGAGGGTGGGGCAGTGAACGCGAGCAAGGTGAATGAGTTGTGTTGCCTGTGAGCGTGCTGAGAGTTGTCCTCACCCAGCATCCGGATTGGCAATGTAGATAAGGCTTGAGGTCCATGCATCGAGCATAACGAGCATGTCTTGTACATAGTGACATCTTGAATGCTTGAAATTGTGTAGATGCGGGAAAGAATCAAGTACGTTCCCTGCTTTATACAAGCCAGGTTTCCTCATGATCCATTGGTCAAGGTCTTCACATACTCAATGATCTGGTTCGTTCCTTTCACATCACCTAAGGCCATAATGTGGATTCCATCAACGTGCCTGTGGATTTCTCGGACGATACCGCAAGCAATCTCTATTCCAGAGGTTCCGTTCTCCATTCTAAAGATCACATCTTCGGGAACATCAATTCCTTCCACGTGTTCTTTCATGTATTTCGCCATCTTGACGCTCTTCAAGGGCATGATGCCCATTAAGATCGGTTTCCCAAGAGGTTTTGCCTTCTGAGCAAAGCTAACGGCCTTTTCCACATCGTAGACAACCTGAGTCTGGAAGAAATCGGCTCCGGCGTTGATCTTCTTCTCCATCCTCTCAAGCTCTCGAACCAGGTCTCTGGCTGTCGGCATGGCAGTGCATGCAACCGTGAAATCGGTGCTTCCTCCGAACTCTTTGTCGTTGAAATCCAGACCGACATTCATCTTCTTGATCAGCTTCACCAGCTCATGAGTGTTATAGTCATAGACAGGCTTGGATGGATAAGGTCCATGTTTGGGAGGGTCACCCGTGGTTACCAGAACATAGCGAATTCCCAAGGCATGGGCACCAAGGAGGTCAGCCTGAGTTCCAAGAAGGCTTCGATCTCGACAGGTTAAGTGAGGGATCGCGTCCACATGGATTTCCCTCTGAATAATGCTTCCCATTGAAATGGAATTGATCCTCAGATTCCCCATTGGGCAATCATGGATGTTGATCCCATCCAATGGGAGATACTCTTTGGCTTTGTTGAGGGAATCCTGGAAGAGGGCTCCCTTAACGGGTCCCAATTCGGTAGTGACGGTGAAGGATATTCCCATTCTTTCCATCAAGCTCATCTCACCAGCTCCTGTGACCGTTTAAGAAATTGAAGACCTTCGCTTCCGCAGCCATCTCTGTCAAATCGGGGGCACCATCCAATTGCATATTGGAGAGAAAATTCCCCTCATCCATTTTGCGATTCTTGGCGCAGGGCGTACAGACGCCGACCAGCACCTCGTTTTCGACAAGGTAGGGCAAATAATCATTGGGGCAATCATCTGTTGTGTGGTCTTCTGATTGAGATCCCTGCTCTTGTCCGCCCAGGACACTCCCCCATCAATGAAGAAAAAACACATGAAAGACCGTGTCTTAGGATACGTTCACAGCGGGGTTATGATCAAGTACAAAGAGGCGTCGTTGATTTCGGGAAGAGGAGGTATGTGTTTGAGTAACAAATTGCGCAAGAGTGGCTCCAGTTTTGCCTTGCTCACGGTCAACGTACAGCTTGCCAACCTGGAAACCGTCGACGGACGCGGAGCGCATAACGGAAATGATCTGAAGGTGTTGAGCTTTTCGATGCTCGGGATTTTCAGGACAGGCAAGTTCTGTTGAAATACTTTTTGCGTTAGAAAACGACTCTCACGACTCTCCGGGCTACATGGATGAATGAATGAAACGACCCCGATAGAATCCGGAGTCGTCTCATTCCTCAAGGGATGGCATCCGTGTATAGGAAATAAGACTACCGCCCTGTTCGCAGGCGTTTCACATCGTCGGCAGTCAGCGTTTTGCCGCCAATTCCCCAATCGCCACTCTTGACTTCCTCAAGAATGACGAGCGTCTTTTCTCGTAGATTTTCGCCTTCGACAGACACCATTGCTTCGGTGACCCTCTCGATCATCCGTTGTTTCTCGTCGCCGGAGAAAACGCCTTCAATCACTTTGATGGTTGCAAGTGGCATCTTGAGCATCTCCTTTCACGCATTGAAGTCATTCAGGCGTTGGGATGCGGGATGAAGCTTTGAACGACAACGATACAATGCAGAAATGGTGGGTAAACGCACGGTGAGAGCTGACTTCCCGCATCATCCTTTCTTCGCAGCCTGAACTAACCTTAAGTCCGTTGCGAGGGCATTACAATGCAGAGAAGGGATCTTTCTGTGAAAACTCAGATGGGAAGGATTTTCGAGAAACTGAAGAGCTTCCTGTATTTCAGTTTCTTGCCAATCCAGAAAGCGCCGACAGGCAGCTGCGCACAACGAGAATTATCGGGACATGTTGGCTTTTTCGGCGATGCGGGGGCCAAGACAGCAGGAGCTAACAGACTACCCCGTTTCCTCTAAATTCGTTTGCAGCTCAACGATGTAGGATGTGTCACTCCACGACCTCAAACCTCGTCTCCAAAAGTTCAGCCGAATTGGTGCCGACAAAGACTTTGAACGTTCCGGGTTCAACGGCGAAATTCATGTCTCGGCCATGAAAGGCGAGCTGCGCTGAGGTGAGGGTAAATTCGACGTTCCTCTTCTCGCCGACATTCAGTGTGATGCGGCGGAAATCCTTCAGTTCTTTAACCGGTCTGGTGACGCTGCCAAATTCATCCTGGACATACAGCTGCACGATTTCATCGCCTTTTACTTTTCCCGTATTGGTCACTTCAATGGAAACGCGCAGCGAATCATTAGCCTTGATTCTGCTGTTGCTCAAAAGCAGATCACTGTATGAGAAGGTCGTGTAGCTCAAGCCATAACCAAACGGATACAAGGGTGAGTTGGAAATATCGAGATATTTAGACGTAGAGGTGTTGTCATCAACATACGGCCGGCCGGTGCTTTTGTGGTTGTAGTAAAGCGGAATCTGCCCGACCGCGCGTGGAAACGTCACGGGCAATTTCCCGGCCGGATTGACGTCGCCAAACAGGACATCCGCCGCGGCGTGACCGTGCTGAATCCCGAGAAACCACGTTTCGAGAATCGCCGGCACATGTTCTGCTGCCCAGGTAATGATGAGTGGGCGGCCATTCATCAAGATCATCACCACCGGTTTGCCAGTTTCAACAATCGTTTTTACCAATTCATTCTGCACGCCGGGCAGATCCAGCCTTGAACGGCATGCCCCTTCGCCGCACATTCCTGCATCTTCGCCAACGACAAGAATGACCACTTCGGCTTGTTGCGCCACGTTTTTCGCCTCAACAATCCCGCCCATTGAGTCATCATTGACGTTACAGCCTTTCGCATACAAAATTCTTGTTTGTGGGGAGACTTTGCTCTTGATTCCTTCCAGCACGGTTACGACATCTTCCGGCCTTCCAGCGCCAGCCCATGGACCCAAGGGTGCGATTTTATCCTCGGCGAGCGGGCCGAGAACAGCAATCGTCTTCAGCGTCTTGCTGAGCGGGAGGAGATTCTTGTCGTTCTTCAACAGCACGATGGACTTCTGAGCCACATGCCGCGCCAAATCCACGTGCGGCTTGCTGAGTATCACGCTCTGCTCACGCGCCGGATTAGAATTACGATAAGGATTATCGAACAGGCCGAGCACAAACTTCGCGCGCAGCACGCGCCGAACCGCCTGGTTGACGAGATCCTCGGATACCCTGTTCTCACACACCATCGTCACCAACTCATTCTGATAAATCCGGCTTACCATGTCCATATCCGTGCCCGCTTGAAGCGCTAGTATTGCCGCCTCTGAACGAGAGGCGGCGAGGCCGTGCGCTTGAAGCTCGGCCACCGAATTCCAGTCGCTCACCACAAAGCCCTTGAAGCCCCATTCGCCGCGCAGAAGTCCCGTCAGCAGCCAGTGATTCGCCGTGCTCGGAACTCCCGCAATCTCATTGAACGACGCCATCAGGCTCACGGAACCGGCGTCGACCGCAGCTTTGAACGGTGGTAGATAGACTTCACGCAAAGTTCGTTCAGAGACATCCACACTGTTGTAGTCGCGGCCGGCCTCGGAGGCGCCGTAAGCAGCAAAATGCTTTGCGCAGGAGAAGATCGTGCTCGGGTCGCGCCAATCATCGCCTTGAAAACCGCGCACCCGCGCCGCCGCCATAACCGCGCCAAGACAGGGATCTTCGCCGGAGCCTTCAGCAATTCGTCCCCAGCGCGGGTCGCGAGCGATGTCAACCATCGGTGCAAATGTCCAATGAATCCCGGAGGCAGATGCTTCGATCGCTGCAACCCGCGCCGTCTGCTGAACCGCGACCGGATCCCAGGTGCAGGATTCGGCCAATGGAATGGGAAAGATCGTGCGAAAGCCATGGACCACATCCATGCCAAAGAGAAGCGGGATGCGCAGCCGCGACGACTTCATCGCCAATTCCTGAACTTTTCTCGTATTGGTGGCTCCAGCCACATTGAGAAAAGAGCCGATTCGCCCTTGCTTGATCATTTCACTGTCCTCCGCGGTGATATACTTTTCATCCCAACGTCCGGACAATTGGTTGAGCTGTCCTAGCTTCTCTTCAAGCGTCATCATCGTTAAGAGAGAATCCACTCTGTGCTCAATGGAGGAACTAGCGCTCGGGTTTTTTGAGTGCGCGGCAGAGAACGCGCTGGTGAGCAAAATACTGGTGACAAGAAACATGGCGAGAAGTTTGAAATAATGAATGATCACCATGGTTGCCTCTGCAGATGGTTTTCCAATTTAATCCCGTAGTGAACGAGACCGCCATTCGAATTTGAGAATACCGTGGGGCGATCGTTTCCGCTTGACGCATCGAGCCAGGAATGTTCGGGACATGTTGTCTCTTTCGACGCTCAGGATCTCCAGGATCAGGGGAGCAGGAGAGGCCAAAAACCTTTCACAATATCAGTTCAGGTTCGGTGGCCCAAGAGTGTGAACCTAAATTACGGGCATGATCTACCCTTGGATGCCGCCTGAGTTTGCGAGTATCCGTTGTTCATTGAAGTCAAAAACTAATCCGCTATATACAGTCTCCGGAGCTCATTATAGGGATTTATCCCTCGTCCTCCTCGTCCGGGGTTCCATGGGCTGGGTCCCCTCACCTGGTAGTGCAAATGAGGGCAACCACACTGTCCCGATTTGCCCAAAAAGCCCAAGAGGGAACCCGCAAAGACCATATCCCCGCTACAAACAAAAGCTGGATCCCTCATGTGTGCGTAATAATGCACATTTCCATTGGTATCGATGATACGAACGAAGTTGCCACCTCGATGACTGTAACCAGCACCCGGAAGGACTTTATTCTGGTAGCGCCATGTGGTCACTACCGTCCCGTCAGTTGTAGAGCGAACCCACAGGCCGACAGCACCAAAAATGTCTATCGCTTCGTGTTTTCCACCTGGCCTGTTGTCATCGTAGTCATTTGAGAAGATAATATGTTTGACGCAAAGTCCATGACCACTAGACCGCTGAAAATCGGGGGCCTGATCAAAATCAAAATCCTGCGGAACTTGAACTGGAAAATACACAAGTGATACTGACATCTTCTACCTCTCGTATCCTTGCGGAGATATAAATATATTCATTTTGTACATGTGGTCTGAATATTCTGTTTGAATCTATCTTGTTTTGAAAAATAATTAAGTATTCGTCTATATATTTCTTCTTTAAGCAAAAATCTTCTGACTTGAGGAAGCTTAACAAACTGATTTATGACTTCCCTCAGAAATATGTGAAAGATATTAGTTTGATCGTCAAATATAAAGTTGCCTATCTTCCCCTGATCAATAGATTGTAGTGCTACCTTTTCAAACGTATTTTGAGGAACAAATACTTTCTCTGCTCTGGCTTCCATTCCAGAGGCTTCTGTGGGACAAAATCTCCTACAAACTCCACATCCCAAGCAGATCTTTTCATTTACAACTGCTTTACCATATTGTATCGATCTCGCATCAACGGGACACCTTTCGACACAAATACCACATCCTGAACATTTTTCCCTTTCAATCACAGAAATGTAGTTGGTCGGATTAATCAGGCTTGTTGCTCCAAACCGCTTATACGCAGACAATATGTCGCAGCAACATCCACAGCAGTTACAAATTACGACAAGCTCATCCTTCTTGTTGTCTCCTATTTGAACAAGGCCTTTTTGTATACAGAGATTCAGTATATCATGTGCCTCGCTTTTCGATATTTCACGGGCAATTCCCTGCGAAGCAAGGTCCTTGGCTACTCCATTAAATGTCAGGCAGGTATCCTGAGGATTGTCACACGCCATACCCATGTGTTCCATTTTGTGCCGACAAAAGCATGTTCCAACCGTAATGCAACTCGATTGATCAATACCAGCACTAGCCTTTTCATATGACAAAACTTCTGCTTTGATGTCTTTAATTGAATCTTCTTGGACAAATATTCTTGTCATGGGAGGATTTATGCTAGAAAATTGTTTCATGAAACCATCTTCAATGTTATTATATTTGTAATAAAGTTTTGACAATTGCTCTCGATCAAACTTCCCATCAGTGCGCATCATTGAAAATTCAAAAAAGCCCAATACAGCAGGTGCGAGCCAAAAATATTTCTCATCAGTGCTTTCATCAAAATATACTAACCCCTTATTTATCAAGTCAGCAAGAACTTCATTGGCTTGGTTTTCATCTTTATGCCAAATGCGTGATATATCATTCAATGTGAAATAGGTGAGTGGCATGATAGAGCAAAGCTTAGCTTCTTCGTCAGTAAATAAGATTCTTAGGAGCTCATATAATGTGACAGAATCATAGATGCCAGGTATAGACCTGTCCATACGTTTTTGGAGCGCACGATAATTATGTAATGTCAAGCATCCCATCTTCGTCTCCACATTTATCATTCATATAATCAGTGACTATGGGGCGATCATGAATCCATATTTCAAAGAATCGTAGGGATCCACGACGATTTGTTGGATTCCAGTGATATGGGATCTGCCAGTGATAATGGGCTCGACTGCAGCAAAATCACCCACCCGCGCTTCTCTTGTGAGCACTCCTTCGAATCGAGTCCCGATAATGCTCTCATTGACGAACTTGGCACCGAGTGGCAGTTCACCCTTGGAGTACATCATCGCCATCGCCGCCGAAGTTCCCGTGCCGCAGGGGCAGCGGTCGACCTGTCCTTGCCCGAATATCACTACGCTCTTGGAGAAAAGGGTTGAGGGCTTTTCATAAATTTCCGTGAGCGCCACCTGGTTGATATGTGGCTTTGTCGGATGTTGAATCTGGAGTCTCCTGTTCACCGCATCCCTGATTGCCATGCCAAAGCTGACGAGTTTCGCGTAGTTGCTGAGATCCACCTCAACACCTAATTTCTCAGCCGATATCAAAGCGAAGAAATTCCCTCCGAAAGACACATCAACTGGGACAGTCCCGATGTCCGGCAACTCAATCGCCAGATCCCTCTTGTACAGGAAAGATGGAACATTGGATATCGATACATCGACGACGCGATGGCCGGCGATTCGAGCACGGCTCTCGACAATGCCTGCTGGAGTGTCAAACACCAACTTCGTCTCCGGCTCCTTTGCCTCAACAGTCCCCATTGATATCAATGCGGTGGTAGCGCCCATGACACTGTGACCGCACATATCGATGTACCCAGCACTGTCCATGAAGAGAATACCGTAGTTGGCCTCATCGGTGGTCGGCGACGTGAGGATGACCCCGAACATATCCCTGTGGCCCCTTGGTTCATGCAGGAGCAGTGTGCGGAAATGGTCCAGGTGCTCAACCATATACTGTTTCTTGTCTGACATCGTTGCACCCGTCACCGGAGGCAATCCACCCAGAACGATTCGAGCAGGCTCTCCATCTGTATGTACATCAACGGTGGGAATGATGTGAATGAACTCTGCCATGGATTATCCCTCAGTTGCCGACTTTCATGTCGGATCTGGTGGAGAAAAGAATCTGAGCAATGCCACTGCTCACAATCATAAATCCTCCGAGAAATTGTCGAAGCGTCATATCTTCGTCATAAAGGAGAGCGCCTGCCGCTGCAGCGACAACGGGCTCCAAATATACAATTGTACTGAATTGGAAGACTTTAAGATACTCGATGGAAAAAATCATCAGGGTAACTGAGAGAAAGCCTTGAAAAAATCCCATGGCTACCAGCCAGTATACGTCTGCATAGAATCTCGTGACGCCTCCAGAGCCAATATATGCGAAAGGGACAAGAACAAGTGCGGCAGACAGAAGCTGGTAGAAGGATCGCGTTGTCGGTGAGATTTTGGCGGGAGCCATTCGGTTCATAACAATGAAAAGCGCGTAGAGGATTGATGACACTGCAGCGTAGATATTTCCAAGGGAAACTGGCTTGCTGGAAGTGAGATCAAGCCCGATGAGCAATGCACTGCCACTGAATGCAGACAGCACGAGCAGTCTGTTGATCCAATTCATCCTTTCGCCGAGCAGAAAGGAAGACATGATGACAGCAACCAATGGACCGAGGTAGAGCAGAAAGGCAGCATTGGCCAAACTCGTAAGCTTGATGGCTTTGACATAAAAAAGGGCACAAAATGCCAGAAAGACACCACTAAGAACCGGGTAGATCGAAAGATGATGCGTCAGTTCGCGAAAATGAGCCCGGCGGAACGAAGCACAAATGAGGAATAAAAACCCCAAGGCAAATCTCGCAAAGGCAATCACCTCACCACAGAATGAAATATTCCTGACAAAGACACCCAGTAACCCCATCAGGCAAGCTGCAGCGACGGCTGCAAGGTAAGGGCTGAAGCATCGGTGCAATGGGCCAGCCGGTTGCACAGCAGGAGCTCCTCCATGCCTTTCTTGTGAAGGGGACTCAGATCTTGTCCATGATGCGATCTGCCTACACTATGGAAGCCCCTGCAGGGCAATCCTCGGATCAGGCCCGCCTCATCTAATCTCGAAGTGTGAAGACGACCTCATACACCTCGATCTCAGGCGGCTCAGTCACATGATATGCATGAGGAATGGTGGCAGCCAATTCTGAGGCACGAAATTCTCTCAAGGATTCGACTGAATCCCATATGTATACTCCCGCATAATGACCTGGTTCCTCAGGATGGACATAATATTTCTGAAGAAGTCCCGGAATTGCTCGAAACATGGATGCGCGCTCTCGAGCAACCTTCAGAACCTCATCACGGCCCAGATCCGATTGAAACTTGACAATCTGAATGATCATGGCTTCTTCCCTTCCGTGCTGAACGCCATCCTCAAAAGAGCATCAATGGACTGAAAGAGGCAGCAATAAGCGTCACTGCTTGGGAATGCTGTCGCAGGTTTCCACATTGCTGGATGGCTCATGGATCCAGCCTGTTCGAGTGGTGACATCCATCACGCAGAAGGACCATTTTGGGGTTTGCCTCGTGCTTGACGAATTCAGGCTGATCTGCCCACTGCCATCGGTCACTCCACCGACAATATCGCTGGTCGCACCGGAAAATGTCCCCTTCACGGTGGCTCCGGGTACAGGATTGCCGTTGGTGTCAGCAATGCTCACGGTGGCTGATGCTAGATAGTTTTTGCCCTGTTTGAGGGATTACTGAAACCATAGGCGCTGCGATAGGAGCCCCACTCGGAGATGTAGGTGCCCTCATCTTTCCGATCGCTGTCGTACTTGTCAATCCACTCATTGACCTGGACTGCACCTGCGTAATGTGAACTGCTGTAGTTATGCCAGTCCACCACATCGATGACGTGGTCGTTCTGGAGTATGGACTGCTCCACCCAGGAATTCACGCCCGTTGTTACCGGCGCATAAAGGCGGAAGGTTTTACCTGCAAGATATGGATATGTGTCGTAGACAAACTGGATCGCATCGCGGGTTTTGCGTACGAATTCAGTATAGTCTGCAAACGTGCCTCCCCATCCTTGCTTGACGCCGCTGTCAGGCTCGTTGTGCACCTGCCAGTCGTGAACCTCGAGTCCGTTCTTCACCTTCAGCCAATACACCGTGGCGAACACGTGCTCCCACCACTCGCTCCAGCCTTCTGGCGTTTTCGGTGGATTCAACTGTGTGGCCCATGCTGGCTCGCCATTGTCATCGACGTTGCGTAAGGTGACCACTGCCACGATCTGTTTGTCCCGTAAAGCCGTCAGCATGTCGAGGAGGCTGACTGTTGCAGAGGGTGAACAACCGGAAGACCAATGGTATGAATCAGTTCGGCGAAGTTGATGATCCCAGGCACCCCAATTGATGATATCCGGGTCCCTGCTCAAGTCCTCCCTTGCTCTCTTCTTTATCTCATCAATCATGGGGAAACCATACACCCCATCATCATCTTCGGGCTCAAGGCGGCTCATGCCCAGCCAGATTCGGTAATTGCGCAGTCCGATGTCCGTCAAATCATCAATGTTGAAATCAGCACACCCCTCGGTGGCCCCGATGCTGCGTTCAGTCACACCATCCGAGCTGCCGGCCACGGTCAGGGTATAGGTTTCTGCCTGTGCAGGGTCTTCCCACATTGCCGCAAGAAACAACACCGCCACCAGATAGGCCACAACCTTGGGTGATAATCGGCTCATTGCAGACTCCTTTCCTCGGGGCAAAGAACGCCCGCTTGATCCTTGCCCGCATTTGCAGATCATCATGTTCCGGCCATCTCATCCAGCCTCAACCGAGGCAGTTCATTGTGTCATTAGCCCGCGCCTCCTTTTTTGCCTGGATTCACCTCTTCAGCGGCACTCGCTTCACTGCTCCCAGATCACTCCTCACTGGGATTGAAAGTGAACGACACCCGCCCAGTAAGCCTGACAGATCTCATTTGCGTTCTGATATCCCAATTGCACCTTCCAAGGGCCTGGGTGCCGGGGGCCAAAGCCTTCCAGCCAGGCCCAAGGGATCCTTGCCTCGATTCCAAGTCCTCCAGTCTTGCTGTGTTTGGCTATAATGGCAGGGATCACCATCGATTCATCATGGCCGCGCCAGCGAACAACCAACGGTTCAGTCTTGGAGGGTCCATTTCCAACAGGGTATATGAAGACGGTCATATCCCTGGAGGCATCGGTTCCCTCAGGCTCCTCGGGACTGAGGTGAAGGAAGAGGGAGTCCCCTGTCCAATACCACTCACCGCCGGGATTCTCGAGGTGGGAATCGGAGACGTCCCCAGCCACATAGAGGGAATCTGCGTCATAGGAGATGAAGTAGGTGTGGTCGAGGACTGCATCATCTCGAAGTGACATGATCGTGGAGGGCTTAAGGGCGGTTTCTCCAGGCCAGTCCGACACGTTTCCATCGAGCTCTGGAGCGAACCTCCTGAGGGAGGTCTTCGGCAGCTCTGTTTTGGGGTGCTCCTTCACCTGAGCGGCGCCGTGGGCCAAATGGACTTCCCGGTTGGTCCGCTTGATCCATGCAGCAAGCTCTTCATAAGTCCTGGATTCGTCGCACGTGACCAGCCCCACATTCTCGTCAGGAAGGAAGCCTCCTTCCGCCTCATCCTGCTTTGGGTAGTCCATCCAGAAAAACCAGTGCATCCCAACCATGAAAGGAGCGCGGGCAGCCTCAAGAACATATTTCTTGTAGCCTATCCCCCGGTTTTCCTGACTGTAGACATCGATGTTCAGCATCGACCTGTACCCTGGCTCCGGAAAGCCCGAAAAGGAAAACTCGGTTATCATGAGCGGCTTCCCCGACGCTTTGTAAAGGGCTCCAAACTCGGGCTTGAGGGCTCCATAGCGATTGTACGCGTTGATGGAATTGACATCGAAGTAGGGCGAGAGGGCTCCAAGGAGGTCCATGTCGGGGATGCCCCTGTAACGGACGCCGAGGATCAGGTGGTGGGGATCGAGCGAGCGCAGGAGGGCCGTATATCGACCATAGTAGGTTTTCGCCACCTCATTTCTCCAGGCTCTGAGGATTCCCCTTTCCATTGCAGCGGAATGTACCCTCACGGGAGATGAGCCGGGGATGTTACCGAATCCCTGGTAGGATGTGCCCCACTCGTTGTTGAGCCTGTTGATGTCCCCCTGGTAGAAAGATTCGAGGAATGAGATGAAAGCTTTGCTTCCAGGCCTCTCTCCGGGAAGACTCACGTAGAACTTGAATATCTCAGGCGCATTCCACCTGGGTTCGTTGTCGATGAAGTAGCCGATGAAGTTCTCTCTCCCGAGAAACGGTTTCACCTCCTCCCTGATGCATGGCTCGAACCGCTCTTTCCAGAGGAGATCATCAAATGCGTCATCGGAATCTTCCTTGAATCCTGGGTAAATCTGATCCGAGAAATAAAACTGATCCCAAACCGAGGGGCTGCTCCAGCTTGCCGCCGTGTTGAAGCCATGATCTTTTAGATGGTTGACGATCCGCTGTTTCCTCGAAGCCTCCATTGCCGAATCTTCCGCGTGCCCAAAGCATCCCCCAACGCAGTTCACCCCTAATGAAAAAAACCTCTGTCCCTGGCCATCCTCGAACCACCATTTGCCCCCATCTTCCATGACACGGATGAATGGGCCAGCTGCTGATGGTTGGGCCTGAATAGAGCAGAAGATCGTGAGCACTATGGTTAGCAGCAGTTTTGGGATGTCGGGCACGTCTCATCCTTTCTCTACACCTGCAGAGCAAGCATATCAGCGGACCCAACCTTGCCCCTATACTTTTGCGAGGACGCATCGAACGGTCTCGCAGAATTCCTGGCTGGTTTCATCCGACGAAAACAAGTCGATTTCGGTTGGCGATGATGGTGGGTTTTGAGGCAGCAGGTGGAAACCAGACACTCCGATTCAAGGATGGGAAGGGCAATCCGGAATCCATTGGACCAGTGGCTGTCTGCGGGCTTGAGCTCAATCCAATCGGACTTGGGGAGCTGATCGAAATCGATGATCCGAACGTCTCTTTCCTGCATGAGGGGAATGATCCCCTTCTCCTCCATAACTTCGGCGGTCAAGGGGTAGCTCCACTCTCCCAAACTGACAGACTTGGCGCCCATTGCCCAGAGCTCGTCCACCAGGGCGACCAGAGTATCGTTATGCGTTGAGCCCGGGCAGAGATCGGCCGTGTTGAAATTCGGCTTGATGAGGACGTCTTTCCCTTCGACCGGGTTGACTTGCAGGGCTTCGATGGAGGCCTTGACTCCGTGTTTTCGGTCGGTGGTGCTCACGAGAGCAATGCGATGGATTGCCATTTTCTCCCCCTTTCTGGCCGCCAGGTGGGTTTGACCATGAGATTCGATGGGAAGAGGAGCAGATCTCCTGCAAGTCTGCAAGATTATCAGCGGCCCGACAACCTTTTTGTTGGCTCGGAGCAGGATTGGTCGTTTGAGCTTTCGATCTGTTGAGGTTGGTGTGTATGCTGGGAGCAGTTCCGGCGCAATAATATCATGAGAGGGAGGAAGCCAAGGTGACTTTCGAGGAGCTTTCCGTTTTCATTGAGAAGCGGGCTCACCGTCCTCGTCTTCTCCAGACGTGCCGACGCCAAAAGCGATATCCGGAGAGAGACTTCGACTTGCAGGGTCGGCCCGGTTGTGGTTGACTGTTTTATCAAGAGTGAGAGACGCGGTTCGATTCATCTCGAGTGTGGCTGGGCGCGGCGGCACGAGACGCGCAATCGGGTTTAGGGAGGATGCCATGTGGCTTGGACAGGTTAAATTTTTCTGCACGGAATGCGGGAGAGAGATGACGGACGCCGTCCAGAAGAGGATCGAGCAGCGGTGCAAGGAGCTTTCCATCGATCCCATGGAACTGGGAGACAAGGCCCGTGAAGCGGCCAGGACCGAAATGCTTCGGGAATGGGGAGAGCAGCCGGAAAACCCCGCGGAGCTGGGCTTCATCAAAGCCACCGCGTTCATGCTCCTGGAGCTTGCCTACTCCCCGTCCCTGCTGTGCAATGAATGCCGGTCCCCTCACGTGGAGCACCGTCTCGAAAACAAGGTCAGGCTGCACCTCATCAAGGGCGGGAAATCCGAGGAGTGAAAGTCACCAGCAGCCTCAGGTCGGTTTTGGCTGTGAGTCCGTGAGGCTCACCCACCTGTGAGATGACAATGTCTCCGGCCTTGAGCACTGTCCTCCTGGATTCGAAATCGATGAATTCGCCATGGCCTTCCATGGCCACCAGGCTCAGGGTGCCTTCCATGCGATCCGAATAAAGTAAAAGGTGCTGCCCCCGGTCCAACTTCACGTTCAGAACCTTCAGGTTCGGCGCATCGTAGATCATGCAGGAATTGTGAGGTGTTCCCGCCAGACCGCAACATTCGAATAGGTTCTTCATTTCCATGATTCCCCCCTTGTACGAAACCGCCTTTTGATTCGATCTCGGGATGAGCTGGGACGATCCCCCTGCCTTTGGCCTTCTACCCGTATCAGGCACCTTCCATGCCAAACGGCCAGAGGAAGAGCCCGCTCGCTCCAGGTGGCCTGCCCATGTCACTTTGCCCTGATCCGCCACCGAGCGGAGTGCCCCCATGGCCATGTGACTTTGGAAGGCGTGAAACATCCAGGATGGAATACGGCCCCCAAAAAAACCTGTCTTCTTGAGTGTTTGCATTGAGTCGTTTCATTTTGAACCGGTTCAGAATGGCGCTGTTCTCGCCATTTGATTGAAACCATTAAAAATACTCTCATATGGTGCATTCAAAATGATGCGACGGGCAAGCATGGCCCACACCATCGCGGCCAGCCTCCCTGTCTCTTGCAGGACCTCCACGCCTTGCAGCTCAAGGGTTTGCGCGGTTGTTCGCCGGGAACAGGCTTCTCTGGCACGTCCGCTGCTCTAGGCCAGTCCTCACATCGTCATTCATCGATCCGAAGTTGTCCGCGGGCTGATCGGCGGGACAGCAATCCCGCCTTGCCGAGAGAAGGAGGAACACAGAGATGAGAACGCATCAAGGAGCCAACCGAAAAGACCCACTGTTTCTTCACGCCCATGGTCCTGGATTCACCGTGGTGGGACAGGTCACCCGGTTAGGCACTCGCCGGGTGGTCTATGAATACATCGACTTTGGTGAGGACCACCCCGACCAGGTGACGGTCCATCTGTTTTCGTCGAACGATGGACTCCAGCTCATGGGAATTCCCTGCCTCCTCGTCGAGGACAGGCTCATGGCGTCGGAAAGCCCCTTGACCACACTGGTAATCAGACGTTGTGAGCTTGAGCTCGGGCACCTCACGGCGGATCAGGAGAAGCTTCTCTGGGAATTCCTGAAGAGCGAGTATCTGCGGAAGGTAAGGGACATGACCCGCACGAGGGAGACTGCCCCCAAACCTCAGGCCGGTCGAGAGATCGAGCACATCAAGGCTAGAGGCTTCTTTTCACTGATGCACCGGAGTGAGCAGGCGGTCTAGCCCGGATGCACGAGGGGCCGCATCTGCCCAGCTTCGAGTGTCGGGGATCCCAAGGTATCCTTCCATGTGATCTCCATTGCGGGAGAGCTCCCATGCGCATTCTCGTGCTGGATAACCAGACCTCTCACATCGATACCCTTGCCCGGGGTCTGAGGATTAAGGGATACGGAGTCGTCGCCGCAACCAATGCGGGGGAAGCCCTGAGCCTTCTGCGGGCGGGCGACTCGGCCATCGACCTGATCATCACAGACGACGCCACCGTGCTGCCCGATTCGGGTGAGCTCATCCGATGCATCGAAGAGTGCTGTCGGCGACCCCCGGTGATCATGATGACTGAGGGAAGGGCATCGGGACACAACATCAACCCTCTCACCCGGTTTTGCACGACCATTCTCGAAAAGCCCTTCGATATGGCTGCCCTGGCGGAAACCGTCGAGAGATCCATGCATGCACCCGCCCTGGAACGTCCGGCCGCGAGAAAGCCACTGGGGGGTTGATTTTTGGACCTTCTCCACATAGAAGAGTCCTATCCGTATCCGGAGGTGTTGATTCAGCCAAGGGGATGGGGGGCTGCTTCGGTCGGACCTGAAACCAGTGTGTGGGGAGGGGTGAGGATGGATCGCAAGGAAATCCCGTTGAACGAGCGCATCATTCTGGCGCTCGATTTTGAATCGCCAAAGCTGGCCATGAAGTGGGTGCGCCGCGTGGAGAGCCATATCACGTTCTTCAAGGTGGGCTTGCAGCTGTTCATGTCGGGCTGGTTTCACATCGTGGACAGCATCACGAGCCGTGGCCACAAGGTGATGCTGGACCTCAAATTCTTCGATATCCCCGAAACGGTGGGTCTGGCCGTGAGGCAGCTGAGGGACCGGGGTGTCACCTTCGCCACCGTTCACGGCAATGACCCGATCCTGGAGGCTGCCGTCCGGGAGAAGGGGGATTTGAGCATTCTGGCCATTACGGCGCTCACCAGCTTCGGTGAGGAGGACATGCGTGAGATGTTCGGAGCTCACGTCAGTATCGAGGACCTGGTGCTTTCGAGGGCGCGGAGAGCATTGAGCATCGGCTGCAGCGGGGTTGTGTGCTCCGGCCTCGAGGCCGGGCGACTCCGGAGCGAGCTGGGTGACAACCTGCTCATCGTGACTCCCGGGATTCGTCCCGGCGCCAACCGTGAGGTCCAGGTGGACGACCAGAAGCGAATCGTCACGGCGGGAGACGCCATAGCCGGCGGCGCCGATTACCTGGTGGTGGGAAGACCCATCACCACCGCAGCCGAGCCCATCGCCGTCATCGAAGCCATGCAGAGCCAGGTTGCGGCAAGCCTGCGCGCCTAGGAGGCTGTCCGACAATGCCTCCGGAACGATAGGGGTAGGGACGGCGCATTGACTTGCGCCGCCCCTCCCTCCGAACCGGACTGGCGGATCTCCCGCATCCGGCT
>JALOOX010000110.1 GCA_025454175.1 Syntrophobacteraceae bacterium | reverse complement strand
GGCAAGCAGGATGATCGATGACCGGCGCCGGGCGGGTCAGGTCCTCTGGAACAGGCGGGCGATCTCCCTGCCGGTGAGCTTGATCCAGACGGGCCTTCCGTGCGGGCAGGTGGAGGCGGTGCAGGCGGCGTCCAGCGCCTCCAGCAGGTGCCGCAGTGCCTCGGGGTGGAGCTTCTGGCCCGCCCTGATGGCGTCATGGCAGGCCGCTGACTGGGCCAGCCTGGTGCAAAGGTCGATGCGGGGCGATGTCTCATCCTCGGGCAGTTTTTCAACGAGATCCCGCAGAATGAGGTCCGGCGCCATTCGACTCAGGGCCACCGGCACGGCCTGAACGACAAAGCTGTCTCCTCCGAAGGATTCGATTTCAAATCCCATCTCGCCCAACTGAGGAAGCCACTGCCTGAGAACCGCCGCTTCCCGGGGCATGAGCTCGAAGACCACGGATTGCATGAGCCTCTGTCCGGCCTCGCGCCGGGTTCGAGCCGAGATCTCGTTGAACAGGATTCGCTCGTGGGCGGCGTGCTGATCGATGAGGATCAGGCCGTCCCGATCCTCCAGAATGATGTAGGTGTTCATGAACTGCCCAATGGGACGGCAGCGGCTGAACCGGAGCTCGTCAACACCTGAAAGGGATTCCTGATCGAGAAGATCGAAGGGTGTCAAAGACGACTTGTGGGATGAAGGGGCCGCCGCCGTTGAGGTGGTGCTCATCTGAATGGGAAGAGCCGTAGTCGGCGGAACGGGCTGGGGGATAGTGGCCTCGGATGCCGGTTGCAGGCCGCTCTGATCCTCTCTTCCCCATAAGTGGGCCGAGGGGCGTGCGTTGGTCAGAACCCGGGGGAGTGCGGACGGTGTCGTTCGCGGAGATATGCCGGGTGGGGCCGCCGGTCGTTGAATGGCTTCACGGATCGCCCGGCGCACGGTCTCGATCACTTCGCCCGGCTGGCGGAAACGAACCTCCCGCTTGGTGGGATGGACGTTCACGTCCACGAGCTCCGGAGCCATGTCGATGAACAGCACCACCACCGGGAACCTGCCCTTGGGGATCAGGGAGTCATAGGCGGTCAGGATGCCGTGATTGAGGATTCGGTCCCGTACGGGACGGCCGTTGACGAATGCGAAGATCATCTGTGAGCCGGCTCGCTGATGCTCGGGGGGGCTCACGAGACCCCGTATGGATATCGACGGGACCTCGGAAAAGACGGGGCGGAGCTTCGAGGTCAGCTCCATTCCCAGCACCTGGCCGACCCGGGCCTCCAGGCTCTTGACCTGTGGCCAGTCGTTGAGGGTTCGCTCCCCGTGCATCATCTGAAAATGAATGGCGGGGTGGGCCAGGGCCAGCCTCAAAAACTGGTCGCTGATGTACGAGAGCTCCGTGTCGACAGTTCGCAGAAACTTGCGCCGCGCGGGAACGTTGAAAAACAGGTCGCGAACCGTGATGAGCGTGCCCGGTGGGCAGCCCGTCTCTCGAACCCCGCGCATGATGCCGCCTTCGATGTGGATGCGGGTTCCCGAGATGGCGTCCGATTCACGGGTCACCAGCTCAAAGCGGCTCACGGCGGCGATGCTGGGCAGCGCTTCACCGCGGAAGCCGAGCGTCCGCACCCTGCCGAGGTCTTCCACCGTCCTCACCTTGCTGGTGGCATGCCTCTCGATGGCGAGCAGCGCATCTTCGCCGGACATGCCGCAGCCGTTGTCGATGATCCGGATTTCCTTTCTGCCGCCCTGGATCAGGGAGAGGCTGATCTTTCGGCTTCCGGCATCGACGCTGTTCTCCATGAGCTCCTTGGCTGCCGCCGCGGGGCGCTCCACCACTTCGCCGGCTGCGATCTGGTTGCACAAGGTGTCAGGCAAGATCGTGATTTTTCCCATTTGTTTCTCGCTTTACTTTTTCGCCCTTCTCAACTATTCAAAAAACATCCTGTGCAGAGCCTGCCGGCGAGCGATTTTTCAGCGAATCCTCGCCGCGAAGATGATCGATTTGAAGGCGGTTGGGGTGTTCCCATTCTCCGTCGGGCCGGTCAGGCCAGCAGGTTGGGAACTGCCCTGAAGCGGAGGACGGAACTGTCCATGGGCTGCCCAGGCGCCAGGCGGGCATGATGGATGGATAAGCACTCGCCCTGGAAGCTCACCCGGTTTCCGTTTGAATCCTTGTTGACAGTGAGTCCTTGCCATGGAAGCTCGCCCGTTCCAGTCGCTGGTCAGCCTTCTCAGCAACATTCTCGAAGCCTTCACGACGGCTCTCTTCGTTCTCGATCCCAAAAGCCGGCAGCTGCAGATGATCGCGTCTCAGTCCCTGAGCAAGTACCTTCCAGAGAGGGTTTCCCTGCCCCTCGAGCAGAGCGGTATTCTGTCTCAGGTTCAGAAAGTGGGCCAGGTCGTCCACCTGGACAAGCTTCAGGAGGGCGCGCTGAACCTCTCGGCCACGATTCCCTTTTATCGCGAGGGCGAATCCCACATCAAGGGGGTTTTTGTCGTCCCCGTTGGCGACGGCGGCGGGGTGCTCTACGTGGACACCAAGTTCTCCTGGGGCTTCAACGACAAGCAGCAGAAGCTCATTCGCGAGGTGGCGGAAGTTCTGCACCATCTCCTGCGGAGGGAGGCCAGTGTATCGAGGCAGGAGAGCACCGGGAGGGTTTTTGAGCTCTGGCGGCGCCTGGATGGTTTGCCGTTCAAGGATGATGCGGTCGAGGGTTACTGTGGAAGTTATCTGAATGAATGCAGCGAGTTTCTGGGAAGTGAATATGGATTCCTTTCCCTCCGGCAGCCGGGGCGATCGGATCAGCATCTCATTGCTGCAACTTCCAATGTGCCTCGCGGTCTGGTGAGCCAGAGTCTGCCGGCCAACCAGGGCCTCATGGGTTACGTTCTGGAGAATCGGAAGAGTCTTCTCATCGGGAGGCTCAACCCTGGCACGAGCGATCATTACCTGTTCCTGCCCTCGGAGGGGCTGCCCCACCAGGGGACCTTCTGGGCTCTGCCCAGCGGCATGGCCCTTGGGCACACGCTGGTCATGGCGTTTCTTTCGAGGCATGCCCTCGAATGGAGCTCCGAGGAACAGTTCGGCGTGACTCATGCCCTTGAAATCCTTCGAATGAAGCTGGAGCAGTGCTGCTACCAGGAAGAATGTCAGCACCTGCGTATCTACGATCCGGGCACCGGGCTTCTGAATGCTCCGGCCTTCGAGTCCAGGGTGGATGCCACGGTGACGAATTCCATGCACAACAGCCTGCCCTTCACCCTGGCCCTGATCCAGTTCGAGCCGTGGCAGATTCTCTCGACGAAAGTGCCGCCCAGGCAGTTGCGCCGCTGGCAGAATGAACTGGCCACCAGCATCTGTGATGGGCTTCCCCGAAATGTGATGGTGGGCGCCATGGGAGAAAATCGCTACGGGTTACTGTTTCCGGGAATGACGATGCAGGAGGCGAAGCCTTATCTGACCGCGGCGGCCGACGCCGGCAGGAAGTTCATTGGATCGAGGGTGAAGGGAGTGCGATTGCAGGCGCAGGCGGGCTCGGTCGGGTTTCCCCAGGAGGGAACGCGGAGCGAGGAGCTCTGGCCGCTGGTTTCGGGTCGCCTGTATGCGGCGCTCCGCACGAAAAGTGAAAAGAGCAACGTATAAAGTATTTGACCGGTTTTTTCATTGTCTATAGACTCAATCCCCGTTAATTCCCGGTGACGGCAACGGCTGACGAGAAGGGTCTCCAATGTTTGAAAGACTGTTCGGGTATTTCTCCAAGGATCTTGCCATGGATCTTGGTACAGCAAATACTTTGATATATCTGAAGGGCAGGGGAATCGTTCTCAACGAGCCATCCGTGGTGGCCATCAACCAGGACAGCCACCAGGTCATCGCCGTTGGCCACGAAGCCAGGAGCATCATCGGCAGGCACGGCCAGCGCATCGTGACGATCCGCCCCCTGAAGGATGGCGTCATCGCCGATTTCGAGGTCACCAGCGTGATGATCAAGTCCTTCCTGGCCAAGGTGCTCAAACGAAGGCAGCTGGTGCGTCCCAAGCTGGTTGTGGCGGTTCCCACCGGAATCACGTCCGTTGAAAAGCGAGCTGTCATTGAGGCCGCCGAGCAGGCGGGCGCCCGACAGATCCACCTGGTCGAGGAGCCCATGGCTGCCGCCATCGGGGCTGGGCTTCCCATAGATCAGCCTTTCGGGAACATGGTAGTCGATATCGGGGGAGGAACCACCGAAGTCGCCGTGATATCGATGTTCGCCGTGGCATACAGCGAATCGGTTCGAGTGGCGGGGGACGAGGCCAACGAGGCCATCCTGCGCTACGTGCAGCGCGAGCGCCAGATGATCATCAGTGAAATCCTGGCCGAGCACGTCAAGATGAAGATCGGCACGGCGGCGCCCCTGGATGTTCCGGAAACCATGGAGATCACGGGCAAGGAGATCCTCACGGGGATCCCCAAGACATTCTCCGTGACGGACGAGGAAATCCGGGAGGCCATCAAGGAGCCCATCATGTCCATTGTCGAAGCCGTGAAGCGTGCGCTTGAAAAGACGCCCCCGGATC
This sequence comes from Syntrophobacteraceae bacterium, assembly GCA_025454175.1. Classification (GTDB taxonomy): domain Bacteria; phylum Desulfobacterota; class Syntrophobacteria; order Syntrophobacterales; family Syntrophobacteraceae; genus JALOOX01. The sequence goes on along the minus strand of JALOOX010000110.1, from coordinate 3,818 downwards.
TGGCCGCGGACATCCACGAAAAGGGTTTTTGGCTGGCCGGCGGTGGAGCCCTGATCCGTGGCCTGGACAAGCTGCTGAACCAGTACACCAGCCTCAGGGTGAACATCGCCGAGGACCCGCTGACCGCCGTGGTGCGCGGGGCCGGCGCCGTCATCGACCATATGGATCGTTACCGGCAGGTTTTCATCAACTGATGTCCCGTCCGCCGGTCCCTCACCTCCCGGGGGTCGACAACGGCGGAAAATCAAGCTCGAGGAACTGCACGAGGCCGGGTGCCATGGGCCAAGCGGAACATGCCCATGGGAGGTCGCGCAGTCACGGGTAAGCTGCTCCTGGTCGGCGCCCCCCATGCATTCAAACAACATTGACAGGGGCCGATCGTACCCGTCAGGCGCAGGTAGTCCATGACTACCGGGATGAGCCTCGAGTTTTCCGCCGCGCTTTTCTTCCCGTTCAGCTTTCCCTTGAATTCCCCTTGTGAATCGGCCGATGGGCGCGTTTGCCCGTAAGGGGTTGGCGACCCGGTCCCGCGGAAAGGCCGTGAAGCCAGGGTCCGAGGTCAGGGCCGGTCGGCGACGGCTTCCAGAGCCACTGTGCGCCAGCCGTCGTGGGATTCCTCGTGGATCGGGACGTGGGTCGCCGGCAGGAGGCTTGAGAGCGTCGGCCACTGGCTTTCCAGAAAACCGCTCAGAACCGCCAGCGAATGGCGCCTCCAGTGAGGCTGGGAGATGGTCTTCGTGAGACACGGCCACTCGATGTTCATGAGGATGAGGTCCAACGAGGCCCCTACGACCCCGGGGTCGTCAGCGACCACGGGATGGATGATCCCGCTCACTCCATTGACCATGAAATTGCCATGGGCCACCCGTACCGCCAGAGGATTGCAGTCGATGGCCACAACCCTCCCGGCTCCGAGGAGTGCACAGGCTATGGCCAGGATTCCCGTGCCTGTTCCAAAGTCCATGACTTCCTTGATGCGATGGTGGCCGAAGAGCTTTTCGATGGCCAGGAGGCAGCCTCTCGTGGTGGGATGAAGTCCCGAGCCGAATACCAGCCCGGGGTCGATAATGAGTGTTTTGGCCCCGGAGCTTCTCGAGGCGTTGGGCTCGGGGGCGGGGCCGGGGATGATGAAGGAGCCCACGCGCTGATCGCCGGTCGCCACCTGCTGCCATTGACCGTAGTCGATTTCATATCGGCTCAGGAGCTCAAAACCCGGCTGCATTTGGACCCAGGTTTCCATGAGCTCGTCTTCGGGGCTCTCGAAAAAGAAGTAGGTGCAGGGAGGCTCGGGCCAGACAGCGACGAGTGTCGGAGCAACGGGCTCACGGGCTGAAAGGCCCGGCGCCAGACACTCGTAAACAAAGAGCCGCTTGCTGTCCTCGATCTTCATGGAGTGTTTTGCTGCGGTGAGGGGGCCGGCTTTTCTTCCGGAAAAGCCCTGGGATGCTCTAAGGTCTCTCGACGCTCTCCAGCACCTGCTCCAGCTCCGGAGTGTCGATGACCCACTGGTATGCCTTTCGATTCGATGCATTCAGGAGCAAAGGCCCTCTCAAGTGAGGTCGCAGGGACTTGTTTTCCCGATCGAAGCAGACCATGATCAGGATGCCCAGATCGTCCGGCTGAACGAGGTCGATGGGCTCGCCCTTATCGGAGGGAATGGCGTAGCGGTAACCGAGAACATCAGGGGCGCAGACCACGAAAGCGACCGCGGGGTCGTCCACGGCCTGAAGCCACTGAAACGGACCGTTGCGATGTTCCAGAAGGACGTAGCGCTTCAGGTTTCCAAACCCGGGGATTCCCCAGGGAAACTCTATGAATACGTCCTCGCCCAACTCCAGGGTGCCGAAGCGGGATGTCTCTATCTGCATTCTATGAGTTCCGTCTTTTCCAGCTGTTACTGCGCCCGACCCGGGCAGAAGTTCGAGCTAGTCCGTGACGAGCTCGAGCATTTCATCAAGGTCCCCTTCGTTGACGCCGGCGGCTTCCTTGTTTTCCTGTTGTATCTTAAGGTAAAGCTCTTCCCTGTAAATCGGAATGTGCCGGGGACTGGTAATGCCGATCTTCACCTTGTTCTGGTCCACTCCGGTGATCAAAACGGTGATGTCGTCACCGATTCGAATCGATTCGCCCAGCCTTCTCGTCAGAATCAACATGGCTCAATCCGTGAAAGTTGTCAGGATGCTTTCTAATCTCCTCTTGCATTCTTAATTAGCAGAATGTGAGCCATATTTGAAGGAGTATTCTTCTAGGAGGCCTGCAGGAACTGTCGTGTATGCTCGTATCTGTCCATGAGCTCCACGAGGAATTTATCCGCCAGCTGAGTGTTGATGCCCAGTCGGACAAAAACCTTGTCGTGGTTGGGTTGCAGGAATCCGTCCACGCCACATCCGATTCCGAGGGCCGACACCATTCGATTCACGACATAAACCAGTGAGGCAAGGTCGGAATGCTCGTCCACCTCGAGCGGTCGATGATGGTTGCCGATGGCGGTGGTGACATCGACGGGAAACCTCCAGCGTCGGGCGATGAGGGCTCCCAGCTGTTCATGGTCGATTCCCAGAATCCTTTGCTCGGCTTCGATGAAAGAGATGTTGTGCTTCTTCACGGTCGTCAGGATGGATTCGAAGTAGGTCTTGACGTGGAAGTTCAAGACCGTCTTCCCAATATCGTGAAGCAGTCCGGCCGTGTATGCCGTCAGAATGTTCTTGCAGCCGAGATGGCGTGCAACGATTTCGGACATGAGCCCGGAAGCGATGGCATGATCCCAGAGCTCGCCGGATCGCAGGTCGTATCCGGTTGCATCCTCCGTGAAATACCGTGCCGAGCAGGCCGTGAGGATCACCACCAGCAACTGCTGATCCCCGAGAGCCACGATGGCGTCCTGGAGAGAGCTCACCGCGCGTTTTCGGGCATAAAGAGGACTCTGGCTCATGGCCAGCACTCGTGCGGCAATGACCTGGTCGTACTTGATGACGGATTCGATCTCCTGGAGTGGGGCCATTTTGCGGATGAGCGGCGCGACCTTCCACACGACGTCAGGGAAGGGAGGGAGGCGTTCTGCTGATTCGATGATCTCAGCGAGGGAAGGAGTGCTTTGAACCAATGTCATTGGAATGCTCCTGATCGAAACGGATGATTTGGCGAATCTTCGGAATCCTTATCGAAACATGCCGTTTGAAACTGAACGGATTTCTGGGTTCCGCTGTTCTTAACATCCAGGATTTAGTATTAGAGAGGCGAAAGCGAGTGCGGAGAAGATGGCGTTTCGATCTGAAAAGGCTGGTGAAAACGACTACAGCCTCCTGGCGCCTCTCGCCAGGAGGTGAAGGCTGCATACCGGCGTCTCGCCAAGGAATGGCACCCCGACCGCTTTCACCAGCGCTCCCTGACGGATCGCGAGGCCGCTGAGGAGAAGTTCAAGGCGCTCACCTCCGCGTATCGGCGCATTGCCGGCGGGTGGCTCGAGGAGGAGACGGCCAGGGGGAAAAGCCCTCCGAAACGTTCGCCTCACCATGGGGCTGGCGAGACGGCCGGCCGAAGCGCGGGGGCCGGCCGCCATTCCGCCGGGCCCTCCCCGGTATTCTCGTGGCCGGGGATTCGCCCAGGATTCCTCTCGATGGGTTTGCTGCTTGCCGTCGCGACGCTCCTTTTTTTCATTCGATTCGATTCGTCCAGTGTTCGCCAAGATAAGATGTCGCCGGCGGCACCGGACCTTCCCGTTGGGTCTTCATCCCTTTCCGCTCCGCTTCCGGATTCAGACCTTGAAAATCCGCCGGGGATTCAGAGAGCTCCCGAGCCCTCCCCTCCCTCCGAGGCTC
>JALOOX010000109.1 GCA_025454175.1 Syntrophobacteraceae bacterium | reverse complement strand
ATGGCCTTACACCTTCAACACCGCGTGCTACAGCTGCCACGTGAGCCAGCTTTCCACGAACTACGACCTCAAGACCGACACCTACCGCACGGTCTGGGCGGAGCCGGGAATCAACTGCGAGACCTGCCACGGCCCGTCCGCCGAGCACAACGCCATCGCCAGGGCGACACCCAAGGGGCAGGCACTGGCCGATCCGAAAATCATCAGCACCAAGACCATGACCACGGAGCAGCGCAACCACCTCTGCGCTTCCTGCCACGCCAAGACAACCGCTCCCCTGACACCATCCTACCCCCCGGGGGGGAGGTTCTTCGACCACTTTGACATGGTCACCCTCGAGAGCCCGGACTACTACCCGGACGGTCGCGACTTGGGAGAGAACTACACGTACACCTCGTGGCTCATGAGCCCCTGCGTCAAATCGGGGAAGCTCGACTGCATGCACTGCCACACCTCCAGCGGCCGCTACCGGGAGAGAACTACACGTACACCTCGTGGCTCATGAGCCCCTGCGTCAAGTCGGGGAAGCTCGACTGCATGCACTGCCACACCTCCAGCGGCCGCTACCGTTTCAAGAAGTCTGAAGACGCCAACAAGGCCTGCCTCCCCTGCCATGAAGAACGGGTCAACAACGCCCCGGCCCACACTCGCCATGAGGCAGGGAGCGCCGGGAGCCAGTGCATATCCTGTCACATGCCCATGACCTCCTTCGCGCGCATGAACCGGAGCGACCACTCCATGCTGCCGCCGGCTCCCGCGGCGACGGTGGCGTACCATTCGCCCAATGCCTGCAACATCTGCCACACCGACAAGGACGCGGCCTGGGCCGACAGGCAGGTTCGGGAGTGGCGGCCCCGCGACTACCAGGCCCCTCTGCTCCACCGGGCGAGTCTCATTGATGCCGCGAGAAAGCGGGACTGGAGCAGACGGGAGGAGATGGTTCACTACATCACGAGCCCGGAGCGGGACGAAATCTTTGCTGCATCCCTCATTCGCCTGGTCCCGCCAACTTCCGAGCCCGAAACCTGCCAGGCATTGCTCAAGGCGGCCAGTGACCCGTCTCCTTTAGTGCGTGCAGCGGCTGTGGAATCCCTGGCGATGATCCCGTCCCAACAGAGTCTTCAGGCCATCGTCGGGGCAACCACGGACGAGCTCCGCCTTGTCCGCATCCGAGCCGCTGCGGCTCTTTCCGCGTATCCCGATCTGAAGGTCGGCGGCGAGTATGGAGAGAGCATCAAGAAGGCCGACGCGGAGCACGTCACATCCCTGTTGGCGCGGCCGGACCAGTGGTCCAGTCACTACAACCTGGGGAATTATTATCTCAACCGCGGGAAGCTCAAAGAGGCCATCTCCTGCTATGACCGGGCTCTCAGGATCGAGCCCCGCGCCGTCATGGTCCTGGTGAACGGTTCCATCGCCTACTCGCGCTTGGGGGATTTGGACAGGAGCGAAGAATCGCTGCGGAAGGCCCTCAGGATTGCACCGGAGAATGGTGCGGCCCTGTTCAACATGGGGCTTCTCAAGGCTGAGCTGAACGATTCTCGGCAGGCGGAGATGTATCTCAAGGCCGCCCTGAAGAGCGACCCACGGATGGCCCAGGCAGCTTATAACCTCTGCGTCCTTCTCGCCAGCGACCGACCACGGGAAGGCGTCGTTTTCTGCAGGGAGGCGGCCGGGCTGCGTCCCGATGATCCGAAGTATGCCTGCGCCCTTGCTTTCTCGCTGCAGCAAACGGGTGAAACGGCTGAAGCGATCACCGCTCTGAAAGCGATTCTGGAGAAGTATCCCGATCATCAGGATGCGCGGGCGCTTCTCCGGCACATATCAGCAACGACTCAAGGACCCTGAAGAACAAACTTCCTTGGCACTCTTCCGTGGAGAAACGGCATGCGTTGCAGAGTTGAGGCGAGGGATTCCAGTGAGGCTTTGGGGGTGCGTCCTGCATTGCGTCATTGGATTCTGGGGGTCATCCTTTTTGGGGCCGTGGCAGGTTGCGCTCACTACCCCGTCAATCAGGCCGTGAGACAGGTCGACCCTCAAGGGGGCTATCGGGGCCAGAACCTCATTGACCCCGCCAATGACGACCAGTTGCTGCTCATGCTCACTTTTTCAGGCGGGGGGACCAGGGCTGCCGCCTTTTCCTAAGGCGTCCTCGAAGCGTTGCGGGATACGAGCGTCACCATCCGCGATCGACACAGGCGCCTGCTCGACGAAGTGGACTGGATCTCCGGAGTCTCCGGCGGGAGCTTCACTGCCGCCTACTACGGCCTCTTCAGGGATCGAGCTTTTGAGGACTTCGAGCCCCGGTTCCTCAAAAAGAACATCCACGGCTACCTTACCCGTGGGACACTTTTCAACCGCATCAATTGGGGAAAGCTTTTTTCGGCATACTATGATCGCAGCGACCTGGCCGCGGGCGGACCTCGAGATGGAGCTTCTCAACGCAGGCCATGACGAGCCGTCTTTCTTTGAAAAGGCGATCGTGTATTGCCGAGAATTTTGCGACCTCTTTCCGGATTCCGATGAGCTGCTCCTGCACAATATGAAAAGGGCGGAAGCGGAAGCAAACTTCGCCCTCGGACGGGAAGAAGAGGGCGACCGGCTTTTTCAAGCCTTGATCGATCGGTTTCCGGAAAACCCGTGGGGCTACATCGGCTGGGGTGACATGTATGCCTGGCCGATGAAGGCGGGACGGCTTCCGGATCCGGAACGGGCCAAGCAGATTTTCGAGATGGGCTTGAGCGCCAATGTGACCGACAAGACCGACATCCTCGGCCGGCTGCGGGATTTGGACGAGGAGCGCTGATCGCCATCCCGGGCTCTTCGGCGGCAGCCTCCCCCTGGAGGAGACCCTCGGCAAACAAGGACTGGATTTGAGCTCGTACCGATAAGGGAATCATTGAATGGCGGCAAAAAGCAGAAAGACCGGCTCATCGGGGCCCTCCATTGCCGGAAGGCTCATTGCTGATCTGATAAATTTCAGGAAGCAAAAGGTTGTCGACCTCAAGGCGGTGAGAAACGCTCGAATCAGGGCGGAGGAGCTCGAGGCGGTCATTGCATCGGAAGAGGAGCTTTCCCGGCTTGACCCCGTGCATGCAGTCTATGTGTACGCACAAAACAAGATGGATATCTTCGTCGCACAGTTGGGCTCCGTGCCGGCCGTCAAGGGGCTCGTTGCGATCTGTGTCGATGCCGACCGCGAATACATGCCCCATGGGCCACCCATGAGCCCCCTGACCCTCTCTTACTTCACATGCTGGTCCTTTTTCGATCTGTGCAGCGGGGCGAGGAAGGAATCGTTCGGCACGATCACCATCGAGGTCTTCAGGGCCCTCAAGGCTGACCCCGGCCTCATCAGGCTCTTGGAGAAGATGCAGGCATCCCGGATGGGCTTCTATGTTCATGAGGGGTTTTCCGGTCAGCACGTTCGATTGCGGGAACTGGTGACGGAAAGAGGCCTGACGGCAACGGTTCCAAGCGGGCACAAGGGGCAGCCGGGAGAAATCTGGCTGGCGAGAATCATGCCGGACCCTTTTGAGGAGCTTCCTTTCGGTTATTCTGTTGTTTTCACGACCCCTTACGTCATTTGGAGGCTTGAGGGTGACTCAGTGTTTGAGGTGGGCGACGAGAGAGGATGGCTGGCCTTTTTCGAGAGAACACTTGGCAAGACCGGCAAACCGGACAGGCTCGCCGCCTACGAGCACCTCATGAAATACGGTCTGAGTCGGCATTATTGGAACGAGTACATTTTCGAGGCGTATCTGAATCATGTCCATGAGGCGATCTTTCTGACGGGGTTTCCAGATTTGCCGTTGAGCCGGCCCCATTCGAGGGAAAGTACCGACCTGAGGAGCTAGGCCCATGTTGATCGCCAGACCCACCCCATATGGACCAGAGCTCATACTCTTCGGGGACCGGTGAGACCTGCAGAACCGCCACCGAGCATCCATGATGTGGCTGCAAGCCCGGGGCGATCATGGAAGGCTCGAATTTGCGGCCGCCGATTCATGCCCAGACGGGATTTGGATAGCCGAGCAGGGCGAGCTCTTCGATGAAGCGGTAATCGCGTTGGTTCTTCGAAATCAACGGCCGGTCGTGATGGAGGGCTGTCGCCGCGATGAGTGCGTCCACAATCAAAAGGCCGTGGCTCAAACGGGTGCTCCTGAGCAGGCCGACGGCTCGTTCTGAGATGGCTTCGCTGATTTTCAGGATGGTGAGCCGGGAAAGGAAACGATCAAGAGCCTTCAGCTCCTTTTTGTTCCGACGGCCGATCATGAGCTCCATCTGTGTCACAGCACTCACGGCCGGGATTGCATGGTGCTCGATCTCGCGGAGGCATCCGGTTGCTTCCCTCACATCGCGGGCGACATCGATCAGGATATCGGTGTCGATGATGACGAGCTCTTTCATCAACACTCCCATTCGCGCCTGCGGACCCCACGAACCCACTCGCTGCTGTCTTCCATATCCTCTCTGTCACGCCAAATGCCGACAAACGCCTCTTCAGCCAGTTGAGTCTTCGGGCGCTGCTCTTTCGCACGCGTTTGCTTGTAGCGTTTTCGAAGAAACTGGATGAAATCCAGAACCTCCTGCTGAGCCTCCGGGGGCAGAGCGGCAATCTCACGCCACACTTTTTCCTGATTCATTTCCATGCTCCCGAGTTGTCTCCTTCGTGAAAAAGCGAAGACCGGCCCTTGGAACAGATACTCTTACGATACTGATCGACCCAAAACCGCGGACTTCATCGCCAAGACAATCAAAGCTCAAGGACACTCCAAGCGTGCTGGGGAATCTCCAATTCTTTCTCAAAGGGCATATCGCATCTTACCATACCATAAATCGATCTTTGAGGCCGTCCGGCTAACAGTTCCCCCTGCCGGGCCTGTAGAGGACTTGCACCTCCAAGTGAGTACGCCCTCGGCGGGCGCACAAATAAAAAGGGCTCAGTCAAATCGACTGAGCCCTTGAACGTTCTGGCGGGGTGGAAGGGACTTGAAACTACCACCCCATATTCAGTTTTGGTGGGCGGAACAGGGCTCGAACCTGCGACCCTCGGCTTGTAAGGCCGATGCTCTCCCAGCTGAGCTATCCGCCCCTCCATGGGCCGCTCGGGGCAGGTGCGAAATCGTTCAACCCAAGCGAGAATCACTAGGTACATGATGAGCCCCTGGAAGTCAAGCACATTTTCCCCAAGGCCTTCGGGTGAAAAACGTTGACAAGGCCTCGGCCTCTTGCAAGTATTTTCCCGTCGGAGCGCCGGCAATGGAGCGGTCGGGAGACAGGGACGAACGCTGACGAAGATCGACAACAGTGGAATTCGAACGAAGCGAGGAGGATGAACATGGATCGCCTGTTCTTTTTTGACACCACACTCCGCGACGGGGTGAAGGCTCCAGGCACGGTTCTGACCAGGGAAGAGAAGATTCGCATCGCCAAGCAGCTGGCTCATCTTCAAGTGGACGTCATTGAGCCGGGCTTTCCCGCTGCTTCCGAAGAGCAGTTCGCCGTCTGCGAGCAGATTGCCCGGGAAGTGAAGGGTCCGGTGATCGCCGCCCTGGCCCGTGCCACCAACGCCAAGGATTTCGAGATCGCCTGGAAAGCCATCGAGTCGGCCGCGTCGGCTCGCCTCCACACCTTCGTGCCGGCCTCCCGTCAGTATCGCGAGCACTTCCTCAGGAAGAGCTTTGCCGAGGTTTGCCAGATTGCCGCGTCGGCGATCAAAACGGCCCGTAAGCTCTCGAAGCAGGTGGAGTTCTCCCTGGTGGACGCCTTTCGGGCCGAGACGTCCGAAGTCGTGGACCTGGTGCGCGTGGCCGTGGATGCCGGGGCGACGTCGGTCAATCTGGCGGATACCGTGGGCTGTGCACTGCCCGCCGATGTCGAGGGAATGGTTTCTGCGGTGCTGGCGAAAGTGCCCGGGACATCACTCAGCATCCATTGCCACAACGATCTGGGCCTGGCCGTGGCCAATTCCCTGGCGGCCATCCGGGCGGGGGCCCGTCAGATCCACTGCACCGTCAACGGCATCGGCGAGAGGGCGGGCAATGCGCCCCTGGAGGAGCTGGGGGCTCTTTTCGCCCTGCGCTCCGCGGATCTTCGGATGGAGAGCGGCCTCAAGCTCGACCAGATCTACCCCACCAGCAGGCTGGTCCGGCGCTTGACGGGAATCGGGGTGCAGCCGCACAAGCCCATCGTGGGATCCAACGCCTTCCTGGGTGAGCTGGCGGCTCCCCAGCTGGCCGACGCCACCGCGCCTCCACCCTTCGAGATCATCCAGCCCGAAGCCCTCGGGATCCATACGGGAATGGATGCCCTGGGCCAGGATGCCAGCCTGGAGGCTTTGGGGAATCGACTGTCGGAGCTCGGCTACAGTTTCGGCTCGGGCGAGGTGCGGGAGCTTTACACCGAATTCCAGGAGCTGGCTCTGCGCAAGGAGAATGTCTTCGATGCCGATCTGGAGCTCCTGGCGGGGCAAAGGGCTCCTTCCGAGGGGTCGCGCTACCGGCTGCTGTACCTCAATGTGACCGCCGGATCCATATCCGTCCCCAATGCCACGGTGCAGCTCGAGGTGGATGGCGAGATCGTCCAGGACGCCGGCTTCGGGCAGGGACCGGTGGATGCGGCCTTCAAGACCATCCTTCGGATGGTGAAGCGTTTCCCGAAGCTCGTCCGCTACGAGGTGAACGCGGTGACACCGGGAGCCGACGCCCAGGGTGAGATCAGTCTCAGGCTGCAGGAGAACGGGGTCTTCGTGGACGGGAAAGCCGTTGGGACGGATATCGTTCTGGCCAGCGCTCAGGCCCTCATCGACGGGCTCAACAAGCTGGAGCATGTGGTTGCCCACACGGGGATCTCCGAGTTCACCGAGGAGGAAGGCTGGCTGCCCAGGCTGTAGGAGCCAGTTTGGCGGGGCCCACGACCGCCGGCAGTGAGCCGCATCCGGGCGGGCGCAAAGCCCGCCCCATCATCCAGGTCGATGGGGATCCGCGCGGCAGGGCGGGAAGTTTTCCCGCCCTGCCGCGCGCTCCGATGAAGGCCAGATGGGCTTCCGGGCGGGGCGGGCGGGTCAGATCACCTGAAGGATGCAGCACTTGAGGTACTGGGTTTCGGGCATGGAGAGGAGGATCGGGTGGTCCGGGGCCTGGCCCCGCGCTTCCAGGAGTCTCAGCCCACGACCGCTGGCCTGGCCAGCCTGGAGAAGAACCTTTCGGAACAGCTCTTCCGAGAGGTGATAAGAGCAGGAGCAGGTCACGAGAATTCCACCGGGCTCCAGGGCCAGCATGGCGCGACGGTTGAGGTCCGTGTAGCCCTTCATGGCTTCGGGCAGGGCCGACTTGGTCTTGGCAAAGGCCGGCGGGTCCAGCACGATGAGGTCGAATGCATTGCGGGGCAGCGTCCTCAGGAACTGGAATGCCTCGCCGACCTGAAACCGGCAGCGATGGTCCATCTGGTTTCTCGCCGCATTCAGACCGGCCTGCTCGACGGCCTCGGAAGAATCGTCCACTCCCAGCACCTCGACGGCTCCGGACGCTCCCGCCGCCAGGCTCCAGCCCCCGTGGTAACAGAAGACGTCCAGCATTCGGGCCCCCGGGGCCCATCGGCGCAGCGCCTTGCGATTGTCCCGCTGGTCCAGGTAGAAGCCTGTTTTCTGCCCACCCAGGGGATTGAGCTTCTGCTGAATCCCGTCCATGTCGACCCAGATCTCCTCGGGCAGCACCCCATGGGCGATGCCCTTGCACAGCTCCAGCCCTTCGAGATGCCTCACCGGGGTGTCATGTCGGTAGACCAGTGCCCGGGGGGCGAAAAGGTCGACCAGCAGCTCCTTCAAAGTGTCCTCGATCCTGGACATTCCCAGGGTTCCGATCTGATAGACCAGAATGTCTCCGTAGCGATCCACGATCAGGCCCGGCAATCCGTCGGATTCCCCGAAGACCAGCCGACAGCAGGATGAGTCGGGGTAGAGCTTCCGGGCGCGGAAGGCTGCCGCCTTGATGAGGCGCTCCCGGAGCAGATCGACGGAGGGCTTTTCTCCGGGAATGCAGACCAGGCGAACGGCGATGAGGGACCGAGGATTGATGTAGCCGCTCCCCAGCAGAGCCCCCTTGCTGGAATGGACTCGAACCCAGCTCCCGGGCTCGATGCCGCCCAAAGGCTCCTGGATCTCGTTGCTGAACACCCATCGGTGGCCCTGAGCCACGCGTTTCTCGCGGCCTGGATGCAGGTGTATGGAAGCGAGCTCACCCCAGTCCATCGTCACGTCTTCACCCCTCCCTCATCTCCCCGGAACAAAAAAAGCGCCCGGGCGGGGCGCTTCCCTCAGCCAGAACCAGTGCAGCTCAACTCTCGCCGGCAGTGCGTATGGTCTCGAGAAGAATCTGATAATTTTCGTAAATGTCCGCGGAGCTCTCGATCACTTCATAAAGATCGTCCAGCTCCATGTTGATGACGGCATCCTTGTCCGGCGATTCTTCCTTGAGCTCGATCCATATCCAGTCGAGGAGCATCTCCTCCCGATCCTCGTAGCCTTCCTCCCTGACGTCCAGAGCGCCATCGCTCACTTTGCGCGAAACTTTCTTCAAAGCCGCCCTGACGAAATCCTTCATGTCCATGTGCGGGTGCCTCCAAAATGATCGGACCATGCGCCTGCATGCTCCGAAAGGGTTGCCGATTTCGGCCGATCCTGAGCCAGTCCAAATCATATGATGCGGCTTCATAGCTCATTTGTCAAAGTGATTCAATGGCGGAAGTCATGGTTTTGGCATGTCAGGGGCTCGGGGATCGCCAGGGTCGGGCAGGAACCCCGGCGGGGCGAGGGGTCGCAAAATTCTTGATTTTGAGGGAGTCTGGGCTAGACTGATGCTTTTCCAATGGAAGTATTCACAACGAGCGAGCCCGCATGCGAAATCAAGCCAACGAATTGGGGAAGGGACGAGGGATGCCCGAGCGGCAATACATCATCGATGCGCTGACCATCCAGGATTCCTGGCGTCTTTTCAAGATCCTGGCCGAGCTCGTGGATGGATTCGAGAAGCTTTCCGAGCTGTACCCGGCCGTGTCCATTTTCGGCTCGGCGCGCGTGAAGCCCGAGGATGAAACCTATGAAAAAACCGTCGTCATCGCGCGAAAGCTTGCGGAAAACGGCTACCATGTCATCACGGGGGGCGGGCCCGGCATCATGGAAGCCGGAAACCGGGGAGCCCGGGAGGGCGGGGCCAAATCCGTCGGTCTGAACATCGAGCTTCCCCTGGAGCAGGAGCCCAATCCATACGCGGATCTCCGGCTGGATTTTCAGTACTTCTTCGTGCGGAAAGTCATGTTCGTGAAGTACGCCCAGGCCTATATCGGCATGCCGGGGGGGCTGGGGACTCTCGATGAGATCTTCGAGGCCCTCACCCTGATTCAGACCCGCCGGATCAAGCCCTTCCCCGTGATCCTGGTGGGCAAGGAGCACTGGAAGGGCCTGATCGGATGGCTCAAGGACAGGCTCCTCGCCAGCCGCTACATTTCTCCGGAGGATCTCTCCCTGGTGACCATTCTGGACGACCCCGAGGAGATTGTGCAGCACATCAAGCGCTACGTCATCGTGTGACGGCTCTCGACGGGTCGCTGCGCCATCATCCTTCCCGGGGGACGAATTCGATGTGCCCCGCGTTGGCCGGCACCCCCGGCGCGGCCTCGATGACGATGAGCACCTGGAACCGCTCTTCCAGGGAAACGATATCGCCGCGCTTCTGATTCAACAGGTAGTTGGCGACCTCGGGGGCCACGGTAGCCTTGACGATGGCCACCTTCCTGTGGGCCAGGGTCGCCCAGATCTTCCGAAGATAGGAGAGGGCGGCGGCCTCGTCGGAGCGCACGATGCCCGCTCCCTGGCAGAGGGGGCACGGGCGGAAGGAGCCCCGCAGGATGTTGAGCCCCAGGTGCTGCCGGGAGAGCTCCAGGAGCCCAAAGCGCGAAATCTTCCCCAGGGTGATCTTGGCCTTGTCCTTCTTGACCTCCTCCTTGAGACGCCTTTCGACTTCCCGGCTGTGCCGGTTTTCCCTCATGTCGATGAAATCGATGACCACCAGTCCCCCCAGATCCCTGAGACGGAGCTGACGGGGGATCTCCGTGGCGGCCTCCATGTTCACCTTGTAGACCATTTCCTCCAGGTCGCCCTCACCGTTGGTCCGTCCCGAGTTGACGTCAATGGCCACCAGAGCTTCGGTTTGATCGATGAGGAGGTGCCCCCCGGATTTGAGGGGGACCTTTTTGCGGAAGATCTGCTCGATCTGGTCCTCCAGGTTGTACTTGGCGCAGATGGGGCCATCGTCCTTATGAAGCTTGACGGAATTCTCGTGGCGCGGGCTGATGATGGTGAGGAATTCCTTGACCTGTCGATGGACCTCGCGATCGTCCACCAGAATGGTCTTGATGTCGGGGTTGAAATAGTCGCGAATGACCCGGATGGCCAGGTCCTGCTCCTTGTAGATGAGCGATGGCGCGGCGGACTCCTGGACTTTCTTTTTCACCTCCTCCCAGATCCGAAGAAGGTGATTGAGGTCCTTGGCGATCTCCCGCTTGGTGCGGTTGAGGGCCGCCGTGCGGATGATGATGCCCATTTCCTCGGGGACGGTCAGGCTGCGGACCAGCTCCTTGAGCTGCTCCCTCTGCTCCGTTTCGTCGATCTTGCGTGAGACGCCGCGCTGGGATTGGCCCGGCATGAGCACCACGTCGCGACCGGCCAGGGAGATGTAGGTGGTGAGGAGGGCTCCTTTACTTCCGATCTCCTCCTTGACGACCTGGACCAGCACTTCCTGTCCCGTTTCCATGACGTCCTGGATCCGGACGGGCTCCGGGAGGTCCTGGCGGTAGTATTCGGGGTGGATCTCCGTGAAGGGGAGGAATCCGTTGCGCTCCATGCCGAAGTTGACGAAAGCGGCCTGGAGGCTGGTCTGAACATGGGTGATGATCCCCTTGTAGATGTTGCCGACGACCTTGCCTCGGCTGGCCGTCTCGATGAAAAAGCCCTCCAGCGTCTGGCCCTCGACCAGGGCCACCCGAAACTCCTCGGGCTGCGCCGCGTTGATGATCATGACCTGCTGTGCCATGGAGAGTGTTATCGCTCCTTTCCTTGCCCGCCGACATCCCTGTGCTGTCTGGCCTGATACAGAAACGTGCGCAGGGCCACGTCGCGGTTGGGCTGGATGGCGCCGTCGTAGGGCGCGTCCAGGTAGGGGACTTTCATTTCGTGGAGCAGGGGTCTGAGGACGGATGAAGCGATGGTGCTGGGCATGCAGGTGAAGGGAAAAACGTTCACCACCCCGTCGTAGCCGTGGTGGATGTATTCGAGGGCCCCCCCGATGCTGAGCACGGCCTCGGTTCCGATGGCAAAATGAAACAGCCGGTTGTGGTCGAGGCGCTTCTTGACCGCCTGGATGCCGTGGTCGGGCTCGATGTCGAGGTGCTCCCGAACAGTCCGGTAGACCTGACACTGACGCCACCTCTGGTAGTACTGCTCGATTTTGAGGCCCATCCACCGCCTCGCTACCTCCCTCAGTCCGCCGTGGCTCCGGTCCCGCCAGGCTTTCTGCCACTGGTGCTCGGACTTGCGGATGGACTCGAAATTCACGAAGTTGACCCATTCGCCCAGGGAGGCGTTGACCACCTCCCCTCCATAGGCTTCGAGCTTCCGGATGATGTCCTGGTTGGAACAGGGATGGCTCCGGAGATAAATCTCGCCGATGATGCCGATTCTGGGCCGCCGCCGCTCACCGGTCTTCATGAGACTTCGCGCTCTGGCGGCGATGTCGGCCAGGGGGCCCAGAAGCCTGCCGAAATCGAGCTCCGGTCCCATATGCTCCACAGCCTTGACCATTTTGTTCAGGGCATCGGTCATGAGTCCATCGGTGGATCCCGCTTCTTTCTCGTACGGCCGGACACGCCAGGTGATGCGGTCGAGGACGTCGGCGATGATCACCGCCACGTAGCTCAGCTTCCTGAAATAAGAGGACTTTCCGGGGGGGACGATGTCGGCGGTGGCGTAGTTGTTCCGGGTGGAGATGTAAACGATGGGAACGCTCCGGTAAGCGTCGAAGCGGTCCAGGACCAGACGCTGGAGCTTGTTGTACATGCCGAAGCGGCAAGGGCCGTCGGCCTCGGGCAGGAAGTAGACGTAGCGCTCGGGTGCGAATGCGCTTCCGAGGCGCTGGCGCTCGGTCTCGAGGTGATGAAGGATGTCCCCCAGGGTCACCTGGCACGGGAAGCACTCCTTGCCCGACGTGTATTCCCTGCCCAGGGCCAGCCCCCGGTAGGTCTCCATGACGACGGCGTCGGCCCCGACGGCCCGGAAGCTGGCCGCGATGAGCCTCGATCCCGTGGGCGACATGTCGGGGATGAGGAGTCTGCGACCCGAGACATCGAACTGCTGAACGCTTTCTCCAAGGCGGTTGAACGCCGATGATTCCATAACCTCCCTTTGCATGGGATTCGGGCCCGGAAGCTGAATCCCGCCGGCCAGGACCCCGTCGATCCTCACTGGCACAAAATCTCGTAAGGCTTCCTGCTCTCGAAGCATGCCTCCCGCTCGCGTCGCTGCAGGTTTTTCACGACGTTCTGGTAGGCCTCGATGCGCGTCAGCATGCCGGCGACGGCGCTGTGCTCATCCAGCTCGAGGATGAGAAAAGGCTTCTCGCGCAGGAGGTGCCGGTAAAAATGCTCGATGAAGGAATCCGCCCCGCAGCTGAAGTTGGTCAGGTGCACGCCGAACCAGCCGGGAGTGCGAGCCACCCGCTTGGACGTCCGCAGGATCTTGGCTCCCAGCCCCCAGTACATGCGGGGGAAGTCCGTCAGATCCTCCCCGTCGAGATCCAGGAAGTCCATGGGAAGCGCCTTGATGCCGAGCTTGGCCAGCTGGCGGCCCAGCTGCAGGTTCAGCCGCTCGTCGTGGAGATTGTAAGGGCGCCCGGTGACGATCCACAAGGCCTGGTCCGGCGAGGTCCGGGAGAGGATCTCGCTCCCCCGCCG
>JALOOX010000057.1 GCA_025454175.1 Syntrophobacteraceae bacterium | reverse complement strand
CCAAGCTTCTGGAGCTTGTCGGCAAGGGGGAGAAGATCACCATCACAAGGCACGGCGTACCTGTAGCGGTTCTGCAGCCTGCCGAATCTTCTAAGAGAACGCCTGTGCGCGAGGTTATTGACCAGTTGAAGCAATTTCGAACTGGTCACCGACTCGGCGAGCTTTCCATTCGTGAAATGATCGAGGAAGGAAGAAGCTGATGTCCTCCCGATTCGTCGTGGACAATTCTGTTGTCATGTCTTGGTGTTTCGAGGATGAGGGAGATACCTATGCAGAGGACGTCCTGGAAAGCCTCGAGGCGGGGGAAGCTTTGGTCCCCGCAATATGGCCCCTTGAGGTGGGCAATGTTTTGCTTGTAGCGGAGAGAAAAAAGCGTCTCAGCCATGCTTCAGCCGTTCGTTTCCTCGACCTTTTGGGCGGCTTGCCCATCGCAGTTGAACAGGAGCCTCCGGATCGCATGCTCAAGGAAATCCTTTCTCTCGCACGGGAACATGAAACATGAGCTTTCAACCTATGATGCCTCTTATCTAGATCTCGCCATGAGGCTCGATCTGCCGATCTCGACGCTGGACACATCTCTGTTGAAAGCTGCCGGGAAATGCGAGGTACCTGTCTATAAACCAGCCCGCTCCACGTGAGAGGAAACAGCGCTATTCTGAGAATTCCTCCCTCGCTCGATACCTTGCCCCCTGAGGGCTCCTCCATGGTTGAAACCACCAAGGACGGGTTGGGCTGCGTGTGGATCATCAAGCACACCAGATTTGTCCACGGCGTATTGCATGGCTTACGATCATGTGGGAGGGGTAGACGGGGAGTCAGTGCTTTACGCTAACCACCCCCCATTCCGCCTCACTCTCGCAATGAGCCGCTTTATGTTTTGATCTTCGCGCTTGATTCTGTGTCCGGTATGACATACTATCATACCGGAGGTGTAAAATGGCTTCAGCAAAAATCGCAATCACTATGGATGAAGTTACGCTGCATCGGCTTGATCGGCTGGTAAGAGAACGAGTGTTTCCCAACCGAAGTAAAGCTATTCAGGATGCAGTAGAAGAAAAATTGGAGAAACTGGAACGAAATCGCTTGGCCATAGAGTGTGCGAAGCTCGATCGGAGTGGGGAGAGAGCCATGGCTGAAGAGGGTATGGATGAGGAGCTGGAGCAGTGGCCAGAATACTAAGGGGCGAGATTCGCTGGGCCGATCTGAATCCAGTAAAAGGCAAAGAGCAAGCCGGTCTGCGTCCGGTTGTCATTCTCAGCCAGGACGTTTTCAATGATCGCTCAGGAACAGTGATCGCTGTGGCAATCACCAGCCAGTCTCAGCGCGCAGGGTTTCCTCTCTCTCTTGAACTTCACCCGAAGGATCTTCCTAAACGTTCATGGGTCAAAATTAGCCAGATCCGTACGCTTTCAACAGAGCGGATCGGCAGGAAGATCGGCACAATACTGAAGGAAGAATTGGACCAAATCATTGAAGGCTTAAACGAGATCATCGGGAGCTAACGAAGGGGATTCGGACTTTTTCGGATATGCAATTCGGTAGCCCCCCTGAGGGCTCTTCCATGATTGAAACCACGTAGGACGCATCGGGCTGGCTGTGGATCAGGAAGCACACCAGGTTTCTCCACGGCGTATTCTATGGCTTGGGATCATGTGGGAGGGGGCGGAAGTGAGAGTCAATCCGTGCCCGCCAATCCGGCATCAAGTGGCATCGTTGGTTCTCTTGTTGGCGCTTGACGCTATGGGCGACTCACACTAATATTGCTTGCATGATACGGTCATTCAAATGCAAAGAGACGGAGAGGATTTTCCGACGCAGGAAATCCCTGAAATTGCCCGCCGACATCCAGCGGATTGCCATGCGTAAATTGACGGCTCTGAATGCTGCCCCCAGCCTCAACACCCTTCGTGTTCCGCTAGGAAACCGCCTGGAGGCCTTGATTGGGGATCGGGAAGGCCAACACAGCATCCGTATCAATGACCAGTGGCGCATCTGTTTCAGGTGGCACGAGGGAAATGCATATGATGTCGAAATCGCAGACTACCACTAAAAGGATGGAAAACCCTTTGATCGAAGAGAAAATGGCACCTGTACACCCCGGCGAGATTCTCAAGGAAGACTTTATGGTCCCTATGGGTATCAGCCAATATCTTCTGGCCAAAAGCATAGGAGTTGATCCGCGACGGATCAACGCACTCATTCACGGAAAGCGCGCTGTTACGGCCGATACTGCGTTGCGTCTTGGGCGCTACTTCGGGATAGAACCGGAATTTTGGATGAACCTTCAGACCCACTATGACCTTGAGGTGCAGTCCGATCGTCTGGCCGGGAAGCTGGAACAAGAGGTAAAGATTCATTCGGCTGCTTGAGGATGAAAACGGAGTGGAGAAACGGTCCCGACTTCTCGAAACACTCCTGAGGGCTCTTCCATGGTTGATACCACGTAGGACAGGTCAGGCTGGCTGTGGATCAGGAAGCACACCGGATTTGGCCAAAGGCGTATTCTATGACTTAAGATCATGTCTTCTGAGGTCGTGGGAGGATGTGAACAGGTTGGAGCTTTGCTTGTTCAGAGGGGATAAACCATGGAATATCCCTCAGGCCTTGAAAGTGCGATTCTCGACTCTGCTCCTTTTTGCTAGGGCCCAATGAACGAAATTCGCTTATGTGTCTCTCTTTGTGACATATTGGACCCCTTCGATTTTCTCGAAGTTGGAATCCAGAGTCCATATGGTAGCTCCATGCACTCGTGAGGTCGCCAGGATGATACTATCGGCCATCGGCAGACGGCATTCGATGCTCACTTTTGCAGCGAGGATTGCGATTTCTGCCGTGAGGTCCACCACTGAACCCTGCTGCATGAGTGCTACAGCTTGCAGTGCCTCGGATTCACCGCGTTGGCGGAGAACCACCTTGAAAACCTCGTAAATCGTAATGGACGGAACGACGAGATCGGATGTCTTCGCCAGAGGGCGGGAGAAGAACGATGCGTTGGGACCGTCCGCGAAATATTCAAGCCAGCCAGAGGAATCGACTATGTTCATATTCTGTCGGGTTCCCTTTGGACAGTGGTGTCAATTCCTTTGAGAAACCCCTTCATTTCCGAAATCCTTCTGAGGGGAATCATCTCGATTCTGTTGTCGTGGAGAACCATCTGGACCTGCTGCCCCGGCGATAGCTTCAAAGCATTGCGAAGCCTTTTGGGAATCACAACCTGGAACTTGGGGGAAATCTTGACTGCTTCCATACGCTTGCTCCATCGATGATGGTTTCGTAATATTCTAGCTCAACCCGTAGCATTGAACAAGCAGCGTGTCTCTGTCCCTCCCCGGTGGTCTGGATCATGTAAGAGCCCATGACGAAATCACCTGATCTTCCTGATCCACACCCAGCCCGCTCCGTCCCCGGTGGTTTCAGTCATGTGGTATCCGTCAGGCAAGCCCGCTGTGTGAGGAGAGGGCGATCAGGTGGGATCTCAAGTTCACTATTTTATTCGTGGAATTGGGGTCAGGTCTTGTATTATGACATCATAAAACCCTATGATCGTCTGTGAAAAGAGACGAGAGCACCGCCGATGTATACCAATAAACGACGATCTGCCGGCTCTCGTTATTCATGAAAGCCTTTCCCGGTCCTCCTCGAGAAGTATCTGGGCGATTCCCTTCTCCACCATCCTCAGGAGCTTGCTCAGGTTGGCCTTGGCTTCCCGGATTCCGACGATCAGGTTTGCCATGAAGTATTCCTGCAGCAAGGATCACAATCTATACTTTCCACACCACCAATTTCAGCAAGGTCGTCGACGCCGGAGGGGGCGGCCATGGAAGTCAACATTGCCGGAAGGTTCCCTGGAGATTACGAGGGTGCAAGTCGGTCTCAGGTTTCTGTTGTGAACGGTGCCGCTGAAAGGTAAAGAGTCCCCTGGAGAGGATTTCCGCGGGGTTCTGGCGGGGCGGGATGGCGGCGGCTCGGGAGGGATGCTCGATATGGCTCAGGTTTTGTGCAGGCGGTCCACGTATGAGGGGACCGTCGTGAGGGAAGTGGTGCGGGACTGCCTTGACAGTCTCGGGGGCAGGGAGATCGCGGCGGGGAGCCGGGTGCTGGTCAAGCCCAACCTGCTGGGTCCCGCGGCGCCCCATCGGGCCATGCTGACGCATCCCCTGGTGGTGAGGGCCGTGGCCGAGTACGCCCTGGATCGGGGGGCCAAGGTGCTGGTGGCCGACAGCCAGGCCATGGGCTCCTTCGACAGGATTCTCAAGGAAAACGGTGTGCGGGAAGCCCTCACGGGGCTGAACGTCGAATGCCGGGAGCTCCGCAATTCCGTCCAGGTGGATGTGGGGGAGCCCTTCGGAAGGATCGAGCTGGCCGAGGACGCCGTCGGGGCCGACGTGATCATCAACGTGCCGAAGCTCAAGACCCACAGCCAGATGCTCCTGACCCTGGCGGTGAAGAACCTCTTCGGCTGCGTGGTGGGGCTCCGGAAGCCCCAGTGGCACCTGCGCGCCGGGGTGGACCGCGAGCGCTTCGCCGCCTTGCTGGTGCGCATCTGCGCCACTCTGAAGCCGGCATTCAACATTCTGGACGGGGTGCTTGCCATGGAGGGGCCGGGGCCGGGTAAGGGGGGGATCCCGCGTCACGTCGGGGTGGTGATGGCCGGCCGGGATGCTTTCGCCCTGGACGCCGCCGTCTGCCGGATGCTCGGGGTCCCGCCAGGGGAGCTCTTCACCCATGCCGTCGCCATGAAAGCCGGCTTGGTGGACGGAGCCCCGGAAATCGACGGCGATCTGCCCCGGGTCCAGGGATTCCGGTTTCCGGTAATGGCCTCCACGCTGTTCGGCCCCAAAGCCCTGCACGGGCTCATGCGCCAGCACCTGATCCAGCGACCCCTCATCGACGATGACGCGTGCAAGGCATGCCGGGACTGCGCCAAATACTGCCCGGCCGAAGCCATCAGCTTCGAGGGCAGGGAGGCCGTGTTCGACTATAACAAGTGCATCCGCTGCTACTGCTGCCTCGAGGTCTGCCCCCACGGGGCCATGCGGGCCGAGGAGCCGCGCCTCGGCAGGATTTTCAGCAGGATCATCGACAGAAAATAGATGCAATTAATGCTTGACACGCTGCGGAGACCGGGGATATAGGTGGCGCGAATCTCATGGGAGGAGTCCAGGACGTGCAGACCCTGTTTTATTGCAGCTCTTATTATTACTACGGCGCCACTAGGAGCGTTCAGGGTATGCACCGCATGTGACTCTCCCCTTCAAAGCTGAAGCATCGAGCCGTGGGTATCCTGAACAGGCCCCACGGCTTTTCTTTTGGGGGATAAGACACCCTCCGAGGCCGTGGGCGAAACCAAGCTCGCGGCCTTTGTCTTTGTGGGAGCCGGCGATTCCGGAGAGAACAGGGTCATTATCATTCAGCGGGGCTCGCAGCCCCAACCATCACAAAGCAGGAGGCACAGAAAGCCATGATCATCGTACTCAAGCCCGAACACACAGAGGAAGATCTGCAGCGCATCGTCCGAAGGCTCGAGGACAAGGGGCTCGGCGCCCACATTTCCAAGGGGGAGCAGCGGACCATCGTGGGAGCCATTGGAGACGAAAGGGTGCTGCGGGAGACCCCCATCGAATCCTGGCCGGGGGTGGAGTCGGTCCTGCCGATTCTCAAGCCTTACAAGCTGGTGAGCCGGGAATTCAAGTCCGAGGACACGATCATCAAGGTGAACGGCCAGGAGATCGGCGGCAGGCAGATCCAGCTCTTTGCCGGTCCCTGCGCCGTCGAGAGCCGGGAGATCCTTGAGGAGATCGCCCTCTCCCTCCAGCCCCTTGGCGTCGGCTTCCTGCGGGGCGGCGCCTTCAAGCCCCGCACGTCTCCCTACAGCTTCCAGGGGTGGGGGGAAAAGGGGCTCAAGATGCTGGCCGCCGTCCGCGAGGAAACGGGAATGCTGGTGGTCACCGAGCTCATGGACCCGCGCGACACGGTCCTGGTTTGCAAGTACGCGGACATCGTCCAGATCGGTACGCGGAACATGCAGAATTTCCGCCTCCTGACCGAGGTGGGCAACATCGACAAGCCCGTCATCCTGAAGCGGGGCATGAGCGCCACCATCAAGGAGCTTCTCATGTCGGCCGAGTACATCGCGGCCCAGGGCAACGAGAAGATCATTCTTTGCGAACGGGGCATCCGGACCTTCGAGACCGAGACGCGCAACACCCTGGATCTCAGCGCGGTGCCTCTTCTCAAGCAGCTCACCCATCTTCCCGTCATCGTGGACCCGAGCCACGCCGTCGGCAGGGTGGACCTGGTGCCGGCCATGGCCCGGGCCGCCATAGCGGCCGGAGCCGATGGGCTCCTCATTGAAGTTCACGTGAGGCCCGAGGAGGCTTTGAGCGACGGTCCCCAGTCCCTGCGCCCCGCCGCCTTCGCCTCGTTGCTGGAAGAGTGCTCGCGCGTGGCCCGGGCCGTCGGACGCACGCTGTAAGAGGGGCGCCATGGAGCGACTGAAGCACAGCGACGATAGGGCGCCGCGGGAATCGGAGCTTCCCGGCGAGCCTTCAGCCAGGCCCTATCCCTGGGAGCCTCCCGCCGGCGTCGGCATCATCGGCGGTCTCGGGGAGATGGGCCGCCTCTTCACGCGGTTTTTCCTGGACCAGGGCTATCGCGTGGACGTGGCGGACCTCGGCACAGCCGTCACGGCGCACGACCTGGCCCAATCCGCGGACATTCTGGTTTTCTCCGTGCCCCTTCATCAGACCGAGGAGATCATGAGAGAGCTGATACCGGTGACCCGGTCCCGTCAGCTCCTCATGGACCTGACCAGCCTCAAGGTGGGGCCCGTGCGGGAGATGCTGCGCTCATCCGCATCGGTGGTCGGGCTTCACCCCATGTTCGGCGGGCGCATATCGACCTATGCGGGGCAGACCCTGGTGGCCTGTCCCGTGCGCATCGAGGCGGCGCACTGGCAGAGGCTCAGACAGCGGTTCCGTTCGGTCGGACTCCAGGTCAAGGAGTGTTCACCCGAGCACCACGACCGGATGATGAGCATCATCCAGGTGCTCTTTCACATGACCACCATGCTCACGGGACGGGTGCTGCGCGAGCTGGACGTCGATATCGCCGAAACCATGGATTACACGAGTCCCAGCTACAGGCTCGAGATGAACATCCTGGGCAGGATGTTCGCCCAGAGCCCGGCGCTCTATTCGGCCATCACCCAGAGGAACCCATACACGGGGGAGCTGCTGGCTCGCCTTCAGGCAGGGCTTGACCTTTACCGCTCCTGGTATGCGGAGGGGGATCTGCAGTCCTTCATCGAGGATTTCGATCAGAGCGCGGCCCACCTGGGGGAGGCTTTCTGCGGCCGTGCTTACGGGGAAAGCTCGGACCTTCTGGATTTTGTGGTTCGGCTGGCCATGCAGAACGGCCCGCCCACGGGAAAGGGGGAAAGCGACTCACCCAGGGCCGAGGAATGATCAGGGGAGATGGGAAGCCGGAAGGAAGCTCAGCAGCACGCCTCGTCCCCGGTCTTGGCTCCGTCGATCCGTTCCAGGCATTCCTTGATGCAGCTCAGGCAGTCCGAGGACTGGACGCCCTTGGCGCAGAACCGCGCAAAACCGTCGTACCAGCCCAGCCCGGTCCGGGGGCAGATCTTCATGAACTCGAGGAAGTGGACCAGCCGATCGATGGCCACGGGGTCGATGGCATGCTCGATGCGGCAGGCATTGGCCTCGGCCTGCTGCGGGTCGAGCTGCAGAGTCGTCATGAAGAACTCTTTGAGGGTGTCGTGGCGGTGAATGATGTCCTGGGCGATTCGCCGGCCTTCGGGGGTCAGGGTGACGTAGCTGTAGGGGCTGTAGTTGATGAGCGCCTTTGAAGCCAGCGCCTTGAGCGCTCCCGTCACCGAGGCCCGCTGGACATTCATCTGGTCCGCGATGTCCTTGGCCCGAGCGACCCGCTGGGATTGCTCCAGATGGTAGATCACTTCCAAATAGTCTTCCAGGCTGGCGGAAAGGCCTTCCATTTGATCCGTCGCCATCGCGGCCACCTTTCTTTCAGAGATTTGATTTCAGATTATCTGTTTCCACCCTCATCGTCAAGCCTGGATGGACAGCAAGCCCGGACCGCGTCCGGGCGTTGAAGTCCTGCACTCAATGGGTGAAGCAGGGTGAATGGCCCGATGGAAGCCCGGGAATTCCGGAGAATGTAAAAGACCTTGACAGGAGTCATTCCAGGGGAGAAAGTGCCATGACCGCTCCGCGGGCTGGAATCTTTACATGGCTGAAGCCCTTGTTTGGCGCCCATCCGAGATCGAGCTTTCGACCCCATGCCCATCGTCCACTCGATGCTGCCGTGATCCGAATAGAAAACCTGAAAAAGAGCTACAGGTCCGTTGAAGCCTTGAAGGGGATCAATCTGCAGGTTGGTCCCGGGGAGCTTTTCGCCTACCTCGGACCCAACGGGTCCGGAAAGACCACCACCATCCGAATTCTCACGGGTCTGGCTCGAGCCGACTCGGGGGATGCCTACCTGCACGACTATCACATCGAGAGGGACACCCTTCAGGCCAAACGCCAGTGCGGGCTGGTCCCTCAAACGCTGAACCTGGACCATGAGCTCACGGTCTACGAGAACCTGGACATCCACGGGCGCCTGTTTCAGATGGACCGCCGGCAGCGGCGCCAGCGCATCGACGAGCTCCTGGCCTACGTCGAGATCGACGACCGCCGAAACAGCCCGGTCAAGACCCTTTCCGGCGGGTTGAAGCGGCGCGTCATGGTGGCGCGGGCCCTCATGCACGACCCGAGGATCCTTTTCCTGGATGAGCCCACCGTCGGGCTCGACCCGGCCATTCGCAGGCGGATCTGGTCCCTCGTCAAGCGCATTCAGCAGGAGGGGGCCACCATTTTCCTGACCACCCACTACATCGAGGAAGCCGAATTCCTTGCCGAGCGTGTGGCATTTCTTCACCAGGGGAGCATCGTGGCTGTCGACTCACCGGGCAATCTCATGGCCGGTCTCGGCGCCTGGGCCCTGGATGAGCTCACCAACGGCGAGATGGACACACGGTATTTCGTTAGCCGCGAGGAGGCCAATGCGCACGTCGAGCACCAGCAGGGGAGCTTTTCCCTTCGGCGCGTCAACCTGGAGGACGTTTTCATCGCCCTGACCGGCAAGAGGGTTCAGCAATGAAGCGAAGGGCAGGGGCATGAGGGGCTGTTTCGCCATCTATTACCGGGAGCTTCTGATTCTGAAAAAGAAGCTTGTGAGACAGATCGCTTCCATGTCCGTGGCTCCCCTCCTCTACATTCTGGCTTTCGGTTATGGAATGGGAAAGGACGTGACGGTCGCGGGCCGATCCTACCTCGAATTCCTCATCCCCGGCCTTGTGGCCATGAACAGCATGACCCAGGCTTTCGCCATCGCCAGCGAAATCAACATCGCGCGATTCTACTGGCGGATCTTCGAGGAATTCCAGGCCGCGCCCATCCGGAATCGGGCCTACGTGACGGGCGAGATCCTGGCGGGCATCACCCGGGCCGTTCTCTCCGTCGCCGTCATCCTGGTCATCGGCGCCGCCTTCGGCGTGATTCTCTCCTATAATCCGACCTTCTGGCTGGGCGTCGTGCTGAACGGTTTTCTCTTCTCGTCGCTGGCGGTCTGCATGGCCATGACCGTGAAATCACACGCGGACCAGGCGCTCCTCACCAACTTTGTCATCACCCCCATGGCATTTCTGGGCGGCACCTTCTTTCCGTTGGACCGAATGCCCGGGTGGGTGCAGTCCCTGCTCCAGTTTCTTCCGCTCACACACGCGGCGAGCGTCATTCGCGGGGCGTCGTTCGGCGAGACCACGGAGCCTTTCTCTCACCTCCTGCTGGCGGGGCTCGGTCTCATCATGTTTGTCGCCGCGTTCTTCTGTGTCGACAAGGCGAAGGAATAGTTCACCGGGCAATGCTCCATTGAGAAGGCGAGGGCATCCATGGCATGGTCGCGAAGCGTTTCGGGCATCAGGGGCGTTCGGAGATTCGGGACGATCACACGCATACTGCTCAAGCACGGTCTGGGCGACGCAGCGGAGCGGCTCTTCGGCAAGTCGGGGGGGCGGGCCCGGCCGGAATCCGAAGAGGATCTGGTCTTGCGGTCCACCTTTCCTTCTCCCCGCCGCATCCGGCTGGTGCTCGAGGAGCTCGGCCCGAGCTTCGTGAAGCTGGGGCAGCTCATGAGCACCCGGGCGGATCTCTTCCCCGCCGAGCACATCGAGGAGCTCAAGAAGCTCCAGGACCGGGTTCCGCCCATTCCATTCCAGGACGTCAGAGCCGTCATCGAGGGCGAGCTCAAAAAACCCCTGGACGCGTTTTTCGCCGAGTTTACGGAGGAGTGTCTGGCGGCGGCCTCGGTGGGCCAGGTGCACCGGGCGAGGCTCCATTCCGGAGAGGCGGTGGCCGTGAAAGTCATCCGGCCGGGGATCGAGAAGAAGATTCGACAGGACATCCGCCTCATGTATGCCCTTGCCGAGAGGATGGAGAGCTCGTTCGAGCTGGGGCGGGTGCTGGGGGCGGTGAACCTGGTCAAGGAGTTCGAGCGCATCATTTTCCGCGAGCTGGACATGCTCATCGAGGCCGGCAACATGGAGAAGTTCGCGCTCAACTTCAAAGAGGTGGACGAAATCCACATCCCCCGCGTTTACTGGGAGTGCACGACCCGGTCCGTTCTGGTCATGGAGCACATCGACGGCATCAAGATGGACCAGGTGGAAGAGATCGTGGCCGCGGGGCTCGATCCCGGGGAAGTGGCCATGATCGGCCTCCGGTCCTTTTCGAGACAGCTCATGGAGTTCGGATACTTCCATGCGGACCCGCACCCCGGAAACACCATCGTCATGCGGGACGGGCGCGTGAGCCTGGTGGACTTCGGCATCATCGGTTACCTGGACGAAGAGACCATGCGCCAGATCGCGAACCTTTTCCTCGGGTACGCCGAGCACGACTACGACATGATCATGGATGCCCTGATGGATGCGGGCCTCATCGATGAGGAGAACATGGACCTCACGGCCTTCCGCATCGACTTGAAGGACATGAGCGAGCCGTTCTACGGGAGATCCCTCCAGAATATCTCCGTGAAGGACGTGTACGATCAGCTGATGGTGCTGGTCCTGAAATACCACGTCCGGCTGCCCCGGAACCTGCTGCTGCTGTTCAAGACCTTCATCCAGACCGAGGCCCTGGGAAAGATCCTGGGGAGCGACGCCAGCATCCTCGAGGTGACCCGGCCTTATGCCAAAAAGCTGCTGCAGCGGGGATACGATGCCAGGAGCCTCTTCAGGAACCTGGGGCGGGACAGCCGCACCACGGCGCTTCAACTGAAGACGCTGCCCAGATACGTCACGGACATCCTGAGGCAGACCGCGAAAGGGACCCAGCGCATCGAGCTGCGGCACACCGGGTTCGATCCCATCGACCGCCAGTTGGAAAAGGGGGTGAACCGGCTGACGGTGGGAATGGTCATCGCCGCCTCCATCCTGGCGGCCGCCATGGTCCTCAATTCCGATCAGCAGGTGATGGAATTCACGGTCGACATCTTCGGACTCAGAACCCTCTCCCTCACGTCGATCCTGGGAATCACCGGATACGTCATCGCCACCCTCCTGGGGCTCTGGCTCATCCTTTCGATCATACGGTCGGGCAGGCTTTGAGTCTTCTGCCGGGCGCAATTCCTTAGCCGCTCGCCGGCTCCCGGGCTCCAGCCCGGGGCCGGCCGATGTGGACAGTCATTTTGATCCGACTGTACCGGTTGCGCCCACCCTCAGTCTTCGTCGGGAAGAAGGATCCCGGGGGGCTCCCGGAGACAGAGCAGCGGCGGTGCCGGCATGTCGGCCCATTCGGGAGGGGGAGGATCTCCACCGGGATCCACGGCGAGCTTGAAGTCGGCCAGCGAGAGGTTCGAGAAGGAGGTCAGGACAAGCTGCTTAACGGGGCACTGGGGGGCGCGGGTCCCGAAGTCCGCCTCCATGATCTTCGTCATGTGCTCTGCAGCGCCCCTGAAGGCTGCCTGTTTTCCGTCGTTTCCAGGGTCATCCAGAAGGGCTTCGAGACCTCTCCGGTAGTCCAGGTAATGGTCTTCTCGCTGGACAGCCTCCAGCTTCTCAGCGGCTTCGCCGGAGGGGAGGCCGGGGATGCAGGGTGCTGCGGCCGGCGGAGCCTGAGACCATTCGGCCCCGGAGGGATGCCTCCTGATGAACGCTTCGACTCTGTCAATGATTTCGTCGACGACTTCCTGAGTCACGGTCACCAGCGCCAGGGTCGCGGAGGCGGCGGGGGCGAGTGAAAAGACGCGAAGCCAGCTCACGATGCGCTTGGACAGCATGAACGACAGGTGAGCCCTGGTGGAAGCGAGGGGAGGGGACAACGTCTCCAGGCTGTCTTCGATGGTGTCGTCATCGCCGATGCCCAGGATTTCGCGGAACTCGGATTCGAGATGGGCGGCCTCGGCAAGGTCGGATTCGAGGTCCGCCTGCTTCCGGTCGAATTCCGCAGCCACCTCGAGAAAGAGTGCCGCTTCGAGCATCTGCCGGTTTCCGGCTTCTGGCGGTTTCGCCTCCCTGCCCTTCAGCGACGATTGGATATCCAATCGGCTCTCCAGATCCTGCCGCAAAAACGTCTCGGAGGTGAAGGACGCCGCCAGGCAGTGGTCCTGGTGCACAGCGGCGAATTCCCGAAAGCTCTCCCGAGCCTGGCGGAGCTGCTCCGCCTCGCTTTCACCGAGCCCCGCCGGCAGGATTTCGAACCTCGATGCGCCCCAGGCCGGGATCGCCAACGGTTCGAGCACCTGGAGCAGGTGGGTCTTGGGGATGAGCAGGGCCAGCTGCCCCAGGTCCCGTTCTGGAAGGACCTGGTGTGGAAACAGGACATAGAGCCGTTCATTGGTCGCCATGCAATGCTTTCCTCGATGAAGGTTTCGTGGGGGTCATGAGCTCCAGAAAAGCGGCAGAGCAGGCATGGAGCGATTCTGCTGCACCGCCGCAGCCTCCAGCAGAGCGCGGATGGCGCGCTCTCCCTCCTCCCCCGCTTCGATGCTGAAATCGTTCACAAACATGTCGATGTGGCTCCGGATGACGTCGGGGGCCATTTCCTGCGCATGTTGTCGCACATAGGGCCAGACCTCTTCCGGATGGGCTCGGGCATGGAGGAGGCTCTGGCGGATCTTTTCCTCGAAAAACGACGCGACCCGGCTCCCCAGCTCCCGTTTGACGGCGATACCCCCCAGTGCAAGGGGCAGCCCCGTCTCCCGCTCCCACCAGGCCCCCAGGTCCAGCACTTTCGTCAGTCCATGGGCGGGGTAGGTGAACCGACCCTCGTGGATGATCACGCCGGCATCCACGTCGCCGCGCTGCACGGCGGGCATGACCTGGTCGAAGACCATTTCATGCAGCGGCCCCCGGTGCAGGCCCGAAAGCTGGAGGAGCACGTTGGCCGTGGTCATGCGGCCGGGGATGGCCACCCGTTTTTCCATGAGCTCCGCTGGGGGGAAGGCTTCCCTGGCCACGATGAGGGGGCCGCAGCCGCGGCCGATGGCACCGCCGGAGCCCAGGAGCCAGTAGGAATCCAGAAGATGTAGCATGGCGGTGATGGACACCTTGGTGATGTCGAGCGAGGCTGAGAGTGCCTGCCGGTTGAGCCACTCGACATCGGCCAGGGTGATCTTCAGATCGTGGGGATGAGTGCTCACCCGCCCGGAGGCCAGTCCGCAGAAGATGAAGGTGTCGTTGGGACACGGCGAATAGCCGAGGTGCAGGACCTGCGTCATCAGGCTCCTTCCAGCCAGTGTCGGATCACGGCGCAGCAACGCTCGAAGGCCAGCTCCAGCCTCCATTCCCTTTTGTCACGATAGCCCGCCATGTTGCTCATGGCCCGACACTCCAGGAAGGGGACCTCATAGCGAGCGCAGGTCTGGGCTATGGCGCTCCCCTCCATGTTCTCGGCAAGGGCGCCGTAACGCTCCCGGCGTTTGGCGGCGGTCTTGCGATCGCCGCTGGCCAGGCTCACCGTGAGGCTCGGTCCGTGAACGGTCCGAAAAACCTCACCCTTTGGCCTCCTGTCGTTTTTCCCGGCCTCGACGGCGGTGTCGACGAGCTGAAGTTCTCCGCCGTCGATGCTGTAAAGTCCGGCGGGAGTGAGGCGCAGGGCCCTGTCGTAGGCCCACGAGCCCTCCGCCAGCGGGAAAGCATCGAAAAGGGGCTCGCCGTCGCGCTTCACGAGGGGAATCCCGATGGTCCGCATGGACTCGACGCCGTTCTTCGAGAGGACCCCCTCGTCGCCGCAGATCACGGTTCGAGAGATGAGCACGTCGCCGACGTTGAGTGGACCGCCCTCGTAGGCCCCGGCACACCCGATGTTCCACACCTGCGCCGCCCCGAAGGTTTCGAGGATTGCCGCGGTGGTGATGGCCGCGTTGACCTTGCCCAATCCCGTCGAGCCGATGAGGATGCTCCGGTCCTGAAAAGCTCCCAGGTGGAGGGCCTCTCCTCTGAAGTCAAAAACTCTCGGACTGTCCAGGAGATGAAGCAGGGGCTCGACTTCCTGCCTCACGGCCCCCAAAATGGCCACGTCGACGCCGGCGGTGCAGTTGACTGACATGCTCTCCGTCCACAATTCGTTCGAAGTCGGATCGCCCCACGGCCGGTCTTGCTGCAGCTCCGGGCCGGGGGGCCGGGTATGAAGACGCAATTCCCAAGATGCTCTCCGCATCGAAAACAGGCTAGCAAAGCCCCTTCCAACTGTCAAACGGGTTGGGGCGTTCGGCAATGCTGTTGAGTGAAAGCTCGGTAGCCGTGCGGAGTGAGTGACAAGGAGACACGGAGACTGGGGGATGGGGAGATTCACCGCGTCCCCGCGTCTCCCGGTCCGTGGGTCCATTCAACATCATTGGGGGCGACCGTGGGGGGACGGCCGCTGCGTGGTTGTCAAGGCGGGCTTAAGTTGCTACCATTCGTCCCCTCAGGCAGGATGAGACCGATGATGGATACTTCACACGACAGGCGCCCGGCTCCACTGAACATCGGATCGGTTCGGATCGATCCGCCCCTGGTTCTTGCGCCCATGGCCGGCGTGACGGATGCGGCGTTCCGCCGGGTCGCGGCGGATCACGGGGCTGGAATGGTCACCACGGAAATGATCAGCGTGGAGGGCCTGCGCCGGAACATGCCGACCACCTGGAAGCTTACCCGCCAGGAGCCCGCCCTCGAAGTGCCTCTGGCGGTCCAGCTTTTCGGAGCCGACCCACAAGGGGCGGGGGAGGCCGCCCGAATGCTGGCGGATCGGGGGGTTGCGCTCATCGACATCAACGCCGGCTGCCCCGTGAGGAAAGTGGTGAGGCAGGGTGCGGGTGCGGCCCTGCTCAGAGACCCCCTCAGGCTGGTCCGGGTGATCGAGGCCGTGAAGCGGAGCGTCGCCATTCCGGTGACGGTGAAGGTGCGCCTGGGATGGGATGATGGGTCGATCCACATCCTGGAAACGGCCAGGCGGCTCGAGCTCGCCGGAGTCGACGCCATTTCGGTCCATGCCAGGACGGCGGTTCAGCAGTACAGCGGTCGGGCCGACTGGGCCTGGATACGCAGGATCAAGGAAGCCGTCTCGGTTCCGGTCATCGGGAACGGCGATGTGGTCGGCGTGTCGAGCGCCAGGGCCATGCTGCGGGAGACGGGGTGCGACGCGGTGATGATCGGACGGGGCGCCATGGGGAATCCATGGCTTTTCAGTGTCCTGGGCCACCAGTGGAGCATTGCCCGCGGTGCGGACAACGGTGGGAGCCGCGGTCCGGACTGGGCCGATTTTCGACGGACGGTTCGGGATCATGTGGAGCACTTCCTGATCGGGGCGCCTCGACCGGCCGGCCACCTCCGGAAGCTGCTCTCCTGGTACTCCAGGGGCTGCCCCGACGGGGCCAGGCTGCGACAGCAGATCACCGACACGCGGGAAGTGCCGGAGATGCTGGTCCTTTTCGACCTCTGGATCGATTCGGTGGCGGCCAGGGGGGTGGATGTCCTGACGGCCAAGGTCGGTGTCGATCGCGTGGAGCCCTTTGCTGAAGGGGAATCCGGGATGGCGGAATCATGAAAGTCCTCGTTGCCAACACGGCGGGTTTTTGCAAGGGTGTGAGGGATGCCATCGACATCACGATGGATGCCATTCAGAAGCGGGGCAACAATGAATCCATCTGCACCTACGGACCTCTGATCCACAACCGGCAGGTCCTGGCGACGCTGGAGGAGAAGGGCATCACCGCCGTGAACCGCATCGAGGATTGCGCAGACAAGAAAGTGGTGATCCGGGCCCACGGGATTCCCCCTGGCGACCGCCAGACCCTGCACCAGCTCGGTGCCAGGCTCCTGGACGCGACTTGCAAGCGGGTGGCCAAGGTGCATGCGGCCATCAAGCAGCACGCCAGGCGAGGGTTTCACACCATCATCGCCGGAGATGCCGATCACGCCGAAGTCATCGGGCTCATCGGGTACGCCGAGGGGCGCGGTCGCGTCGTCAACAGGCCCGAGCAGATCGATGATCTGCCGGCCGACTGGGACAAGGTGCTTCTTGTGGCCCAGACCACCCAGAACGAGGAGGTGTTCCACAGGATCCAGGAGCGTTTCCTCAGGCGGTATCCCCACGGGGTGGTCAAAAACACCATCTGCGGCTCGACTCACGAACGACAAGCCGAGGTTCGGCGACTGTGCCGGGAGGTTGAGGCCATGGTGGTGGTGGGGGGCTATCACAGCGGGAACACGGTTCGCCTGGCGGAGGTGGCCCGGGAAGCGGCCATTCCCACCTATCACATCGAAACCCAGGCGGATTTGAAACGCCAGGAAATGGCCCGGTACAGTCTTGTGGGAGTCTCGGCGGGGGCATCCACTCCCAGCTGGATCATCCATGACGTGGTGCAGTTCCTCGAGCTCATCGAGCCCGAAAACGGCGATATCCGGTTCCGCGCGAGGCGCATCCTGGGGACCATGGCGTACGCCAATGGCTGGGTGCCGCTGGCTGCATTCATGCTCTCCTTCGCCGCCTTCGCGTTGACCGGTCTGCCGGGCACGGCCTCCGAAAGTGTCATGGCCGCGCTTTACCTCTTCGCCATGCACTCCCTCAACAAGACCCTGGATCGAGGAGCGGTGGAGCTGAACGAGCCCGGCCGGGCGGCATTCTACGAGCGTTGGAAGCATGTTCTGGCCGTTCTGAGCTTTCTGGCGGCGGCAGGGGCCCTCGTCCTTTCACTCCGCCTCGGGCTCCTGGTATTCTTCATGATGCTGCTGATGGTCATCCTGGGGCTGTTCTATACCGGCCCCAGGGTCATTCCCCGCTCCCTGCGGGACCTGTCCTTTCTCAAAATGCGGGACATCCCGACTTCCAAAACCCTTTTCGTGCCCATGGCGTGGGCGGTGATGCTGGCGGTGCTGCCCAACCTGCCGGATCTCCCGGACGTCCCCGGTCGAATCCTGTTCGGGTCATGGATCGTCTTTCTCCTGGTTTTCCTGCGGACGGCTCTCCTGGATCTGGCTGCGGTGAGAGGGGATCGGCTGGTGGGCAGGGAGACGCTGGCGGTGACCATCGGCGAGGCACGAACCGTCTGGGTGCTGTGGGGAGCCGCGGGGGTGCTTATAGTAACCCTTGTGGCGGGCCCGCCGCTGAGCTTGAGCACGTGGTTCGGCATCCTGCTGCTGCCCGCGGTGGCCGTCTTCGGATGGACGCTCCGGGAATCCTGTTCGTCGAAATTCAAGCAGGAGCCCCTCTTCGAGACTTTCGTGGAATCGATCCTCATGGGAGCCGGACTTCTCGGCTGCCTGTGGAATGTCGTCGCCGGGTGAGGCTTCGAGCCCCGACCTGGCAGGGGAGCGGCCCCCTGAGCGCACGCCGGAGCCGTCGATCAATCACCCGGTTGGGTTGGGTTGGGTGAAGTCATGAATGCGGAGGGTCCATAGGAGTCAGGAGGAAGGCGATGAATATCTTCTACCGGTTATTGATCTGTGTGGGACTTATTGCGGTCCATTACGTCGGGATTTTCCTGCCGCTCACCGAGTTTTTCCTGATTTATATCCTCCTGTTCAATCCGAAATGGTTCAGGGACTTCCTGAACGGCATGACCCCGAAGGGGACCATCCACTGAAAGTGGAGATCCCGAGCCCCAAGCCGTGGAGGGCGAGAGATGAAATCCGCCATTCGACGAGTTTTAACCAGCAGGTATTTCTACATGCCGGCGGCTGGTCTGCTGCTCTATACCCTCATTGGATTCATTTTCGCTCCGCTCATCGTCCGCTGGGTTGTGCCCAAGTATGCAAGAGACAGCCTCAATTGCCAGGCCGCCCTGAGTGAAGTGCGGATGAACCCGTTCCTGCTCACGTTTGAGGCGCGAGGGTTCGAGCTCAAGCAGGCCGAAGGCTCCCCTCTCGTGTCATTTGAACGCTTCTTCGCGGACATGGAGCTGAAGAGCCTCTTTCGCTGGGCGGCGATTTTTCGAGAACTCAGCCTGGAAAAGCCGACTGTCCACGCCATCGTCGAGGCCGACGGAGGGCTGAACCTTCGAGCGCTCATCCCGCCGGCCCAGGAGCCCCCGGAGCCGGAAAAGCCCGATTCCGGCCCCTTCCGCATGCTGATCGAAAACATCGCGGTCCTGGGCGGAAAGGTGGTGGTGATCGACAGGCGCCAGAGCCAGCCGGCGGAGCTCATCGTCGAGATGTTCGACCTGTGCTTGAAAGACCTGTCAACGCTTCAGGACCGCAATGGCACCTATGCGCTCACCACGTCGACCCCTCTGGGAGAGAAGTTCGAATGGCAGGGTGCAATCGCCCTGGCCCCCTTCCGGTCCAGCGGCAAAATCGCCGTTGAAGGCTTGAAGACCGCAACGCTGTGGGAGTTCGTTCGTGATGCCCTCAATATCGAATCGCCGGGAGGGATCATCGATGTCACCACGGAATACCGGTTTGATGTCAGTGGGTCCACAACGCAGTTTTTGCTGGAATCCTCTCGCCTGGCCCTCTCCGATCTTTCCCTCAAGCTGGTCGATGCCCCCGGGCCTTTTCTCGCATGGGATCGTTTTGAACTGGATGTGCCCCGCGTGGACCTGGTGGAAAAGGATCTCCAGATCAAAAAGGTTCTTCTGGACGGATGCGCGCTGGATCTGCGCCTGGATCCGGCTGGGCGCATGAACCTGCGGCAGATCGCTCGCGAGATCCCCGCCAAACCGGAGCAGGAAGCCACGCCGGCTCCGGAATCCCGGGCCGAGCCGCCCCCCGAGGAGCCAAATGCCCCGGCCGAAGCCGGCCCTCCATTCAAAATGATGGCCGAGGCCGTCGAGATCAAGGGCATGTCCATCGCCTTCGAGGATGCGAGCCCGACGACTCCCAGCAAGGGGGGGTGCTCGAGCATCGACCTTCACTTCAGCGCGAGCATGGGGACGGTGGCGGAGGAGGCCGACACCGCCGTTGACGGCGAGCCGAATGAAAAGAGGTCGACTCCACCAGGTTTCGCGGTGGACGGCCTCGGCTTCAGTCTCGCCGACCTTTATCTCAAAGGGGCCGGCTTGGACAAACCCATCATCGAGGTGAAGAAGCTCGAACTGGATGTGCCCCATCTGAATCTGATGGATAAGACGGTTCAGCTGACAAAGCTCCTGGTGGACGGGGGGGCGGTGGATGTGCGCATGGATTCCTCGGGTCTCACGAACCTGGAGCGGATCGCCCGCGAGGTGGCGCGGGGGCAGTCCGGGGAAAAGAGGTCGGAGCCTTCCGAAGTTGCGGCCGGAGAATCGACTCCGGACGAGGTCGCCGGTTCGGACGACAGGCCCTTCAACATCGATGCGGAATCCATCGAGATCAAGGGGGTTGCGTTCGACTTCAACGACTCGAGTCGAGCCGCGCCCCTCGAGGCGCGCTGCTCCGAGGTGGGGCTTCATCTCAAGGCGAGCATCCAGGCGGGAGGTGCGGAGCCCCGGGGGACGATTTCGGGTATTTCCAGCGAGATCAAGGAGATACAGGTAAGCGATGCCCAGTCGCCCGAGCCCCTCTTCCGCACGGGCAGGCTCACCATCGAGGGCGGGGAATGCAATCTCGGAGCCCGCTCCATTGTTGTGCCCCGCATCGCCCTCAGCGACGGACACTTGGACGTCAGCCGGGACGCCGAAGGTCGAATCAACTGGCTGCGGCTTGTTGCGGCAAAGGATGAAGCCCGGGAAAGCGCGGCATCCGGAGGCCCCGCCGAGTCGAAACCCTCGTGGGACTTCCTGGTGAAATCCATCGAGCTGGAAGGGTTTCGCTCGAGGCTCTCCGATCTTGGAGCTCGGCCCGACCAGTCCCTGTTCGACGTGCAGGGCTTCAGCGCCAGGATTTCGGATCTGGACGGCAAGTCCCCCATGGGTTTCGCGGTGGACTTCCAGGTGGAGCAGGGAGGCCGTGTCAGCCTGAGCGGCAGGGTGGACCCGAAGGTTCCATCCGTTGAAGCACGGGTCAATGTGGCCGATTTCGCGCTGACGCCCCTGCAGCCTTACCTGGAGCCCTACGTGACCCTCGTGATGCGATCGGCGGCGGTCAGCACCGAGGGCAGGCTGGCCTACGGTGTGCCGGGCGGCGCCGCCGGCCTGGTCTATGATGGAAGCTTCAAGCTGAGCAAGCTCAACCTGACCGAGGCCGGTTCGGAGCAGACTTACCTGGGCCTGGGGGCCCTGCAGGCTCCCAAGTTGAATCTCACGTTGCAGCCGGACCGGTTCGAGGCCGGGGACGTCAAGCTGTCAGGCCTGGTGGGCGAGCTCATCATCGCGGAAGACGGCACCGTCAACCTGACCCGGGTGCTCAAGCAGCAGGAGGGCGGTGAAAAACCCCCTGCAGCTCCCCCCCGGAAGCCCGGCGAGGAAAAGGAGGGTTTCCCCTTTCGGGTTGGCAGGATACAGGTCGAGGACGGCAACGTGCTCTTTGCGGACCTCAGCCTGATGCCCAAGTTCAACGTCCGCATCCATCAGCTCAAGGGGGTCGTCACCGGCCTCTCATCGTCGAGGGACAGTCGAGCCAGGATCCAGCTGGAGGGACGAGTCGACCGGTTCGGCCTGGCCAGGATCAACGGTGTGATACAGCTCTATGATTTTCAGCGCTCCACCGAAATCGACATGGTCTTTCGCAACGTGGAAATGACGGCCCTCACTCCCTACTCGGGGAAGTTCGCCGGCCGCCAGATCAAGTCCGGAAGGCTTTCCACGGACTTCAAATACCGCATTCAGAACCGGAAGCTGGTGGGGGACAACAAGATCATCCTCGACAACCTGGTGCTGGGCGACCGCGTGGACAGTCCCGATGCCGTCAACCTGCCCCTGGACCTGGCCATAGCGTTGCTGAAGGACTCCAACGGTCGAATCGACATCGGGCTGCCGGTCACGGGGGACCTCGACAACCCGGAGTTCAGTATCGGGCCGCTCATCTGGAAAGCCCTGGTGGGTTTTTTGACCCGGGCGGTCACGGCCCCTTTCCGGGCCCTCGGGTCCATGTTCGGGGGCCAGGGCGAGGAGCTCAACGCAGTGGACTTCGACCCCGGCAGCAAGGAAATCCCGCCTCCAGAGAGGGAGAAGCTGCAGAAGCTCGCCGAAGCCCTGCTGAAGCGCCCGCAGCTCGCACTGGTCCTGCAGGGGCGCTACAGCCCCGAGGCCGACGGGACCGAGCTCAGGGACCTCAGCGTGCGTCGCACCGTTGCCGCGCGCCTGGGAAGCGAGCTCAAGCCCGAGGAGGACCCCGGGCCCCTCGATCTCACCGATTCCAGGGTCCGCAAGCAGCTGGAGGCGCTCTTCGAGGAACGGTTTGGAGAACAGGCCCTGCGTGAGCTGGATCGAAACATAAAATCCGGGGCCGTCCAGCCGAGAATGCCGGAAGTCCGCCAGCCCGATGAGACCAAGGGCCGAAAGAAAGGGTTCCTGTCGAGGATGGCGAACAACCTCAAGCTCTACAAGGTGGTGCCGGGCGGCAAGAGCCCCGAGGAAGCCGCTCTCTGGTCGGGAGAGCTCTATCTCAGGCTGGTGGAGAGCGAGCCGATGCCTGAAGAGGTGCTGATCAAACTGGCTGACGACCGGGCACGGGCCATCGCCGCGGAGCTGGAGAGCGAAGGGAAGGTTCCCGGCGACCGCGTGAGGATTGAGAAGCCGGAAGCCTTGACCGACGATGCCGCGCCGGGCGTGAAGCTCTCTCTTGGCGCCCTTTAGCGGGGTGCGTCCGACTCAGGGTCCACCTCAGCCAGGCGGCGCGCGTCGTTATACTTGTTGAGGCTGACAACTTTCGTTTTTGAATTCACCGCAGAGACGCAGAGCTCGCAGAGAAAGATTGCTATACTCGCCGAGGTCAAAAACCTCCATTTTCTCACCGCAAAGGCGCAAAGGTCGCAAAGGGACCATGTCTGTCTTCCTTTGCGTTCTTGGCGTCTTTGCGGTGAATCAGGAAACGGCCAATTCAATCCTTAACCGGTATAGATCGCATGCAGGTCCTTCTCGCTCGAATTCACCGGGGAGGCCAGAGGATCGGCAGCAGCCAGACGGAAACCAGCATGGTGACTACCGTCAACGGGATTCCAACCTTCATGTAGTCGGTGAAGCGATAGCCGCCGGGGCCCATGACCAGCAGGTGCGCGGGGTGCGACAGGGGACTGGCGAAGCTCGCCGATGCCGAGATGGCCACGGTCATCATCAGCAGGTGCGGAGAGATGGCCAGGGTGGCCGCAGTGCTGAGAGCCACGGGCGCCATCAGCACCACCAGCGCTGCAGTGGGGATGACTTGTGTCGCTATGACGGTCACCAGGTAAAAGGAGGCGACAACCCAGCGAGGACCGAGGTCGCCCACCGCGGCGACCAGGGCCCCGGCTGCCATTTCCGCGGCCCCCGTGTTTTCGACGGCCGCTCCCAACGGCAGCATGCCGGCGATGAGGAATATCACTTTCCACTCGATGGCGCGATAGGCTTCCTCCATGCTCAGGCATCCAAAGAGCACCATCAGCGCCGCTCCCGCCACACCGGCGATGGCAATGGGCACAAGACCCAGGATGGCGCTGAGGAGCACTGCCGCGACAATGGCCACGGAGATGGGTGCTTTCTCCAGGTGTGGGGCCCGCGCGGCGGCCTCGTCGAGCACCAGGAAGTCGGGAGCGCGGGCAAGAGTCTCGATTTTGCTGCGCTGACCGTACACCAGCAGGGCGTCTCCGAACTCGAGGGGAATGTCCTGAAGGCCGGTTCGATAAGCGCGGCCCTTTCTCCAGATGGCGAGCACGCTGATGCCGTAATGATCGCGGAAAAGCAGATCGGCCAGGGTGCGCCCCGCAAGCTGGGTCCTCGGGGAGAGGAGAACCTCCGTCGCGCACACCTCCTGGGACTCGATTTCGGCAACCAGGTTGGCCGCCTGTCCCGCCATCTCGAGCT
Organism: Syntrophobacteraceae bacterium; assembly: GCA_025454175.1. GTDB lineage: Bacteria > Desulfobacterota > Syntrophobacteria > Syntrophobacterales > Syntrophobacteraceae > JALOOX01. Next base: position 3,322 of record JALOOX010000057.1, on the reverse strand, counting down.
CCTGCAGACCTTCGAGAACTTCTAGATCGCGCGGCGAGCCCTGGAGCACCAGAAGGTCGCCGGCTTGAACGATTTCATGGGGTGACGGCATGCAGTGAAGGTCCTCGCCGCGCATGATGGCCGCCACGGTGAGACCGAATGCGTTGCCCAAACGGCTTTGGACGAGGTCATGATCCACGAGCACCGATCCTGCGGGGACGCGCACGGGCAACAGGCGGTACCGGCCCCCGGTGAGTCGCTCCACGTCCCCGGGCTCCACGAAGCGCAATTCCGAGACCAGGCCCAGGCGAGCCACCTCCTCGATGGCCCCACGCTCCCCCTGTATCAGCAGCCGCTGCCCGGCTTCAAACCGATGCCGCCGGAGATCCCCGACCTCCTCCCCATCCCGAGAGTGTAGCGCCAGCACATGGACCCGATGACTCCGCCGCAGGTCGCTCTCTCCCATCGTCAGGCCCACGAGGGAAGACTCCTGGGTCACCAGGCCCTCGGCCGCCAGCAGACGTTGTGAGACAATGTCGTCGACGAGGCTTGACGGCTCGATCTGAAGATGCTGGCTGCCGTGAAGACGCTCCAGGTGGTCGGGGCGACCGTGCACGATGAGGACGTCTCCGGCCTGCAAAACGTCGGTCGGTCGGGGGGCAAGCATCATCACCCCCTTGCGTTGAAGCGCCAGCACCGTCAGGTAGAGGGCCGATCCCAGCCTGCTCTCGGCCAGTGTCCTGCCGTCGAGCATGGAGCCGGGTGGGATGCGCGTGCTGAAGATGTAGGTGTCGAGCTTGTACGAGGTGCCCAGCAAAAGGCCGGCATCAGCCTCCTTGCCCTGGGCGCGCCTGGGGAGCAGGGTGCGCCCAGGGAGCACCATGAACGCCGTGCCGGCGGCGACGACGGCCGCGGTGATCGGCGTGAAGTCGAAGATCGCGAAAGGATCCAGGCCCGCGACACGGAGCATGTCGGTCACCAGAATGTTGGGCGGGGTCGAGATGCCGGTGAAGGGGCCCCCCAGGAGGCAGCCCAGGGCCAGCGGCATCAGCAGGCGGGAGGGTGGGCGGCCGCTGCGCCGTGCGAGCTCCATGGTTGACGGCAGGAGAATGGCGGCCACGGTCACCGTGTTGATGAGGGCCGAGAGCACACTGGCGGCCAGCATCAGAACCACCGTGAGCAGGGCTTCGCTGGATTTTGCAAAGCGCTGGAGCGGCTGCCCCAGCTGTTGGGCGATCCCGGTTCGCGTCAGGCCCGCGGACAGGATGAACATGGCCCATACGGTGACCACCGCGGGGCTGCTGAAGCCGGCCAGCGCGTCCTGTGGAGTGACCAGCCCCGTCAACGCAAGGGCTGAGAGAACCAGCAGCCCCACCAGATCCACGCGCAGCCGGCCGCTCATGAACAGGACGAGCGCGATGGAGACAATGGCAAGGAGGATGAGCATCTGAACCGTCAAGATAAATCCTTGTCACGGTAACTTCTCAATGACAGTGCAGTTTTTGAGACGTTACTTGTCGCGAGGTTCACAGAACAGTCACACAAGAGACAAGCCCGTCACCCGACGAGGACCAGTCCACAAACCGTTCCCGTGCCGGAAGTCCTGTCCCTGTCGGTCTTGCCGTCGGCTCGGTTCATGCTCCAGCCCGCGGTCTGCATGAGCTTCGACACGTTGATGCCGAAGCCCGACATGGATGGCCGGGCCTGGCCGGGATTCCGGCACGGTCTCCCTTCACTCACCACCCGGCACGCCCGCCGGTCCCGACAAAAAAGCTGTTTGCAGGAGCCGCCCGCAAAGCCTTTCGATTTGCGATAGCCCATCTGCACGGCCGATTGCTCCACCTCGGCGGCGATTTCGTGCAGCAGCCTGAATACTTCCCGGCGCTCATCTGAAAAAAGGATCTGTGAAGGGACTTCGATCCTGAAAACCAGCGCCCATTCATATTCGCTCACGAGCTCTCGAAATGCGGAAGGGCCGGCGACATGCGGCGGACAACCAGCCGACATCCCGTAATTCTCGCATGGCGGATCGAGACAGAGCCTTGCCAGATCATCCTCCGCCGAGAGCTCCCCGGCGGAGACCATCGCCACGTCACTGGCACCGAGCCAGCGCGCCAGCTCGACCAGGTCCGTGAGCTCCGCCCCGTCTCTTTCCATTTCCCTCTCCACTGAAGCCTCCATCCTATCGCCTCCCCATGTCCGATGCGGGTATTCCAATCCCGGGCAAGCATTTACGTCTTGCCGCCAATGTGAGGCAGGTCCTCAACCCAACAGAGGTTTTCTTCGGCAAACTGATTCCTGCGAACGTGGTTATAAAAACGACGGTCGGCTGTGACCATCCGTGACCCGAGAGCGATGGCAAGGGTCAGATAAGAATTTGCGCCATATCCTGGGTCCTCCTCTTCTCCCAATGATGCTGCCAAAACGATAGCACCCATCGCTGCGGCGAGCAACGTCTTGAGGATACTCCCCCACGGTGGATTTGTTCTTTTTTATGGACTTTGAGAAGCGCACGGGTCTTTCGTCATTCCAGGGTGATGTTTTCCGAACCGCGGCCAGTGCGAATCCTGCCGCGATCTTCACGCAGTTCCTGTCAAAGATGCAGTGGCGGCTATTCTCAATGCTCCAGTGTGCCCGACCGGTGGCGAGAACGTTGTGCTGGACTGTATGGTTCTGACTTGAATCGGGGATTGCACCCGAGCACATGTCACCGTGGCATCGCCGTCGCCCGGTGAGACATTCATCCCCATTGTGCTTAGAATTGACTCATCCTGATACGATGTGGGGTGATGGAAAGATTTGGGGGGAGATGGCCCCAGCCTTCAAGGGTCTCGTGTGCCGGTCTCGTGAAGCGCCTGATCGGCTCGACTGGAGTCGGGGGTTCGTGTCGACCCGGGCAGGATCCGTGGACCTGCGGACAGCCGGAGGATATGGACCAATGAGTGACAAGTGCACGGCCCGCGAACGACCGCAATCCCCCGGAGAAGAGACTGCCAACGGTGTCAGCCATGGCATGCGGCACGACTTCCTCCGAAACCGTCCCGTGGCGGCGTCTTCTCACCATAAAGGGGTGATCAATGGCAGGAAAGAGCAACGAAAATCACGGCCTGATGGAAAAGATCATGAATCGCATCAAGGATCGAGGAGAGGGCGCCCCGAAGGGCTCCGACGCATCCCAGAGGAAGGTCCGGTTTTCCATCTGGTATTTCATCGCGGCCATGCTGCTCCTGTCCTGGTTTCATGGGCAGATGGGCGGGCAGCGGAGGGAAAAGGCCACCTATTCGGATTTCAAGGGATGGGTTCGAGAGGGAAGGGTGTCGGATCTGGTCGTCGGGCCGGAGAC